>JAKLJE010000010.1 GCA_023151315.1 Bacteroidia bacterium
AGAAGTAACATTGCCCCCTTCGCAGAACGGACACTTGGGTTTTCTATCCCAACGCATGTGTTCTAGGAACTTCACACACTTCATTTGTGTGTTGTACTTCTTTTGTAGTATCGAAAGATTCATTGTGGACGGTAAGGGACTCGAACCCTTTCCCTGAATTGTCGAAGCTCATGTTCTACCGAATGAAACTAACCGCCCAGCCTTAATTAACTGTGCAACATTAACTGATCGGTAAAACCTACCAAAGCAAGCACTTGCTGTAATTTTGCAGAAATCTCACACTAGTGTAAGCGTTTACAGTACTGTAAAAATGAGAACGGAATTACAGTACTGTGGAGAATTGCAGTATATTTGGATTGTCGAAGTTCATCTTCCCTTCATTGGGAAAACTAACCAAACTGAAGTCCTAGCGTTTACGTTGGGACTTTTTATTTTTCTTGTCTTTTCCTAAAGATGTGACTAGTGTGTTGCGAGCACAAGCGTAAAAATTGGCTACAGTCTTCTTCTTCTGATATAAATCATCGTACTTGAAAATATAAGCTAGATAACCAGCGTAAGCCATTCTCTTGTATTCGCCAAATTCCCTCTGATGCTTTCTGTTCATTTGTGTTTCACAGTAAGTATTAATTCGATCAAAAAAGAACTTGACTGCTACACTTTTGCGCTCAGGGAGTGGCTCAATCGAAAGAAACAGTCTAACGGTATGTTGAATCATCTGTTCAATACTGTACTTCATCTTAAAATCAATGGATATGGGATCATCCTCAAATGAAGGGGCTTTAACGACTCTTTCTCCAGAAAACCAATAACTGGGATCTGAAGAAAATTGCCCTCTGACTTTTTCTATATAAGGTTTTGCACCATCGCTTATTTCACGGTGCTTTTCAGCTTCAACCCAAGTTTTGTCTACAATTAGTGCGAAGAACTGATCCATCAGGGTATGTGGAATCGCCCGTTTTTTTCCTCGTAATGAGTGAATCTCGCTTACACATTTTGAAAACTCCTCAATGTTTTCGTTCCTCACGAAAAGTCCTAACGGATAAAAAATATCTTGCCATTTTTTCACAGTAGTCGATAAAATGAAGTGATTTCCTAAATTTAGTGAATATCACTCTACTGTACTAAACGACATATTTAAACATGACTGCTGAGGAAAAATTAGATGTGGCATTAAGGTTTCTTGCGCAAGAAAACAGAGGAAGTTACTTATACCCGGAAGTAATCGACTTTGAGAAACATTTAACCAGTAATGGGATTGACGAAAAAGAGCATCTTCCGATAATTCTTCATCTTGTTAGGAATCATTATGTAGATGCGTTCTATGCTCTATATCCCGGTGATGAGCGAGAAGGCAAAGCACCTCGCCAAATCAAAATCACCTTTAAGGGAATTAAATTTCTTGAGAAAGGAGGTTATGTTCAATTAGTTAAAAGCGAACGAGAGGGAAAGTCGTTGCTGGAATTATCTATTGAAGATTTGAAGAAAAAGGATAAGCAACTATATTGGGTAACAGGTATTACCTTGATTGGTACTATTGGTGGTACGTTGCTTGGTGCATGGTTAGGAAGTAGCGACATTCCTGATCCTATAAATGTGAAAGTCACTCCGCCCTCAGTTGTTTATGATACAACGGTGGTTCACGACACGATTTATATTAATTCACCCATTGATACGACTGCCAAGCAACCCTGATACTGTACTAAAAGGGATAGTTGCGATAGTAAATCTGTTCAGGAAGAAGTTTGGATACATTTCTCAGAGAAAACCTTCGTTAATAATGATTTTCGTGAAGGATTTTCGGGACCGAAAGTCACACGGAGATTAGATGATGCGGAACGTCGATTTTTGGACAGTGCGATAGCAGGGTATTTTGATTCCAGCCCCGATTCCGGATCAATAAAAGTAGCTGCGTGCTTCTGGCCAAAGCATGGAATTGAATTGATAAACTCCAATTCGCAAGCTTCCGTAGCCAACGTTTGCTTTGAATGTGGTAAGGTGGTCGCTGTAGGCTCCGAGTTGAATGGAATTTCTATTCGATCATGGCGTGTATTATTTCAGAGATTGAATATTCCCGTTGATAAGGGTTATTCGGAATATTTTCTCAGAGCTAAAGTGGATTCCACATTTCGAGTTCAACAAGGCAGTTTTCAATTCTGACGTGGTTTCACTGACGGTTGTATTACCTTGCTTACAACCGGAAAAATCTCTTTTTCCCACAGCGCATAACCTTTATCCGAAGGATGAAGATTGTCCTCGCTGATCAGCCAAGGATCGTTTTTTACCTGCTGAGAAACGGCAAAAATATCTACACACTTCAGGTTGCGCGCTGCGGCTTCCGCTTTGATGATTGCATTGAAACGCTGAAGTCCTTCGGGAATATTCCTGCCGTTACCATAGAGTTTTCCTGATTTCGTGAGACTGAAATCGGGAACGGTCAGCAAAACAATATTGGTTTTTACCTTCAATGTTGCCTGAACTGTGTCGAGAACGTAGCGAAGATTGTTTGTGAATCCTGCGGAATCATAACCTGCAATCCAATCGTTTGTTCCGATGCAGATGGTCACGAAATCCGGTTTTTTCCTGAACAATACCGGCAATTCATAGTCGATCAGATCGCGACACGTATAACCGTTTCGGGCCGGATTATCGATCAACTCAACTTCTATTCCCGAATCATTCAGGTGGCGGACCAGCAGTTCCGGCCATGAATTTCCTTCCGTACCGCCTGTACCGATAGTGTACGAATCGCCCAAAGGCATGTAGCTTAAACTTTCCGGCTGCTTGGCGTGATCTGAGTTCATGCATGAAATGGAGACGCTTAACGTAAGAATTATTCCGATGAATCGGAGTGTAGTAACCGGGTGCTTCATCCGCTTTAATCTTAAACAATGAAATATACGGGTTTGGAGGCGGCCGGGATTTCACGGAAAACGGGAATTTCTTCTTATTTTCGCGTGCCTCTTTCAGAGGACACACACCGTAAAACTATCATTCCATGAAAGTTGGAGTACCATCAGAAGTATCACCCGGCGAATTAAGAGTTGCTGCAACTCCGAAAACCGTAAAGCGTTTGCAGAAGCAAGGCTTTGAAGTTTACATTCAGCAGAACGCCGGCGTAAAGGCAAATTATTCCGATAAGGAATTTGAAGAAGCAGGAGCGAAGATCGTTCCGAGTGCTGCCGATATCTATGGCAAAATGGATATCGTTCTGAAAGTAAAAGAACCAACCGCTGAAGAAGTGGGCATGATGCGCGAAGGCTTGGTGCTTCTCAGCTACTTGTGGCCTGCGCAAAATCAGGAACTGCTTCAGAAACTGGCCAATCAGAAAGTGAACGCTGTGGCAATGGATGCGATTCCGCGTATCTCACGTGCTCAGAAAATGGACGTGTTGTCGTCAATGGCAAACATTGCCGGATACCGCGCTGTTATCGAGGGTTCATACCATTTCGGTCGCTTCCTGAACGGACAAATCACTGCTGCCGGTAAAGTTGAGCCTGCAAAAGTTCTGGTGATCGGTGCCGGTGTTGCAGGACTTGCTGCTATCGGAGCTGCGAATTCCCTTGGCGCAATCGTACGAGCTTTCGATACACGAAAGGAAGTTGCGGAGCAGATTGCATCAATGGGTGCCAGCTTCCTGACAGTGGATATCAATGAAGACGGAGCAACTGCTTCGGGTTACTCGAAGGAAATGAGTAAAGAGTTCATTGAAGCAGAAATGAAATTGTTCCTTGAACAAGCCAAGGAAGTTGATATTGTTATTACAACAGCGCAGATTCCGGGAAAACCTGCTCCTAAACTGTGGCTCGATTATCACGTTGCGGCAATGAAGCCGGGTTCAGTAATCGTCGATCTTGCTGCTGCAACAGGCGGTAACTGCGCGCTCACCAAGAACGGAGAAGTGATCACCACTTCAAACGGTGTGAAGATCGTTGGTAAACTGGATCAGCTACCAACACAGGCTTCTCAGTTGTATGGAAACAACCTTTGCCATTTGCTCGATGATATGGGCAAAGCGGAGAAATGGAAAATCGACATGGAAGATGCTGTTGTGTCACGCGCAATGGTTACTTACAACGGAAAAATCAATTGGCCTCCGGCTCCGCTGCAGGTAAGTCCTACAGCAGGTGGCGGTGCTAAGAAAGTTGTTGCACCAACTGCAGAAGAAACGGCGAAGTCAGAAGCGGAAGCAGCAAAGAAGAAAGCAACAACAACGCTTATTTCATTAGCCGTTATCGGAGCTTTACTCTTGCTCGTTGGTAAATACGCACCATCGGAATTCATTCAGCACTTCACAGTATTTGTGCTTGCGATTTTCGTTGGATGGCAGGTAATTTCCAATGTGTCGCATTCACTTCACACTCCATTGATGGCGGTAACCAACGCAATCAGCGGTATCATCGTGACAGGTGGTTTGCTTCAGACAAAAAATGATCCGGGGAATATCATGACCATTCTTGCTACAGTAGCAATTCTGGTAGCCAGCATCAATATCGTTGGCGGATTCGTGGTAACACACCGTATGTTGAAAATGTTTAAAAAATAAGAACGCATATGTTTATCGCTAAAGAAATACAAACAGCAGCATACTTATTTGCGAGTATCCTGTTTATTCTGAGTCTGAGCGGATTGTCCTCACAGGAATCTGCTAAACGCGGCGTTCTTTACGGAATTGTCGGAATGATCGTTGCCATTTTCGCTACGGTGATGGGCAAAGGTGTGGAAGGTCATGTGTTCATCATCGCTGCTATTGCAGTTGCTTCTGTAATCGGAATTCTGGTTGCTCGCAAAGTGGAAATGACCGCAATGCCTCAGCTCGTTGCAATCCTTCACAGCTTCGTTGGATTGGCAGCCGTGCTTGTCGGTATCGGTTCTTATCTCGATCCTGCAACACAGGCATTGACCGGAGCAGAACATACGATTCACCTCGTGGAAGTGTTCGTGGGAATTTTCATCGGAGCCATCACATTCACAGGTTCTATTGTGGCTTGGGGCAAACTGGATGGAAAAGTTCCTTCCAAACCATGGAGCTTCGCAGGATTGCAGATGATGAATCTGATTCTCGTAATTGCCAGCACAGTGCTCGGTGTTATGTTCTGCATGGCAGAAGGCACAAGCGGATTACTGTATCTCGGAATCATGACAGCAATTGCATCATTCGTTGGTGTGGTGCTCGTAATGGCAATCGGTGGCGGTGATATGCCGGTGGTTGTTTCCATGCTGAATTCTTATTCAGGTTGGGCAGCAGCTGCGGCTGGTTTCATGCTCAGCAACGACTTGTTGATTGTTACCGGTGCGCTCGTAGGAAGTTCCGGTGCGATTCTTTCCATGCACATGTGTCACGCGATGAACCGTTCTTTCTTTTCCGTGATTTTCGCCAGCGCAAGTCTCGGACCTAAAGGAGAAAAGAAAGCAATCGAAGGTGAAGTAACGGCATTGAATCACGAAGAAGTTGCGAATCTTTTGAAAGAAGCAAAATCAGTTGTTATTGTTCCTGGTTACGGAATGGCCGTTGCGAAAGCACAGTATCCGATTCATGAATTGGTGCAGACGTTGCGCAGCGCAGGTAAGAATGTACGTTTCGCAATTCACCCTGTTGCAGGTCGTTTGCCGGGACACATGAACGTGTTGTTGGCAGAAGCAAACGTTCCTTACGATATCGTTCTTGAAATGGACGAGATCAACGACGATATGCCGGATACCGATGTGGTAATGGTAATCGGTGCGAACGACGTTGTTAACCCAAGCGCTCAGGACGATCCTGCAAGTTCAATCTACGGCATGCCTGTAATTGAAGCATGGAAAGCTGAGAAAGTAATCATCATGAAACGTTCTATGTCGGCAGGTTATTCCGGAGAAGACAATCCGCTCTTCTACAAACCGAACTCAGAAATGTTGTACGGCGATGCGAAAGCAAGCGTTGAAAAGATTCTGAGCTTCCTGAAGTAAGGAACTGATCAATCATAAAATGAAAGTCCCGCGTTCGAATGGAATGCGGGACTTTTTATTTATCACCAGTTTCTTTTTCTATCTCTTCAGAAACGGTCTCTTAAACTCTTTCCCTTCCTGCTGCACCACCACGTTGTAGTATCCGTCATTCAAAGCGGAAATGTTCACTGAACCTTTTCCATTGCCGTCTGTGGAAGTTGATTGATTCATTACGAGTTTGCCCTGCATGTCATAGATCTTCACTGTACATGCACCGCGAAACGGCGATTCAAATGATAAAATATCCAGCGCCGGATTCGGATAAACGGAGAATGTGCTTGGTAGCGGAGTAGTGGCGATATTATTTACAATGGCGCTGTCTGTGATCAGCCAATATTCCGGATCGAAAATCAGATCCGTTGGTGAGAAGCCGAGCGGAATGGAAAACTGCTGACCGTTTGCGTTGTATTGCACTCGAATGAGCGTGTCTTGCGTGGCGTTCTTGAAGTACAAAGGCAATGGAAGTTCGTAAAAGCTCACGGATGGATGCGATTGCGTTTGATTTATGGTAACGACCGCAGTATCACCCGGAGTCAGATACCAACTCAACTGATACGTCGGAAATCCTTCTCCGTAATACCAATCTGAAAAATACCAGTTCAGATTCTGTCCGCTCGATTGCTCAAAATGCCATTGCAATTGTGCAGTACGCGCAAATGCAAATTGAAGTGATGTATCGTTGATGAAATTATACACTGCCGCAAACCACGCGCTGTCGCCGATGACCCAACGCAATTGATGCAACACCATTGCGCCTTTGGCGTAGGAGAGACGTGCATCGAAAATACGGCTGATGTTTGTTGTGTCATCCACAAAAACAGATCCGTCCGGTGCAGACACAGTGTGATCAATCTTTCCTTTGATGTACGGCTTCCAATACAGTTGCGGAGCATAACGTTCGTAACACAATCCCGTGAGGTAGGTGGCAAATCCTTCATTGATCCATATATCTTCCCAACTGCCGCATGTTACTTTATCACCGAACCATTGATGGGCGAGTTCATGCGCGAGCAACTCGTACCAGAATCCGCCCAGGAATGTAATTGTAGTATGTTCCATTCCTCCACCGAAATTGCATTGCGCGTGACCGTATTTTTCATCCGCAAACGGATACAATCCGAACAGCGAATCGAACAATTGCATCTGTTCAATAACTCCGGGTGTCGCATAGCTGGCCATGGCGGAGTCTTCCGGATATACATAGTTGATCACTTCCACGGTATCGCCGTTGTAGACAACGAAGTCGCTATAAATGGAATAATTGCTCACCGCAAAACACACGAGAAACGCGGCAATCGGATAACGATGTTTCCACGTCCATTGTCTCTGCACGGCGAATGTTACATCGTCGGTCAGTGTTCCGTTACTCGCTACTTCATACCACAATGGTGCGGTAACAATAATGTCAACGGAATCAATTTTATCATTCAGATCCTGTTTGCAGGGCCACCAGTTTTTCGCGCCGTAAGGTTCCGAGAGTGTCCACATCACAGGATCATTGTTCGGTCCGTGAACCGAAAGATGAAAACCACGCATCGATGTATCCGGCGCACCGTGATAATAAACCGAAACGGAATCAATCACATTGCCCGGCAGAGCAGAGGCAAACTGACCGTCAAGAATTTCATTCGTATGTGTGAAAGTCAGGTTGGTGCTATGATAAACGATGCTGTCGACCGTCAACGCCACGGAAAGATCAAACTGAATGTTTGAAATACTTTGATTCGGCACAAAGTACGTTGTAATTTTTCCGTCAATATAATTCACCAACGGATCAACTCTCCATTCGCAACGCTGGTAAACGAAGTCGGAATTGTTTATGGCTTGAATGGAAGGCGCTGTTGCGTTTGCAGCATTTCGTTTCCCCTCAGCTTCTGCCAGATCGTGCAAACTGAATTGCGCCTGCACATGAACTGCAGTCAAAATGAAAAGAGACAATACGATTTTCCGAAGCATAATTGAAGTTACGAAATCTTCGTGTAACACGCTACTCAACTCTCATGCCTCTCTTCTCAGGTCACAGGTCTCCCTGCTCAGGTCTCAAGCCTCAGGTCTCCCTTCCGCAAGCCACCACCCGCGATAGATCGCAGATTGACTTTCAGAAAAAGCAGAGAGAATGAAGTGGTTTGTTTAAATTGGTTGGGTGAAAAGGGGATTCTTTCAACTCTTTTACCCGTGCAGCAATTGCCTGCGCATCTGAGCTAATAAAACTACCGCCCGAAAAAATAAACACAATGGCAAGTACTATTCTATTCATAAAAACAGAGTTGAGTTTAGTTATTTAGCCTGACCAATCATGCTTTTCTGCTTATGAATAAACATGGTGTCAGGGTAATCTAAATCGAACTCAGCGAATTCACCTTCAGTTAATAGCAGCTTTGATCGATTAGGATTGGTTGAGTCCAATGCAGTAGGAACACTAATATTGTTACTCTTTAAATATTGCAAGAAACGGCCCGTTGTGTAAGAAAATATTTCGTTTCGATAGTACTCATTTTGGAATTCAAATTCATATTCAACATTAAGTGTTGCTTGAGCACTGCTCCAACTGACAATCCTTGATTGTACAATAATAAGGTTCTTCGCAATCTGACGGGAATTATAGCCAAAATAGATTTTCAACGAAACAGAGCCGACAATTATAAATATCCATATTGTGATTTTCTTTTTCATTTATTTGGTGTCAGTTACTGTTGTTTATTGGGATTCGGATCCAATAATTGATTTTGAGTAGCACCACCCGTAGGGATTCGAACCTCCAACCCGAATTTGTTCACTAATTCATTCAATTTTGCAACATTTTTATCTGCTGCATCTAAGTTAATGATTTACCTCCGCTTTTTCTGAAACCTGAACTGCGATAGATCGCAGATTGACTTTCAGAAAATGCGGAGAGAATGATGTGGTTTGTGTAAATTGGTTGGGTGAAAGGTAAATTCTTTTAACTCATTTAACCGCCATTTCTAATCTATAGATCAAGTTTTAGGATCCATTGTGCTGAGTCGGGCACAGCTATATTTAGAGATTCATAATCTGCCATCGTCAATAGTAATCTACTTTCGCTCGGGTTGATCGAATCAATTACTGCTAATATGGGAGTGTCATAAGCCAAGATAACGCCAATTTTTTCACCTCGACCAGAAGGACTATGAGTTCCGTTGCCCCGGTAAAGTTTGCCATCAAAATAATACTGATACTCTATACAATAACCTACTTTAGGACAAGCGTCTACTTTCAATATCTTGGTCGAGACCAATTTTCCTCTTGTTTCAAATGGTGTATCTCGATAATTTACCATTAGGATAAAGAGAATGACAATCAGTAGAAATCCGACTAGACCTAGAGTAATATTTCTCCTATTACTTTGTTTCATGCTGTTAAGTGATTAGTAACGGGATTCGAATCTCAAACTCGAAACACTTCTATCATTTTTTTCAACCATTTCTTCCTTACCTCTAATATAAACATTTACCCCCGCTCTTTCTGAAACCTGAACTGCGATAGATCGCAGATTGACTTTCAGAAAATGCGGAGAAAGTGATGTGGTTTGTGGAAATTGGTTGGGTGATAAAGTAGATTCTTTCAGCTCATTCGCCTTTCTGTTTTAATGAAATAGTTTTTCTAGCTTGTCCAGAAATAATTTCAATTTGATACCAGCGCTATCGCCGCGTGCGTTGGGGTGATATGTGATAATCATATGTTTAAGGCGGTCGCTTAAATGACTGTAATATTCACGGGGTATATCGTAATATAAAAATGTCTGCTCACCATTGTGGTCATCCCATACTTCATGTGACTCCCACCAAATTTCTTTGCTGGATAGTCGTGAATGCAGAACGTTGTTGCATTTCAATCCTAAAAGAAGAATAATATCAGGTTGTAGAATATTTATTTCTTCTGCCGTTACATTAAATAACTGGCTCTCTAGCTCGTGATTAGAAGGTTCGGTTTTATAAACGTTATTCCAAATCACTTGGACTTTTTTCTGTAACCGATAGCTTAGTATTTCTTGAATGGAGAAAATATAATTCCAAAATACTTGCCCATACCTCCAATTCCCTCCGTCAAAGTAAAACGATCTGTAAAGTGACATTAGGTGGTTTACCGATTTATTAGCGGGTTCGTAATAAACATCAAAGTCTTCTTTACTGCCCCACCCATTCGTGCTTATTCCGAATATCATAATTCTGAGATCAGCAGTATTCCATTTATTATCGAATTCTTGGTCAATTGAAAGTAGATGCGGGTGATTTTTGTAACGCAATAATGATTTGGTCTTCATCGCATCTGCAAATGCATCCCAATTGCGCGAATAAAGTTGTCTAAGTTCAAAGTTCCTTAATGTCATCAGCGGCGAACTTTAGTAATAGTATCATCTCCTAAACGTAATGTATCGTGCACGTAAACTGTGTCTATTGCAATATGATCAATTCTCCATCGTTCTTCTTCATGCTTTTCTGCGCGATATTGCAACCAGAGACTAATCAATACTCCAAGGAAAGTCAACACCGTTACCCACGTAATTATTGTACTACCGATGCGTTTCAGTTTCTGCTGACATAAATGCTTCGTATATCCACCTTTATCATTGAATTTGATTCCTTTGAAGGTAATCTTAATTTGATTTGGAAATTCGCCACGTATCTTATCATTGCCGTCTTCATAAAACAATGAAACATATTCCCCCCACTGTAGATGCAGTAATATGGGTAAGTGTTCATTCTCCGGAATTCCTTGCTTCGTCATGTGATCAAATAGATCGATTTTTTCCGGATACAAATAGCTACCTTCATTCTTTTTAGCGAGATATGCTAGTGCAATGTCTAACTTCTCTTCTGCCGACCTAGATGCCATGGTATTGTAAGATTGTATAAATGGTTTGTACGATACCGACAAGAACAGAGATAACTGCCAAGATCAGTCCCCATCGGGCAATCAAATCAACCTTGTCCTTTGTTTTGTCCGTCGTACTCTGAATAGCTGCGAGATTTCTCAGTGTATCAATGTGGTTTTGCATTTGATTTAGTCGGATTTTACCTTGGTCCGTAATGGTTATTCCCAACGAAGCTTGATCTTTATTTTTTTTGTGATCCTTTGTTCCTATGAACTTTAATCGTTCAAGTCGAGGAAATTCGGCTTCGAATTCTGCTAAGGTAAATTCCGGAAGTGCGGCTTTTAGATCACTTAATTCAAGGTCGTACCGCTCATTAACTTCGGGTCTATTGAGATAACGTAGAATATGGTACTCGAAACTGTTTTGGGTATTTGGCATACTTGATAAAATTTGGTTCAGCGCTAATGCTTAGAGTATGTGGTCCCTTAGTGTTTTGAACCTCAAACCCTAAATTGTTCCTAAATTCATTCACTTTCGCAATCATTTATTTCATTACATCTAATATAATCATTTACCTCCGCTTTTTCTGAAACCTGAACTGCGATCTATCGCAGGGTATACGCATTGCCGTGTACATCATGCTTGCGTTCAACTTGACTCTTTCAATTTTCGAAATTTTCTTTCGGATTTCAGCTCACAAAAAAAGCCGCAATCTTTCGATCACGGCTTTTCCATTCTAAAGTCTAAAGTCAAATGTCTAACGTCTAGTACGTCATCCCGAGATTATAGAACGTAAACGCCCAAATATCCGCCCACTCTTCAATCTGTTTAGCCGTTGGTTTGCCCGCGCCATGACCCGCATTCTTGTCAATGCGAATTAAAATCGGAGCATCGCCTTGCTGATTCTCCTGCATCGTTGCTGCGAACTTGAAGGAATGCGCAGGTACAACACGATCGTCGTGATCGCCTGTTGTAATCATCGTTGCAGGATAATTCCTCTTCTTCACGTTGTGCAAAGGTGAGTATTTGTAAAGGCAGTTGAACTCTTCTTCGTTTTCGCTCAGACCGTAATCGCTTGCCCATGCACGACCGATAGTGAAGCGATGATAGCGAAGCATATCGAGTACGCCAACTTGCGGAATACACACCTTGAATAAATCCGGACGTTGTGTTTCAACAGCGCCGATCAACAAACCTCCGTTGGATCTGCCGGTAACTGCCAAACGATTGCTGCTCGTGTATTTCTCTGAAATAAGAAACTCCGCTGCTGCAATGAAATCGTCAAACACATTTTGCTTGTTGCAGAGAATTCCTCCCTGATGCCATTTCTCTCCGTATTCATCACCGCCACGGATATTCGCTACTGCGTAAACTCCGCCTGACTCAAGAAATACTGCACGGTCAATACGGAACTCCGGTGCGTAATGCGAATTGAATCCGCCGTAACCGAAAAGGAAAGCAGGATTATTTCCGTCCAGTGTGATTCCTTTTTTGTGTGTGATGAACATCGGAACTTTCGTGCCGTCTTTGCTCGTAAAGAACACCTGTTTGGTTTCGTAATCATCCGATTTGAAATCGCACTTCGGCTGGAAATACAATTCTGATTTTCCGGTGTTCAGGTTGTATTTGTAAATCGTCGGCGGAGCTGTGAAAGTACCGATACCCACAAATACCAGACTGTCTTTCTTGTGCGCGCTCAATTCATTTACAGAACAAATATCTGTGTTGCCGCACTGAATATCGCCTTTCTTAACTCCTGTTTTATCGTAGATCTCCAGTTTCGATTTCACATCAACGAGATAGTGTACCAGATAACATTCGGGTGCCATTGTAATTCCCACCATGTAGTTCTGTGTTTCAGGAATGATGACTTTCCAATTGGCTTCTTCCGGTTTTGACAGATCAATTTCCACCAACTTGAAATTCGGAGCTCCGTGGTCAGTACGCACAATCATTTTTCCATCAACAATATCAAGCACGCCATATTCATCCGCTTTGTCTGCCAACGGAACAATCTCCTTGAACTCTGAATTCGGTTTGGTCAGATCTTTTACAATCAAACCGTTTCCGTGTGTTGAGTTGGAGCTGTAAAGAATCAACCAGTTTTCATCATCCGTCACTTGTGATCCGAACATGCGATCCGGATGCGCAGCGTCTTTGTACATCAATTGATCTTTCGATTGATCATCTCCGATTTTATGATAATATACTTTCTGATTCTGATTGGCATCAGACAATGCACTTCCGTCTGCCTTCGGCTCGTCAAATCGTCCGTAGAAGAATCCGTTTCCTTTCCAAGCCGCACCTGAAAATTTGATCCACTGCAAATGATCAGAGAGCTGCTCTCCGGTTGTAATATCTTTCACATAAAATTCTTCCCAGTCTGAACCGGCTTTGCTGATTGCATATTGGTAATACTTTCCGTCGTTGGAAGTAGATCCGCCACCGAACGAAACCGTTCCGTCCGCTGAAAGTGCATTCGGATCGATGAGTAATTTCTCAGTTCCTCCTAATGTATCAACGTAGTATTGCACAGACTGATTCTGCAAACCATCGTTACGTGAATAGAAATAGCGCGAACCTTTTTTATACGGCGCGCTGCGTTTTTCGAAATTCCACACGGCGCTCAATCTTTCTTTGATCTTATCGCGGAAAGGAATCTTTGCCAGATAATCGAAAGTGAATTTGTTCTGCACATCCACCCACGCTTTGGTGGAATCGGAATTATCGTCTTCCAGCCAGCGATACGGATCGGGAACTTTCACTCCGAAGTATGTGTCAACGGTATCAACTTTCCGTGTAACAGGATAATTCATTTTGTTTCCGGCACCGGGTTCTGTAGTACATTGAATCAGCGTAAATACAGCTGCACCGGATAATAAGAGGTAGCGTTTCATAAGTTCATTTTAGGGTGAATCAAATTTAGGTTATTCCGCCTTGCGTCAAACATCGCAGGGATGAACGGATTCCGACGGGTTTTTGCGGTATTCTGATCATTTACCGGCCGCTTCTTACTTCTTTCTACGGTTTAAGTGACGCTTAACTTTCTATTTTTGCAGGACTTGAATTCATATTTATGGAAAGCGCAAAAAAGGAAAGAGCACAACTGAAAACACAAAAAGTCTATCGCCTGTACAACGGAGAATGGGATGATGTGGAAGGAAGTGAAACACCTGACGTGAGTGCGTATAAACTGACCTACGATCGGGAATTTACACGCGACGGAGAGTTGGTGTTTGAGATTGAATTTGATCCTGCAGGAGAAGAAGTTCAGAAGCAGGTAAACACGTATAACGAACAAGGTAAAATTGTCCGTCATGAGCTTTACAACGAAGGCAATCTGGCGGAAACCATAGATTTTACTTACGATGATAAGGGCAGAATTGCAACGGAGTACCGTGAGTTTGAAGAAGGTTATCCGCTGCGCACGATTTATTCATACGATGAAGAAGGTCGCATAACGGAGAAGAAAGTTGAAGATGCAGACGGAGAACCGGAAAAGCGCGAAACCTTCGAGTACCATCCTGAATGGAAAGATAAGGTGATACGCAAAGTTACGTTTGATGAAGAGGATGAAATGACGCTGGAGGAAATCACCGAGTACGAAGAACGTAACGGAGAAGTAAAAACAAAAATGCTGCTGAGTATTGATCACGGCATGAACATTACCCGTAAGACTGTTTTCTTCGATGCTAAAGCAAGAGAAGACAATATTGCCTACGTGGTGTATAATGAAAAGGATAAGGCTCTTGAACTTTTCAGAATCATTCACGACGAGCAAGGACGTGAAGCGGAGGAAAGATCTGAGTCAGTGAATCCGTCTGAGAATTATGAAGTGTATTACACTTTCGACGAGAAAGACAGAGTAATTCACCAGGAACATCGTCAGGGCGACAGAATTCTCAGTAAGCACAATCGCCGTTTCAACGATCACGATTTGCCTTCATTTCATGCTTTCCGTTCCCACAGCAGAGGCATGTATGTGGATTATTTCGAGTATTCGTACTTTGATTGAATGATTAAGTAGTTAAATGGTATGAGTGACAATCTCAAGCTTCACTGTGATTTAGTCACGACGGTTTATGGTTATTCTGATCCGGTTCCGGCAGATCTGAACCGCCCATTAGATTCTGAAAGGTTGTTTCTTCTGGAACGAATTTATTCTCGTGATGGGAAAGAAACAATAAAGGAATTGTATGATAGCGAGTCGGAATCTGTCACGCAGACTGTCGAAAGTTTCTATAACGAGTTAGATCTTCTGATATCATCTGTTGAGAAAAATCATGAAGGTGAACAGTTGGAGATGGAACGGAAGTACACTTATACTGAAACAGGAAAATTAAAACGTGAAAGTGAATTTTGTGATGGAGATCTTCTTGAAGAAACGGAATATTTTTATGATTCGAACGACAGGCTGATTCGCGAAACACACACTAGTGACGGAAATCAGACCATGTATAAAGAATACAAATACAGGGCTGACTCAAATGATATTGTTAAAGTATCCGAGTATTCGGCTTTTGGTCTTTGTAGTGAAACTACCACGAGTTACAAGGAAATTGATGGCGTTTTTGAGCGCATAGAATCTGAATTCGTCAATAAGCAGGATCCAATGCTGTCACGGAAGTTTACATTTAATCCGGAAAATGGAACTAACGGTCACGTATATGAAACTGAATGGTCCACGCAGGGTAGAATGCTGTCGACGACCAGATATCGCGAAGAAGCAACTGAGAAAGGAAAGATTACTACAATTGAAGAATGCGTTGATGATTCTTTAGAGTCTGTACCTTTTCAACGAATAGTTTTCATGGATGATATTCACGGAAATGAGGTGTATCGTGAGTATAGAACTAATGGCGTTCTGACTATGATGACGAGTTCCGTATTTGATGAGAACAAGCGGAAATCCAGGGAATATCATAACTCAGGAAATGAGCACATATTAACTGTTTACAAGTATGAACAGAGATGATTCGGCATTTTTTGATGGTCTTTCTTTGTTTATTCCACTTCGTTGACTTTGTTCACTGTCAGTCGTCGCTCGATTCTTCACAAGTCATTACCCCTCGCATTGCAATTACAACCATCCCCGTTCGTTTAACGTTTCGCGATATCAATCTCGGCGTGGCGTTTCGCGTAAGAGAAGCTCAGACTTTTGAGGCGCGATTGGGATGGGTGCATGCCAATAAGTTTTTACACAGCTTGCTATATGAGCCCGGATTCACTTCAACGGAAATGAATTACCACGGAGCTTCCGTTTATTTTCAGTGGAACAAGTGGAGTCGGAGTCGTTCGGGGAAGCCTCGTTACTTCGGAATTATTGGCGGATATCGTTATCTGTATTACACGGATAAGTCCATTTGGATGGGCGGTTACGGTGGAAGCAGCTATGCAGAAGAGTTGTTGTTGTCGCAGTGGCGAAATGATATTTTTCTGTTGGGTTCATTCGGTGTGAAAACCAGCAGCCGATCAACTGCGGAAGTGTCTCTCGGTTTGCGCATCAATTATACGCACACGAATGTGGTGGATACGAAGTTTCATTTTCCGAATATGAGTGCAGAAGAGTACGAAGAGTATAAGCGCAATACAGTTCAGGATTTGCGTTATAGTGAAGGCTGGGGTTTACTTCCGGTAATTCGTTTTACTTCAAGAATCGGTTGGTTCAGCTGGTAATATTATTCGAAAATAACATTCCCGATTCTGATCACTACTCGCGTTCCGCAACCTTCGCCATTGCTGTCGGTCAGATCAATGATTTCCATTGAACTCACAGGTTTGCCTTCTTCGTTCATCTGCTTCAGTCTTTCGCGCGTAATCTCCAATGCGGCTGACTTATGATCTTTCCGTATTCCGGCTTCATACTCCGCCGCTTTTTTCCTTCCAACTCCGTCGTCTTCCACTTCGCAAACAATATGATGCTGATCGGCTGAATCTCCTGCAAGAATGAATCGTATGTACAGATTTCCGCCTCCTTCAAGTTTGTGTTTCAGCCCATGAATAATCGCATTCTCCACAAAGGGTTGAATGAGCATCACCGGAATAAATGTTGACTCGTGATTGATGCGCTCATCAATTTCAATATGGGTTGTGAAACGATTCCCCTGACTCATCGCTTCAAGTGCTGTGTAATTATAAAGCAACTCAGCTTCCTGCTCAATGGTGGTATACGAGTTTCGGGAATTCTCCAGCGTCATGCGCATGAGCTTGCCGAATTTCGCAAGATATTTTCGCGCTTCTGCGGAATCATTCATCGCAATGTAACCGTTGATGGACTGCAGCGCATTGAAAATAAAATGCGGATTCATTTGCAGTCGCAAAGCTTTCTGCTCCAATTCCAGCAAGTTCTTCTCCAGTTTCACTTTATCCAATTGCTCTTTGGTTCTGCGCTGCGCACGTTTCAGCCTCCAGCGGAATATCAAAGTAAGTAACAGGAGAATTATAACAACAGCAACAATGCGGAATGTCCACGTGGCGTAATAGGGCGGAGTGATTCGGAAAGTAAACTTCTGTATGTCGCTCCAATAACCATCGCTGTTTCTTCCCTGAACTTCAAATGTATATTCACCCGGTTGAAGATTCGAATATGTCGCAATTCGTTCACTGTTCTCCGGCGTCCATTCACTTTCAAAGTCGGTAAGTCTCCAGCGATATCGTACACCATCAGGATTCTTCAAATCAATTCCTGAGAATTCAAATCGCAAATGATTTTCAGTGTACGGTAATTCAAGTTGATCCGGAACAGGAAACCACTTGTAACCCTTCGCCGCACTTCCATACGGTGTCGATTCAATCGGATCAAAGAACAATCGGATTCCGGTAATATGCACCTTCGGTGGTTCTTTGTTCACTTTGTCAAATTCAGGGTGATAAACACTCGCGCCGTTAATCGTTCCGAACCAAACTCCGGTTGCAGTATCAAGGCAAGCTGCATTCTGACTGGTTTCAATTCCGCGCAATCCTTCTCCTTTGCCGTAATGTTTGATGGTGCTGATCGTTCCATCTGCTTTCAACGCAACTTTATCCAATCCGCGTTCGGTTCCCACCCAAATGTTATTCGATTTATCTGCGATCAAAGAGTAAATATTGTTGGATGCAATTCCGTCTTTGTTCGTGTAGTTCGTGAACTTTCCTCCTTTGTATTGCGATAATCCTCCGCCTGCTGTGCCGAACCAGATCGCACCATTCTTATCACACGTCACAGATCGAACGAAGTTCCCAGCAAGTCCGTCTGATTCATGAAATGCTTTTTTCACTCTTGTTCCTGCGCTGTCGTAATGCATCAGAAATGCACCATTGCCGCTTCCCACCCAGATGTTGCCTTTTCCATCCATGCACATGGAGTAAATTCTGTCATTCGTTAGTCCGTCTTTCTTTCCGACTTTCAGGAACGATTCATCTCTGGGATCGTAAATGGTAATGTATCCGCCCGCTGTTCCCATCCAGGTTCTGTTCATACTGTCAGTGAGAAAACAGTAGAAGTGATTGCTCGATAAACCGTCAGAGCGTGTGTAATGACGAAATGATCCATCCTTGAACGAATATGCACCTTCACCGGAAGTGCCGAACCACATGCGTCCGCTGGTGTCTTCTCCAATGCATTTCACTTTTGCAGATGTGAATCCCGCGCCTTCGTAATAGTTGGTGTAATAGGTTCCGTCATATTCGGTCACGCCTCCGCGCGATGATGCAAACCACATGTGTCCGTTACGATCGCAATGCACATCATACACCCATGCGCCCATGTCGCCGCTCTTCTCCGTAAAGTGAATGAATCTTTCTCCGTCCAAGCGACACACACCGCCACCGGAAGTGCCGAACCATAAATTGCCCCAGGAATCAATGGTGATACACATGACAACATTGCTGCACAATCCTTCCCGCTCTGTGAAGTTCACAACCTCTTTACCCGCAATGCGCGTTACTCCGGAAGCAGTTCCTGCCCATAGTCTTCCTGCCGGATCAACACTCAGACTATGCACGGTATTGTTCGTTAATCCGTTGTCCTGAGTGAATCGTACAAGCTTGCCGTCTTTACCAAGTCTGAATAATCCTCCGCCATAGGTTGCAATCCAGAGTTGTTTGCTTCCATCGCGGGCAATTCCCCAGGAGTCTGTGAATGCAAGTCCTTCTTTTTTGCCATAAAGTTTCGTGCCTCCTCCATTGAGGAAATGCACCACACCCAATGGTGTTCCTGCCCAGATGCTTCCATCTGTATCTTTGAAAAGTGTATTGATTCTTTTAGACGGCAAAACTTTTCCCTCACGATACAGCGAGAACTTTCCATTCTCCATCACAAACAATCCTGTGTCTTCCGTTCCGATCCAGTTTCTTCCGTCGTCACCGCAAATTACCGAGCGGATTTTATGTCGCGATCCGGGTAGTTTGATTTCTTCGAAACGTATACCATCAAATTTGCAGAGCCCTTCGTCGGTACCGATCCAGATGTCGCCGTTTTTGTCTGTGGTGATACTCAGAACATAGTTGTTTACCAAACCATGATCTTCGGTGTAATTGGTGAATTGTGTTCCGTCGAACCGGCTGATTCCGCCGCCGCGCGTACCCATCCAGAGATAACCGCGGGAATCTTCGCAGATGGTGTACACCTGCGATTGAGCCAATCCATCAGCAACGGAATAATTGCGGAAATTGTACTGTTGTGCATCCAACAATACAACGGTGAATAGGGCAATTACGAGGAAAAGGTTCCTTAACATATCCGAAACGCCAAGTTATTCATAAAAACGCTCAACTTCAGGAGAAAAAATATTGCGTTTCCCTGAACTTTTTTCCCGGTAGTTTGTACTGGTCAATAATGAACCCAATTTCAGAATGCGTAAATTGATCACGATGAGAGTTACTGCGATTGCATTCCTGTTTATTCTGCTTCCGGGCTGGCTGCTGGCTCAGGCAAATCCGGTCAACGTCGTTCAGGAGAACTCTGCCCGGTACAACGTATTTTACGACCCGCTGTTCGGCTATAGCGAGCAGGATAACATCCGCAATTTTTCCTCCCGGAATTATTGGATGAATCGGGCGGAAGCAGCTCCCAAAGATGAAGTGGCGTGGTTCAACTACTATCGCGCTTCACGTTTTGTAGCGGAAGGCGCTTTCGATATTGAAGGTGCACAGACGGAACTGAATTCCATTGATGAACACCTGCAGAAGTTCAGCGCGGGTACATGGGAGCAATTGATTGTTGAATACTGGAACAGCGATCGCAATCCTTTGAAGTTTCCGCAATTGGAACAAGCTTACAAACTGCGACCTGAAGATCCTATTTCGTTGCGCTTTATGATGGGGAAGGAATTTCTCAGCGGATCGATAGCACAATGCAGTTCGTTCTATACAAAATGGAAGAACGCAGGTGAAGCTCCTAAAACAACAGAAATCTATGCTTACAATGTGCTACAGTCATTGCCTGCGGATGCTGTATTATTTACCAATGGAGAACTGGATACGTATCCGTTGATCTGGCAGATTAAACAGAACAACAGTTCCGTGAAAGTGATCAGTTTGTCGTTTTGTTCCCGACCGGAGAATCGCAAAGCGCTGTTCACCAACGCAGGTTTGATGTTGCCTGAGAATGATACAAACTCAATGGCGGATGCACTGTTCATACAACGTGTTGCATCAGCTAATCCGGGAAAGAAAATCTATGTAGCGGCTTCCTGCGGTGGAGCAGTTCTTGAACCGATTCAGGACAGTCTCTACTGCACAGGATTGGCGTTCCGTTACAGCAGTACACCGCTTGAGCATTTGAGTTTCTTAAAGAACAATGTAGGAACGAAAATGAAATTGGATCAGGTGGGCAAAGGAGTAGGAGGAAAGAACAGATTTGATCTGACGGTTGCTACTGATCTTGAAATGAATTATTACCTGCCATTGTTGCTGGCTGCTGATCAGTATGCGAGTGCTGGAAATGGAGAGAAAGCGAAAGAGTTGCGCGCCAAGGCAACGAAAATCCGGATACGAGCCGGTTACGAACAGTCCTTGAGAAGCGAAGAATAGTGGGACTGTTTACGAGTTCATATAAAAGTTACTCGGATGAGGACCTGATGCAGCGATTGGCTCGGGGAGATAAACGTGCGTTCAATGAACTCTATGCACGCTATTCTCCTGCTTTGATGCGCTACTTCCATCGCATGTTGTGGCGCGATAAAGAAAAAGCTGAAGATTTTGTGCAGGACTTTTTCATGAAGCTGATTCGTCAGCCGGAATCATTTGATTCGAAAAGAAAGTTCTCGACGTGGATGTACAGCGTTGCACACAACATGTGCAAGAATGAATACCGCAGAATGGAAATAAGGAAACCGGCAGAGTTCGAAAGCGTTGTTGGAATTCTTGCAGTGGAAACGGAAGATCATGCAGGAAGAAGAATCGATCGCAAAGCGTTCATGAATAGTTTGAGTTCGGAGCTGGAAAAAATGGATGAAGATCAGCGAACGGTTTTCATTCTGCGATTCGAAGAGAATCTGGCATTGAAAGAAATTGCGGATGTGATGAATATTTCCGAAGGAACAGTGAAGTCGCGGTTGTTTTACACACTGCGTAAGCTTTCCGCAAAACTGAATGTCTATGCACCCGAAACAGCTGAAAGGAGCAAATGATGGAAAAGGAAATCAATATGGATATGGAACGTTTGTTGCGCAGTAAATCATGGGCGCAATTGAATGCTGAGGAATTGCGTGAAGTGAAGCAATTCATTGGAACGGAACAGGAGTATGAATCCATGCGTATGCTGGTTCTGGAATTGCGATCCTCTGTGCAGTCGGATGATTCACTCGTACTGTCTGATGATGTGCGACAGAATCTTCTGGAGACATTTGATGATGAACAACGGAAACGCCGCGCATTGTGGTGGAATGGATTGTTGATTTCATTGAAGGATAAAATGCGTTTTGATATTCCTGCTGTTCGATACGGTGTTTCCGGTGCCTTTGTGTTGTTGCTGCTGTTTGTCGCTTTTCGCTTTTTTACGAGCGGTGAATCGCAACCGGATGTGATTGTGAAGAATGAACCTACACCGGTTGTGAATCCGTCACAGAACATGGATTCGTCGGAGAAGGAAATTCAGGTTGCCGTGAATACGGATTCGTCGCCGGCAGAGAATAGAGCGCCCGTAGTTGCTGATAATTATTCGAATGTTCCGGTTGTTCAGCAATCCCGCACAAATTCTTCGGCAACTGTAAATAATGATCGCTCGCCATTCGTTGATACAACTGCTGTGGCAGCTAATGTAATTTCGGATAGTTCTAACATTGTAGCGCTGAGTGTGGAACCCGCAAATACATTTCTGACATCAGGAAGTGCAACTGCGTTAACTGTAAACGCTACGACAACGATGAATTATTCATGGACTACCGCGACTTATTCAGACGCAGGAACATCAAATGTTGTGGGAACGGCGATTTACTCCCTTGGTCCTGAAAAGACAAGACCGCTGGCGAGTGATGCGGGGCTGGTTCGCACTTACTATTCCTTACGCTGATTTTACTCACGGCAATTTGCCGAAAACGCTCCAATAGCGTTCTGCCGTCATGTCCGACCAATGAATCAGCTCGTATCGGTATTGATACGTTTGAAATTGACAGAACAGAATGAGTAAAACTGTTAAGCCGATGAGATAAGGTTTCAGTTTGCCGGAATTTGTGATCAACGTGATATAAAGCAATGCAAACACCGGCAGATACTCAATAATGACGCGTGTTCCGAAACTTCCGCCGTAATACCACATCCACCAGCTGGAGAGAATGTAAATCACGCTGAAGAGAAAAACGAATGCGGTGGCGAAACGCTTGATGTCGTTTTTGTAGAAAGATATCAATCCGAACAACGACAACAACGTTAATGGTAAATACACAAACAAGCCTTTCTTGTAGCTGAACAGAAAGTTGATCATGTGCGGTTCGGTGAAATGAAATCCTTCATCCAGATACGAATTCACATACCAATGTCCTGTTTGCAGTTTCCAGATCAGCAGTTGAATAAACACGGGCAGAATCAACAGTAGAATTCCGATCAAGGCTCTGTAACCGCTTTTCAGATAATCCGTTTTCAGTCGCAAAAGATTTCTGATTCCATCCGCTTCAAAAATCAACCAGAATCCGATGAGAGCATTCACTGGTCGAACGAGAATAATCATACCTAGCAGTAATGCGGTAATGTTTGCATAACGTACTTCTTTCCTGTCAATCCATAGTTTCCCGAAGTACAGGAACATGGAGACCAGCGCAAAGGAATACAGATGCGACATCATCGGTTCTGTAATTGTATAATAGAACAGATTGGTTCCGAATACAAACGCAAAGAGCGTAAATGCAATGAGTTCATCTTTGAACTTGTGCAGTTTGAGAAATCTGCGGAGAAAAATCAGTCCTATTGCGAGCCAGAACAATGCGCCGATGTTCATCATACGCGGATACCACATGCTGTATCCGTCTGCTTCTCCACCGGAAATTTTGGTAAAGCCATGCGCAATCAGGAAGAAAGGCATTTGCATTACAGAGACTCCCGCGAAGTATTTATTGATGATTACTCCATGAATCGGAACGCGGTATTCATACTTTGTATGATCGTCGTAATACTTCTTCTCGATGGAATCGTGAAACGCGAGGTTCAGGTCGCCGTAAATAAAAACAGCAGGCAGATACGCGTAGTAACCTTTACCGTCGGAAATGATTGTGTACTTCCATTGATTCTTGCTCCATTTCTGATTCAATACGGCAAGCAGACAGAATCCGATGATGATCGGAATGGTAAACCGGCTGAGCAATGAAAGAAACAGGCGCACGAGTTAAAGATAATAAGAATCAACGGCTGACTGTATGAAACGAAAAAGCGGAAGTGAATCTCACTTCCGCTTTATACTGTTTGATTGAAATCAATTAGTGAGCTGCGAGGTATTCCGCAACACCTGTATGAGTAGCTTTCATGCCGCTCTTTCCTTTTGTCCAGTTTGCAGGACAAACTTCTCCGTTCTCTTCGTTGAACTGGAGTGCATCAACCATACGGATCGCTTCATCCACGTTACGTCCCAATGGAAGATCATTGATCAACTGATGACGAACAACTCCGTTCTTGTCGATCAGGAACAATCCGCGGTATGCAATCATTTCAGATGACGCAATCATTTCTCCGTCTTCACTTGCATCGTATGTTCCGTTCAGAACACCGTAGTTGTAAGAAATGGTTTTGTTGGTGTCAGCAACTACCGGATAAGTAATTCCCTGAATTCCTCCCTGGTTCTTTGACATCTGTAACCAGCCCCAATGCGACTGTTCTGTGTCAGTTGAACAAGCTACAACAGCAGTGTTGCGGCTTTCGAATTCTGCAAGTGCATCCTGGAACGCGTGAAGTTCAGACGGACACACAAATGTGAAATCTTTCGGATAAAAGAAGAATACTACATACTTCTTTCCGATGAATTGATCCAGAGAGAATCCGTCAACGATGTCTTTTCCGTTTACCACTGCCTTCGCCTTGAATACAGGAGCTTTCTTGCCTACGAGTACTTGCATGTTATGTGTTTTTAGTTGTGAGTGTTTGATGTTTTACGAATGCAAATGTAGCATCAGGAAACGGTACTTTATATGATTGTTCTCATCACGAATATTTATATTCATATAAAATCAATCTATATTCTTTATGTGCCGGAGGCAATACAAGTTGGTACTTTCGCATTACAAAACAATTCAAACTTATGAGCCTACTCAATACCAATGCGCCTGATTTTACCTTGTACAACACGGCTAAAGAACCTGTAACGCTTTCTTCTTTGAAAGGGAAGAATGTATTGCTCCTGTTTTTCCCGTTCGCGTTCACAGGAACCTGCACAAAAGAACTTTGTTCAGTACGCGATGATATTTCATATTACGATTCCGTCAACGCAACCGTGTTCGGAATCTCAGTTGATGCTCCATTTGCATTAGGCAAATTCCGGGAAGAGCAGAAACTGAACATGGAACTGCTTTCTGATTTCAACAAAACAGTTTCAACAGCGTACAATTCACTTTACGAAGTGTTCGGCGGCATGAAGCTGGAAGGTGTTTCCAAACGTTCAGCCTTCGTAATCGACAAAAACGGAGTTGTTCGCTACGAGGAAATTCTGGAGAATGCAGGAGATATTCCTGACTTCGGAAAAATCAAAGCAACGCTTGATAATCTGAACTGATTCTAGTGCCCTCCTTTGGAGGGCACTGTTTTAAATTCAATTCCCTGATTACGCAGCAAGAATTTGGTTTTGTAAGCGTACCAAGCGAGATAAGCGAAGCAAACAACTCCTACCCAATAACTGTTCTGAATACCGATCGGCATATAATCAGAAAGTGCGCCCTGTGCAAAGCTCACAATGCCTCCGCCCATGATCATCATGATCAAATAACCTGAACCGGTGTTTGTGTATTTTCCCA
Organism: Bacteroidia bacterium; assembly: GCA_023151315.1. Taxonomy (GTDB): domain Bacteria; phylum Bacteroidota; class Bacteroidia; order Palsa-965; family Palsa-965. The sequence goes on from JAKLJE010000010.1 coordinate 25,231, forward strand.
ATCCTGCAATTGCCAGAGTGAATATGCAAGGCCAAAGTGTACTGCAGAACAATCCAACGCTGATAAAAGCGTAAGCACTCACCATTCCGTCCGCCAATATTCCTGTGATCAGCGCTATGATTCCCGCGAATGAAAATATCAGTAATTGGGTAGCCGGATTTCCCTTACTCAGAATATCCGCAACAATGAGTGCCGCAATCACAGCCGCGTAGATATAGAATTCGCTTACATCCGTTCCTGCAATATAATTTACCGCAAGGAAGAATCCGAATGCGGCATAAGGAATAACCACATTCAGCAGCAGCTTAACGGACGGATTGCTGGCGAAAGTTCCAACGGATGATGTCCATCTGCCGATCATCAGGCTCGCCCAAAACAATGAAACGTATGGGGCAACTTTACTTGCATCGGTTCCGGTATGAATACGCATGAACTCAGGAAGATTGGCAGCCGTGCTGACTTCCACACCCACGTAAAGGAATATGGCAATCATACCGAACACGAGTTGCGGATATTTCAGTGCACCTCCACGATCTTTCCAGTTGGCGTCATGTTCGGTCTTTGCACGAGCCTCTTCAATATGATTAGGAATTGAAGAAAAGCGGAACAGGATTGCTACCAATACGAACGCTGCACCGAGTATCAGATACGGAACTTTCACGCTGCTGATATCCATTGTTGCACTATCGCCATGCATGGAACCGAAAATTGCAAAGCTTACCAGCAAAGGACCGATTGTAGTACCAATATTGTTAATGCCTCCGGCAAGACTTAATCGCTGAGAACCTTTGTTCGGATCGCCCATTACAATTGCCAGCGGATTGGCGGCAGTTTGCTGCAGTGAGAATCCCAGAGCGACAATAAATAATGCTGTCAACATGATTCCGAAAGATTCCAGTTCAGCAGCTGGGTAGAAGAGCACCGCGCCGAACGCGGAGATCATCAAACCCAGGGAAATACCGTTTCTGTACCCGAGTTTATTCAGCAGATCACCTCCGGAAAGTCTGGAAATAAGAATGTAAATCAGTGACCCAACGGTATAAGCCACATAGAACGCCACATCAATTAACTGAACCTGCCATTGCAGCAGATGCAGTTTTTCCTTGTATACAGGAATCAGAATTCCGTTGCTGGCGGCAACAAAACCCCAGAAAAAGAAAACGGAAATCAGTGTAAGTAACGGTCGGTTGATCTGCATAATGGAGCGATATTGGGCTAAAATAGCTGATTTACTGCGTTTCGCTTCAGAAGTTACTAACACATCCGTTCAGAGCTGTTGAGGTCAATATCTCATTTACGTTCATGCTACGCTCTAACCGTCTTTTTCAACCTACCAATACGCTGTTTTTGTTGACCAATCCCCGTTTCTTTTTGAAAATTGTCATTTTTTACCGTACTTGCGTCGTCTTTTCAACCACCCTAAAACGCTAGTAGTTTCGATGAAATTAAAGCTCAGATATGCTGCCTTCCTTTTAAGCGGGTTTACCCTGCTGGCAGCCTGCTCCGATGATCCTGCGGATAACGGAAACAGTGATTCTCCTGCAAAGGACACAATCGACGTGAATAACTTCAAAGTGAAAGGCCAGAGCTTCATGATGCCGTCGCCGATGCAAATCGCCGATATGATCAAGAAGAGCGGTTCACTTTACGATAAAAGCATGTTGAACTCGATCGAAAACGCGTCGAAATACACTGAGGCAATGAAGCAAGCGCTCAACCTCGGAGTTTACGGTGCGGATCTCGGTTACATCACCATGTATGAGAATACTCCTGATGCGCTCGAGTATTACAAAACTGTGAATCAGATGGCAGACCAACTGAAAATCACAGCGAGCTTCGACCAGGCTTTGATGAAAAGATTCAGCGACAACATCGCCAATAAAGATTCCGTTATGGTTCTCGTTGGTGAAGCGTACCGTCGCAGCGATAACTTCCTCCGCGAAAGTGAACAGGATCACCTTGCTTCTTTGATTCTCGCAGGCGGATGGATAGAAAGTATGCACTTCGCACTCGGAGTTTATAAGAACAAGCCGAACGAAGCAATCGCAATCCGTATCGGCGAACAGAAGAATACTTCTGCCGGACTCGTGAAACTTCTGAAAGAAGCGAACAAACCTGAGTACGCAGAGTTGATCACTTTGATGGAAGCTCTTGATGCGGAATTCCAGAAAGTTGAAATCAAGTATACTTTCGCGGAACCTACTCATGATGAAGGAGCAAAAACCACTACCATCAACGGTAAAACAGAAGTGAAAATCACTCCTGAATTGCTGGCCGCTCTTACTGAGAAAGTGGCTGCTGTACGTAATTACATCACTAACTGATTTTCGACCTGATCTCCATGAAAAAGATAATCGCTCTATTCGTTCTGATGGCTGCAGTTACATTTATTGCTCCTTTCTCAGGTGCACAAATGTGCGATCAGCAGGCTAAAATTGCAGGAGCTCACATCATTCCTCCTTACGTTTCTGACGGACAAACTTACCGCGCTTTCGTAACTGCAGGTCAAACTGCCGAGTTTAAAGCTACTTTCTTCGCAGGAACTACTTACCGTATTGCAGGTGCAACCGGCGATGCAGACGGAAATCTGATCTACTCGGTTTATTCGGTAGATCCGAACACCGGCGATCGTGCACTGATCTTTACAAACAGCCAGCACAACAACGCACCGTATTGGGATTTCAAGGTCACCACTACTGTTGAAGTGTCTATTGAAGCTTCTTTGAACCCTGCTTCCGGTAAAGAATCCGGCTGTGCGGTTCTCCTGATCGGCTTCAAACAGTAAGCTTACATTATCACATAATTAAACCTCGCCTCGGCGGGGTTTTTTATTGTTCGGCTGTAAGCGAAAATTCCTATTTTTACCTGCTATCAATAAGAGTATATGAGTGAACGGATACTGAAAGCTTTAATGCAGCTCTTTGCCATCATCGCGAAAGTCGATGGTGTTACTTCTGCCAGCCGCGGTATTGTTGAATCGTTCCTCAAACAACAACTCAACATCGAGTTGGTTGAAGAATATCTGAAGTTGTTCGATGAATTTGTAGAACAACATCACCAGGTTTCAAAACGCAAAGACGGTACGGCAAAAAGAACTTCTCTTGCATCAGTAAAAGTACTTCGCATCTGTACTCAGATTAACGAAGAACTTGCACAGAAGCAGAAGGTTGTTGTATTGCTTCGACTTATAGAATTCGTTCACAGCTCCAATGAAATTTCCGAACAGGAGCTCGAATTCGTTCAAACGGTTTCTGAAACATTCAACATTGATTCTGCAGAGTTCCTGCGCATGCGCGGATTCGTTGAGCAAGGATTGGATCAGATGCCGGATGTTCCGGAGATCCTGTTGCTCGACGGGAAATCCGACAGCAAGCGAGAACACAGCCATCACATTTACGTTGATACGTTGGGCGCGAGCAGCGTTGTCGCAATTTCCATTCCTTCTGTCGGAATGTACGCGATCCGCTACTTCGGTGGAACGGAACTGAACCTGAACGGTCAGGCAATGATTCCGAATAAGGTGTATATCCTTACTCCGGGTTCTTCTCTGCGCAGTTCTAAAGTACAGCCGATCTACTATAGCGATATCATCGCTGCTTACATGAGCCGCGCTTCACGGGCGCGTATTACTTTCAATGCAAATTCAATTGAGTTCGCATTCAAAGGCGGAAAGCTCGGTCTTCGTGGAGTAAATATTCATGAAGAGTCCGGTAAGCTGATCGGAATCATGGGCGGTTCCGGAGCAGGTAAGTCAACATTGCTGAACGTTCTGAACGGAAATGAAACGCCTACGAAAGGTGAAGTTCTCATTAACGGAATTGATATTCACCGTCAGAAAGAAAATATCGAAGGTGTTATCGGTCACGTTTCACAGGATGACTTGCTCATCGAAGAACTTACCGTTTTCCAGAACCTCTATTACAACGCTAAACTTTGCTTCGGAAATTTCTCTGAAGAAGAAATAACCAAAACGGTTGATTCACTTCTTATGGATCTCGGTCTGTACGAAGCACGCAACCTGAAAGTGGGAAGCCCGCTGGATAAGAAGATTTCCGGTGGACAGCGCAAACGTCTGAACATTGCTCTTGAATTGATTCGCGAGCCTTCTGTGTTGTTTGTGGATGAACCGACTTCCGGTTTGTCTTCCCGCGATTCCGAAAACATCATGGACCTTCTCAAAGAATTGGCTTTGAAAGGCAAACTGGTGTTTGTGGTGATTCACCAGCCTTCCTCAGACATCTTCAAGATGTTTGATAAACTCCTCATTCTTGATAACGGCGGTTATCCGATTTACTACGGCAACCCGGTTGACGCTGTTGTGTATTTCAAGAAGATGGTGAACCATGTGAACAGCGATGAAAGTGAATGTCCGACCTGCGGTAACGTTAATCCGGAACAGATATTCAACATCATCGAATCAAAAGTTGTTGACGAATACGGAAATCCTACACGTAACCGAAAAGTTTCTCCTTCTGAGTGGAATAAATTCTACAAAGAACATATTGAGTCGCGGCAGGATCAGGTACAACCTTCTTCTGATAATCCGGAAAGTACTTTCAATATTCCGAATAAGATCAAGCAGTTCGTTGTATTCACAACACGTGATGTTCGTTCCAAACTCACCAACACACAGTACTTGTTGATCAACCTTCTGGAAGCGCCTGTACTCGCATTCATTCTTGCGTATCTGGTGAAGTTCTGGAACACGGATGTTTCGAATAAGGAAGGTTATATCATGCGTGCCAACGAGAATATGCCTGCATATCTCTTCATGGCGGTTGTTGTTGCGTTGTTTATCGGACTCACGGTTTCTGCAGAAGAAATTATCCGCGACCGCAAGATTTTGAAACGCGAATCATTCCTGAATCTGAGTCGCTCCAGTTATCTGTTCTCGAAGATTTTCATCATGTTCGTGTTGTCTGCCATTCAGACCTTCACATTCGTACTTGTAGGAAATTTCGTTTTAGGTATCAAAGGAATGTGGGTGGATTACTGGTTGGTGCTGTTCACAACCAGCTGCTTTGCCAATATGCTCGGATTGAACATTTCTTCTGCGTTCAATTCAGCAGTTACAATTTACATTCTCATTCCATTCCTCATTATTCCGCAGCTTTTGTTGTCCGGTGTGATCGTGAAATTCGAGAAACTCAATCCGGATATTACTTCACAGAGTACAGTTCCTGTTGCGGGAGAAATGATGGCGTCACGCTGGGCATTCGAAGCACTTGCAATCAATCAGTTCAAGAACAACGAATACGAGAAGAAATTCTACAAGTTCGATGAGATGATGAGCGTTGCGGACTTCCGTAAGAATTACTGGATTCCGCATCTTCGTGGCAAGATTGATAAGTGTGAGAATAATTCGAAGAACAAAGTCAACGCGCCTGAACAGATCGATGATATCAAATTGATCAGTGCAGAAATTTCCCTGGATCTTGTTCGCCTGAAGGAACTTTCTGAAAAGCGCAAGAAGATTGCTACAATCTCAAAATCATTGATGTCGCAGCTTGAAGCACTCGAGAAAAAAGTTGCAGCTGTTGATCCGGCGAAGTTCGGAACTGAAGATGCCAACAACATGCGCAATTATCTGAATCTGGTGAACAGCGTTTATATCAAAGTGTTCAACTCGAACAGTGAAGCACGTGACAAAGCGATTCGCGATCTCAATAAGACCGAAGCTGACAAAGAAGCATTCGTGAAACTGAAGAATGATCACATGAATGAAGCGGTTGCTGATCTTGTGCGTAACGCTAATGAGTTCAACAAGATTATTGAACAGGACGGACGTCTGATTCAGCGTGCAGATCCGGTATTCCTTGAACCTTTCAGAAGTGATCTGGCCAACTCTCACTTCTTTGCACCGCGCAAAAAGATTTTCGGAAAGTACTTCGATACGTTCTGGGTGAATCTTTGTGTGCTCTGGGGAATGTCGCTGATAATGGCAATCACACTTTACTTCGATCTGTTACGTAAAGTGATTGACGGACTCGGAAACCTCGGTTCGCGTTTCAGTAAAAAGGCAGCCTGATATTCAGGAATTCCTTCTCGCTTTTCGGGCTACAGCACCTTCGTACAACGCAATTTCTTTTTCACTCTGCGGAATTACTTCCGGTACGGAAGAGGGCTTGCCATTTCGGTCCAACGCAACAAATGTGAACCAGGCTTCATTTATCATGACAGCTTCTGTGCCGGTTGCCGGGCGCGCCCATGCTTCGACGTAAATCTCCATTGAGGTTCGGAACGCACGCGTAATTCTTGCTTTAATCAGAACAATATCTCCAACACGAGCCGGAGAGCGGAATGCCACTTGATCAACAGAAGCGGTAACACAAATTTTACCGGAATGGGTTTGCGCCACTATTGCAGATGCAATGTCCATCCAGTGAATAATACGCCCGCCTTGCAATATTCCCATTGGATTGGCATCATTCGGCATCACAACTTCCGTCATGATGGTTTTGGAAGCATCCGGTGTTTTCGGAGAAATTTTCATCCCGCGAAGATCGTCAGCAACTGCATTCAGAAAAATGATTTTTATCCACGAATTACTTTTCCCGCTGTTTCATGAGTAATTTTAAGATGTGTTTGCGATTATAGACATAGAAACTACCGGTGGTGCTCCCGGACGCGATAAAATCACTGAAATATGCATCGTGCAGCACGACGGGCTTTCCGTAACTAATGTCTTCACTACCTTGATCAATCCGGAACGGCGTATTCCGGAACACATTTCGCGATTGACGAGAATCACCAACGAAATGGTGGAGAATGCACCGAAATTTTATGAAGTGGCAAAACAGATAGTGGAATTAACAGAAGGAAGAGTTTTTGTCGCGCATAATGTTGCGTTTGACTACGGATTCATTCGGGAAGAGTTCAGGTCATTAGGTTATGCGTACAACCGCGATCAGATGTGTACGGTGAAACTCTCACGCAAACTCATTCCCGGGCGGAAGTCGTACAGTCTGGGAAATATCTGCGAACACGTCGGAATCAATATTGGTGAACAGGAACGTCATCGTGCAGAAGGAGACGCTGTTGCAACCGCCAAATTGTTTGATATTCTTCTTGCAAAGAAGAATGAAAGTAAAGTGTTCCGTCGTCAGGGATTGGATGAAATCAATACTTCCCGTGTAGATAAAGTGAAAGCGGAAATTCTCAATCGCTTGCCGGAAGAATGCGGAGTGTATTACTATCTCGGTCGCGATGGAGAGATACTGTACATCGGTAAAAGCCGAAACATGCGTTCGCGTGCCCTGCAGCATTTTGCATCACGTGAAGCGAAAACGCGCCGGTGGCAGAATGAGTTGTATGATGTTGACTTTGTGAAAACAGGAAGTGAACTCATCGCGTTGCTGCTGGAATCGGAGGAAATAAAGAAACACAAACCTTTCTTTAACAGAGCAAGAAAGCAATCTGAATTCACACATGCTTTGAATCGCAAGTATGATAAAAACGGAGTACTGCGTTTCGAAATAGTTCCGACCGAACTGGCAGATGAGCCTTTGCGTTATTTCAACAACTATACTTCTGCAAGAGAGATACTCAATGCCGCAATTGAAGAACACAGACTTTGTCTGCATATGTGCGGGTTGTTCGCCGGTCATGGTGATGAAGAATCACGTGACGGTGCGGAATGCTTCAATTATCAGATCAAGAAATGTGTCGGTATTTGTTGCGGTGAAGAAGAGGTGGAGTCGTACAACAAGCGGGCAGGGGAGTTACTGAAAATGTTCAGCATTGAAGGCGGCGATTTTATTGTAATGGATCGCGGTCGCCACAACGAAGAACAATCTTTGATCTTAATTGAGAATGGAAATTTCTGCGGCTACGGATACATGGATGCAGCAGATTCCGTTTCAGACCAGGAGGATCTTGTTCATTTGATCAGGAGACAACCGTTTCATCCGGATTGTAACGATATCGTTCGTGGTTGGTTGAAGCAGAATCCGCGAGTGAAGAAAGTTTCACTTGGATAATCAGGTTAGCGGGTTATTCTTCAGCTTTTATTGCCCAACGCATCTTCGCAGGTTTCGCTCTGGGATTAGAGAAACACTCTTCCGCTGATGGGCGAATCGGTTCTTTGGAATATTCGCTGAAGATTCCCACTCGCTGAAAGAACTGAAAAGATTTTTTTACTCTGCGATCTTCTCCGGAATGAAATGTGAGAATTGCAACACGGCCACCGGGCTTCAATGCATCCGGAATCTTTTCCAGAAACTCTTCGAGAACATCAAACTCCCGGTTTACCGCAATTCGAATCGCCTGAAATGTGCGCTGACACGATTTCTTGATTTCATTTGCCGCATCCTCATGGAATTCATTGGTCAAGGCAGCAGTAATAATATCGCGTAGTCCTGTAGTGGTTTCAATTTTCCCTTTCGATTTCACAGCTGAAGTAATTGCGTCTGCAATAACACCGGCAAAGGGTTCATCGGAATACTCAATCAAAACTTCCTCCAGCTCAGCTGGCTTTACACGTTTCAGAAATTCTGCAGCTGATATTCCGCTCTTTGGATTCAATCGAAGATCCAACGGACCTTCATACTTGAAAGTGAATCCGCGCTCAGGATTGTCAATCTGCATTGACGAAACGCCAAGATCGGCAAGTACGAAATCAAGCGGACCTGCTTCAGCAACAATGCGATCAATTGCCGCAAAGTTCATTCTGTGAGCAATGAGAATATCTTCTCCGTATCCCGCCAATTTGAGACGTTCAACGGTTTTCGGCATTTCGATCGGATCTGCATCTGTAGCGTAAAGTTTTCCTCCAGGTGAAATTCGCTTCAGAAGCTCCAATGCATGTCCTCCGTAACCCAAAGTTGCGTCCATGCCGGTTTGTCCCGGAAGCGGATTCAGAAACTCCAGAATCTCGTTTACGCAGATAGGACGGTGCGTGCCCGCCGGCGTTTTGCCTTGCTGAAGAATTTTGGAAACATCCGCGGTGTACTTGTCGGGTGACTGCTCTTTATATTTCTCCTTAAACGCACGCGGGTGCGTTCCTTTGTAACGCACGCGACGCTTGGGTTTGTCGTTACTTCCGTTATCGCTCATCAATGGCAAAGTTAAGCGATCAGAACCAATACCATCCGTGGCAGCCGGCGACAACGCCCGCAGTGGTGATGAGACTCAACGTTAAAAGTATCCAGTGCAGTTTGTGAATCACCGAGAATGCTTTGCCCGGATCGCGCATTACCTGTTCGCGGAAAATACGATGCAGTAACCATGGTTCGAACACATAAAGAATCAGCGTGAACACTATCCAGATCAAAGTCATGGCGTGGATCCACCAGAAACTTAATTGCAGATATCGATCCCATGCATCAAGATACCAGAGCATATAGAAACCGCTCAAACCTGTAATCAGCGTGGTGATTTTAGCCTGCAGGGCGAAGCGCCCTTCAATACGTTCAAATGTTTCAAGTTGCTCCTCTTTCGATTTAAGTCGTTTGACCGACGGAATTATTACCGTGGTCACCATAGCGACACCACCGATCCAGAGGATTACTGCAAGAACATGCAATACGCGGGCTAAAGTGAAAAGTTCCATGTGATTTTAACCGCATAAATGTATTATTAAGGCGGATCGATAAATGCGCAAAGGATCATGCGCGGATATGAGTTCTGTCAGTATTTTCCTTTCCGGCTTTTGATGCTGATCATGGAAATAAAGCGGAATGAAAATGAACTTTACAGAAAAAAGAAGTATGGAAAAACACCACGACATTTTGCACGAATTCCCTGAGTTCAAGGAGAAGATTACAGCACTGAAAACCTCTGATGCTCATTTCAGAAAGTTATTTGACGAATACCATGAGTTGGATCACGCTGTACACAGAGCGGAGACAAACACCGAACCCACCACAGATGTTCATTTGAATGAATTGCGATTGAAACGTGTGCAGTTGAAGGATCAGATCTACAACATGCTGAAGTCGTAATTCACGCAACACACAGATATAGAAACACAGTTCTTCTCATTGCAGAGGAACTGTGTTTATTGTTTTATGTGTGAGTGCGTTTAATGCGCGTAAATAAAAAAGCGCCCGTTGTGCGGACGCTTCTTTTTAAAATCAATGCAGACAGGCTTACTCAGCAACTTCCACCATCTTAAATGGCACATTGATAATTGCCTGATAATCTTCTCCTGCTTCCAGCATATCCTCATCGTCCTGCTCGTAATACCAGTTGATCACGATAGCAGATCCGCCTTTGTGGATTGCTTCAAGTTTCTTGAACACATCCAGAATACACTTGGATGAGCTGGTGTTGAAGTATTCCAGCTGTATGTTCACGTTCGTATTCGCCTGCGGCTTTGCGGCATATTTTTCCAGGTGCTCGACCAATGGTTTATAGAATTCAATCGAGTTTTCTGGAATCGATCTTCCGCGTATTTCCAAATGACCTGAAGCCATATCAAAACTGATAGTTGGCGTTTTCGGTGTTCCTTCTATTACGATGCGTTCCATAGTGCGTATCTCTTATGGTGTGTGTTATTGTGCAATTTTAATGTTCAGGCTGAAGAATGAATAAATATCATCTACAGGCATGAAATGGTAATTCAGTTTCTGACCGGTTTTGCGCGCGATATCGATCATTCCTAATCCGCCGCCACCTTTCTCAGACATTTCACCGTTATTCAGAACGGCTTTATAATAATCCTTCAGCTCTTCTTTTGTCAGTTTGTTGATTTCATCAAGACGTTTCTTGAGTCCTTCCACATTCTGTGTGAGAATATAATTGCCGGTAATAATGTTGTACTGATTATCAAGTTTGCCGATCATGAAGATAGCAGAGCGTATATTCTCTCCGTCAACACCCGAAGAAGCGCCATTAAGCGATTTCGGAATTTCATCCATGTGATGGTAAAGATTCTGAAGACACTCCACCAATACGTTGTAAACCTTCTTCTTGATCTTTGGTTCTTCCTGCATGGTATCCAACTTGGACTCCATTATCTGAAGAATAGATGTGAGCAATTCGGAGGTAATATCACCCTTGAATGAAAGCATAATATTATTACGCTCCATTTTGTCATAAAAGTCGTAGATGTCGACCATCATAAAACTTAGGCTCTCCGGATTGGTTTTAGCAAATATAACGGGATTTTGGTAAAAACAAACACGCGGGCAAAGGCGCGTCCATTATTCTACCAGGACTCAAAAAGAAGGCGGAAAAGTGATCTTTCCCGCCTTTCAGTCCTATTGCATCGTGAATTCAAATGTGTTGCCCTCGATCATTATAGTGCCGCGATTGTCGCATCCACCATTACCGAAGTCAATAGTTCTTGTTGGTTTGCCTTCAGGTTCAAGTTCAACCGTTCCCTGAGTGATCCAGGAACAGCTTAAATCACGTACCAAAGGATTAGTAATTGTAGCATTGAATGTATTTCCGTTACGGTCTGTTCCCGAGTTTGTGCCTGTAATGGTCACAATCTGGTTCGATTGAGAGCTCTGACTGCCGGATGTCCATGTAATGGTTTTGTCCGTTGCCCAGAGAATTTCCCATGGAGCGGCTCCGCCTTTTGTGCAACGACCGTTGTTCAGCACGAAACGGAAAGTATTGCTGGCGTTTCTTGTAATTACCGCAGTTCCCTCATAGTGAATTGATCCCACGTGGAAACTGTCCAGTGTAATTGTCATAACACAACCTACCGAATCCCACGGAAGACTGAATTCGATAAACATGCGACCTGAACGAACTTTTCCGTCAACCGGGTCAGTACAAGATGTTCCGTAGTCGATTGTCATTACAACCGGGAAAGAGTTCGCTGTATCAATAGAAATGAGCGGACAGCTCTGCACGTTAGGGTTGCCATACGGATCATTTCTTTGCACTCCGGGTTCATCAATTGCAATTTTATTTACTGTTGGTAAAACCCGCATGAACTCACCTTCGCAAAGGTTGTTGTCAGTAGCGGAAACTGTATCGGTATCTGCTACGTCATCTTTTTTACAGCTGACATACATTACAGAGCCGGCAAAAATCAATGCTGCGGTTAGTGCAATTCGTTTCATGAATCTAGGTTTATTGTTTCTATTCGGACGTTACCAAGCCCGAAGGGTTTAATGTTCAAAAATAGAAAATTCCGGCAATTGAGGCTTTAGCCCGTTATACGCGGATTCCGATCACTAATACGTCATCAACCTGCTGAAAGTTCTGTTTCCACCCGTCAAAATTCTGCTCAAGTCGGGATGCCTGTTCGTGAAGCGGTAAATGATGTGACTCGGCAAGCAACGTAAGTAATTGTTTTACCATGAATTTCTTGCCTTTAGGGCCGCCGAACTGATCCGCATATCCGTCTGAGAACATGTAAATCATATCACCGGGTTCGAGTAATATCTTATGCAGTGTGTATTTCGAAGTGGCAGGTGCGAGATTTCCGCCAATCGGGAAACGATCACTGTCGGTTTTTACCAGCACTCCTTTTCGAATCATTACTAATGGTCGCAGTGCGCCCGCAAAAAGCATTTCTTTCGAATTCTCCTTGAACACACAAATTGCAATATCCATTCCGTCGCGTGAATCTTCTTCATGCTGACCTTGTTTCAGTGCGGTCATCACACCCACATTAAGTCGATTCAGAATTTCATCCCATGGCCGGTACAATCAGCACAAACGAGAATCTTATGTCCGTCTTTTTCCGCGAACCAGTAGAAATCTCCGCTGACAATATCTTTCGGGCGATAAACGATAAAACTTTCCGGGAAATGCCTGTAGATGTAATCCAGCTCCGGCAGAATAGCGTATTGAATCCGCTTCGCATATTGAATACTTGCAGTGATGTCCGCATTTTTCTGCGCCAATTCCTGTGTTCGTTCCGCAACACGCGCTTCAAGAACTCTGTTTTCTTTCTTAATAGCACTGGTACGATAACGCGTAAATCCGATTACACCTCCAATAACAGTGATCACACACAGTGCGTAAAACCAATTGGTCTTCCACCATGGTGGTTGAATATGAATGGCTAACGCAACACCTTCATTATTCCAGTTTCCGTTGCTGTCTGCACCACGAATACGTAAAATATAATCTCCACCAGGCAAGTTGGTATAACTGATAAAACGGTTTGTAGTTACCGGCGACCAATCATTGTCAAATCCTTCAAGTTTATACTGGTAGAGATTCTTTTCCGGATCAACAAAATCCAGAACTATTGCTTCGAATTGAAAGTAATTTTCACGCCATGTAACGGAGATACTTCGCTTTGAAAGAATGCTGGAGTCCAGTTTGATTTCCGTTCCGAATCTCTTGTACGAAGTGACAAAAACAGGTGGGACATGTGTACTCGTTACAAGCTTCGTAGGATCAATAATGTTTAATCCTTTCTGACCACCGAAATACAAAATTCCCTTTTTGTTTTTTCCATAGGCACCCTGATTAAACTCCGAAGGTTGAACACCCGAGGCCGGTCCGAAGTTCAAAAACATTTCCTGATCACTTTTTGCATTCGGATTAAATCGACTTAATCCTTTGTTATGACTCAGCCAAAGGAACCCTTGATTGTCAATTACAACTGCATAGATATTGTCACTTGGCAGCCCGTTGCGTTCATACCACGTGGTGAACTTTTCCGTCTTCGTATTGAATAAATTGAGTCCGTTCGCAGTGCCGATCCACATATTCCCGTTTGAATCTTCGGTAATGCAATACACAAGATCATTGGAAATAGTTGAAGGATCTGAATCATCGTGACTGTAGGTCTTGAATGCACCGTTCTTGCTTCGTCTGCATAATCCTGCTCCACGTGTTCCAATCCACAGATTTCCTGCCTTATCAAAATATAAACTGAAAATTACATCCGCAGGAAGATCAGAATTGTCGCTGTCAAAACCCGTTAACGAATCTGTTTTCGGATCAATTCTGTAAATGCCGGCACCGAATGTTCCGAACCAAATACTTCCATCAGAAGGATCCTCTGCAATGCAAAGTATCGTCCCGTTTTCCATTTTATCGTCAGGGTGATAATATTTGGTCTCACCCGTTCTCGGATTGTAGCGGTTCAATCCTTCTCCGTAAGTACCTACCCAAATGGAACCGTCGCGTCCTTCTTTCAATGAAAGAATTCCGTTGTTCAATGCAGTAGACAATTCAGGATGCTGCGTGTATTGTCCGGTCTTCTGATTGAGTTCGCTTAATCCTCCGCCGTCAGTTCCTATCCATAAGTGTCCACGTGAATCTTCAAGTACACTGAGAATGGCACTGCTCTGCAATGTATTTTCTCCAACGCCGGGTCTTTCCGAACGTCGCAGGTGAGTGATGTTACTTGTTGAAGTGAAGTAAACCTGAACTCCTTTGCCGTTTGTTCCCACCCACATGTTACCATTACGATCACGGAAGATACATTTCGGTTGATGCGATGCAAATGCATACGGATCACGGTCATTCGGTGTGTAATGTTCGAACTTACCGGAGGTTCTGTTGAACACATCCAGACTTGTTTCGTAAATAGCAAGCCATACTTTGTTCTCCGGACCTTCGCACATCGAGAAAATACGTGCTTCTGCCGGCATTGTGTAACTGCCATCGGGATATACCGGACGCTCTGCTTGGTGCGTTTTTAAATTAAAAACAAGAATTCCTCCTCCGTCGGTTCCAACCCACAAATGCTCCTTATCGTAAATGAACAATGAACGAATGAGATTGCATTGCGATTTACGACGCACATCAGTTGCAATTAGTGCCGGATATAGAATGGAAATCTGGCTGTCGGTGAGCATGTAGCTGAAGAATCTCCGCGTAACAGGATCGAAACTGCAAATTCCCTTCCCGTATGTGCCCAACCACATCAAACCGGATTCATCCTGTGTGATATCATAGATTTTATTTCCCGGTAAGGAGTAAGGATCATTCGGATTATTTAGAAAGCGGGTGAACTTTCCGGTTTTGCGATCGAAAAGGTTCAGTCCATCGTCAGTCCCGATCCACAGGTTGTTGTCGCGATCTTCAAATATCACGCGCACAGAATTGCTGCTGATAGTGCTGTTGTTTTTCGGGTCTGATGGATAATGTGTAAACCTTTCAGTAGTCGGATCAAACATGTCCAGACCGCTGCCATTTGTGCCGATCCAGATCATGCCCTGCTTGTCTTCGTATGTGGTGTAAATGAAATTATTGGACAAGGAATTAGAATCCTTCGGGTCGCGTTTGAAGATGCGGATATTGAATCCGTCATAGCGATTAAGTCCTTCCTGTGTTCCGAACCACATGAAGCCCATCCTGTCCTGCATAATGCAGTTCACTGTGGTCTGCGACAGTCCGTTCTCAGTGCTGATTTGGTTGAATTTGTAATCCTGAGCCGATATACGAATCACTGCAAAGAAGAGTAGGCAGCTTGCAAGAACTATTGCTTTAAATCGCGAAGGCATCATAATACATGGTAAAAATAGCAATTCCCTGCAATGATTCAGTATTGAGGTTGCCTTGTTAAGTGTACCTTTGCGCCCATGGTTAAGGGTACCGATAAATGCGAATGGTTTGAATCTTGGTTTGACAGCCACTATTATCATTTGCTATACTCCAACCGCAGCGAGGCTGAAGCCAGAGACGCCGTTATCAGAATGGCAGGAGTATTAAATCTGCCGGTTCATGCCAATGTGCTGGACCTTGCATGCGGTAAAGGCAGACACGCGGTAGTATTGGCGGAATTGGGCTTTAATGTTACGGGTGTTGATTTGTCTCCGCAAAGTATCAAAGCTGCATCTCAATCCGAATCGGAACATCTGCACTTTTATGTGCATGATATGCGACGTCCTGTTGCAGTTAATTACTACGATGCTGTCTTTAATTTTTTTACAAGCTTCGGTTATTTCGATTCTCTACGTGACAACGTTCGCACATTAAACGCTGTAGCTTCTTCGCTTAAGAAAGATGGAAGTTTTGTGCTTGACTACTTCAACTCGGAATTTGTAAGACGAAGCGTTGCTCAAAAACCTGAAGGCGAAAAAACTGCTGAAGGAATAAATTTCAAATGGAAAAAGCGTATCGAAGGCGATTACTGTTTGAAGTCCATTACGGTTACTGATGGCGGATCAGTATTTCATTTTGAAGAACGCGTGCAGTTGTTTTCGGTGCCGCAGTTGCATTCTATGCTCGGAGAGAAATTTATCGTGAATAAAGTTTACGGCGGATATGATCTCCGTGATTTCAATGCGGAAGAATCTGATCGCATGATTTTTTACTGTTCAAAGCGTTGATTGTTGGTATGATAATTTACGGTCTCATAGCATTCATATCTGTATTTGGCAGCGGACTCCTTCTGTTGCTTGTGAAAATTCCGCGCAATCCTATGCGGATATTATTGTCGTTCAGCGGAGCTTTCCTATTTGCGATGAGCTTGCTTCATCTCGTTCCTGAATTATACGAGTCTGCAGGTGCAAAAGCGGGTATTTGGATTCTCGCCGGATTCCTGATTCAATTACTGCTCGAATATGTTTCAGAAGGAATTGAGCACGGTCACGTTCATCATCACGGACATGATCATCACCACCATCATGGCGGAAAAATTCCCGCCGGCATTGTAATCGGATTGTGTCTGCATTCTTTGCTTGAAGGAATGCCGTTGGGTGTACAGACGGAATCTGATGTTGTGTTCACTCCTTTCCTTACAGGAATTGTTTTGCATAATGTTCCGGTAGCCGTTGCATTCATGGGATTGTTACTTCACTACGGGAACTCAAAACTCAAGGCTGTAATCTGGCTTATCGTTTTCGCAGTAATGACTCCGCTGGGAATGATGATTGCTAATTTTGCTGGTTCGCAGTTAACCGGAAGCCTTGAACCTTATTTTGCAGTAGTAACAGGAATTGTTGTCGGAATCTTCCTTCACATTTCCACTACAATTTTGTTTGAAACAAGCGAGAATCATCGTTTCAACGCCATCAAATTCGTAACGATACTCGTGGGTATGCTTACCGCCTGGCTGGTTACTTCACATGCTTAGAAATTCAAAAATGGAAGAGAAAAACTCAGCGGAATTCAGAATGGTTGCGAAAACCATGCAAGGACTTGAAGAAGTTCTTGGTAAAGAACTGATCCGCATTGGTGCCAGAGATATTGAAGTACATAATCGCGCTGTAAGTTTTGTTGGGGATAAAGGAACCATGTACAAGGCGAATTTTCTACTTCGCACTGCATTGAGAATTCTAATGCCTGTAACAGAATTTGAAGCCAACAATGAACAGGAATTCTACAACGGCATAATGAACATCGATTGGTCGCAATGGATTGACGAAAAGAATACCATTGCCGTTGATTGTACATTGAATACTGAGCTTTTTCACCACAGTTTCTTCATGGCACAGAAGTGCAAAGATGCTGTTGCGGATCAGTTCAGAAACAAAACCGGAGAGCGACCTTCAGTTGATAAAGATCAGCCGGATCTCAGAATCAATGTTCATATCACCCAGAACAAAGTCACAGTTGCTTTGGACAGTTCAGGAAGTTCTTTGCACAAGCGAGGCTATCGTCACGATACAGGTCGCGCGCCTTTGAACGAAGTGCTTGCTGCCGGAATGATTCAATTGACCGGATGGGATGGCAGATTAAAACTCATTGATCCCATGTGCGGTTCGGCAACAATTCCAATTGAAGCAGCAATGTTCGCGGCTAATATTCCCGCAGGTTATTTTCGTGACTACTACGCGTTTTTGAAATGGAGGGATTTTGATAGTGATTTGTGGGAGAAAATCACAGAAGGCGCGATTAACCGAATCAATAACAATCCGGTGGAGATTTACGGAGTGGAGATATCTTCAAACACCTTGAAAAAAGGACGCGAGAACATTCGTAATGCAAAGGTTGAAGATCTCATCAAAACATTCTGCGCCGATTTCAATACATGGGATCCGCCTGCCGGAACAGGAATTGTGATTATGAATCCTCCTTATGGAGAACGAATGGATAAAGATGATATTACAACGTTCTACAAAGCGATCGGTGACACACTGAAGAAAAAATACGCTGGTTATTCAGCGTGGATTCTGTCTTCCAATCCTGAAGGATTTAAAAGTGTCGGACTCAAACCTACACGCAGAATTCACTTGTACAACGGCCCTTTGGAATGTCGCTTTATGAAGTTTGAAATGTACGGCGGTTCAAAAAGAACTAAATTTCAGAATCCACAGCAAAAGGAACCATCATGAAATCAATAGCGGTCTTTACTTCAGGAGGGGATTCTCCGGGAATGAATGCCTGTTTAAGGGCAGTAGTTCGCACAGCAGTTTATCACAAACTGGATGTTTACGGAATTCGATACGGTTATGATGGAATGATCAATGGCGATTTCGTGAAGATGTCCGCATCGTCAGTTGCAAACATCATTCATCGTGGCGGCACAATTCTTAAGACAGCAAGGAGTAAAGAGTTCATGACTCCGGAAGGAATGAAGAAGGCTGCAGAGCAACTGAATAAGCATTCTATTGAGGGAGTTATTGCAATCGGAGGCGATGGAACATTCAGAGGTGCTGTTGAATTCAGAAAGCATTGCAATATTCCTTTCATTGGTTGTCCCGGGACAATTGACAATGATTTGGCAGGAACCGATTATACAATTGGGTTTGATACTGCAATCAATACGGCAGTTAACGCCATTGATAAAATTCGGGATACTGCTGAATCGCACAACCGGATTTTTGTTGTTGAAGTAATGGGACGCGATGCAGGTTTGATCGCATTGTACAGCGGACTTGGCGCAGGCGCAGAAGGAATTCTGATACCTGAAACAAAAAATGATCTTGAGGTGATTCTTGAGAAATTGAGCCGCTCGCGCAGCGACAAGAAATCAAAAATCATTGTTGTTTCAGAAGGAGACGAAGCCGGTGGAGCTTTTGCGGTATCTGAAAAAATTAAGGAAAATTTCCCTGGTGCGGATGTACGTGTAAGTGTTCTGGGGCATATTCAACGCGGTGGATCACCATCATGCATGGAACGTGTAAATGCAGGCAGAATGGGTTTCGCAGCAGTTGACGCTCTGATGCAAGGCAGAAGTCATGAAATGATCGGAATTGTTAAAGGTTCCATCAGTTATACGCCGTTTGCAAATGCAGTTAAATTGCAGCCTGAACCTGATGCTGATTTTTTAAGAATGGGAAAAATCCTCTCCTCTTAAAATATTATCGAGTTAAAACCGACAATACTTCAAAACGCCCAACCTTGTTCACAAGATCAAAATCAATTCTGAAAAATATCGGATGGGTTAAATCCGATTCAGGTTGTGATGTACGGATTTTTCAATCAATAAATGATATTCCGGAACGTGAATGGTCGCGGATAAATTCAAAAGGTAATTTCTTTACATCTCACAGCTTTCTCTCAACATTTGAGCAAACGGCTCCTGTTGAACTGCAGTGCGTCTATGTGCTGGTGCGCCATGATAATGCAGTAGTCGGTGCCTATATATTTCAGATCATTCACCTGACACCGGAAGTGCTTTCTCTCATTTTACAACCGCTGTCAGGAGCCGGAAAAATAGTCAGCGGACTAACAGAATGGCTTTCGAAATGCAAAGAGCAAAAGGGAATGCGTGTGCTTATTTCCGGTAATAATTTTATAAGCGGAGAGCACGGCGTTATAGCGGCAGAAGAGTTTCCGCTCGTGAAAATGTTTCGCCTTTTTCCAAAGGTTGTGCAATTGATTATTGAGAAATTTGCTGATCCAGTGAAGGTGTCGCTGGTTCTTGCAAAAGATTATTACGCAGATAAAGAAATACGACCGGATTCCGTATTGAAAAGTAAACGTTATTACTGTTTCAAGGTTGAACCGGAAATGATTGTGCATATTGATCCCGAATGGGAAACATACGCTGATTATGAAAAAGCGATGTCAAAAAAGTATCGCAACCGTTCGCGATCAGTCCAGAAAAAATCGTGTGTTCTGGAAGTAAAGGATTTAACAGCTGATGAGATTTTCGCTCATCGCTACGACATTTTCTCGCTTTACATGGCCGTGCATTCAAATGCTCGATTCAGACTGGCGGCACTTACGCCGGAATATTTTGTGCAGATGAAGAGAGACTTTCCGGCAGAATTTGCTTTGTCAATTTATACGTTAGACGGCAAAATTGTTGCCTTCCGTTCCGGGTTCGTTAACGGAGAGGAATATGAGGCACATTTTATCGGGCTTGATTACACTCTGAACAGAGATAAGTGTCTTTATCAGCGCATTCTTTACGATTTTGTGAATGATGCAATTCAAAATCGAAGCAGTCAACTCCTTTTAGGACGCACTGCGGCTGAAATCAAATCAACAGTCGGAGCAGTTCCTCATGACCTTGAGTGTTATATGAGGCATAGAAATTCCATTTCCAATCACATCATTTCCCCGTTTATCGACTATCTGAAACCCGTACAATGGATTCAAAGAAAACCATTCGGTACGGAAGAATAGGAGTTCGTCTAAAAATGTTGGTTTTCAGAGGCAATTAAGGTATATTGGTGTCCTTAAGTTTGTAAAACCGCACACCGCATGACAACTTCTATTCGACTGGGTCTTCTCGCTTTAATCGCATTCTGCACAACGCTTAATGCACAGCAAGGCGTTCATGGGCCCAGAACCATCAATACTACAACGGCAATAGTTAATGAGTATACAGCCCTGACAGCAGATGTTGCTGCCGGTGCCACCTCAATAACCGTTGCAAACAGTGGTTTGAACACTAATGGTCGATTTAGCACGACGTTGCAACCCGGAGAACTGATCATGATTTATCAGGTTCAGGGAGTTTTCATTCGAAACCAGTTTGATGTTTCAGGTACTACTGATACAGTTTGGGGAAAGATTACCGATTATTTTCAGTGCGGTGTCTACGAATTCGCTCAGGTTCGTGCCGTTCCGAATGGAACAACTATCCAATTGGAATGCGGATTAACGAATGCATTCAATACAATTAATGGTCAGAAAGCGCAGGTCATTCGTGTGCCTCGATACACTTCGCTGACTGTGAATTCGAATGATACGCTCACTTGTGACGACTGGAATGGCACTGTTGGTGGTGTGCTCGCTGTTGAGGTGACCGGCAACGTGACAATTAACGCTAACGGCTACATAAGTGCAAATTGGAAAGGGTTTCGTGGAGGTTCTCTTGTCGGTGATAATGCTACTACGTTCGGTGCAAATCGTACCTATCATACCCTGAATACTGAAGGTGCAGAAAAAGGAGAAGGTCTTGTAGGATACCAATCAGAATATGATCTGTGGGGTGGGAGATATGCCCGAGGTTCCGGTGCCAATGGCGGTGGCGGAGGTAACGGTCACAACGCAGGTGGCGGAGGGGGAGCCAATGCTCCGAACTCAAACAGCGGAACAGCTATCTGGCGAGGTTTAGGTATACCGGATATGGCCTACCCCGCAGCATGGGGGCTTGAGGCGGCCATCATCCCAACTCTTAATACAACTAATTCAGCTGGTGGAGGAAAAGGCGGTTACACGTTTTCCGGTAACAACGCTAATGCATTAACTCAAGGCCCCAATAGCCTCGGTGTCTGGGGAGGAGATGCACGTTCGTCTGTGGCGTGCGGTCTGGGCGGTCGACCACTCGATTACTCTACAGGGCGTTTGTTCCTTGGCGGCGGCGGTGGTGCAGGAGACCAGAACGATAACTGGGGTGGTGCCGGAGGTGATGGAGGTGGAATGGTTTATATGATTGTTTATGGAAGTGTGACAGGTACAGGGAATATAACTTCTAATGGAATGCGGGGGTATCATGCGCAAGGTTCCCCACCCGCGGGATCATTTTCCGGAAAAGATGGAGCCGGCGGTGGTGGTGCAGGGGGAACAATCGTTGTAAGATCATCTGGAGGTGTGGCAAATACGATCACAATTTCAGCTAACGGTGGTCAAGGCGGTAATCAGATTATGCTACCGGGTTTCGGTTATCTGGGAACGATAAACGAAGCTGAAGGTCCTGGTGGCGGTGGAGGCGGAGGATATATATCTATTTCTTCCGGTGCGCCTACGCGAAATTCTAACGGAGGTAATAATGGTACCACAAACTCAGGAGCTTTAACTGAGTTCCCTCCCAATGGTGCAACACGCGGATGTCCCGGTACCAACAACGCAACAATAACTACATGGGATATTACTACCTCAAACGTTACTATTTGCGCTGGTAACACAGCAACATTAACTGCCGCGTTTACAGGAGCACCACCTGTGGGCGCAACTTTGAGCTGGTACACTACAGCTTTCGGTGGTGCGGCAATTGGTACAGGAACTTCATACACTACAGGCGTGCTTGCAGTTGGTACTTACACTTACTATGTGGGAAGTTGTCCGGGATGGTGGCGTGAAGCCGTAACAGTAACTGTTGGTCCGCCACCAACTACTACAGCCACGGCAACCAGTACCTCAATTTGTAATGGACAAAGCACTACACTGAACGCCAGCGGTGCGACAACTTATACCTGGATGCCAGGTTCACTTACCGGCACATCCGTATCAGTGTCACCAACAACAACTACTACATACACTGTGACGGGCGCAACAGGTTCATGCACCAGCAACGCGCAAATCACAATTACCGTAAATAACCTTCCCACAGTTACAGCGTCTGCTTCAACATCAACAATCTGTGCCGGACAAAGCACGAATCTGACTGGAGGAGGAGCAAATACTTATTTGTGGAATCCCGGAGCAACTGCAGGATCACCGATCAGCGTTACTCCAGCTTCAACAACAACCTATACAGTAACAGGCACGAATACTACAACAGGTTGCACCAATACTGCACAGGTAACCGTAACTGTGAATAATCTTCCAACGGTTACGGCATCAGCGGCAAGCACAGCGCTATGTGCAGGACAAAGCACCAACCTGACTGGAGGTGGCGCGAATACTTATTTGTGGAACCCGGGAGCATTGTCGGGTTCTCCGGTAAGCGTTACGCCTGCTTCAACAACCACTTACACCGTTACAGGAACGAACACCACAACGGGTTGTACGAATACGGCTCAAGTTACAGTCAACGTAAATAACCTTCCTACCGTAACTGCCAGTGCTTCCAACGCTACTATTTGTAGTGGACAGAGTACAAATCTCACAGGAGCAGGAGCGAATACGTATGTATGGAACCCGGGCGGTTTAACTGGTACTTCAGTTTCAGTTTCTCCTTCTGCAACTACGACATACACAGTAACGGGAACTAACACTGCAACGGGTTGCACCAACACAGCACAGGTAACTGTTACAGTGAATAATTTGCCTACGGTTACAGCGTCTGCTTCCTCTGCAACAATTTGCGCTGGTCAAAGCACGAATCTCACAGGTAGCGGAGCTAACACATATGTTTGGAATCCGGGTGCATTATCTGGAACAACTGTGAGTGTTACTCCGGCATCAACAACCACTTATACAGTTACGGGAACAAATACCGGAACAGGTTGTACAAATACTGCACAGGTTACTGTAACAGTGAACAACCTGCCTACTGTTACCGCAACTGCAGCGAGTCCTTCGATTTGTGTCGGTCAGAGTACTAACCTTACCGGTGGTGGCGCTAATACTTACACATGGAATCCGGGATCACTGAGCGGTTCACCTGTCAGCGTTTCACCAGTTGCTACGACAACGTATACGGTTACTGGAACAAACACAACAACAGGTTGCACGAATACTTCTCAGGTAACCGTTACAGTAAATAACCTTCCTACAGTAACTGCTTCGGCATCCAGCGCAACAATTTGTGCAGGACAAAGCACTAACCTTACAGGCAGCGGTGCCAATACTTATACCTGGAATCCCGGTTCATTGAGCGGATCGCCTGTTTCAGTGAGTCCTTCCGGTAACACAACATACACTGTAGTAGGTACGAATACTGCAACAGGATGTACGAATACTGCGCAAGTTGCAATTACTGTCAATCCTTCTCCAACTGTAACTGCAACTTCGTCGGCGCCTGCTATCTGTATCGGTCAGTCTGCAACGTTAACAGGATCAGGAGCGACTTCGTACTTGTGGAATCCTGGAGCGATTTCAGGTAGTCCGATAACGGTTACACCGGTTACTACCACTACTTACACTGTTACAGGAACAGGTGCTAACGGATGTACTTCTACCAGCCAGGTTACACTCAACGTGAATCCGGTTCCGGTGGTTACTGCATCTCCGGCAGGCGGATCGATCTGCGCCGGAAGTAACATTTCTGTAACAATGTCGGGCGCAAATAGCTATTCATGGAATCCGGGTGCACTGACCGGAACTACTCAGGTATTATCGCCATCTTCTACAACTACCTACACTGTTATCGGCTCAAATGCCAGCGGTTGTAACGATACATTGCAATTTACGGTAACAGTTAATACTGTTCCTGTAGTTACAGCTTCAGCATCTTCATCTGCAATCTGCGTTGGTGGATCTGTAACATTCACTGCTTCCGGTTCGAATACTTACTTATGGCAACCCGGAAATATTGCAGGCAGCTCAGTTTCAGTATCGCCTGTCTCAACTACAACATATACCGTAACCGGCACTGATGCTTCGGGATGCAGCGATACTGATCAGATCACGGTTACTGTTGATCCTCTTCCGGTAGTTACATTGTCGGCTACTCCGAATGTGGTTTGTGAAGGACAAACAATAAATCTCACTGCAGGTGGTGGCAGTTCTTACGTTTGGAACGGAGGCAATCTGATCGCTGCTTCCGGCGCAACGCAAACTGATGTGCCGCTCAATTCAACAACATATACCGTCGTGGTTACAACAGCTGCGGGTTGTGTGGATTCTTCAACTGTTCCTGTTACTGTAAATCCTAATCCTGTTGCATTGGCGGGTGCAGATCAAAGTCTCTGCGCAGGCGGTTCAGTTACTCTCACCGGTTCAGGAGGAGGAACATATGTTTGGAACGGTGGTAACCTCGTGAACGCTTCCGGTTCTTCTCAAACAGACTCTCCTTCTGCAACCGCAGATTACATTTTGCAGGTAACAGACGGAAACGGGTGTACCGATAATGATACACTGACAGTAACGGTCAATGCACTGCCGGTTGTTTCAGCAGGCAGTGATGTGCAGATTTGTCTCAACAGCTCAACTCAACTGAACGCCAGCGGTGCTGCTTCATACGTATGGACACCATCTACTGCGTTGAGCGATGACTCGATTGCAAATCCGATTGCAAATCCATTGGTAAATACAACTTATGTTGTTACTGGAACCGATTCAAACGGTTGCGTTGATACGGATACAATCACAGTAACTATCGGCTCCAACCTTACGGTTTTCGCAAGCAATGATATTACGATCTGTCCCGGTGATACAGCTCAACTTACTGTAGCAGGTGGTACAATCTGGAATTGGGGACCTTCGGCAACTCTTGATGCACCAAATGCACAAACAACAAATGCTTTCCCGACTTCAACCACTACTTACACTGTAAACGTGTCGGATGCGAACGGTTGTCAGGGAGTAGATTCGGTAACTGTGTTCATTAACACAACAGTTGGTCTTACTGCAACGGGTTCTGCTTCAATTTGCATCGGACAAACGGCAACATTATCGGCAACTCCTTCCGGCGGTACAGGACCTTACACTTACGTTTGGGATAATTCACTTATCGGATCAGGTCCGCATGTAGTATCTCCTGCAGTGACTACGGTTTACAACGTATATGTTACAGACTCAATCGGATGCAACTCTTCAGTTCAAACGCTTACAGTAACTGTCAATCCTCCGTTAACATTGAGCTCAATAACACCGGCTTCTGTATGCGCAGGCAACAGCACTACACTCACCGCATCAGGTTCAGGTGGTGATAATAACCTGGTCTATACTTGGCTGCCGGGTAACCTTTCCGGAGCTTCTCAGACAGTGAATCCGACAGTAACTACTACTTACACTGTAATACTTACTGATGGATGTTCAACACCGGCTGATTCCGTAACAGTGACAGTTACAGTTAATCCATTGCCTGCTGTTGCGTTATCAAGTGATGTTGCTACCGGATGTGGTCAGCTTTGCGTGAACTTCACTGCAACTTCGGCTTCCAATTGCGTTAGCTCGGCTTGGCAATTCGGTGACGGTAATACTGGCACTGGATCATCTGCTGTGAATTGTTATACACTTTCAGGATCTTATGATGTAACATACACATGTACCGATGCTAATGGTTGTGTTGGATCAACAACAACCGCATCGATGATTAACGTCACACAAACGCCAACGGCATCTTTTGCAATTGTTCCGTCAGGTACAATTCAGGTTGAACAATCCGGAACTCAGGTATGTATGACTGATCTGTCATCAGGTGCAGTTTGGTGGAATTGGATACTTACAGAACCATCCGGAACGCAGACGTCAACACTGCCTGCTCCGTGCTTTACAA
This sequence comes from Bacteroidia bacterium, assembly GCA_023151315.1. Lineage (GTDB taxonomy): Bacteria > Bacteroidota > Bacteroidia > Palsa-965 > Palsa-965. Next base: position 51,542 of record JAKLJE010000010.1, read on the forward strand.
TCTCGGATACAGGAAGCTATACAGTTACATTGATTGTTCGTAACAACGATGGCTGTACAGATACTACTGTTCTGACTTTCAATGCTGAGAATCCATGCACTGATCTGTTCGTGCCATCTGCATTCTCTCCTAACGGAGATAATCAGAACGATATACTGTTCGTCTACGGATCATGCATCAATTTCATGCAGTTTGAAATTTATAACAGATGGGGCGAACGCGTATTCATCAGCACAAATCCGGACAATGGATGGGATGGAACATGGCGCGGACAACCTTGCGAATCTGCTGTCTTCACTTATGTCCTGACCGGACAAATGGATGATGGAACCGCAATTGAGATGCAGGGTAACATATCACTTATCAAGTAATCAGGGAGGAAAGAAAATGAAAAAGATAACACTGTTTTTAGGTCTTTCTCTTTGTGCAACCGGAATCACGTATGCGCAGGATATTCACTTCTCTCAGATTACTGAATCTCTCACACTTTTAAATCCGTCTCAAGCCGGCTTAGGACATGATGTTCGCGCAGTGGTGAATTTCAAAGACCAATGGAGAAGTGTTGTCAGTGCACCGCATCAGACTATTAATGCCTCAGCAGATTTTGCGTTGATGCAAAAGTTAAGCGGTTCACACCTGGGCATAGGCGTGAGTGTTTTCAATGATAAATCAGGTGACGCAAAGATGGCAACCACATTGGGACAACTGCAGGTGGCCGGCGCAATAGGACTCAACAGTTCTAATGTTCTTTCTGCCGGTGTTACTGCGGGTTATGGTCAACGTAATCTCAACTACGGAATGCTTACTTGGGGAAATCAATACGACGGTACCCAGTATAACAGCGGCTTGTCGTCCGGCGAACCGGTGAACTACGCTGCATTCAATTATCTTGATATCGGAGCTGGATTGTCCTGGATGTTTCGTGTAGGTAACTCCACAATGACATCAAAGGATGCTAAGATTATCAATATCGGTTTTGCTGTCCATCACTTGAACAAACCTGTTTACAGTTTTTATAATGATAATGCTGCCAAGCTGCCAATGAAATATGTTGCACATGGTAATGCATACTTCGGCTTGAAGAATACGAATATGGTTCTCGAACCATCGTATTACTTCGCATTGCAGGGAGGACATATGGAAATTACTCCCGGTATGCTTTGCAAAATTGTGCTCGGACAGTCTTCAATGTACACCGATCGTAAGAAAGCATCTGCAATTTCATTGGGAGGATATTTTCGATTCAAAGACGCAATTGTTCCGATGGTTCGCTATGAGTACATGAATTTTTCGGTGGCAACAAGCTATGATATCAATATCTCCGGTCTTACTGCTGCAACACGTGCGCGAGGCGGATTTGAAGTGTCAATACGATTTATGACTCCGGGACCTTTCAGCGGGAAGTCGTCGGGCAAGAGTCTGATTTGATTTTTATTTTATTATCCTTATGAGAAAACTGTTTCTGTTTTTACTTCTTCCTTTAACCGGATTTGCTCAGCAAAACGGAAACGGAGCTTCTAACGGTGCGTGTAGCAATTGTGCAACGGTTCAGGATGGCAGCACAACTTTAGGCCTTACTTACAAGCGTGACACATGCGGACTTAATTACGTTACAGTTTCTCAGAAAGTCGGTCAGCGATTTACTCCTGCCGGAGTGCCGCAGCCATGTACCTTGAACGTCTCAGGTATTCCGTCCTGTGCTATTATTGAAAAAGCATTCTTATGGGCTGATGCTTCCGGTAACGGTACAGCGTTCTCTGCTACAATCACCAATCCGAATTCAGTCACTGGCGTTTATCCAATGGCAATTATCGGACAGGATGTAGACAAGTGTTGGAGTTTCAGCGGAACAGATTCTTTTCGCGGAGATGTTACGGCTGCAATCAGCGGTAACGGTAATTATGTGTTCTCGGGTTTTCCTACTGGAACAACCGGTACTGATGTTGATGGTTTTGCAATGATGATTATTTACCGTGATCCCGCTGCAACGTTTGAAGGACATATTGAAATTTGGGATGGTGCTGTTGTAATTACAGGCGGTACCACAACTCAAACTATCACACCGATGAACGTTTGTGGCAACTCGGTGAATCAGCGGGCATTTATGCTTGTTGCAGATTTACAAGGACTCGGAGCAAACCTCTCGATGAACAATAGTGCTCCGTTCACCATCGCGGAAGATTGGTGGAATTATATTGATCAGCCAGCTTCAACTGTAACAACTGCACAAACGAATTCTCCTTTTAACGTCAATTCATCAGGCGATTGCTACAATTTCATGATGATGGGATTGTATTATCAGACGACCACTTGCGTAACGTGTACACAGCAGCAGACTGGAAGTATCACTGTGAACACTACTGCAACCGGATCCTGTGTACCGAATAGCGGAACGGCAACGGCTACTGCAACCGGCGGAGTCGGACCTTATACATACCTCTGGCAACCCGGCGGCGGTACAACGCAAACCATAAACGGATTGAATCCCGGATCATACACTGTTACAGTAACCGATGCAACAGGTTGTGCAATTGCTTCCGATACTGTGATTGTTCCTGCGGGAACTCCTCCAGTAGCACAATTCAGTCTTACGCCTTCTCCGGTTGCAAGTTTCCCGGGGCAATTGTGTATGAATGATCAGACGGTCGGCGGAGCAACTTGGACTTGGATAGTGGATGGTACACCTGCAGCAACAACTTCTTCCTACTGTTATACAATTCCGGATACTTCAGATATCTGCGTTACATTAATTGTTGCAGATACTAACGGCTGTGCAGATTCAGCTACTGCGTGTGTTGAAGTTATGGGAGAGGCGATGATCAGTATTCCGAATGTATTTACTCCGAATAATGACGGCAGCAATGATTTATTCGTTGTGACGTGGACCGGACTGACCGGATTGAAATGTGAAATTTACGATCGTTGGGGTGTGCTGATTTACAAGTGGGACGGACTTACCGGAAGTTGGGATGGAAAAACAGACACCGGCAAACTGGCAACAGACGGTGTTTATTACTACATCGTTGATGCAGTAACAACCAACGGAGAAGTGAAAGAATTCACCGGATTCGTACATCTCGTCAGAGGCGGAAACTAGCGTCTGCGATTTATTTTTTCTGACCAACAGCTGTACTGCGGGGTCTTCCGCCCTTGAAGAAATACTTCTTGTAATATGTTTCGTCGAGATTGTTTATTGTGATCCCTCGTTTCGTAGAAGCGTGAACAAATCTTCGATTCTGGAGATATACTCCTACGTGCGAAACATTTTTGCTGTTGATTTTAAAGAAAACCAAATCGCCTTCCTTTAGATTTTTTTCTGCAACGTGGTCACAACCTTCATACATGGTTTGTGCAGAACCCGCCAGAGAAATAGAGTACACATCGCGAAGCAGTGCGGAGGCAAATCCTGAACAGTCCACTCCGCTTTTTGTTTTTCCACCGTACTTGTAAGGAACACCATACCACTCATCAACAAAACGATAGAGCTTCAGATTGCTGATTGCTTTTTCTTCTACGCCGAGCTGTGCAGCATATTTCTTCCTCAAAGCCTCATCTGCCTGAGAAAGTTTGCCGGAATCATTGGTTTTATTGCCTTTGCATGAAGCTGCAAGAACCACTGCGAACAATAAAATCAATCGAATTACAATTTGAGCCTTCTTCATCACTTCTAAATTACTTATTCACAATCCGCCTCCGATTGTTAATAAAACGAAGATTTCACCCATAAGTTGTTGAAAATGTGAAAATTGCACAATGGGGAAAATTTCGTATTTTTGAAGGATTTGGCGGTATTCTGGAACTCTTGAAGATTCAGAATGGCGCGACCTTTGCCATAAGACCGATATGAAGCGTATCGTATTTTTAATTGTACTGTTTGTTGCTCCGCTTGCCATGGGCTTTCAGAACCCGCCGGCAGGTGATACAAACGCGCGCATAAAGTCGGTTTTCATTTACAATTTCACGAGATACATTGAGTGGCCTGCTGATTATCAGACCGGCAATTTCATCATCAACATGTACGGAAATAATCCGGCTATGCTTGCGGAACTCAATGCGATGGCGAAAACCAAGACTGTTGGTGCGCAGAAAATTGAAATCCGGAACACAACAACACTTGATGGTATTGGAAAGAGTAACATACTTTATGTAACTCCTGATGTTACCACACCGCTTCCCGATATCATCGCCAAAATAAAAGGTAAAAGTACCTTGCTTGTTACCGAAAAACCAGGCTTTGCCAAGCAGGGTTCCGCAATAAATTTCATTGTGGTGGAAAGCAGACAGAAATTCGAATTGAATAAAGCCAACGCAGAAAAATATAACCTGAAAGTAAGTGCACAGTTAGTAACACTTTCCATTCCGGTTGAAGACAATAAATAACAAGATGAAAAACAAGGTAAGCATACGCGCTTTGCTGTTGTTTCTGGTAGTGATACTGGGAACTGCCGGACTGCGAGCGCAAACTTACTATCATCATGATCGTGCATGGGATTTTATCATGCGTGGACAAGTTGATAGCGCCCGATCTGAGATCGAGCTCCAGATGAAGGAGCCCGGTTCAGACAAGGATCCGGAATGCTGGTATCTCTATGGCTTCGTGTACAAGGAAATGTACAAGAAGTACGAGAACACCAACACAACTTCTCCTTATCGTCTTGTTGCTTTCAACGGCTTCAAAACGGCATTGTCGATGGATACGGTTTCGGCCCGTATGCAATCTACACGCGATAATCTCAAATATCTGGCTGGTCGCTTTTACAACGATGCGGTTGCAACTCTTGATACAGTGAACCATCAAACAGCTGTAAGCTGCTATACACTTTACAGACAAGCTGCAATTCTCGCTGATCCGAAAATTGATATTGTCAAGAAGGACGTGGAGTTTTACCTCGCTCTTGCATCTACCTACAACGTGATTTACAGTGCAGACAAAAGGAAGAATGCAGCATATTTTGATTCTACGAAGAATACGTACACACGCGTACTTGTTTGGGATCCGAACAGCTATACTGCCAATTATAATCTGGGATTGCTCTACTGGAACAAAGGTGTGGATCTGATGTACGACATTGATTATGATGACAGCCTGGATCTGGTTTTTACAGTTCAGGATAAGTCGGTTGACCTCTTTAAACAGTCACTGCCGTTCGCAGAGAAAGCTTATGAAATGGAACCGAAGCGAGAGGAAACACTGACTGTTCTTTCCGGTATCTATTACAGTCTGCACGATTTTGAAAAATCGAAAAAGTATCAGGATATGCTGGATAAACTCAGAAGCCAGCCGAAATAATTGATTGCCCAGTAATAAACGCTGAATAAATTTATGAAAGTACGCTTCTCGATTGGTGCTAAGATCCTTCTCGGTTTCGGCGTGCTCATTCTTTTGGTCACAATTGCGTTCACTCTCACTCTCGTAACAATTCGTGAAAGTCGGGAGATCAATGATAAAATTGCGAACCTCTATACTCCTTCAGTTGATTCACTTCAGGAGATGCGTCTGGTAATTACGCGTTCCAAAACGTACATGACAACATGGGTAAATGTACCCGGACCTTCTGAAGACAAAGTCAAAGTGAAACGTTTGATCGAACAGGAATATCCTGCAGTGAAAAACGGTATTGTGAAACTATCATCCGGATGGAGTGAAAACGATCGCCAGATGATAACGTTCATCTTCGCAAAGTGTGATTCACTCTGGATGATGGACAACGAAGTGATGAATGATCTCGGTACGTTGGAAGCTTACAATGATCCGATGATCGTTTTCCTGACGCGTCCGCGGGTATTGGATGAAGATGGAGATATTACAATGGCCACACGTGCAATCAGTGATTTGCTGGATAATCTGATTCAACGTCAATACGATGCTGCTGCGGATAAACGTACTGAAATGCTCGCTGCATTCCGTCAGTTGCAGATTGTGGTTGTTTTGTTGCTCATTGTATTACCGGTTGGTGGATTGCTGATCGCATTCCTGACAGCTCGCACGATTACGAAACCTGTACGACAATTGAAGAATATTCTTCTTCAGATGGCGCGAGGTGTTCTTCCTGCAGATAAAATTCCGAATCGTAATGACGAAGTCGGAGAGATGTCGGTAGCCTTGAACAGTCTCGTTGATGGTATGAAACTCACAACGGAATTTGCACGCGAAGTAGGTTCCGGAAATTTCGATTCATTCTACAAACCGTTGTCCGAAGACGATACTCTTGGCCATGCCTTGATCAAGATGCGTGCAGATCTCAGAGAGAATGAACGCGTACTGGAAGCAAAAGTTATTGAGCGTACTGAAGAAGTTGTTCGTCAGAAAGAAGAAATTGAAATTCAGAACCGCAAACTGGAGATCCTGTACAAACACATTACCGACAGTATTCGTTATGCGAAACGTCTGCAGGACGCAATACTTCCGTCTCAGTCTACCGTAGATCGTTTGCTTCCGGATTCTTTCATCTTGTTCAAGCCGAAAGACATTGTAAGCGGAGATTTCTATTGGCTTTTTGAAACACCGGAACGAACATTCATCGCGGTGGTTGACTGCACAGGTCATGGAGTGCCGGGTGCATTTATGAGCATTGTGGGGCACAATATGCTTAATCAGATCGTTAAGGAAAAACCCGGCCTGAATGCTGCGGAATTCCTCAATGAATTGAATTCGCTAGCCGGTAAAACAATCAATCAGCATTCAGAAGATACTGCCGTTCGCGACGGAATGGATATGACACTCTGCATTATCGATCGTAAAAACAATATGATGGATGTGGCCGGAGCAAACAATCCGCTTTACATTTTCAGAAATGGGAATCTTCAGGAAATTCGCGCTGATAAATTGCCGATAGGATATCTCGATGACAGATTGAACCGCAATTTTACAAACCATAGAATTCAGCTTGAGAAGAACGATACGCTCTATATGTTCTCCGATGGTTATGCCGACCAGTTCGGAGGTCCGAAAGGCAAAAAATTCATGGTGGGCCAATTCCGTACTTTCTTAACCCAAATACATTCTTCATCGATGAAAGAGCAGTTCCGCACCTTGGATATGACAATTGAACAATGGCGCGGTAATCTGGAGCAAGTAGATGATATTCTCGTTTTGGGCTTCAGGATCTGATTTTTAGCAGTGTTCGTCGTAAATATTGCCTGTTTCAGCGGTTTTATTTAACTTGGCGTCTTCCGGTATACCCCGATTTTACCGGTAAACGGCAATGCGGTATTTATACACTTTCTTTTCTTTCCTCGCAATCACTCTCGGTTCGACTGATTTGTTGGCTACTCAGCCACCTGTGCCGGTAAACGATACTGTTTGTGATGCAACGAATTTGGGAATTCTTGATGTTCCCGGACCGTGTTCTGTTTATCCATACGGCGATACTATTGTGGTCAACGGTACAACATTAGGTGCATCGTACAATTCATTTGATTTTTCACCGATGAGCTGTGTGCAAGGCGGTAGTCCGGATGTTTGGTATCGTTTCATAGGAACCGGTTCTTACGTCTACATCGAAATGAATGGTTCTGCCGGATTGGATTCATTTTTTGTTCGTTTGTATCAGAGTCAGGGAACTTGTTTGTCATTGATTCCTCTTCAGTGTGATCAAACAACAAATGGTGTTCTGCAAACATCGCTTTACACACCTGAAATCGGAGATGAGTATTACATCCAGATCGGCGGGAGCAATTGGGCTGAAAACGGGAATTTTACATTCTCAATCAAATCATACAACGAATGTGCAGAGTGTGTAAAGAACGCAGAACTTACCATGAATCCTTCGCCTTGGTTCGGTAAATACGGAACTTCGGATACGGTTGAAATGTGTGTGACAGTGGATCGTTGGGAACTCATTACATCATCTAATCTGCACGCAATTGTTCCTGTTTTCGGTACTGATTGGGATACCACAACTCTTACTCCTTTGCAAGCACCAAACACATCTTCTTCTTGGGGGTGGTTCAATTGGGTGCCGACTCCGTCCGGAACGCACAGCGGTTTTTTCTTTGATAGTGACGGAAACAATAATCCGTTGGACAATGCCGGCGATCCGGGGAACATACAAACTTCATGGACTGCATGTTGGAAGATAGCGACATTACCATACTGCTTCAATTATGATTTGAGCGTAAATGTTCACATCTATTCCGATCATGAAACCGGTAATGGAAATGCCAACAACGTTTGCACTCAATCACCTCCGATCTACGCCTCAGTTGCAGGTTGGTGTTGTGAACCACCTGAAATGAATATTGTTGGACTCACTGCATGTTCAACTGCAACGGTTATTATTGATCCTGCTGAGAGTTCGGCCATTGACAGTTTTGATGTAGTGGTGTACGATGATAGTATGCACGTTGAATATATCTTTCCAACGTCAATCGGTACGCAGGTGCTCACCGGAATTTTTGTATCAGGTCAATATCTTGTTGAGTGTTATAATTCAACCAATGGTTGTATTACATATTCTGTATTGAATATTCCGGAATCGTTTTCCATTGATGTCGAGCAAACTGCAATAGGTTGCGGCCCGGGAACGGGAAGTGCTGTTGCAACACCGAATTCCGCATTGGGGCCATTTACTTATTTGTGGAATAATATACCAACCACCAATTGGGTTGATTCTCTCGCTTACGGACTTGATGTTGGTTTCGCAGTTGTTACTGTTACAAACAGTGTAGGCTGTTCTGTTACAGATTCTGTTTTCATTCAAACATTACAAGGGCCGTCACCGGAATTCGGATACGCTGATAAAACATATTGCAGCAATACAGATACGATTCAGGTTTATTATCAGCCCCAAACTTTGGGAGGAACTTATAATCTGGTGTCTCCTTTGTCTGCCGGTATAACTGTCGACGCTTCTACAGGTGTAATCAGTTTGAATAACACAACACTTGCTCCGCCTTTTGAAATTAAAGTGAAGTATACTGTTGGTACTGTTTGTGTAAGTTCATGGGTAGACTCGGTAATGATAAATCAGCAGCCTGCCGCACCTGTCCCTGTAGGAAACGCTGCAATCAATTACTGTATTGGCAGTAATCCACCTGTATTGCAGGTTAGTGGTGCCGGTATTATTGGTTGGTATGATTTTCAAACTGCCGCAGTTGGTGCTACAAATAGTTATACACCTCCTCTGGGCTCTTCAACGGCTCCCGGCGGTCCTTACTTGTATGTGTTCACGGCATTCTCTGATCTGACTTTCGGATGCGCCAGCTCGCAGGTTTATTTCTCTGTGACCGCGTATGAATATCCGAATGTGACTTTCTCGAACGATACAACAATTTGTGAAGGAGAAACCGCGTCGTTGAATGCATACGGGAACAATACATTTCAGTACACATGGACTCCACCGCCTGCAGGAGGACTTCAATTTTCACAGTATACGACTACAACACCATCTGCAACGCAGACTTACAGTTGTGCCGTAACTCAAGGCGTGTGCACAACAACAGGAACTTTAGTTGTAACAGTAACGCCTTCTGAAGATTGTGGTTTTGCAGTCTATAGCGGAATAACTCCGAACGGGGATGGCAGCAATGATCGCTGGATAATTGACGGGGCAGCACCGGATAAAGAATTAGCAGTTTGGATTTACGATCGTTGGGGCAATCTCGTTTGGAACGGGAATAATTACGATAACGTTTCTGTGTATTGGGAAGGCAAAGATGCCAATGGAAATCCGTTGACATCCGGAACATATTTTTATACTATCCGACAGTACGGTGAACAAAAGGAAACCGGTTGGATCGAATTATCAAGATAGTCTGAATGAAAAAAATTGTTACTCTACTCGCTCTGTTTCTTTCATGTGCTGCATTTGCACAGGCACCTGAAGGAATAAATTATCAGGCAATTGCGCGCGATTTAACGGGCAGTGAATTGGCGAATACACCCGTAACAATACAGGTTCAGATAATGAATTCTTCTCTGACTTCAATTTATCAGGAAGATCACAGTACAACTACAAACGCATTCGGATTGTTCAATATCGTGATTGGACAGGGACAAAACCCAACAAGTAACTTCAGTAACATCAATTGGGCTGCGAGTCCTTATTACCTCCGTATTTATGTTGACGCTAATGGAAGCGGACTAGTTGATATGGGTTATACTCAATTATGGTCAGTGCCTTATGCTTTATATGCTAAAGAATCAGCGAACGGACCTCAAGGATTGCCGGGAATAAATTGCTGGGATACCGATGGTGATGGAGTTAATGATCCAAGTGAAGATATTAACGGAGATAATTTATGGAATGCGATTGATTGCAAAGGTGATACCGGTGCTGCAGGAGCCCAAGGAGCTACAGGTCCTCCGGGAGCTGTTGGAGCAACTGGACCTACCGGAGCAACAGGAATAGGTATTGACAGTGTAGTTGCGAATGCTTCCGGAACTATTTCTGTGTACTATAACAACGCGACAGTTGCAACGACAGTTCCTCTGTATGGTCCAACTGGAGCCGTTGGAGCAACCGGCCCGACAGGAGCTGCAGGTGCAAATGGCAGTAACGGTGCAACAGGAGCAACCGGTCCGACGGGAGCAGCAGGAGCAAATGGAAGCAACGGTGCAACTGGCCCAACGGGAGCAACCGGTCCGACGGGAGCAGCAGGAGCAAATGGAAGCAACGGTGCAACTGGCCCAACAGGAGCTGCAGGAGTAAATGGAAGCAGCGGAGCAACCGGCCCGACAGGAGCTGCAGGTGCAAATGGAAGTAACGGTGCAACAGGAGCAACCGGTCCGACGGGAGCAGCAGGAGCAAATGGAAGCAACGGTGCAACTGGCCCAACAGGAGCTGCAGGAGTAAATGGAAGCAGCGGAGCAACCGGCCCAACAGGAGCAACCGGCCCGACAGGAGCTGCAGGTGCAAATGGAAGTAACGGTGCAACAGGAGCAACCGGCCCGACAGGAGCTGCAGGTGCAAATGGAAGCAACGGTGCAACGGGAGCAACCGGCCCGACAGGGGCGACTGGTGTTTTTGCTGTAGTTGGCACAACGGGTCAGACACTTTATTACAATGGTGCAGCTTGGACACCGACGAGTAACCTTTATAACAACGGTACTAATGTTTTGGTTGGAGTTGGCACACCAGCGGTGTCGGCAGGAGCGACAAGGTATTTCACTTTGGCTTCAACAAATGCGTACACCACAGATCTGGCTGCTATCGAACTCATCGGTAGCGGTGCATCCACAACCGATATTGTTGGGAGAATTGATTTCACGCAGGTAACCACCGGACCAACGTATCAAGTGAATTCCAGGATTGCAGGAAACAGGGGAGGAGAGATGTTGTTCTTTTCAAATAACGGTACTTCGTTAATAGAGCGCATGCGTATTAACGGGAATGGGAATGTTGGAATAGGAACTACCAATCCGCAGACCCTTCTGCAGGTATCTGACCTCGCAGGAAGTCCTTCAGTGAGTTTGTTGTCATCCGCTACAGGCAGTGCAACATTATTTATGGGTACCTCTGCGAATGCATACATGGGTGCGATGCGATATGACAATAGCACGAATACAATGATGTGGTGGACAAACAATACAATTCAGATGTCATTAAATGCCAATGGTTATTTAGGTATCGGTAATGGATTCAGTACTCCGCAAAACTATTTACACATTAACGGAAGTACTACCACATTAGCTCAATTCACTAACTCGACAACAGGTGCTACGGGATCAGATGGTTTATTCATTGGATTGAATAGTGTTGGTTCCGGATTCATCAACTACAATGAAGCGAATTCGTTCTCCATTATGTCTAACAGTATTGCAGCGATTGTACTCGATAACGCTGGTCGCGTTGGTGTGGGTGGTATTCCTCAATCACCTTACACTTTCCTTGCTTATGGATCAAATGAGTCAATCGGCGTTGATAATACCGGCGTCAAGATTGGAGATGTAATGGGCAATTCGTTCGCTAATTATTTTTACGTTGATTTTGAAAGCTCGCCTCGCTTCTTATTCATGGGAGCGAACATTGGAGTGGGAACATCCACACCGGCCGAACAATTGGATATTGCATCAGGAAACGTGCGTATTAATGGTGCGAACGATTATAAATACTCGACAGCAAAAACGCATTATTACAGCATACCTGCAGCTGCATTCTCGATGGAGAATACTTCTGTGTGTGATAAGGCAATGACGAGTGGAAATGTTTACACCGTTGGAGGAACTGCAGCTACAGTTGCTTACCTGACAGCACCTGTTTACCTTCCCGATGGAGCCACCGTTACGGGAGTTACGTTTTATGTAGTTGACAATGACGGGACATATAACTTGCAAAACGGGCAGTTATGGCGAAACGATGCATCCACATCAACCAGTTATGGGAATTCGAGTTTAATGGCGACAATCGCTCCACCGGCAAGTACCAACAGCACTTTGGTTCAAACGAGCACTACCAATGCCATTACAAATCCTGTAATTGATAATCTGAACTATACTTATTGGCTTCGCTGGGGAACCCAACAAGCTAATGCAAATTTGCGATTGGTGAAAGTGCTCATTACCTATACCGTAACCAAAGCAGATTAATTGAATAAACCTTATCTGGTAACCATGGTCAAGAACAATTTTATACTGACGTTAGTTATCCTGTTTATCGGGACAAAGTTGATCGCGCAAGCACCTGAAGGGATCAACTATCAGGCAATCGCTCGCGATTTGACAGGAGCAGAATTGACAAACACTTCAGTTGGTGTACGTATTCAGATATTGAATTCTGCGAGCGTTATGGTGTATCAGGAAGATCATGCTACTACCACAAATGCATTCGGATTGTTCAATATTGTTATTGGGCAGGGAACGAACACAACAGGAACATTCTCCACGATCAACTGGGCTTTGAGTCCGTATTATCTGAAAGTATATCTGGATGCGAACTCGAGTGGTTATCAGGATATGGGAACGACTCAATTGTGGTCAGTGCCTTACGCTTTGTTCGCGAAGGAATCTGCAAACGGTCCGCAAGGTTTGCCTGGAATCAATTGCTGGGATCTTAACGGAAACGGAGTAAATGATATTTCAGAAGACGTAAATGGCGATTCACAATGGAACGGATTGGACTGTCAGGGCGACAGCGGAGCCGTTGGACCAACAGGTCCGCAAGGTGCTGCCGGCGCAACAGGAGCTTCAGGTCCTACCGGTGCAACAGGAGCGCAAGGTTCAGGTATTGATAGTATCGTAGCTAACGGCAATGGCACTGTTACCATTTATTACTCTTCTTCTTCAACCACAACTCCTTCGTTAGTTGGACCCACAGGAGTTACCGGACCTACCGGAGATGGCATTACAAGCATTATTGACAACAATGACGGAACACTGACCATCAATTATGGTTTAAGTGGCTCAACGATTACTGGAAGTTTGTATGGACCAACTGGTCCTACCGGTGTAGTTGGTGCATCCGGTGCAACAGGTCCTATAGGACCAACCGGACCAACAGGTGCAGTAGGAGCAACAGGAAGTATTGGTTTAACCGGACCTACTGGAGCTACCGGTATTGCTGGTGCGACCGGAGCTACCGGTAGCGCAGGTCCTACCGGGGCAGTTGGACCAACTGGAGCAGCTGGAGCTACTGGAGCGGCAGGAGCAACAGGAGCAACGGGAGCAGCCGGAGCAACTGGAGCAGTTGGTGCAACGGGAGCGACAGGTGCTGTAGGTTCAGCTGGTGCAACAGGTGCACAAGGGCCATCAGGAGCCACTGGTGCGCAAGGTGCCACCGGAGTTGCCGGGCCAACAGGACCAACCGGAGTTGCGGGTGCTACGGGACCAACCGGAGTTGCGGGTGCAACGGGTGCAGCTGGACCAAGTGGTAATACAGGACCAAGTGGAGCAACCGGTCCTACCGGTGCAACGGGAGCGACAGGAGCGATTGGCGATCGATATGCGACAACGAGTGTGACGACCTTAACGATTGCCTGTTCAGGAACCGTAGTCTTGACCGGGGCTACCGGTCTGGCTTATAGTCCGGGTCAATCCGTTATTATCGCGAATAGCGTTTCAAACTTGATGATCGGTACTGTAGTCAGCTACGTGAGCGGCACCGGAGTAATGACAGTGAATCTGGGTGTTGGTTGTACAGGAAGTGGAACATATAGTTCATGGACCATTAACCTTAATGGAGCTCCCGGACCTGCTGGTGCAACCGGACCAACAGGAGCAACCGGAATTGCAGGTTCAAATGGAGTAACAGGAGCAACCGGACCAACAGGAGCTGCTGGCAGTGCCGGAGCGACAGGCGCCACAGGAGCTACAGGTACTGCAGGAGCTGCGGGAGCCACGGGTCCAACAGGATCTGCAGGTGCAACAGGACCACAAGGTGTAACAGGTGCGCAAGGAGTAGCAGGTCCTACCGGCAGTGCAGGTGCAACAGGTGCGACAGGAGCAACTGGTCCATTGGTTGCCGGAACTACTGGCCAAACATTGTATCACAATGGAACAACTTGGACAGCAACAAGCAGTTTATACAGTAACGGAACAGATGTAGCAATAGGTACAACGCCTTTCAGCGCACGATTGACCATTCAAGGTGCCGGTAATACGAACGGCACAGGAGCTCTGAATGTTTATAACAGTACGAGCACATCTTTGTTATACGTTGCAAACGGAGGTTCAGTCGGAATTGGAACCACATTACCTAACGATCGTTTAGATGTTCAGGGTTCCATTAATGCCGGCCAGTTTCTGAGAAGTAACGGATCAACAGGTTTTGTTGCTTCTGCGATTACAACATCAGACATTTCTGCAGCACTGCCATCGGGAGCAACAGCATGGTCGCGTAGTGCTCCTTACACTTATTTGACCAACACAACTGACAATGTAGCGATTGGAACTACAACTGCTTCTTATCCATTACACATAACCGGATCTTCTCAGATCGGAACACAATACGACGGATCCAATTCTTCCTGGGCAGGGTTTTATGTTAATGCGACAAGCGCAACTGCGTCCGCTTTTTATGGATACAAAAATCAAGGCAGCATCATCGGATATGAATATATCAATCCGTCAGGTAACTATTACTTATACAATGGAACCGGAACACATCTTTCTGTTCTCAGTACAGGTGAAGTCGGAATCGGAACAACTCTGCCGAATTATTTATTTCATGTTTATCAAAACGGTGCTACTTCAGGACCTATGACGCAACTCGAGTACATCAGTACTACTTCTGCTTCTGCGGTAAATACGGCGCAGTACACGACAGTAAATGCTAGCGGTGCAGCCAATCATTTCGGACATTACCTGAGTGTTGCAAATTCTTCGTCCAGTACATCCGCAGATGCAATCGGTGTATTGACAACCGTGAACGCCACAGCAGGAGAAGCACGAGGACTTGAAGCGGACATCATTAACAGTAACGGCACCACCAACTATGGTTTGTTCACTACTGTTTCTGCAAGCAATGGTACTACCACCAATTATGGAATTTATAGCAGCGCAAGCGGCGGTGCTTTGAATTGGGCGGGTTACTTCCTCGGGCAGACATACATCAGCGGGAATCTCGGGATTGGAACTACAACGATGAACCCCGGATCAGGGTATAAAATCCGTGTTCAGAATACTTCAGAAGTTTATGGTATGCTGGTTGAGGGTCTCAATAACAGTACTGGTGTTACGTACGGAATTAAAGCTGATATCGGGACTGTTGGCTCAGGCTCGGCTTATGGTCTGTATGGCGAATCTGCAGGAACCGGAACAGGAACTAAATACGGTGTATACGGTTACACATTCAGTGGCGGTAATGAATCTCGCTTCAGTGTTTATGGAACTGCTGGTGGAACAACTACTTCTGCCAATAAATATGGCGTGTTTGGAACAGCAAGCGGTTCCGGTAACATAAACTATGGTGTATATGGATCTGCATCGGGCGCAACTACTAACTACGCTGGTTACTTCGTAGGTAATCTTCATGTGACAGGAACATTGTCTAAAGGCAGTGGTTCTTTCAAGATCGATGATCCGCGTGATCCGGAGAACAAATACCTTTCACACAGCTTCGTGGAAAGTCCGGATATGATGAATATCTACAACGGAAATATCACCACAGATTCAGCCGGATTTGCAGTTGTAACATTGCCTGACTACTTCCAGGAATTGAACTATGAATTCCGTTATCAGTTAACTATTATGGGATCTGAATTTGCTCAAGCGGTAGTTTACAAGAAGATTGAGAACAATCAGTTTACTATCAGAACCGATAAGCCCGGGATTGAAGTTAGCTGGCAAGTTACCGGTATCCGTCAGGATCCGGTTGCAAAAGCATATCCAATTGTTCCGGTACAGGAAAAACCTGCTTCGGAAAAAGGAACATATTTAAATCCGGAAGTGTATGGGCAGCCTGCTTCCAAAGGTTTGGGTTATGCTGAACCGGATCAACCGCAAGGTGATCATAAAGAACCTGATCAAACCAAGCCTGCTGAAGTTGCTAAGCCGAAAGTTGTAGTTGAAGAGCCGAAAGGTGCATCAAATGCAAACGAAGGTAATATGATACCTGTTGGTGCGCCGGGTGAAACTGAAGGCAAAACAGGAGCAGAACCGCAACCGAAATAATTTCTAAGGAAGCTAAAATGAAAAAGCGTTATCAAATATTTCTGTTGTTCACTGCACTGCTTTCGTTCTGTGCGGAACAAATGAAAGCGCAGACTCCAGGCTCGCTGACTCCGGTATTGATAGGCTCTGCAGGAAATTATTCCACGGGAGGCAACATCACGTTGTCATCTTCAACAGGAGAGTGTATTGTTCCTACGTTTCAGAATTCACCGTTTATTCTTACTCAGGGATTTCAGCAGCCGAATGCAAATGGTGCTCTGTCATTGAGTACAACCGTAGTGCATTACAATGTTACCTGTGCAGGCGCCGGAGATGGAGCCGCAAGCGTAACAGTTACTGGCGGAACTGCGCCTTATAGTTACGCATGGAGTACTGGTGCGAATGATACTCTCGCAGTCAACGATAGTCTTGCTCCGGGAACATATACCGTAACTGTTACTGATGCAGGTAACCTTTCTCAAACGCAAACATTCGTAGTAACAGATGGAACGGAAATCTGTGATATCAATTTTTACAATGGTATAACTCCGAACGGAGACGGGCAGAATGATGTTTGGATCATTGATTATATCGAATTAAAACAACCTAATAATGTTTCCATTTATGATCGATGGGGTTACCTCGTTTTCAGTGGAGACAACTATGATAATTCAAGTGTGGTGTGGAACGGAACCAACCAGCAGGGACAGAAACTTCCGGACGGTACTTACTTCTTCGTAATTACCATCGGTGAAGCTTCTACAAGAGGCTGGGTTGAGTTGACAAATTAACAGCGGAAGACATGAAATCTTTTCTGAAGAAAACAACATTATTGATTGCAGTCCTTGTGCCGGTGTTCTCCAGTGCGCAGCAGGATCCGCAGTACAGTCAGTATATGTTCAATCCTTTATCCATTAATCCTGCATACTCAGGAAGTCGTGGTGTAATGAACGGTGCGCTCGTGTATCGGAATCAATGGGTTTCATTTCCCGGTGCTCCGAACACACAGGTACTTGCGATCAATACTCCTTTGCGCAAAGGCAAAGTAGGTGTCGGATTTGAATTGGTACGCGACCAGATCGGACCTAAGAATACAGTTGCCGGTTATGCCTCATATGCTTATCGTGTTCCACTTGGAAAAGGAAAACTCGCGTTCGGTCTGGGCGCTGGATTTGTGAATTTCAGAATTAATTGGGATCAGATTTCTTACAAGGATCAGCAGGACTATTATGCGCAGCTCAACGCGATGTCAACTACACTACCTGATTTCAAGTTCGGCGTTTACTTCAATAACAAAAAGTCTTACGCAGGATTCTCTGTTACCCACCTCAACACACCTAATTACGGAACATTGGTGATTGATACTGTCATTACAACAGCGTCACTCAGACGACATGCGTTTTTTACAGCAGGTCGTGCTTTTGCATTGGGATCTGATTTTACTTTCTGTCCTTCGATCATTGCAAGATCCGTAGTAAGTCTGACCAGCGCAAGTGTAGATGTGAACCTGAATTTCCGTTACAAGGAAGTAATGTGGTTTGGAATTTCTGCACGAAGCGAACAGAGTATGGTAATTATGGCACAGTATGCAATCTCTGAGAAATTTCACGTAGGCTATTCTTACGATATGTCGCTCGGTCGTCTTCGCAATTATCACAGCGGATCGCATGAAATCATGTTAGGCTTTAACCTGAATATATTCCAGTCGGATATAATGTCACCACGTTATTTCTGATTCCGGTAAAAAGAAATTTATGTACAGATTACGAATACAGTTAGTTGTTGTTTTTATAATTCTTTTCGCTGCAGGACTCAGTGCGCAGATTCGCCGTGGAGACAGGTTCTTTGCTGCAGGAGATTATGTACGGGCAATTCCGGCGTATGAGAAAGGATTGAAGCGTAAATCCGATCCGAAGGCCATGGAGAAGCTTGCGGAGTCGTACCGCATTACGAAGAACTACGTGAAAGCGGAGGAGTGGTATGCTAAGACAATTCAGGTCAATCCTAATTGTCATCCAATGGTGCACTTTTATTACGGCATGACGTTGAAAAACAACGGCAAGATTCCTGAAGCGAAAGCGGAGTTGCAGAAATTCATGAATCAGGATCCGCAGAACAATTATGCAAAGCAGCAGGTTGAAGCGATGGACAACATTCAGGTATGGATGTCGCAAACTCCGATGTACGCAGTCAGCAATGTTATTTCCCTCAATACAGAAGCATCAGAAATTTCTCCGGTTTATTTCGACAAAGGGATAATGTTCTCATCTGACCGTGGACAAAAGGATATACTTTACGGAGAGAATGACGGAAATACGGGTCGCGCATTTTACGCTATCTATTATACTCAGGCTAACGTGTTGTCGGAGGATTCGGTGAAGTTCGGCAAGGCTAAAAAGCTGCAGGAAAAAATCAATAAAGACTTTCACAACGGACCGCTCTCAGTTACAGAAGACGGTTCCGTGATGGCTTTCAATCGTGTAGATCGTAAAATCAAATTACGTACTAAGAATTTCACAAACAAACCGCAGGTATATTTCTGCTCGCGCAACGGAAAGTCTTGGGGTGCTCCGAAAGCATTTCAGCACAACAATGAAAAGTTCGCATATGCGCATCCTGCTTTGAGTCCTGATGGTAATACTTTGTATTTCTCATCGGATCTTGCCGGCGGTGTTGGTGGAATGGATATCTGGTATTGTAAAAAAGAGAACGGAGCTTGGACGGAACCTAAGAACGCCGGACCTGCCGTTAACTCACCCGGTAATGATTTGTTTCCTTACATGCGTAAAGACGGAATGCTGTTCTTCAGTTCGGACGGACATGCAGGATTCGGCGGACTGGATATCTTCTCATCGCAACTTGATAAAGGTGTGTTTGGTGAAGCGGTGAATCAGGGAAGCGGACTGAACAGTTCTACTGACGATTTCGGAATTGTATTCAATGCAGACGGTACGCGCGGATATTTTGTTTCCGATCGCGCGGGTGGTAAAGGTGCTGATGATATTTATGCATTTAAAGTAACCAGCAAGTTTACCAGCGTGCGCGGAACACTGTTGGCAGGAAAATCACAAAGTCAGTTCCTTCCGAATACGCAGGTTGAATTGCTTACCAAAGACGGCAAGCTCGTAAAGACTACAACCACGGATCAGAACGGAAACTTCCGATTTGATAATCTTCCCTCGGATCAGAGCTACATCGTTCGTCTGAACGAAGAGGATCCTGCAATTGCTGCACGTCCGAAGTATTACATGTCAGATGACAATCAGAAACTCATCCGTGTTACTGTGATGGATGAAACAGGAGGGAAATTTACCTTCCAGAATCTTCCGGCTGATCCTTCTGCTTTACCGCAACTCGTTGCTGATGATGAGTATCTCACCATTGCAGGTAATTTGATTTCCGATGGAGATCCTCCGCAGCCTATCGCCAATACATTGGTGAATCTGGAAGATGATAAAGGAAATGTAGTGCAGACAACCACTACCAATGAGTTCGGTGCGTTTGCGTTTACACATATTCCGCCGGACAAAACTTACATCGTGAAGCTTGATGATTCCGCAGATCCGAAATTGTCGCCGAACTCAACTGTATCCATTACCAACAAATCAGGAAACAAGGTGATGACTACACGCCCTGATGCGAACGGTAAATTCCAGTTCCGGATTCTTCCGGAAGATAAATCAACAATCAGTGCTATGTCTGTTGAAGATACTGATCTGCGCATGGATATGCGCGGTGTATTGACCGGTGCTGATTCTGCGCACACTGTACTTGCGAATACAAAAGTGAATATCCTGAATGATAAGGGACAGGTAGTGCAAACTACCATGACAGATGATAAAGGTTATTTCAACTTTGTAAATCTTCCTTCTGATCAGGCGTATGTAATGAGCGTTGATGAAGTTCAGGATCCTTCTCTCGCTGCATTCGGTAAACTTTATGTACGTGATGAAAACGGGAAGGTGGTAAAGATTCTGCGAATGGGTAAGGGAGGTAAATTTGAATTCCGTGTGTTGCCGCTTGATAAAACGACACTTGGTTATGTTTACGTTGAAGACCCTTGGTTGCAGGTATTGCAGATGAAAGCCAAGCAGAAGTCTGACAGTCTTCTCATCATCGAGAATATTTACTACGATTACGGATCTGCAGATATTCTCCCTGCAGCGGAAATCACATTAGAGAAAGTTGTGCGCGTAATGCAACTCGACCCTTCAATCACAATTGAAATCAGTTCGCATACTGACAGTCGTGCAAATAACGATTACAACCAGAAGCTTTCGCTTAAGCGCGCGCAGAACGTGGTGAATTATCTCGTGAAGCGTGGTATCGATAAAAAGCGACTCACTGCTATAGGATTCGGTGAAACACGATTGTTGAATGGTTGCAAGGATGGAGTGGAATGCAGTGAAGACGATCACGCCAAGAACCGTCGAACTGAATTTAAGATCAACAAGAAGTAGTGACTGAGAAGATGGAAAAACGTGAAGTGGGTGAGCGGGTATTGTATGAAGACAATCATCTGATCGCAATCAATAAATTGCCTTCTGAAATCGTACAAGGTGATAAAACAGGTGATGAGCCTTTAGGTGAGCCTGTAAAAAGATATCTCGCTGCAAAATATAATAAGCCCGGTGACGTTTTTCTGGGTGTGATACATCGATTAGACAGACCCGTTAGCGGTGTTGTGCTTTTTGCGCGAACTTCCAAAGCATTGGAACGGATGAATGAACAGTTTCGAGAAAGAGAAACTGCCAAAACCTATTGGGCGATTGTGGAGTCAAAACCGGTGAACGATGAAGGTACGTTGATACATTGGTTGAAGAAAAATGAAAAGCAGAATAAATCCTATGCATCGCCTAAGGAGACTCCGGGTAGTTTACGTTGTGAACTGAGTTATAAATTACTCGCAGCTTCAGACAGATATTTTTTACTCGAAGTCAAGCCCGTTACCGGTCGTCATCATCAGATTCGTGTACAACTTGCCGCTATGGGTTGCATAATAAAAGGCGATCTGAAATACGGAGCGAAGCGTTCCAATCCGGATGGATCCATTAATCTGCACGCACGCCGTTTGGAATTCAATCATCCTGTAACAAAAGAACGATTATCGATACAGGCTGCGGTGCCTCAGGATAAATTGTGGATGTTCATGGAATCTCAAGTCTCAGCGTAATGAGAGCGTTAATCATCGTTTTATTACTGCTTACAACAACGCTGAAGGCGCAGTTTACTATAGAGTCGTTTACCGGTATTCAGACTGATAGAAGCAATGTATTATTGAATTGGGTAGTAAGCCCGGGAAATACGTGCGCTGATCTGGAGCTTCAAATGTCTGCTGATTCTATAAATTACAATACTGTTTACGTTTATCCGGGAATCTGCGGAGATGCAACCTACTCACAGGCATATCAATTCAATCACGTTAATGACTCATGTACAGGCAAACGTTATTACCGATTGGTTTCTGTTTCCGGAGGTACTTTTGCTTCAGTAACGGTAGATTTCATTTGTTACGGAAAAAGCGGAGTTAACGTACGTTACAATTCCGCATCTCATTTAATCAGCGTGGATGCAGACATTCCACCCGGAGAGCAGTGGCAATTCTTTGTTTATACACTCGCGGGAGCGCAACTCTCTTCACAGGAATTAACAAGAGGGACAAATCGCATTTTATGGAATCCGTCGTATTCCGGCATTTACATTTACACAGTAACTTCAACAGGACGCAAGGTGGATTCCGGCCAGTTGTGGATTTCGCGTTGAGTTGTCAACGTTAAAGTGTATTTTTAATCCTATTCAGTTTCATGATTTCGAGGCTCCGATATTGGTCCGCGTTTACATTTTTCAGGTGGCAATTCATGCTCCTGATATTGGGATGCCTTGTGGTCTATCGCTATCTCGTTACTATTTTCAAAGATGCCGGTGTTGCCGAGTGGCCCCGAGTTGAAGTCTGGATGAAGATTCTCGTTTGGGCAGTTGTGTATCTCTGTTCGCTCAGTATTGTTTCACTCCTTATTTCATATATTTTCTTCCGGATTCGTGAAAGTCAGGGACGCATTAAAGTTGTGCTGAATATGCCTGAGGGAAAAACTCCGCAGGCAGGAAAAGTTAAGATTGAAATTATGATCAGTCGTGTCTTGCGTCCGTTTCTCGGATTTATTGAAGTGCGATTACTTTTTCCCGAGTGGAATCTTACGGATAACATTCTGCTGTCAGAGAATCGTGATGGTTTCTTCAAGCCGGTGAATACAGTTGCCGGTAGCGGATGGATTGATCTGCATCATCGCGGAAGACACCAGGCGGAAGAAGTACAAATCTTGTTTACGGATATGCTTCGATTGATGACCTTGCCGGTTACGTTGCATTCTGCCAACAAACTTTTAACGTTGCCGCGTGAACTGAAAGAAGAAGACTTCAGCATTTTTCCTTCAGCTACGGAAGAAGAAGATGTGCGAATTCCTGTGCCGAAACGCATTCAGGGCGAATTGCTCAATTACAAGGATTTTGAATCCGGTGATGATATCCGAAGAATTGTGTGGAAGATTTATGCGCGAAGCGGTGAACTCGTGGTGCGTGTTGCCGAGACTCGCGATCCTTATGCTTCGCATGTTTACATTGCAGCCGGGTTTTATAATAATCTGATTGATGAATTCGATCGTGATGCGGGAAATGAGTTGCTTAATTTTTACAAAGATTATCTGCGTCAGGTTTACGCTGCAGTTTCATCCAATAACCCGAAAGTAAAGTTTGTTTACGATCAGGATTTCAATAAAGATGAAGCGGATAGTCAGCTTTCTGTGAATCTGCTCTACATTGCTACCGCGAAATGGCAGAAGGATCTAAAACCTTATGAGGCGTTGGTGCAACCCAAAACAGCTGTTGTTTGTTTGTCATCTGCAACTGATGCGGAAGATTTAAAAGTTTTGTTGGAGCATCTGCCAATACACGTTCCCGTAATTGTTTTTGCATTGAGTACGTGCATTGAAGCGAAAGCATTGCCACAGATCAGAAAGATATTCTTTAAGGATGAAGCAGATCCGTTGAGCGAATTGAAATCAGGCTGGTGGGCATCGCCGTTGAGAAGAAAACTGAAGTTAAACGAGCAGAAAATTCAGGGAATTTTAAGATCACGCGGCAACTCTTGGTTGATGCAAATGCAGACGAATGAAAAGAAGCAGTAAATATATAATTACTCTGACTGAGTGGTTGCTGCGAATGATTTTCGTGGCTTTGCCTGCTTTTATAATGAGTGCATATGTGTTGTCCAATGTAAATCTGGCTTACACCGGTTTCGAGAGTGGTACAACAGGGCAGCTGCTTGCATTGGGTTGCGGTGTTCTGGTGTCTTCATCAGTTGCATGGAAAGGCGGACGATTTACAACATTTACTCTTGTCCTGATGCTGCTTTTATGGATTACATCCGCAGTATTCGAAAGTTTCGGTGGAGAGTTTGATCAGTTTTATATCACCGCAAGATTTACGCTCTATGCTTCCATGTTTGTTATCGGATGGATTACCGGATTTCTGATCAGCAGGACACGGTGGTACGTTGTGTTGTATTGTTCTCTTCTGATCGTTGCGTTTGTAATCTTCTTCGCACGTAAAGAAAATCTGGACGCGGGTGATTTGTCAATTTATCTTTTACCTGTTTTTCTATACACCATTTACATGTTGTTCTTTGCCCCCGGTTTGATTTCGGGTGAGAATGTAAGTCCACGTAAACTTTCAAGATTCATATTGCTCCTGTTGATTGTTATTGGCGTTGCTGTCGCTGCTTTTTTTATTGCCGGCAGACAATTCAAACATGAACATGAGATTGCTGAAAAGCTGATTGAAAAGAAGAAGAACAAGGGCAAAGGTGACGGAGAACAGAAGGAAGACGGTGAAGGAGGACTCGGTGATAAGTACAATGAAAGCAACGGTTTGCTTGAACGTGGTAATAAGCCGAAAGAAGGAGAAGATGGAAAAGAAGAGGGAAATGGTGGAGGACAAGGTGGAGATAAATCATCCGACAAGGGGAAAGGAAAAGGCGATCAGAATAATAACGATGGTGAAGGCGGATTCAAACTGAAGGATGAAATGAAAATGGGAGAGCAGCAGAGTCAATCTGACGTTCTGATGTTTTGTGCCCGATTGGACAATTTCTTTCCTGATGGTTCTCCGCAACCCTTTTATTTCGTGTACCACTATCTTACGAAGTACGATGCCACTACAGAAACATTCGTTCGTGATCCGTTATTGAGAAATATCGATGAGATGAGTACAGATCCTTCGAAGTTGGGTATGTATAAAACATCTCGAGACTCTTCCATTCTGAAGCCACTGAAAAATCTCAAAAAGAGAAAAACTGTAGAAGCGGATGTGTTCATCAGTGCCAGTGTCTGGAAGCATTCACTTCTCGCTCCTGCAACTCCGTTTTCCATTCAAACTATTCCTGTTGATACCGCTTATAAAGGTTTGTTCCGTTCGGGTTATCACGTTAAATCAAATGTGTCTGAATTGAACAATGCTTACTTCGTTTACAATCCATCTTCCAATCCTCAGATTCTCGCTTATCAGGAAGAGCGCTTCGAAGAGTTACGTACTGTTAAAGATTTTAGCGGAATGGATTCTGTAATGCTGAAGTATTACACCGAATTACCGAAAGGAACTCTGTTTGATTCCATCCGTAACCTTACGCTAGCGATAACTGCTAAAGCCAAAACACCTGCTGATAAAGTCGCTGCGATCCGCGACTACTTTATGCAACCCGGTACAAACGGGCAACCGCTGTATCGCTACACATTGGATCCGGGAGCCCCTGGCGATCCGAATATTCCGACCGGGAGTATGTTGCGAAACTTTCTGTTCAAAACACATGAAGGCTATTGCACGTACTTCGCCGGAGCTTCCGTGCTGATGTTGCGTTCTATAGGAATTCCGGCTCGATTTACAACAGGATTTGCAACTGTGGATCGAAGCGACAAAAACCGCGGCTGGTATTGGTTCTATGCATCACAGGCGCATGCATGGACACAAATTTACTTTCCTGAATACGGATGGCTTGATTTCGATATGACGATTGGCAGTGAAGAACTCAGTCAGGCACCGAAGCCGGACGGAACACCTCCTGTACCGCCTCCGCAACCGTGGTTGATTGTAGAAGGTGTGGTAAACGAAGAACCGGATCAAACAGCGAAATCTCTTTCTGTGAGCTTCTCAAAAGTGGTTTTCTTCAATGATGAATACCAACTGGAGGAAGAACAGAATCGTGAAGTGGATGCTTCGTTATGCAGAATCGTGTACGGAAAAAAGGATACATCACTTTCAGCCATTCACGAAGGAGATACCGTATTCATTGTTTCCTGGGATGATCTGGCGAAAGATGTCCCCGAGCCTGATCCTGATAAATCCATAGATGAACAAGTGAATAGTTTCAACTGGCCTTTGATTGCAGACGAGATTTATATTCTCAAAAAGAATCCGGAGAAGAAAGCTGAAAAGAAAGAGGCGGAAGAAACTCCGAAGCAAGAAGTGCCATTTAATTGGAAAAAACTTGCAATTGCCGGCTTGATTGTACTCGGAGGTTTGTTGCTCGCCGTTCTCTTCTTCCCGTTGATCTGGTTGATGATCTTAGCGGGCAGAGTTAAACCGAATAGCGATCCTTTTGCATTTTCGGAGGCGGTTTATAGACTCTCATTATATGTTTACCATATGAGCGGGACGGAACTTAAGACAGAAACATCTCTGGAGTATGCTTTGCGTGCTGATGCACGATACAATACACTCTTCGGACAATTTGTGAGAGTTTATCTTAAGCTCAAATATTCAAAGGAGCAGTTAACTTCTTCAGAGCACGGTTTGATTACGGAATACAATTCAACATTCAGAACTAAACTCAATTCTTCATTGAGTTCTAAAGTTCGCATGTTCAGATGGTTTAATGTTTTCAGAGCACTACGATATTTCAAAACACCGGAGCCAACAGAAGATGTTGCAATGGTAAATTCAATTAACGACTAATTCAACAGCTATGGAATTTCACACGGAGAAACTGAAACTTCTGACGGATAATATCAGTCAGACCATTCGCGGTAAGGAAACCGAGATCCGTTATGTAATAACCTGTTTGCTTTCCCGCGGACACATTCTGCTGGAAGATAATCCGGGATCCGGAAAAACGATGATGGCGAAAGCACTGGCGCAATCCATTTCCGGTGGTTTGAATGAAAGAAGTTCAGGTACCACCGAAACTGTTGCATTCCGCCGTATTCAGTTTACGCCTGACTTGCTGCCAATGGATCTGATCGGTTCTCACATTTTTGATGATGAGAAAAAAGAATTCATCTTCAAGAAAGGGCCGCTCTTTACAAACGTGTTGCTTGCGGATGAGATTAACCGCGCTTCACCTAAAGTACAAAGTGCACTGCTTGAATGTATGGCGGAGAATCAGATTTCCGTTGGAGAGAAAACCTGGCATCTTGACAAGTTCTTCTTTACAATAGCAACGCAGAACCCGATTGAATCTGAAGGGACTTATCCATTACCTGCAGCACAGCTGGATCGTTTCTTTATGAAAATCAGTTTCGGCTATGTTTCAACTGAAACCGAGATCGGAATTTACAACGATTATCTGCACATCAATGATGTTCGCAATCAGGTGAAGCAGGTACTGAGTTATGACGATGTGATTCGTCTGCAACAGGAAGCGGAACAGGTTTACATCCATCCTGAACTTGTGAAAGCGGTAGCTAATATTGCGCAAGCAACAAGAAAGCATCCGGATATCACTGTAGGTTGTTCTGTACGAGGTGGTATTACATTTATTCGTTGTTTGAAATCCTGGGCAATGGTGAACCAGCGTAATTACGTTACGGAAGATGATATCCGAGCACTTGCGCACGTGGTACTGCATCATAGAATGGTATTCCGTAATCGCGATGGAATTGCGCGTGCATTGCAGAGTATTGTGGATGCGGAAATTTCCCGACTGTCGAAAATGAGCATAGGCAATAAATGATGTTAAGGCGCTTCATATTACTGATTGTGTTGTTTTGTGCTGCAGAAGTTGCAGGGCAAAACGATGTGCGTCGTCTTATTGATATGGACAGACGTAACATTCAGTACAACTCAAAAGAAGCGCTCGATAAATCACGTGAGTACATCCGTAAGGACAGTCTCTATTACATCGGATACATGTATGAAGGAGCCTACAGATATTTCCGGGCGAATGATGAGTTAGGTTATCGTCAGGCGATTATTCCTTTGGAAAAAGCCATGCGTTTGGTCGAACGTGAATACGATTCTGAATTGAGAACGCGAACCAGCAATCTTGGTGAATATTATCAGGTAAGTACTTATCAGAATGATTACTGTCAGATCGCAGATTGGTTAACCACATGTTATCAGAATATCGAACAGGCCGATAGTGCATTTTCTGTAATGATGCGTGTAAAGGACCGCGATATGCAATATGAAGGAGCTGCTGATTCATGGAATACACTGGCATGGATTTATCACCGCAACCGCATGTACACATCTGAACGGTTCGCATTTCTGAAGAATACGGTACACGAGAATGATTCAATGGCTTATGCCTGTCTTGATTCTGCAATTGCAAAGACACATCGCGACAATGAGCTGTGTCAAGGGTTGTTCGATCCCACATGGATGAATTCGCGTTACTATTTCACATATCACTACAAAGTGATTTTGTTTACTTACGATTTCAAGATTGACAGCGCTGATTATTACTACGATATACTTCTGCAGTCAGGTTACTACAGTAGCAACAACTACGCGAACTATCAATACATGAAAGGGGAGTTCGGTATTGCAGAGCAATTTTATCGCGAAGCCGAAACACGCGATGCAACAATTGATAAACATACGCGCGAGTATTACTACATGAGAGGTTTGCTCGATATCAATGCTGCGCGTCCGGAACGATCTGATAGTTTGTTATCTGCTGTAATTCGTAAAGACGGAGCAACGCCCGGTTTCGGATGGCATTCCATTGCATACGCACGTGCACTTACATATGAAGGTTTGACTTCATTAAGTCAGAACCGTTTGAATGCCGCAGCAGGATTTCAGGAACTGCATATCGGAACAACATGGGGACAGGAACAATACAATCTGGCTGTTGCCATGTTGAATTACATTAATGCGGAACAGCATGAAGCCGAGTACTACTTTGAGAACGATGAATGGTATTTCTGGTTGAATCCGTTTAACTGGTACAAATGGTTCGAATTCCGGATTAAGCAACATCATTTGCGTTTGGTACTCGTTTCACTTGTTGCTTCGAATCCGGAGCGTGCTGATGTATTGTATCCGGTTTTCAGCAGCGAGAACGTGATGAGCTGGGATGAGAATTTCCGTATGCTGGATGGTTTCAGTAATGATTATTTCATCCGTTATTACGAGGAGTTGCTTGAGAAGGATCCTCGGGATGGAGTGAAGATGTATATACGTTACATGCTGGGTCGACTGCATATTTCGGAAGGTGAAGAGAGCAGAGCACGCGAATATCTGGAAGCAGTTTACTTCGCAACAGCAGCAGGAAATTATGAATACGATAATCTGCTATACTATCGTACATGTGAAGCTCTGGCTCAAATCAGTGACGGAGATGAAAAGCAGAAATGGTTACAGAAGGCATTTCTGCGATACTCCCGATTGATGCCAACGGGCAAAGAGCAAATGAAATTTACGGTGCTGGTGAACGGCACAGTTTACATTCCATCACAGGATGATTTTATTTTCAGGATGGTTTCATTCGCGATGCCCGCAATCATTGTATTATTTGCACTTTATCTGGTGATGAGACGCTATTTCAGACTTCGTCACAATGTAAAAAGAGTGTCACTTATCGTTGCCGGACTCTGGGTGAGTTGTCTGGTGATCTGGGTGTTCAGTTACAGCTCCATTACAGATGAAGGAACAGAACAAAGAGTGGTCAGAAGTTTCGGCTCCTGTAATATCGGTTTCACGGACACACAAGATGTTCCTGTAATCAAACTGAGTTTTTCGAAATCAGATTCCACGCATATTGCAAAATATGAAGTCGTTGATGTCAGCGGTGAACCTATCAGAAACGGAGAGCTGATTATCGAACCGGACAAGCCGGAAACGGCGGGGATACTGCTTGCGTACCGGATTTTTGACGTCAACTATACGTATGACAATCTGAATGAAGCCATCATAGTG
The DNA here is from genome assembly GCA_023151315.1 of Bacteroidia bacterium. GTDB lineage: Bacteria > Bacteroidota > Bacteroidia > Palsa-965 > Palsa-965. The sequence goes on from JAKLJE010000010.1 coordinate 81,261, forward strand.
GCTGAAGATGAGAACGCTGCAAAACTGGTTGATTCACTGCAGAAGAATACAGTAAAGCCTCAGTAATCTTACTGTCCGTTCAATTTTCTTAGTTGTGCTTCTGCTTTCATCATCCACAATTCCGAACTGTCGCTGAATACCGGATCGAAGAATGATTTCTGTTCGTAGTAATATCCTTTTCTTCTTGTTTGCAGATACGTTTTTACGAGCTCGAAGTGTATCCGCGCTTCATCGTTCTCAGTTATTTCGATGATGGAATCGGCCTGGCGAATGAATTTATCATAAGCAGGAAGAACTTCTTTTTCAAAATCCTCAGGACGACTGTATTTCCCGTTCTGATAGTTTGTCACAATACCAGCTTCGCCGTTACTCATATCAAGGAAAATATTTTCAGGCCGTCTGCTGCTGAGAATACTTTCCAATCTTGAATTAAAGAATACTGTTGTGCCCATTAAGAGAACACAAGCTGCCAGAATTCCTATATATGAATTTCTGCGTTCCATATAACGGGCTTTGAGATCAAAGTAGATCAGGTATCCTCCGGCTCCTCCGGCCAGTAAGCCTCCTATGTGTGCAGCATTATCTATATGTGCATTCAATCCCATAAGTAACGTGAGTCCGACTGAAATGCCAATGGATCTCAGCATTTCCATTCGTGCGGTACGCTCGATCAAGTTGGTGGTAAGCAGGGCGGCGAATACTCCTACTATTCCGAGAATAGCTCCTGAAGCTCCGGCACCAACAGCATACGGATTCCACCAAACACTTACGGAACTTGCAGCGATCCCGCTCAGTACATAAAGTAATCCGAATCGTAAAGAACCAATGAATCGTTCGAGTGTGCGTCCAACATTATTCAACGCAAACATGTTGAAGGCAAGGTGCATTAATCCGTAATGAATATAATTACTTGTGATCAGTCGCCAGTATTCGCCGGCCGCAACGTTCTCTGTAAGTGTTGCTCCCCATTTCAATGCTGTTTCCGGGTCGGGACCCATCGGACTCACTCCGCTGATCACCATGATTACCCAAACCAGGATATTGATAACCAGAAGCACCGGTGTAACTTTCACATGCTGATCGGGAATGAAAACCTTCGCCCACTTAGGGAAGCGTTCTTTCTCCTGATATTCGCCTTGTTCGTCCATTGGTGTAAAGTTACTACTCCTGTGTATTGCGTACTACAAGTATCGGTATAGTTGTATTGTGTCGTACTGAGTTGATGGTGGCCCCGAAGAAAATATCTTTCAGTCCGCGGTGACCGTGAGCTCCCATAACAATCAAATCGCATTGTTGTGATTCTGCTATCGATGGAATAGTTGTTTTCGGATTTCCGAAACCTAATTGCGTTGTGCTTGTATATCCAAGAGCTTTCAGTTGTTCTGAATATGCTACAAGTTGCTTTCTGTCGTGCTCCGTTTCCATATCTTCTGTTTCATCTTCCATCACGTGGGCCATTGCTGTTTCAGTAATGTGAATAAGCACATAGGTAGCAGACTTGCCGCCTTGTTGAATTGCTTTGGATAAAGCGATTGAATCAGAATGAGAAAAGTCAACGCATACTGCAATTTTACCGTAACGTTCTCCGGGTTGAATATTCAATTCTTCAGGGTGAGCATGCATACGTGTTTTACGGTTACGCAGACTCTTGAAGAATGGAGCGAACGTTACATAGATTAATGTTGAAGCACACAGAATGCAAAGCGGTATCACAACAAACATTACAACTAAAGGATGTTCCGTGCTTTCAAGCCACTCTGAAAGGGAATTGATTACAAGTTTAACATTCAGACTTACGATGATCACCGCGCATACCCAGGCAGGAATAATCAGCCACGGACCTGCACGGAATTTGCCCATGAGTGTTTTATCAGAGACAAAATGTATCAGAGGTATAACTGCAAAACCGAGTTGGAGACTCAGAATAACCTGACTCAGTATCAGAAGTGCTTCGGTTTTACTTTCACCTGCAATAAGGATTACGAGCACAGCCGGAATGATAGCAATCAATCGTGTGATGATCCTTCGTACCCAAGGTTGCAGGCGGATGTTAAGATATCCTTCCATTACAATCTGACCGCTGAGTGTTCCAGTCAATGTGGAACTTTGTCCTGCCGCTATCAATGCTATAGCAAACAGTACTGGTGCAACTGATGTTCCAAGTACATCTCCGAGGAGAGCATGTGCATTTTGTATACTGTCAACCTGTTTAAGATCGTGATTGTAAAAGGATGCAGCTGCAAGAATGAGAATCGCGGCATTCACGAAGAGCGCAAGATTCAAAGCGATAGCAGAATCTATAGTGTTAAAACGAATCGCATCGCGAATTCCTTTTTCAGTTCTTTCAATCTGCCTTGTTTGTACCAGAGATGAATGCAGATAAAGATTATGCGGCATTACCGTGGCGCCGATGATTCCGATTGCAATATACAATGCGTCACTGTTTGGAATGGAAGGAATGATTCCTTCTGCGATTGCCCGCATTTCAGGATCGGCAAAAATCAACTCGGCAAGAAATGAAAGTCCGATTACACTGATAAGCATGATGATAAATGCTTCCATCTTTCGGATTCCGAATTTTTGCAACCAGAGCAGGAGGAAAGTGTCCAGCACAGTGATCGCAACACCTGCGAGTAATGGAAGTCCGGTTAACAACTGTAAACCGATTGCCATCCCAATAACTTCAGCGAGATCCGTTGCCGCAATTGCAATCTCGGCGAGGAACCACAGAAAAACATTTACCGTGCGCGGGTAATGCATACGTGAAGCCTGCGCCAGATCAAGACCGGCAACGATTCCTAATCGTGCGCTAAGACTTTGCAGCAATAATGCAATCAGGTTGGACATGATCAATACCCAGATGAGCGCATATCCGAAATGACTGCCACCTGCAATATCTGTTGCCCAGTTTCCCGGATCCATATAGCCCACGCTAACCAGATACGCAGGACCTATGAATGCAAGAATACGCTTCCAACCCGTTTTGTGCTTTCCGGTTGGTACAGTAGAATTGATATCCTGCAGTGAACTGTTTTTCATCGTGAACGCTCCGGTTTCACAAGTATATTCTTGGCTGCTGCCTGTGTAATGGTGATGGCTTTGCGGCCTTTGATTCTCACATTCATTGAGAAGTCAAATGAGTTTATTTCTTCTATCTGCATTTTGCATCCCAGCCCTATGGAATGATTATCCAGATAACGCAGAAAAGCGGTGCTGTGTTCCGTAACTCCGGTCATGGTTACCGTTTGTCCTGCTGCAATAGAAGATAGCAGTACGCCATTAGGATCTGAGATGCGTCCGTTCTTATCCGGAATCGGATCGCCATGCGGATCAACCTTCGGATGTCCGAGAAATAGATCGAGGCGATCCACAAGATTGTCGGAAACGATGTGTTCCAATTGTTCTGCAATTTCATGGACTTCGTCCCAACCATAGTTGAGCTTTTCGACCAGAAAAACTTCCCACAAACGATGCTTACGTACAATACTCAGAGCCGTTTTTCTTCCTGATGCGGTGAGTTCCACTCCCTGGTATTTTTCATACCGTATCAGCTTTTTTTCAGATAACTTTCGAAGCATATCAGATACTGAAGCCGCCTTTGTATTTACTGACGCTGCAATGGAATTCGTAGTAACAACGGGGTTCTCTCCCTGACTGAGTTTCCAGATTGCTTTGATGTAGTTCTCTTCCGAATGTGTTGGCATGGGAAATGGATTCGAAGGCAAAGGTACATCAAAATATAAATTTAGGCAAGCCTAAAAAATACAGGCAGTACAAAAAAAGAACGCCCCGGATATCCGAGGCGTTCTTGAGTTTATCGCTGATATTACTTTCTCAGGTGAACGAAACCTTTGTTTGTGATAGGTTCCATGTCCAGATCGCAACGCGAAGTGAATTTCGTTACGAAATAGTAAACACCTTCAGTAGCATCTTTACCGTCAACTTTTCCGTCCCATCCGTATTTATAATCGTTTGAGTAGAATACTTCAGCTCCCCAACGATCGTAAATCCAGATTTCATAAGTTCCTACATACAACAATGTGAAGTCATAAGCAGGTTGTGTAGGCTGACCCGCCTGTACGAAGACAGTCTGATCAAAATAAGGATAGAAATAATCGTTTACACCATCACCGTTCGGCGTGAACACGTTTACGAGCGAGTCTGGGCTGAACAATGGAGTTGGCGGAACATAGTTCACGATAATTGAATCTGTAGTAGGGCATGGAACAGTGCTGTATACGCAATAGTACAACTGACCTACCTGAGGCCCTGAAACCACCATGGTCTGGTTTGTTTCACCTGCAATTGGGTTGCCTTGTGCGTCCAGCCACTGATATCCAGGCATACCCGGAATTCCAATCAAGGTAATTTGTTCGTCACCAAAACAGAATTGAGTTCGAATGCCTGCTGTGTCCGTTCGAGGCGGATCAACAAGTGTGACCGTATCCTGTTCTGCACATCCTATCGAATCGGTGAAGGAAACGATGTATGTTCCGGAAGGCAGACCTGTAGCGGTCGCGCTGGTTTGTGGTGGTGATGTATTCCATGTGTAAGTTATCGGCGGTAAACAATTGGCACATGCAGAAGTTGCCGAGCCGTTATTTTGACCAAAACAAACCGGATCAATTCCTGAAATGGAAGTCTGAAGAAGTGTAAGGTCAACAACTACATTAAGAATTGTTACACATGAAGTATCCGCGATAGCATGCATCTCAACAGAGAATGTATCACCGGCATTAGCATTTGGAACGAACAATGAATCGTTTGTTGCTCCGATGATCGGGCTTCCGTTAGGATAGAACCACTGGTAGTCGAGGAATCCCGGAGGAGCCACGAGGAATGCACCAGGGCTGCCCGGACAGAAAGTAGCGGAAACCGCATCTGCGATGCTTGAACATGCGCAGTCGATATACGCATATCCGAAGTGTCCTCCGTAAATACAACCTGCTGCAGTGAAACGTACTGTTACATTCTGACCAACGTAACCGCTGAGGTCAAATGAAACAGTTGTCCAAGGACGATAAAGTGTATTAAAGAACTGAGAAGATGCGATACAGTTGTTGAATCCAATGATGGAACTGCTTGCAGCTACGTAATACTGAGCGCAGGCACTCACCGGGTTTCCAAGAGAATCCAGCATTTCAATTTTGAAGTACGATTGTTCATTCGCAAGGTGACCTCCATCGTACAATACCACCGCATAACGGTAAGAGAACTGTGTGTTGGTAGGGTCAACAGTGAATGTTTGTTCCAGATATTCACCTTGATAGTTTGCGGATGAATTTCCTATACGTGCAACGTAGGTTCCGTAACCTCCGGCTGCAGGTACTACAGGGAATCCGCCGCAATCATCATTACCGCCAGCAGCGGTCATTAAAGAATGACGCGCTGTTCCATCGGTTACGGCAGGATTAATTGCTCCTGTGAAAATTCCGGGAACAATGTTCTGGAGTGGTCCCAGTGAAGATGCGTTGTTATCGCCAACTGCGCCTGTCCAACCTGTAAAATCACCTGTTTCGAAACCGGTGTTAGTACATGGAGCCTGCGGAGTAACCACAGGATTTTGTTGGTTGCGGTTGCTTCTGCCGTACTTCTTGTCCAGAAAGCGTTCTTCAGAAAGACGAACAAAAATGTTGTGTTCCCAAGGCTCAAGACGGGCAGCAACTGACATGTTTATTACACTGTCAACGTTGAAGCCCTGCAGAGAATCCTGACGCGTAGGTGAACTTTGTTGCGTATTCTGCGCCACAACTCCGAGAGCAATGAATGCAGATGCAACAGTCAATAGTAATTTATGTTTCATATCGAACGATTGATGTGCCAGCGCTAATATAGTAATAATCAATTAATCAGCCTATTCTGGCACGGTTTGCCGCATTTATAACGGTTATTGAGGCTAAAGATACGTTCTCAGACAAAAATTCCGAACGGAATATCTATCTTAATCGCGATAATCTGCCAACAATCTTACGTCTTCAAAATCACTGAAATGAAGAAGTTTACGCTGATAACAGCTTTATTGATCGCAATCGGATCCAATGCTCAATCTTCCCTGCCAGCAGGAATGGCGCCGGGAGAACCTGTAATGATGCCAGCCTATCTGAACAATGTTCAGCCGGCCGGAATTACAACACCGCCAACACAACCAATACGTACTGCTGCCGAGTGGGAGGAAATTCAGGCACTTACCATCACATGGACATCCTATCAATCTACGCTGCGTGAAATTGTAAGAGCGGCGCAGCAGGAAACACAGGTATACATTATATGCAGTGATTCCAACACGGTAAAAAACTATTTGGTTGCGGGAAGTGTTCCGTTGATCAATCTCCATTACATCATCGCACCGTATAACAGTATCTGGATGCGTGACTATGGCCAGAACACTGCTTATCTCAATGATGTTGATTCATTGGTTCTTGTTGATTGGATTTACAATCGCCCGCGTCCTAAAGATGATACAATTCCGAGTGTCCTGGCAAGAGAATTGAATCTTGCTCTATATACAACTACGGTAGCTCCATACGACCTTGTTCACACAGGTGGAAATTTCATGTCAGACGGATTAGGTACGGCTTTCTCATCGGAGTTGGTACTTCAGGAGAACCCGAATCATACTCCTGCTGAAGTAGATTCCATCATGAACGATTTCATGGGTATTAATCGCTATGTTAAAATGGATGTGCTTCCTTATGACGGAATTCATCACATTGATATGCACATGAAATTGCTTGATGAGCACACTTTGTTAATGGGGCAGTATCCGACGAATGTTTCGGACGGTCCGCAAATTGAAGCGAATCTTCAGTACGTGCTTGCGAATTATCCGGCAGCGGATGGAAATCCATATCGTGTAATTCGTATTCCTATGCCACCTGATCAACAGGGTGATTATCCGAATCAGGGCGGCGATTACTGCACATACACAAATGCAGTTTTCGTTAACAAAACTGTTATTCTGCCAACATATTATCAGCAATACGATACAACTGCTTTGCGCATCTGGAGAGAATCTCTTCCTGGTTACAACATCGTTGGTATCAATTGCAACACAATCATTCAGGCAAGCGGAGCAATACATTGCATCACGCATTCAATCGGAGTGAATGATCCGTTGCTGATCTCACATTTTTCTCTTGCAGATACTTATGACGACACGAATCCGTATCAGGTAGATGCACGCATACAGCATCGTTCCGGAATTGCAGGTGCAACGTTGTATTGGACAACGGACACAGCGCAGCCATGGCAATCCGTTCCTATGACACTAACAAATGCTGCAGCGAACACTTGGACAGGGTTTATTCCTGCTCAGTCAATCGGAACGCGCATTTACTATTACATCAGTGCAACTTCCAACTCCGGAAAGACTCAGGTTCGTCCTATGCCTGCTCCGGATGGCTGGTGGACATTTGAAGTTCTCGGACCATTGTCTGTGAATGAAGTCGTGGCTCCTGCATTCAGCCCTGCATTCCCGAATCCGTCTCATGGTATTACTTGTATCCCTCTGAACATGCCGCAGACACAGCAAGGTACTCTTGAATTGATTGACATGACAGGCAGAAGTGTAATGATGATTCATCAAGGCACTTTCCAGTCCGGAGAGAAAAATTATTTCCTGAATTCCGAGGGTGTAGCACCGGGCGCATATCAGATTGTATTGCGTACAGACAGTTATCAGTTGTCTCAACCATTGATGGTAAAATAGAATTGCGTGAAGAAGGGCAATGAATACACACTGAAAGAAGCGATAGGTGAAATGCTGAAAACATTTCAGCTTGATACGCGCGTGAATGAAACCAGTGTGATCAATGCATGGGAGAAGGTGATGGGACCTGTTATTGCAAAATATACTGCGCAAGTGAGGATGCAGCAGGGTGTATTATACGTAAAGGTTGAGTCCGCCGCATTGAAACAGGAACTGACATACAGGAAAACTGAAATTGCAGAGAAGCTCAATGCAGAATGCGGCAGTGAAATTGTACGTGAAGTGGTAATCATCGCATGAGGAAGTTTTCACAGGCTCTGGTTTTTGCTTCCCGTGCTCATGCCGGTCAACATCGTAAAGACGGACGCACGCCTTACATCAATCATCCGATTGAAGTGATGAATCTTGTTACGGAGTATTGTTCAGATCCTGATGAAGAAGTGCTGATTGCTGCGTTACTGCATGATGTTGTGGAAGACACCATGATTACTGATGCTGAGATACGCGCAGCTTTCGGTGCGCGTGTAGCGAGATTGGTAGCGGAATTAACAGACGATAAAACACTCAGTAAAGAGGAACGTAAGCGTTTACAGCTCAGTGAAGTTCATTTACTCTCGAACGACGGAAAACTCCTCAGATTGTGCGATAAAATCTGCAACGTTTATGACATCATTTATGCTCCGCCCGGAGATTGGGATACTCCGCGTCGTTTGGACTATCTGCAATGGGCGAAAGCGGTTGTAGATAAGATCCGCGGTACTCATGAAGAACTGGAGCGAAAGTTCGATGATCTCTACACTACGGGCATAAAGATTCTCGGCTGAACTATTTTCCAATCAGAAAAATCGCAGGAACTTTCTGTGCGATTTCCGGTCTCTGTTTCCATTCTTTCACGGTTCTTGTCTGTATTTTTTCATTCTTACCTGTTATGGCAAGGGCAACACACAGTTTGGTTTCTGCGCGCAGCTGATTCAGCAGAGCCGAGAATAACTGTTGATTTCGAAAAGGAGTTTCTATGAATATCTGAGTGATGTTGTTGCGCGAAGCTTCATTTTCCATTTGTCTCAACTTATCGGTTCGCTCGTGTTGATCAATGGGAAGATAACCGTGAAACCGGAAGTTTTGTCCGTTGAATCCCGACGCCATCAATGAAAGCAGAATGGAAGACGGTCCGATCATCGGAACAACTCTTATTCCTCGTCGATGCGCAGCTGCTACAACTTCTGATCCGGGATCCGCAATAGCAGGGCATCCTGCTTCCGAAACCAATCCGGTATCATGACCGTCCAGTAATGGTTTGAGAAACGTAGAGATATCGATTTCACTACGGTCGTGTTTGTCGTACGACATTACAGAAATTTCTGCCAGCGGAAATTGAGAAGGCAATTGTTTCAGAAAAGCTCTGCATGTTTTAGGGTTTTCCGCAATGAAATATTTCAGTGACGCAGCAGTGCGAACCACTTCCTGAGGCAATACATCCGATGGAGATGTTGAGTCGTCCATTGTTACCGGAATCAAATACAAAGTACCTGTACTCATAGTTCGTTTTTGGAAATGCGTTCAACAATGCGCAGACACGCACGATCAATCAGTTCGAAAACATTCTGAAATCCTTCTTCTCCGCCATAGTATGGATCCGGTACCGGCATGTTGGATCCCGGATTGATTTCATTCAACAGCAATCTTACTTTTCTAAGGTGTGTTTCACTTGCTGCCAAAGTTGTAACATCCCTGTAGTTCGACTGATCCATAACGTAGATGATGTCGAAATTTTCGAAATCATCAATCATGAATTTTCTCGAAATCTGTTTCGAAATATCTACTCCGTTTTGTTTAGCATTGAGTGATGATCTTCTGTCAGGATGTTCACCATTGTGCCATCCGGACGTTCCGGCAGAATCAACATGCACATGATCAATTCCGGCTTCGGTCAAACGATGTCGGAGTACTCCTTCAGCAACGGGAGAACGGCAAATGTTGCCTAAACAAACCATCAATATTTTCATAACGACGAATCGCCATAAAATTAAGATCAATATTCGCACCGGAATGCTTCGAGGCAAATTAAATGACGTAAATTAGTACACACCAACCCCCGCATACTGTGAAAAGCATCCTCCGTTTTTCTTGGTTACTGTTTTTTGTATTGATCGTTACGATCACTGCATCAGCTCAGAAACTTGATTTCGTTTCTTATTCCGTTGAAGAAGGTCTTTCTCAATCAGAGGCACGATCTGTGTTTCAGGATTCGCGAGGCTATCTTTGGGTCGGAACTGCAGGTGGTGGAGTGTGTAAGTTTGATGGAGTGACATTCACTGAGTATAGTCATAAGCAAGGACTAGACGGAACCATCATCAGTTCTATTGCAGAGGATTCTTCTGGAAACATGTGGTTCGGCACCTCTAATGCGGGTGTATCAAGATTTGATGGAAGAAGTTTTTCGAGATACGACGGTAAAAGAGGTCTGGCCGACAATAATGTTACAGGAGTTGTTGCCGCGAAGGATCGTGTCTTAATCGGAACGGTGAGCGGGTTGTATGAATTCAATATGAATACTGAAGTGCTTCGCCGAATCACAAAACTAAATGTTATTCAGGCATTACATATTGATCGTACAGGTGTTATCTGGATTGGTGCTGATTCGTCTTTGTTCACGCTGAATGGAGATCAAGCTGAACTTGTTGCTTTGCCGTCAGGAGTAAGCTCACTGCGGATTACAGCATTGGGCAGTGATGGAAGCGGATTGCTTTATGTTGGACGGGATAACGGATTAATGTTATATCGGAAATCTACAAAGACCTGGTCGGAAAATAATCTCACGGCTATGTTCGGGATGATGCGTATCTCGTGTATTACATCAGATCGTTCAGGTGGAATTTGGGTAGGTACGACGATGAATCTTGTTGTGAGATATGATGTATCCGGCAAACTTTTTCCGTATTCCAGAGAGAATGGCTTGCTCGCAGATCAGGTTCACATGATTGTTGAAGATGATACAAGGCATGTGTGGATGGCAACAACTGAACAGAGTCTCGTGAAACTCAGAAGTGAGGCTTTTACTTACTATCACGACAAACCGGGGATGGGCAGTTATTCCGTGTTCAGAATTTTCGAAGATCACTCAGGTACAATTTGGGTAGGATCAAACACTGACGGACTTTACCGATACGATGGAAAAACTTCTTCGCCTGTATTGAATGGCGGAGTGCCTTTCAAGCAGCCCGTTGCGATATGTGAAGATTCGATGCAGCGGATTTGGGTTGGACATTATTCGGGTGCAACTTGTATCGTAAACGGCAGACCGGTGAAAACTGTTCTTAACGGAATGCGTGTTCGTGCATTATGTGCAGATTCGAAAGGAAACATGTGGTATGGAACTTGGGGGAATGGATTATTCAAAGATGACGGGAAGCAAATCACGAATTACACTGTTGCTTCCGGAGATTTACCGCAGGATTATATTCACGATATATTTGAGGACAGTCGCGGAAGAATGTGGTTCGGTACAGGAGCCGGATTAGTAAAGTTAGAGTCCGGACAGTTCAACACATTCCTTACGAGTGAATTTTGTAATACCTATGTTGGGTCAATCAAAGAGGATAAACTGGGCGCTATCTGGTTTCATACAGACTTATGCGTGATGCGATATGACGATCGTGGTTTTACCTCTTACGACCAGGATGATGGATTGGCATCTAATACTGTTTACCTGCTCGAGTTCGATAATGAAGGTCGCATGTGGGTCGGAACCAATAAGGGGCTAGATTGTGTGACGCTGAACGGCACTTCAGATTTTGTAAGTGTGCGAAACTTCGGAAAGAGTGAAGGATTTCGCGGCGTGGAATGTAATTCGCGTGCCGTGTGCAGAACCAAAGCCGGACAGTTGTGGTTCGGAACGATTAAAGGTGTAATCAGCTATGATCCTGCGAATGACGTTGAGGATCTTGCTGAACCGAACATTCATCTTACGGGCATCAGTTTGTTTCTGGAGAAAACGGATTGGACTTACAGCGGTGCGCAGCAAAACGGATGGTATCAGTTGCCTTCAATACTCGAGTTGGATCACGATCACAATCACCTTACGTTTCGTTATGAGGGAATCAATCTTCAGAGTCCGGCAGGAATACGTTACCGCTTTATGTTAGTCGGTTTTGATTCCACATGGCAACCTGTGACACATGAAACACAGATTACATATTCCAATCTTCCCCCGGGAGAATATGTGTTTAAGGTGACCGCCGGTAATGGAGAAAACGAATGGAATGAAGAAGGTGCAATGAGTTGCCGAATCACAATTAAAAAAGCTCCCGTGCCATTCTGGGCGAGTTGGTGGTTTGTTCTGCTTGTTACTGCTGCACTTGCCGGAGGACTCTATTATATTGTTGTGCTCCGGAACAGAATCGCGAAACGTCAGCGAAAGTTGCTTGAGGATGAGATTGCGATCCGCACACAGGAAATTTCCCGTCAGAATGAAGAAAAGTCTTTGATGTTGAAAGAGATTCATCATCGTGTGAAGAATAATCTTCAGATCATTTCGAGCTTACTTAATCTGCATGCTGAAACAATTCAGGATCCGCGTGTGCTTTCTTTGTTTGAAGATCTCAGACATCGTGTTAAATCCATGGCGCTTATTCACGAGAAGATGTATCAGAGTAAGAATCTGGTTAATATTGATATCGCCGGATATATTGATGAGTTGATCCGAACACTGATTGATACTTATGATTCCAACAAGAATATTCGCTTGGTGTCAGATGTGAATCATATTGAGTTCCGGATGGATACAATTGTACCATTAGGTCTGATCCTGAGCGAAATTGTTTCGAATTCATTGAAATATGCATTCGAAGGAAAGAGCGAAGGGGAAATCGAAGTGTCAATGAAGAAAATCGGTCCGAATCTGTTTGCACTTGAAGTAAGTGACAATGGCAGCGGTTTACCTAAGGATATTGATTTTGAGAAAACGGATTCTCTCGGAATGCTACTGATCAGAATGCTCAGCGAACAGATTAACGGAGAAATCACGGTTCGTTCTGCATTGGGAACAAAGTACCGATTGGTGTTTCGTGAGGAAGTGAAAGAGCGTTTCTGAACTGAGGCGTAGTATTCGGATTAAAGGATTTTTGCACAAACATTTTTTACAATTCTTGTTTCAGATGATAAAACATTCAGCTCCATTAATATTACTTGGGTTCAGTATATTTCTGATTCACTGTAAGAAAAGGAAAGAAGAGCAATTGAACGAATCGTTGTATGACGAGAGCATGAGTTCCTCCCTTGTGTTTTATAAAGGTGTTGACTCTACCTATACTGCGGCTGGCGGCAGTCCGCACGGACCTTTTAAGTTGAAGTTTAACACAACAGCATCGGCTGCGCTGACAGATAATGGTCGCTTGCCTGCGGGCTCATCTTTTCCTCAAGGTTCTCTCATTGTGAAAGAGCTGTACAGCGGCAACTTACTCACAACTTATGTTGTAATGAAAAAAGATAAGGAATCGAGGTTCAGAAGTGAGGGTGATTGGGTTTGGGGGGAATACAAAGCAGATGGTAGTTTGATTTACAGCGCAGGTAACAAAGGGATGTCGTGTATTCCGTGTCATACTTCCGGTTCCGTACGTGACTACACGAGAAGCTTTGATTTGCACTAAGCGCGCTGCTGCCTTTTAAGCTGAAATGATTCAGTCTGTATTCTGCAGACTGCCGACAATTGATCATTCATTTGTTAATTCAGGTTGAGCTAATCTGTATGGCGATCCGTGCGGCGTAATGGAATAGTCATATTTTTGTTTCCTACGGAATAACCGTTGATATGAAATTGCGAATTGTCACGATTCTGAAGTTTTTGCCATGGGGTGAGATGCTGATTGTTGGTGCAATTGTATTGCTCTCAGCTTATTATTTCAACGGTTCAGAGAGTCTCATTGCAGCAGACGGTAAAGGTTATTACGAATATCTGCCTTCAGCGTTTATTCGTCACGATCTAAATCGCCATTCAATTGACACTACGGAGAACGCGGTTTTATTTGATGAGCTCAAGCAAATGGGATTTTATTTGCCGGCAGGTTCAGGTTTAGCGAATAAGTATTTCTGCGGTACGGCTGTTTTAATGAGTCCGTTTTTTCTGACGGGAACAATGATAGCTGATGCGGGAGACAACGGATACTCACCGCTATTTCAGAATCTGATGTTCATATCGGCACTGTTCTACCTTTTTGGGGCGTTGATTTTTTTTCGTGGTTTACTGAAACTCTACCGAATTTCACCTGCTGTGATTTTCGCTTGTCAGGTTCTGATGGTGTTTGCCACTTCAACGCTGCACTATACATATAATGAAAGCAGTTTCAGTCACGTTTACTCTCTGTTTGCGGTTAGCGGATTTTTGTATTTCGTTAAAGCCTGGCATGTATCTCCGCGAAAGTGGAGATTGGTGATGATCGGATTATTGTTCGGACTGATTTGTATTATCCGACCTGTCAACGGTTTGATTCTGTTGTTTGTGCCATTTCTGTTTGATTCCGGCGTTGAGTTTGTGAGTGTATTGAAGCAAATATTCTCAGTACGTTGGAAACTCATCTTTCCGATCGCGGCTTTTCTGATTGTGGTGAGTGTTCAAATGATAACATGGTATTTGCAGTGCGGAAAGTTCTTTATTTATTCATATGGAGATGAAGGCTTTAATTTTTTGAGCCCGGAATATTTCCGTTTCCTGTTCAGTTGGGAACGGGGTGTTTTCATTTACGCGCCGGTGTTGTTGATGGTGGTACCTGCATTGTTTTTCATGGCAACCAAACGTGAATTTTACAGAGTTACAGTTTGGCTGTTGTTTTTTGGAGTTACGGTTTACATTCTCTCATCCTGGCATGTGTGGTCATATGGTTGCAGTTACGGGCAGCGCCCGATGATTGAGTATTATCCGGTGTTCTTTCTTCCGATTGCTTTCTTTCTGCACAGATCTCATGGCTTATTGCGTTGGCCGTTAATTGCGGCCGGGGGCTTCTTTGTATATCTGGCGGTGATTCAGACGTATCAGTATAGAAATTTCATTTTGCGATGGGAGTCAATGACCAAAGAGGGGTATTGGAGTATTTTCCTGAGAACGGAAGATCATTATCGCGGCTATCTGTATAAGACGTTGTACAATGATCCGGGATTCAGGAAGATGGAAGAATACAACAGAGATTCACTTCGCTGTGATGTATTCTATTCCGACACAGTTCTTGTGTTTAAGGAACCCGGTGAAACCTTCGCGAAAATGCAGCTGATTAAGGTTACGCTTACTGATTATTTTGACACACGGGATCCGGCTGTAATTGAAGTTAGCGTCAGAGACTCCGCGAGCGGGAATCTTAACTACGCTTTTGGAGCATCAAAAATGCATTTCGCGGGTTTTGATACTGATAAAGAAACTGCAGGTCGCTTCGATTATCTCATTCCCGCCTTTAACAGCGCATCTCCGCAGATCGTGGTGCTGAAAGTATATACTAATGCGTATCCTGCGCGCCTCAGAGAAATCTCGATGTCGAGATGGGAGTAGGGGAGATTTGGCAACTGATGATAAAATTAAAGGCTCCTTTTCGGGAGCCTTTATTATTTACTGGATGCTGAGTTTCTTTTCGAGCTCATCGATGTAAGCTCTGAATCTCTTGTCAGTGTCCATCAGGTTGTTTACGGTACGGCAAGCATGTAATACTGTCGCGTGATCTTTACCTCCGCAGTGCATTCCGATTGTTGCCAGAGAAGATTTGGTCATGCTCTTGGCAAAGTACATTGCAATCTGACGAGCCTGAACCACTTCGCGCTTGCGGGTTTTGCTCTTGAGCAATTCGATTGGCAGATCGAAGTAATCACATACCACTTTCTGGATGTAATCGATAGAAACTTCGCGTGCCGTATTCTTCACAAACTTGTCGATCATCTGTTTCGCGAGATCCAGAGTGATGGCTTTCTTGTTGAGGGAAGCCTGAGCAAGGAGTGAAATGTAAGCGCCTTCGAGTTCGCGGATATTTGTTGTAATGCTGTAAGCGAGGTATTCAATTACTTCACGCGGAAGTTCGATGCCGTCGATGTAAAGTTTCTTTTCAAGAATAGCGATACGGGTTTCGAGGCTCGGAACCTGCAGATCAGCAGACAATCCCCATTTGAAACGGGAAAGGAGTCGCTGCTCCATACCCTGCATTTCTACCGGCGGTTTGTCAGCAGTAAGAACCAGCTGCTTTCCGGTTTGATGAAGGTGGTTGAAGATGTGGAAGAACACATCCTGAGTTTTGTCTTTACCTGCGAAGAACTGAACGTCATCAATGATCAGAACATCAATCATCTGATAGAAATGAATGAAGTCGTTCTGGTTGTTGTTTTTCACAGCATCAATGAACTGGTGCGTGAATTTCTCTGAAGAAACGTACAGAACCGTTTTTCCGGGATGGAGATGCTTGATCTGCAAACCGATTGCGTGAGCAAGGTGTGTTTTACCCAAACCTACACCGCCGTAAATAAGAAGCGGATTGAATGCTGTTCCTCCCGGTTTCTGGGAAACCGCGAATCCAGCAGAGCGTGCAAGGCGATTGCAATCACCCTCTACAAAATTCTCGAAAGAATAGTTCGCATTGAGTTGCGACTCAACGTTTACTTTCTTCAGACCCGGGATAATGAACGGGTTACGGATTGTATTCTTATTGAGATCAATCGGCATTGCAACCGATGGATTCTTCACATCCTTACGATTGGACGTAGGGATTTTTACTGTGTACGGTTTTGTATTGCTGAAAGAGTTTTCCATGATAATGGAATACTCCAGCTTTCCTTCAGTACCAAGCTCCTTGCGGATGGTTTTCTTAAGTAGCGTAATGTAATGCTCTTCCAGCCATTCGTAAAAGAACTGACTTGGAACCTGAATTGTAAGAATGTTACCGTTTAGCTTAAGAGGTTTGATCGGATCAAACCAAGTCTTAAAGCTTTGAGCACTTACATTGTCTCTGATTACGTTTAAACAGCTTTCCCAAACTTTTTCGTGTGTTTTCTCCATTCTTAATTTCTCCACCGGTAATAGGGTTCTTATATCTTGTGTGTGTGTGATCTTTAATCGTGTCCCAAAATTATTATTTCGCGACAACCCACCAATTTTTTTCAACAAAAAAAACTTAGAAAAAATTTCTCAGCGATTTGCATAATTGATTGCTTTCACAGTTCCGCATTTTAGCGACTTTTTTCTCTAGCGAAAAATCGTTTTTTCAATTTTCCAAATTTTAATTGGAAATATTTCCGGGAAATTTCACCCTACGGATTGAATCGGCGAACTCGCAGCGGTAATTTTTTTGTTACGCGATTTTTTATCAGTGAAAATTTCAATTTTCCCTAAGCGGATTCCTGCCCAACCAACCTGTGTAACTACAACTGATTCATTCTCACGGTTTCGAACTGTCACTGGATTTTCCAGCAGCGTATGCGTGTGTCCTCCAATGATAATATCAATGCCGCGCGACTTTTTCGCCAGCACCATATCGCTCACTTTGTCGTTCTCGTACTTGTAACCGAGGTGTGAAAGACAAACCACCACATCGCACTTTTGATTGTCTCTCAGTTCTTTCACCATTTCTGCTGATTTCACAATAGGATCTGTGTAAACAGTCTTGCCGTACAAGCGACTGTCAACGAGGCCAGCCATTTCAATTCCCAATCCAAACACTCCGATTTTCACACCGTCCATTACAAAAACTTTGTACGGCTGTGTTTTGCCTTCCATTGGCGTTCCTGTGAAATCGTAGTTTGCACACAACAACGGAAACGTCGCATGTTGCATTTGTTTTGCCAGGTTGTCAAGTCCGCCGTCGAAGTCGTGATTACCAATAGCAGAGGCATCATATCCCATAGCAGACATCAACTTGATTTCCGCTTCTCCACCGTACATGTTGAAGTAGGGAGTTCCTTGAAAAATATCTCCGGCATCAAGCACAAGAACATTTTTCTCCTGAGCGCGGATTTGTTTGATCATTGCCGCGCGTCTCTCAACGCCTCCGAGTCCGGCAAACTTCGGATCATTCGCAGGGAAGGGCTCTAGATGACTGTGGACATCGTTGGTGTGAAGAATCACAACCTTCACTTTCTCTTCCGGTTTTTCCATTTTCCGGAAAGCAGAAGTCAGTGTTCCCAGTCCGAACAACGCTCCGGCACCGGTAAGTGTGCGAATGAAATCTCTTCTACTTTGTTTCATAATAGATTCTGCCGTCAAGCGCAGGTGTTACTGATTTATTCTGACGAGTGAGTTCCAGGAAATGCTCAATGATAGCATCACGGATTTTTAATCCGGTTGTTTCCGTTTTGATCGGGTCTTTCAGGAACGACATCTTATCGCCGCCATTGGCCAGATAATCGGAAGTGATGATTTTATAAGTCTTGGTGCTGTCGAATGCTACTCCCTGAATCAAAACATTTCCCGGAGTACGGTCTGCTTTGATTCCCATTTTCATTCCTGCAACCGGTACTCCGCCGGATGCGGCAACATACTTCAGCAGTTCGAACATTTTCTGTCCGGAAATTGTAACGACAACAATTTCATTTTCGAAAGGCATGAGCTCGAAAATGTTCCCACGTGTGATATTTCCCTGCGGCAATGAAGAACGCAGACCGCCGTTGTTCAGAATGCACACTTGTGCCGGTGTAGTATTTTCTGTCTTGGTGTATGCATAATTACCTGAATTCAGAACAACATCAGCAACAAAATTACCGAGCAGAGTTTCTGATTTTTCTCTCTCCTTGGGCATAGCCGCAGTTGTTGTACCGATAACAACATTCATAATGCTGTCCATCCCGGTTTTATAGGGAGTGAGAATGGAACTGATCACGGAATCATTCTGTTGTACCGACGAATTCATTTCCACGGTACCGGGCGTGATTGCAGTGATATGTGTTTTTCTGTGACAGCCGCTTACTTCGATAATTAATAAGGCGAACAGGAACAGAGGGAGTATGCGTAATGGTTTCATTGACATATCACAAGTTTAACGAATTCCGCTGAGAGATTGGGGCAGGTTTTGTTGTATTTCCGTTAATAGATTTAAAATCTGAAATCGAAAACCTTGTTAACTTCGACAAAAAAAATACTGCATGTTCACAGCTGAAACATCAATGCGCGTTCGTTACGGTGAAACCGACAGAATGGGTTATGCTTATTACGGCAATTACGCTGAGTATTACGAAGTAGGAAGGGTGGAAGCCTTACGCAAATTGGGATGGAATTATAAGGAGATGGAAGACAGCGGTATTCTTTTGCCGGTTTATACTTTCAGTATTAAATATCTGAAGCCTTCATTTTATGATGATCTGCTCATCGTGAAAACAATGATCAAGGAAATGCCGCGCACGCGAATTCGTTTTGACTACGAAATGTACAATGAGAAAGGGGATAAACTGAATGAAGGCGAAACTACGCTTGTATTTGTGGATGCAGCTTCTAAACGTCCGTGTGGTGCTCCCGATGAATTTCTCGAGGCATTGAAGCCTTACTTTACGTCGTAGCGAGCCAGGAGATTTTTACTGTTCCTGACTGACGTAATTTTTCAGTCACTGAATCCGCTTCCGATTTTCTTACACTGAATTCCAGGCTGCAATCAAGTTCAAAGTTCTGATTCCATTGTTTCAGATCGTGATCCTTCAGGATTTTCATGACATCATTCATCGCAGCGTATTCAAATTGCAATGAATATATTTCCATGATCTGTTTCTCAACTACAGTTGCATTTCCTATTGCTTCAATTGCAGCCTGCTTGTAAGCATTAATCAATCCGCTGACACCAAGAAGTGTTCCTCCGAAATATCGAACCACCACAATCAATACATTAGTAATACCGGTGGACAGTATTTGGTTGTATATAGGTTTTCCTGCGGTGCCTGAAGGTTCACCGTCATCATTCGCACGATAAGATGCTCCGTCTGCTCCCAGGCGCCAGGCATAACAATGGTGTCGCGCTCCGTGATGTTCTTTGCGGAGTTCACTCAGCTTTGCCGAAATTTCTTCCTGAGAATTTACAGGGAAGATATATCCGATGAATCTGCTGCCTCTGTCGCGGAAAACTCCTTCTGCCGGTGACGCAATTGTTTTGTATGTGTCGTCGAAAAGCATCAGGCAAACGCAATTATTGCAATGGCGATTACGGAAAGTAATATACCTCCCCAATTGACCAGAGAAAGTTTTTCTTTGAAAAGAATCACAGCGCCGATTGCTGAGCAAAGCACGATACACATATTGTTGAGCGGATATAGTACTGACGACTGCAAGATGTCTGCTTCAAGGGCTTTTGTAATGGCATAAATGGAAAAGTAATTGGGCACTCCCAGAATGATTCCTCCGGCAATGCTGCGCAAGGTGATTTTTTCAGACGCTCGAATACTGCGCGCAATTACAATGGTAAGTCCGATTACAAACGCAGAAAGAAAAGCGGCAGACAGAAGAAAAGGAATGATATGTGGAGCAGTTACACTTTTCTGCAGATGATTGACGAGCGCATCAATGATTCCGCTTCCGGCAAAAATCAAAGCCGGATAGAACAGATAGCGCAGATTCAGTTTGCCTCCGTCAGAACGTTGTGACGTGAGCCACACTGCGGCAAGAGCCAGAACGATACCGGCAATTTTGATATAACTCAGTTGCTCACTGTAAAGAAATACTGCTGCTGCAATCGGAATCACCACAGACATTTTGTTTGCAACTGTTGCAATGGAAATTCCTGACGTCTGTGCAGTTTTTGCAATGATGAAAAATATGGAGATGAACAGTGCTCCTAGAACAAAAGGAATCCAGAATACATTACCGGTTCCTGCCGTTACTTCGTCGAAGGCCGGAACATCTTTAAGCAGTAGGCCGGTTGTTCCTGCTATTGCATAGTTTACAACAATGCCATGCAGCGTATTCACTCCGTAGCGTTCAAATCCTTTCAGGATGAGCAACAGCAATGTATTTGTAAGAATACTGATCAGCAGCCAGATCATTGCTTATTGCGGTAGAAGATTTTCACCATGTCAGTTCCGGAATGAAACGACTCCGTTGCAGCATAAGGAAATTCCGGAGCCGGAACACCTTGTCTGAGTTCGGCAGAAGCATAGAACACGCGCGCCTCATCCCACAATCCGGTTTCAACAAACTGTTTGAGAATGGCAGCGCCGCCTTCAACGAGAACTGATTGCAATCTGCGTTCATTCAATTCTGCCAATGCTTGTCCCAAAGGATTCTCATCGAAGTCTATGCAAACGAATTCCGCCCATTCCGTGGTGTAATTCTTTTCTGCATTGAAAACTATGGTTGGCGCACTTCCATCAAGAATTGCCGCGCTGTGCGGTATTCTGCCTCTGCGATCGAAAGTGACGCGTACTGGATTTGTTCCTGTTACATGTCGTACAGTAAGTCGAGGATTATCGGCCAGCACAGTATTCGTTCCCACCATTATTGCGGCTTCATCTGCGCGCCACTGATGTGAAAGTTTCAGAGAGTCGGCACTGCTGATACCTGCAGGAGAAGGATTCTCTTCCGATCGCACGTGATCAATGAATCCATCTGCAGACTGCGCCCATTTGAGTATTACATACGGGCGTTGTTCTTTCATTGAGGTAATGAATCTTCTGTTCAGAAACAAAGAAGCTTCTTCTTCAATACCGATTTTAACGTCAACACCGGCTTCAATCAGTTTGCGAACACCTTTCCCGCGAACCAATGGATTAGGGTCCTGACATCCGATCACTACGTACGGTATCTTTTTCTCGATTATAAGATCCGCGCACGGAGGTGTTTTCCCGAAGTGGGCGCAAGGCTCCAGATTAACGTAAAGTGTGGATTCGTGCAGCAATTCAGGATGCAGGCAATTATTGATTGCATCCGCTTCAGCGTGTGGTCCACCATATTGACGGTGCCAGCCTTCGGCAATGCGTTTGTCGTTGTGAACAATAACGCATCCAACCATAGGATTAGGAGCTACCCAGCCCATTCCGTGCTGAGCCAGTTCCAGGCAGCGTTTCATATGTAAATTATGACCGGTCATCGAACAAAATTACATCTATTCGACGGTATTGAGTTTCGATGGCGTGAGATTATTATTTTTGCTGCGAGACAATTCACCATTATGGCAGTATATCGTTTCCGTGCAGTGTTTGAGGATAATGAGGATGTTATCCGCGAGATTGAGATTCAGGGTAAGCAAACCTATTTGCAATTGCATACCGCAATTCAGGAAGCAATTGGTTTTGACGGTACAAAAGAGGCATCGTTTTTCATGAGCGATGACTATTGGAGAAAGGGGATGGAAATCACCAACCGTAATCTGGCGACCGATGACGACGATGATGATGATTACCGTCGCCCTAAGAAGAATCCTGTGAAGGCGGCTAAGGATACACGTATTGCTGACGTGATTGACGATCCGCACCAGAAACTTATATACGTGTTCGATCCTGCTGTTAAATGGACTTTGCTCATTGAATTGGTGCGCATTGTTCAGGATGAACCTAAAGTTGTTTATCCGCGTACCGTAAAATCTGCAGGCGCTGCTCCTAAACAATACAAAACTGTTATCGCACCTCCGGTTGATGAAGATGATGATGAGGAGGACGATGAGGATAAGAAGGCACGAGAGAAGCTGTTTGTTGCGGAAGAGGAGTATGATGAGAATGCAGCAGAAGGCGCCGAGGAGGATGAAGGAGGCACTGAAACGGATGATTCTTCAGATGAATCCGGAGAGGAAGGAGAAGAAGGAGAAGACGCTGCTGAAGAGTTCGGCTCTGAAGGCGATCAAGACGACTATTAATGCGTAAGCGGCTGTTGATTGTTATTGTTGGACCTACCGGAGTGGGAAAGACGGCTGTGGCAATCAAACTGGCGCAACACTACGGAACAGAAATTGTTTCGGCAGATTCCAGACAGTTTTACAAAGAGATTCCGATAGGAACTGCTGCACCTTCACTTGAAGAGATGCAAGGCGTGGTGCATCATTTTATTGGACACCTGAATGTAAGTGAACCCATGGACGCAGGTAAATGGGCGGAGCAAGCAGAAAAAACTATCGAATCAATTTTTCAATCGAATGATACTGTCATCTGTGCAGGAGGCAGCGGACTGTATGTGAATGCGCTATTAGGAGGAATGGATGATTTGCCTGAGAGGAATGATGATCTCAGGAAAGAGTTAGAGGATTTATTCGAGAAAGATGGAATCGCGGCTCTGCAAGATCGTTTGCGAATACTGGATCCGGAATATTGCGAGATCGTAGATATGAACAATCACAAGCGACTGATACGCGCAATTGAAGTATGCGAATTGTCTGGTCAGAAATATTCTGAGTTGAGAAAAGGGAAATCGGCGCAGTTACCGTATGCAGTGGTAACAGTAGGTTTGAACATGGAGCGCGAAGAACTATATCGACGCATTGATGCCCGTGTGGATATAATGATTGAACAGGGTCTTGAACAGGAGGCGCGTGCAGTAATTAATTATCGTGATAATAACGCGCTCGCTACCGTTGGTTATCGTGAAATGTTTTCTTACTTCGATGGAGAAATTTCTAGAGACCGCGCAATTGAATTGATAAAGCAGCATTCACGTAATTATGCCAAACGACAACTCACCTGGTGGAGAAGAGATGGTGAAGTGAATTGGTTTCACCCTTCACAAGTGAATGAGATCATTGCTCGTTGTGAGGAACTGAGGAATACGGCGGTTAATCACTGATTTTTCTTCGCAGTGATTTGACCTCCGAGCGTTTCTTCTTACTGTCAACACGTTTTTTCTTCGCCGCAGCAGACACTTTAGTAGGTACCCGTTTCTTATTCACTTTCAATGCAGCACTGATCAGCTTGTGCAGTTTTTTTACAACGGCTTCCCGATTACCATGCTGACTGCGTGAAGAATCCTCTGTGACGCGGAGCATGCCGTCATCGCTGATTCTCGATTGCAGTTTATCCGCAATTCTGATTTTCTGTTCAGCAGTAAGTGCTTCAGAGTTACGAAAGTCCCAGTACAACTCAACACGTGATGAAACTTTGTTTACGTGCTGACCACCTGCACCGCCGGAGCGAACAGCTTTGATGGAATATTCAGAAGGAGGAATACTGAGTTTCACAGGGCAAAGTTACATCAGCTTTCCTGTAAAGGCAATTAATGCCATTATAAACAGGAATTTGGTTAACTTTAGTAAGTGTTGAGGATCCTCGTGATACTTCTGTTTTTTGTACCGGCTCAGTTGCTGAGTCAGGGACAAACGCGCACCCGAAAGCAGGTGACCAAACAGTATTATCTCAATGGAAATCTGAAATCAATTACTGCTGTCAGTACAACGTTGCCGCGTTACATTGATCCGATGAACTTCTACAAGAAGACCAAAGTGGAAGTGACGGAGTTCGATTCGCTTTCAAAAAGCATGACGAGGCAATTTACCCGAATCACAAAGATTGGTAAGGACGGCAAGCCTTGCTATGAGATATTCTATGAAGAAACTATTTACGATAAGTTCGGAAATAAAAAAACGTATTTGAGATCGCGTTGTGATAAGCAAAGGAGCAAGTTCATACAGTATAAAGAAGGTCGAGTGGAGTTTATACAGATACACAAACGACGGAAGAGAAAGTAAGTATGAATCGTGCTTTTACAGCCCTGTTATTTCTGTTTGTTCTGAATAAACTGTCAGCATTCAACGCTGATTCTTTGGTGCGGTATTACAAGGTAAAGGCTGATCGTTTTCTTGCAGCTTCTCCTGAGGTTCATGATCAGTTTTCCGTGTTGAATAACGGCGTGGCGGTATATGCAACTGCTAGTGATAAAACGAATAATCTTCCTGAGTTCTTTGTTTCATGGGAAGAACTTGAATCCTTTAAAGCCGCAGTTAAACTCAGGCCGCATCATCGTTTTATTCCTTACATGATAATGAAACGTGAACTGAAGCTGAAGGGCAGAACGTTGAGCTGGCCTTTAGAGTCACGTGATAATGCAACTCAATTTCATGCTCCGTATCTTCCTCTCCATGGAATAAGAATAGCAATTGATCCCGGACATATTGCACACGATACAATTAAAGGCAGATTGGAACAAAAGTTCATCTCCATGAAAATGCCTCAAGGAAAAGATTCGGTTCGACTCGCATTTGCAGAAGGACAGTTAACTTGGTTAACAGCAGCGATACTTGCAGAGCATTTGAAAAGTCAAGGAGCAGAAGTGATGCTGACGCGAGCGGCAATGAATAAGACAGCGTTCGGCAGAACCTATGAGGAATGGAAGACTTTCGATGGTGGTGTTTCTCTTGATTCCTTGATTGCTGCATTCCCGGACAACAAGAACTATTCTGATCTCAAGAACGGGAAACTTAAAGAAGAGCGTTCCTATTTCCGTTATGTCTTTAAAGACGTGGAAATAAGAAGAAGAGCAGAAGAAATCGGTGTGTTTAATCCTGATTTTACCGTTGTGATACATTACAACGTTGATGAACAGAATGCTCCTTGGACAAAGCCGACGACAAGAAACTTCTGTATGCTTTTTGTACCGGGAGCTTTTCAGGTTGGAGAACTCAATGATCAGGAATCACGATTGGATTTTCTGCGTTTGCTCCTTACTGATGAGATTGAAAATTCGGTTAGCGGGGCAGCGTATCTCGCGTTGAGCTTCAAAGAAGGTTTGAAGGTTCCATTGGCGAATGAGAAAGATGCTGCGTATCTGGGAACATCCTGTTTGTACAGCGGTAGTAGCGGTGTTTATTGCCGTAATTTATCAATGACGAGATTGATTCACGGTCCTGTTCTCTATGGAGAAACCTTGTATCAGGATAATTTGACTGAAGTGCGATTGTTGTCTGAAAAGCCAATACTTGATACTGTTTCCGGTATCATGGCTCCACAGAGGATTATACAAGTCGCAAAAGCATATGAGAATGGAATTCGTAATTGGATCTATTCCGGCTCGTTCAGAAATCAAAACTAGTCTTAAATTGCAGTTTCAATTAGTTTCCCCTATGCGTAATATTCTGCTCACCGGTTTCTGTTTTTTACTTGCTTTGACTACGGATGCACAATCCATTTCGCAAATGCAGGAAGATGCTGAACGTTACAAGGCGTTCGGAATGCGTTCTGACTTGTATTGGGACAGTTTGCGTGTTGCTGAGGGTGCTCCGGCCGTTGCTTCGCAAAGTGTACAACCTCAAATGGTGTGCAATCTGGAAAAGCGAGTTTTCGGTTGGCATCCGTATTGGGTAGGTACCGTTTACAACAATTATCAATGGAATTTGTTGAGTGATTTATGTTATTTCGATTATGAAGTAAGTCCGAATACAGGCAATAATACAAATCCAAGTTACGCGTGGACGACGAGTGCAGCAGTTACTGCAGCTATCAACAACGGCGTAGATGTTCACATCTGCGCAACGCTCTTCGGAAGTCACTCGACATTCCTTTCCAATTCAACTGCACAGCAAACCTTCATCAATAACATGATATCGCAATTGCAGGCACGTGGCGGGAAAGGCGTGAATATTGATTTTGAAGGAATGGGGTCTGCAAATACAACTGCGTTCACAGCGTTCATGCAGAATTTCTCAACGCAATTGCATGCCGCAATTCCGGGTTCAGAATTGAGTGTTGCCTTGTATGCGGTTGACTGGAGTAATACGTTTGATATTCCGGCTCTCACGCCATATGTAGATCTGTTCATTATTATGGGATACGACTATTATTGGTCGGGAAGCAGTACTGCGGGTCCTGAAGCACCGCTTTATAATTACGAAACATCGTATAACCGCACATTAACGCGTTCCATTACATTTTATCTCGCGCAAGGTATGCCGGAGTCGAAGTTGTTATTGGGACTTCCGTATTATGGAAGAGAATGGGAAACCGTGAGCGGAACGATTCCTTCTGCAACGACAGGAAATTATACTGCAACGAAAACGTATTCTGTTGTTCGCAATAATGCCAATGGCTATTGGTCGAACGAACAATGGGAACCGAACAGTTTCTCTCCGTATTATCCGTATCAGATCAGTTCCACATGGAGACAGTTGTGGTGTGATAATGCATACAGCATGCGTTGCAGATTTGATATTGTGAACCAACGTAATCTTGGTGGCATCGGAATCTGGGCGTTGGGTTACGACGATGGTTATTCCGATTACTGGAATGCAATAAGTGACAAATTCTCGACATGTGCTGTTGTGCCGTGCAGTGATACCATCTGGGATATGGGCGGACCGTATCGCAATTATTACGACAATGAATTTTACACAACGACAATTTCTCCGGACGGAGCCACTTCTGTATCATTAACATTTATCCAGTTCAGCACTGAGTTGAACTACGATACCCTATACATTTACGACGGACCCGGTTCATCTTCACCTTTAATCGGACAATGGCATGGGACAACGAATCCCGGCACTGTTGTTTCGACCGGACCTTCCATTTCGTTCCGATTTTCTTCTGATGGAAATACGGTTGCGCCCGGATTCACGGCAATATGGACCTGTTCTGTAGACAACACCAATCCGACTACACAGATTAACGCGCCTTCCGGTTGGATCACACAGAATTTCAATGCAACATTTACAGACACTGATCAGGGTTCCGGTGTGGAGAAGAGTTATTATCAAACTGCGCACTACAACGGAAGTGAATGGAGAAGTAATAACAGCAGAGGATTTTTCACTGATGATTTCAATACCACAGCGATTCATCCCGATTGGAGTAATTACTCCGGAACATGGAACATTACAGCGGGTGTACTAGAGCAATCCGATGAGAATAATGGCAATTCCTGTTTGTCTGCACCATTAACGCAGAACCTCTCGAACAGATATCTCTATCACTGGAAAGGGAAAATAAGCGGAACGGGTAACAATCGACGTGCGGGATTGCATTACGCGTGCAGCGATGACTCACTAGTGAACCGAGGTAACGGATATTTTGTGTGGTTCAGAGCAGATCAGAATCAATTACAGTTTTATGAAGTGATTAACGATACTTTTTATTTACGCTCCACAGTTACTGATACGATTAACGTGAATCAGTGGTACGACTGGAAAGTGATTTATGACCGCATTACCGGTGTGACTGAAGTTTATCAGGATAACGTGTTTGTTGGTTCGTGGACAGATTCATCACCGTACGCCAATGGCAGTTATATTTCATTGCGCAGTGGAAATTGCAATTGGCAGATCGATAGTTTTCATGTGTACCGTTCAAGATTTACCAACGGAAATGTAGCTGTGAATGTAGGCTCTTGCGCAGGATGTGATTTCAGAAATGAGAATCCTTCCCCTAATATTTCCGCCGGACTGATTCGCTCCATCAACAGGGACAGTGCCAGATTATTTTCGGCGGTGGATGAATCATACTCTGATGTGGATTGGACAGCGCCTGTTTTGGGAGCGATAAATGATGGAAGCCTGACAGATATTGATACAACCTATAACCTGACGTTGATTGAGGGTAACTGGATGAATGCAACGGATTCCAACTCTGCAGTTGCAGGTTACTGGTTTGCGATAGGTACAACTCCCGGAGATTCGGACTTTGTTGCATGGACTAACAATGGAAGCTCAACGACATTCAGTATTCCGGTAACGCTAACAGCAGGGCAGTGGTATTATATTTCGCTGCGTGCGGTGAACGGAGCAGGTCTGGTATCAGTCGCAGATTCCAGTGATGGTCAGATCGCAGATCTCGGATTAAATATATCCGGCAGTGCAGTTACATCGAGCTGCTGGCCTAATCCTGTGAAAGATCAACTTCGGATCGTATCGTCTGCCGGCAGAACGGAGCAGGTTTCAGTGACAGATTTATTTGGCAGAACAGTTCATGTGTCGGTTGTCAATACAGAAGATGGAATGGTTGTTGATATGAGTACATTGGCGGCCGGAGAATATATTGTGCGTATTATTAGCGGTGCAGAGATTTCGGTTGTAAAAATTATTAAAGAGTGATGAAAAAATATTTTCTGTTCTGTGCGGTATTAGTGAGTGCAGTTTGCTCTGCACAAACCACGCCGTGGGAAACAGTGGCGCCGCCCGAATCTCCGATATTCACCGACATCAAAGATGCTGCACGTACTGCAGGTTCCGCTTACAGAATGGAGTTGACCGGGCCTGAATTGCTTCATGATAAGAAGCAGCTTGCGAAGTTGCCTGAACTCAAATCGCTTATGGCGTTGCGTTTGATCAATAACGATCTGACCAGATTACCTTCAGGAATGTTATCGCTGAATGCGCTTGTTTATTTTTCTTCCAATGGAAATCCGTTGACGGAATTGTCTGATTCATTGGGAATGTGGGGAAATCTCAAGTTCATTGAGTTTTATAAAACAGCGTTTGATACAGTTCCTGAAGGAGTTTATGGGCTGAACAGACTTACATCGTTTACGATCGGTTCGAATACCGATACGCTGCACTTCACATCTTCGTTGAAATATTGGGCGAAGAATCTGACGGAATTCAGAATATACAATTCCGTTCTCGATACTATTCCTGCAGAATTTTCTCTGCTCACTAAACTTCAGAAAGTTGTGTTGTACAAATGCAGACTCGACAGCATTCCGAAAGTTATTTATCCGTTGAATCAACTCAGTGAACTCTGGCTGGATAGTAATAACATTGCTTCTGTTCCGAGAGATATAGCAGCGCTTCAGGGACTCACATATCTTTCGCTGAGAGGAAATCGGATTACGAAAATGCCAAGTACTTTAAGTTTCATGAAGAATCTGGTTGTTCTCGATTTACGCGGTAATCCGATTGAAGTATACGAAGTCCGAATTGCGGAGGCTATGCTGCCGAATTGCCGCGTTCTTTCTGATCACAAGTGAGCTTGTGCAGCTTAATTACGGTTTCGCTGTGAAATGTGCTTAACTTCGCGCCGTGAATAACGAGGAATTATACGAAGAGCTTAATGATGAAAATGCCGAACAGGAATTGTTCGAGCATCACCGAATTGTAATTGATCCCGGTCAACAGCAAATACGGATTGATAAGTTTCTTCAGAACCGCTTGGGCGGACAGATATCCCGTACCAAGATTCAGGCAGGTGCAGAGGCCGGTAATCTCCTCGTTAACGATAAGCCGGTTAAGTCGAGTTACAAGATCAAGCCTAAGGATGTAATTACAGTCTTGTTACCGCATCCTCCTAAGGAAAATTACCTTGTGCCGGAAGAAATGCCGCTTGATATCATGTATGAGGATAATGAAATCATCATTCTTAATAAGCAGTCGGGTCTTGTTGTGCATCCTGGTCATGGTAATCTGACCGGAACTTTGGTGAACGGATTGCTATGGCATTTTCTGCATTTGCCTAAAGCAGATAACGATCTGCGTCCGGGACTTGTTCATCGTTTAGACAAAGACACAACCGGCGTAATGGTAATAGCAAAGTCGGAATATTCACTTGCATTTCTTGCACGTCAGTTTTTCGAACGAACCAACGACAGAAAGTATCTTGCATTGGTGTGGGGTGATTTTGAAACGGACAGTGGAACAATCACGGGTCATTTGGGCAGAAGTGCGAAAGATCGTCGAGTGCAGGAAGTTTTTCCGGATGGTGATCAGGGGCGGCACGCAGTAACACATTGGAAAGTTGTGGAGCGTTTCGGTTATGTGACCTTAGTGGAATGTAAGCTTGAAACCGGTCGTACCCACCAGATACGTGCGCATATGAAGTATATAGGACATCCTTTATTCAATGATGCGATGTACGGCGGAGATGTGATCAGAAAAGGACCATCGTACTCGAAGTACAAGCAATTCGTTGATAATTGTTTTGCAATTTGTCCGCGACAAGCATTACATGCACGCTTACTTACCATTCAGCATCCGATTACGAAAGAATGGATGGAATTCAACTCCGAATTACCTTCAGATATGCAAGCGGTGATTGAAAAGTGGCGTGGTTATGTACAGAACCGTCCTCACGAAACGGAGTAAAGCACGATCTTACTTTTTTCTGAAACTGCAGAATTGAAAGTTCTGAACAGTGTTGAAAGGCGTTGCGTGCTCTTCGCGTACACATCTAACACGATCAAAGTTTTCATTGAATCGGTCAGACATGGAAGTTTCCGTGTACTGTTTAATTTCCAATCCGCTGCACTTAGTCGGGCCGGATTCAGAAAACGTTCCGAGAACGAGAAATCCATTGGCGGAGATTGACTCAGACGTTAATGCAACATACTTGCTGATTTTTTCGTCAGTCGTGAGAAAATGGAACGCTGCACGATCATGCCAGAAATCAAATTTCACTTTGGGCTTGAAATCGAGTACGTCTGATACAACCCAATTCACCTGAGAAGCTTTGTCACCAAGTCGTGATTTGGCACGTTCCAAAGCAGCACCGGAAATGTCGAGCACCCAAATGTTACGATAGCCCTTTTCCAGCAAGACATCAACAAAGCGACTGTCACCGGCACCCACATCAATGATATTTGCATCGAGTGGCAAGTTGAAGAGTTCGAGAAACTCAACTGAAGTTTTAGGATATTCCTGAAACCAGCTGACTTCATTGTAAGCTTTTGTTGTGAAGACTTTTTCCCAATGATGTTTGATTCCGGTTTCCATAAATCTGAATATTAATGTGGTAATTTATCTCGCAGCAATCCGTACACCCATGTGCCAGCAACTGCGCTGAGCAGTGTAACCGCAATCACTGTCGCTCCGCTTCCGATTTGTGCATACAACGGACCCGGACATGCTCCGGTAATTGCCCATCCTAGCCCAAAGAGTAATCCTCCGATAATTTGTCCCTTGTTAAATGTGCGCGGATGAAATTCGATTTTCTCTCCGTAAATCGTTTTGATGTTTAATTTCTTGATTGCCCAAACTGAAATTATTCCGACGACTACTGCGCTTCCGATTACTCCGTACATATGAAAGGATTGAAACCGGAACATCTCCTGAATGCGAAACCAACTTATGATCTCAGCTTTTACAAATACAATCCCGAACGCAATTCCAACTGCAGTGTATTTAAGGTTGTGATACCATTTATGTTGCAGTTGACTTTCATTAATACAAATCGCATCCAGTGAACGGGTTTCAAAGTCTTTATTCTCTTCTGTATTGCTCATAAGATTACAATGAAAGTATTAACGGAAGGATCAAATTAGCCATCAGAATGCCGCCGATCATGAAACAGCACGTCGCAATCAACGAAGGCCACTGTAGTGTTGAAAGCCCCATAATGGAATGTCCGCTTGTACATCCGCCTGCATAGCGTGTGCCGAATCCGATCAGGAAACCGCCGCCCACCATCATGATGAGTCCGCGCAAGCTGAAAAGTGATTCCCAGTTCATAATTTGTGTTGGAACGAGTTTCTTATAATCAGTAATACCGTAGGAACTGAGTTCGTTTTTCAGATCCTCTGCTACAACCATGGGTTCTGGATTTTCCAGAAGGCTCATCGCTAAAAAACCTCCGGTTGTGATCCCGCCAACAAAAAACAGATTCCATATTTCTTTCTTCCAGTCATACTGAAAAAAAGGAATGCGGGCAGGAATACACGCAGCACAAATGTGTCTTAACGAAGAAGAAATTCCGAAGCTTTTGTTGCCCAGTATGAGCAATGCGGGAACTGTAAGTCCGATTAGCGGTCCTGCAATATACCAGGGCCAAGGTTGTTTAAAGAATTCAATCATATGGGTAGCGTATGAATAAAAATGCGTTCGGCTCTCGTCGAACGCCTAGTGAATGCAAATCTACTATTTGTTGTAGGTTTTCTTTACATCTTCCCAGGAACCGCCGTTGATCACATTAGTGATACCGTTCTGCTCCAGAATTGCTTTCGCCTGTCCGCTACGGTTACCGCTACGGCAGAAAACTACGATCTCTTCTTTGCCTTTGAATTCTGCAATGCGGGCCTGCACCTGATCCAGTGGAATATTTACCGCGCCGGTTACACTTCCCTGAGAGAATTCTCCCGGAGTTCGTACATCAACAAAGAAGATGTTTTTTGCCTTTGTTGTGTCATCAGGTGCTGTACTTACAGTTGTGGATTGAACAGCGGATGTTTTTTCCGAGTTGCCATTAGCGTTAGAGCAGCTTGCGAAAACTGCACCCAGCGTAATTGCTGCGATTAATATACTTTGCTTTGACATATGTAATCTGTTTTAGGAATTGATGTTTCTGAAATTGATTTGAATCCGCCTTCTATTTCCGAGAAATTTCTGTATCCTCGGGCCTGAAGTATTGAAGCTGCAATCATACTGCGATATCCTGCAGCGCAGTGAATGAAGAAGTGCTCATCGGGATTGATGTCTTTAATCCAGTCGTTGATATACTGCAGTGGTTTACTGTAAGCATCTTCCACGTGTTCAGCAGCGTATTCGCTTTCTTTACGTACATCAATCACTTTGATTTTTTCAGCTGCAAATTTATCAGCGAACTGTTGAGCAGAAATTCTGTTTACCGAATCCGATTCTTTTCCGGATTTCTTCCATGTTTCATAACCGCCATTGAGGTACCCGAGGACGTTATCAAAACCTACTCGACTGAGTCGGGTAATTACTTCTTCTTCTTTTCCGGGTTCGCATACCAACAGAATCGGCTGAGAAACGTCTGCAATCATTGCACCCACCCACGGAGCAAAATCTCCGCTGATTCCGATATTCACAGATCTTGGTACAAATCCTTTCCAGAATTCATTGTTGGATCGTGTGTCAAGCACAACTGCACCCGTCACTTCAACAGCGGCTTCAAATTCTTCAGCTGATAACGCACGTTTACCTTTTTCCATTACATCATCAAAACTCCGGTAACCTTTTTTATTCATCATCACATTCAATCCGAAATAGGATGGAGGAGGAGTAAGTCCATCGGTCACAGCCTTAATAAAAGATGCTTTGTCCGGCTGACGTAATGCGTAGTTCATCTTTTTCTGATTTCCAAGAGAATCTACTGTCTCCTTCATCATGTTTTTTCCGCACGCACTTCCTGCGCCATGTGCCGGATAAACAGTTACGTCATCAGACAGCGGCATGATTTTGTTCATCAGACTTTCATACAGTAAACCTGCAAGATCTTCCTGCGTCATGTTCGCTGCTTTCTGAGCCAGATCGGGACGACCAACATCTCCAAGGAAAAGTGTGTCGCCGCTGAACAACGCCTGATCTTTACCGTTTTCGTCAATAAGAAGGTAGCATGTACTTTCCATTGTATGACCCGGCGTATGCAGCAACTTCATTTTTACATTACCGAATTCAAGAATCTGTCCGTCTTCCGCACGGAGTATCTCAAAATCCGGTTTCGCATTGGGACCGTAAACGATTGCTGCACCTGTCTTGCGGCTAAGATCCAGATGACCTGAAACGAAGTCAGCATGGAAATGTGTTTCAAGAATATATTTCAACTTCACCCCGTCCTTGTTAAGACGATCGATGTAAGGTTGTACTTCGCGAAGCGGATCAATAATCACGGCCTCATTACCGGAGGTGATGTAGTAAGCTCCTTGTGCAAGGCAGCCGGTGTAGATTTGTTCGATTTTCATATCAGTTACAACTAAAGGTTGGTAGTACAAAGGTCGTTACTGCATTGAGAATTGTCAGTAACATTGGTTACAGGCTATTTAACCCCGGGGAACGCTAGTTCCTTCACCAGAATATAGATACCCATAATCAGAATGAAATATCCGAATGCAGGTTTCAGCTTTTTACCATCGATGCGTTTCGACAATGCGATACCCATAAATCCGCCCGCAATTGCGAAGACTGATACAAGCAGAAGAAACTTCCAGTCTGTATTACTCTGATGTGATTCTCCAATGAATCCAATCAATGATTTTGCGGCAATGATAACAAGTGAAGTACCAACGGCCATTTTCATTGGAAGTTTACTGAGTATTACAAGGGCGGGAATGATAAGGAATCCGCCTCCGGCTCCAACTAAACCGGTAAGCGAACCGACTACCAATCCTTCTATAATGATCATCGGATAGTTGAAAGTACGGACTGCAGTATCTGATTCTTCTTTGAATTTTACTTTTTTAATCATGCTGTAGGAAGCTGCAATCATCAGTATTGCGAAAAGTGTGAGCATGAAAAGATTCTTAGTGAATTGGAATTCGCCAATAGAAAAGAAGAGGTCAGGAAGCGCAGGGACGAGCCAGGCACGTGTTGCGAACACAGCGATAATGGAAGGAATCCCGAATATTACAGCAGTCTTGATGTCAACAAGCTGACGGCGGAAATAACTTACTGAACTGAATGCACTAGTAATCCCGACAATAAATAGGGAGTAGCCCGTTGCTGTAACGGTATCCAATCCGAACAGATAATACAGCACAGGGACAGTGAGAATGCTTCCGCCTCCTCCGATCAGCCCTAAGGCGATTCCTATAAAGACAGAAGCTATGTAACCTGCAATTTCCATGGTAGCGTATTCGGATGCAAATATCCGACACCTACCGACTTCAGCTTGTTACAAAAGTTACAATTTCTATGCGTATTGTGATTTTACCCCAATAGGAGGACCGCAGATTGCCGTTTAACGATTTTCTTCAGCATGCCATTCTGCCCAGGAAGTTGGAGTTTCAACAAGTCGGATTGTCTGCAGAGAAATATTTTCCGGAAATGCACTGTGCAACATGTGAACGAAGTGAGTCAACAGCATTTCACAGGTAGGAGAGAAATTGGTATAATGAACTTTGGTGTTCTGATCGTTGATGCCGTATTTGTCTTTGTCCTCAATGTTGATCACGGCAGAATGATCGTATTGCGAAATGATTTTCTCCGTTACGATCGCTTTGATGTCAGCGAAATCGGCTACCATTCCTGCTTTCGGGTGTCCGGGCTGTTCCAGAGGTTTGCCTGCAACAGTTATTTCTAATGAGTAAGTATGACCATGAAGGTTCTTGCACAGACCGTCGTGATTGGTCAGGGCATGCGCCATGCTGAATGAGAAAACTTTTGTAACACGGATGGTCGGAAGTCGGTAGCTCATAATTAAGCAGTTCTGCTGAACATTGTTTTTTCGCCTTTACTTCTGTAAAGACGCGCATCAAAGCATGCTGCAATATTACGAAGGAATGCCTGACCGGTCTCTGTCACCTCAACGGAATGTTCAGTTACAATGCACAATCCATCTTCTTCGAGTGGCTTTAATAGTTCGAGTGTGGTTTGCAGAAAATCGCACTGATCATTCTCGTTGCTCCAGTTTGTTTTGTTTCTGCACATGATGTTCAGCACATGTTTACGCAGAATAATATCTTCTGCACTTAACAAATGTCCTCTGTGCAAAGGAAGCTTGTTTGCATCTATTGCTTCGTTCCACTCTTCAAGCGTTTTCGCATTTTGTGAAAACATGGTTTGAGCATCACTTATAGAGGAAGGTCCGATTCCCAACAATAAAGGATTATTGTGAGTCGTATAACCCATGAAGTTTCGGTGCAGCGTTCCGTTCTTCACAGCAGTGAAGAGCTCATCATCCGGCAGCGCAAAATGATCCATCCCGATTTCAATATAACCTGCTTCTTCAAGCATTTCTCTGCCTGTCTCATAAAGATTCCGCTTTACATCTCCATTTGGAAGATCGGCATCTTCGTATCCGCGTTGTCCGGGTTTCATCCACGGAACGTGGGCGTAAGAATAGAACGCAATGCGATCGGGGCGGATATTCAGAACGTGATTTACTGTTTCACGAATGGTTGCTTCTGTCTGAAAAGGTAAACCGTAAATGAGATCAAAGTTTACAGAGTTGTATCCCATTGCACGCGCTTCTTCTGTAACACGCTGCACATCTTCCGGTGATTGAAAGCGATGAATGGCTTTCTGTACTCGCTTATCGAAATCCTGAACGCCCAAACTGATGCGTTTGAATCCTGCATTGAATAAAACACGCAGATGCTCTGTTGTGGTACTTGCAGGATGTGCTTCAAAACTTAAAGCTGCGTCTTTCTCAATGATCGCAGATGATTCAATTCCGTCAAGCAGAGCTTTCAGGTTTGAAGGACTGAAAAATGTTGGTGTTCCGCCTCCGAGATGTAGTTCGGAAATGTGTGGCGTTTCCTCAAGTATATCGAGATACATCGCCCATTCTTTGAGCAGTCGATCGATATATGGCTCTTCAACTTTGTGGTTGGTTGTGATACGTGTGTTGCATGCGCAGTAAGTACACAGACTTTCACAGAAAAGAAGATGAACGTACAGGCTTAATGATTTTCCTCCTGTGAGCCAGGCGTCCTGAATAGCACGTTTCCAAACTTCTTCGTCAGGTGCATCTTTATCCCAGAACGGAACAGTAGGGTAGCTGGTGTACCGTGGTAATGCCTGATCGTATTTGCGAATCAGTTCTTTGCTTATTGTTTGTGTCGATGACAACATGCTACTTCTTTTTCTTTGTATTCAGGACTGATGTATGGAATGCCCAGACCCATTCCGCGAACTATAAGCAACAAAGCCATAACTGTAATGAAGACGGGAACCGCTTTGCGTAAACGCATTCTGAATTTTTCGTTGATGCGGGATCCTGCCATCCCAAGTGCCATGAGCGCCGGAATTGTTCCCAAACCGAAAATCAAACCGAAGAGTGCGCCTTGCCACCAGCTGCCCGTTGATGCAGCACCTGCAAGTGCAGCGTAAACAAGTCCGCAAGGTAACAGACCGTTCATTAGTCCGATTGCGAACAATGAAGAACGATTCTTTGACGCCAGAAGTTTTCCGAGAATACTTCTCACTTTGTTGTAACCGGTTTGAACGAATCCCGGGAGTTTCATTTTCTCACCTGCATAACTTGCGATCAATCCTGCGAGAATGATAACACCCGCCACAATAGAAAGCGTCTGCTGACCACCGGCCCATAATAATGCACTTCCCGCCAATCCGGATAATGAACCCAGAACTGCGTAAGTGACAGCTCTGCCTGTGTTGTACAGAAAGAGACCGCTGAATCTTTTTAGCCCCGGTTCATTTCCCCGAGGCAGAGCCAACACGATCGGGCCGCACATTCCCACACAATGCAGACTTCCTGCAGCGCCGAGTAGTAATGCCGTTAACAGATACATGGCTATTTAATATGAATGGTTGATTCGTAATAGTAATCCTGCCCGGCAGATTTCCACATCACTTTTGTCTGATACATTCCTGCGGAGAACTTGCTTCGAGCGATGCTCATCTTCCCGGAGTTATCCAGAGTGATTTGCTCTGCGTAGTCAAGTGCTTTGTTGTCCGGACGGTAGAATACAACTTCTCCTGAAATACCGAGTGAACGTACTGTGTCTGGAAATACAATGTTCACCTGCGAATCGTTTACTACAATCGCAGGAGAGAATCCGCTTTTAATCGCAGCATCAGTCTGATCAATCCGGTTCTGATATTGTAATTCCTGCTGGTAGTAATCTTCAGCAACAAGATCCACATTCTGGCGCATTGAACTTACAACCAGAAATGCTATGAGAGCAACGAAGCCTCCGTATAGCATGAATATTTTTGTTCCCCAACTCATAGTGTAGCGTTTTAGTCAGTTAACTGATTTGTTTTTATCTGTTTATCGGTCCAAGGAAGGTTGTTGATACCGTTTGTATTTTCTCATCACCGGAATAGACGTTAATCTTAATTTTCGTCTTCCGTTCTTTAATGTCGTTGCGATTTCTGATGATAAAGAATGTGGACTCTTTTTTCGATTCTTTCTTCACCACCACATCTTTTCCAACCATTTCAATCTTTCCATCGCCGGTTTCAATTTTAAACGTGATCGGCATATCCTGATTGGTTTTGTTGATCACTTTAACATTGTAAAGATTTGTAATCGTGTTGTCCGGACGCTCCTGGAATAGCTGTCCACTCGCTCTGAGTACTGTTGCATCAACTGCTGAACGTGTAACGAGAAGTGTTACGAGTACTCCGATAAGCAAAGTCAAGACTACTGTATATGCTTTCAGTCGTGTTGTATACTTGGTAGGTTTGCTTTCAGCAATGTTCGCTTCGGATGCATAACGGATCAAACCTGTTGGTTGGTGTGTTTTCACCATCACTTCGTCGCAGGCA
The DNA here is from genome assembly GCA_023151315.1 of Bacteroidia bacterium. Classification (GTDB taxonomy): domain Bacteria; phylum Bacteroidota; class Bacteroidia; order Palsa-965; family Palsa-965. The sequence continues at coordinate 119,934 of JAKLJE010000010.1, forward strand.
TCAATACATGCTGTGCAGTTAACACATTCCAACTGAGTGCCGTTGCGAATATCAATTCCGGTAGGACACACTTTCACACATAAACCGCAATCAACGCAGGAACCGGCTTTCTCCACGTCCGCAGTTTTGCGGTGTTTGGTTCTCGGTTCACCGCGTACGTAATCATATGCAACGACAATTGAGTTCCTGTCGAGGAGTACACCTTGCAGGCGACCATAAGGACATACAATAATGCAGGCTTGTTCCCGGAACCAGCTGTAAATAAAGAAGAACACAGAAGAGAAAATGATCATTGCTGTGAATCCGCCTTTGTGCTGGCTGATCGGTTCGCTTACGATTTTAAACAACTCATCCGTTCCGATAATATAACTCAGGAAAGTGTTGGCAATGATTACGGCCAGAACGAAGAAGATGGCGAGTTTTGATCCACGCTTCAATATTTTTTCCTGATTCCATGGCTGATCACGAAGCTTGCGTTGTTGATCTGCATTTCCTTCAATAGCATATTCGATTTTCCGGAAGATGAGTTCCATGAAAACGGTTTGCGGGCAAATCCATCCGCAGAAAACACGACCGAATGCAATGGTGAAGAGAATGACAAACACCATGAAGGTGAGCATTCCGATTCCGAAGATGATAAAATCCTGAGGCCAGAAAATCGCACCGAAGATGATAAACTTCCGTTCGAGGATGTTGATCAGAAACAGAGGCTGACCGCCAATCCTGACGAACGGAAGTGTAAAGAATATTACAACGTAGAGATAACTGAGGAGCGTTCGCTTATCATACAATTTTCCATGAGGCTTCTTCGGAAATATCCAATTGCGTTTGCCTTCATCGTTTATTGTTGCGATGGAATCCCTATATGATTCGTCTCGCTTTATATCGTTCTGCACTTTATTCTCCTCGGTACTCATATTGCTTGGTAGCTTTTATTTATTTACTTCTTCGCGGCAGTATCTGCTTTTGGTTTGAGACTGTCGCTTTTACTGAGACTATCGCTCTTAGTTGAGTCAGCGACCGGAGTTGCTCCTTCTTCCACCCACAATTCACCTTCCGGAGCTTTCGCATTAGCTGGATTTGTTCCGCGGATCGAAAGAATGTAGCTGGCAACCTGTTGAATTTCCAAAGGTTTCAGATCCTGTTCCCATGACTTCATCCCTTTATCAGTCCAACCGTATTTAATGGATTTGAACACGTTTACAATCCCGCCTTTGTGAATCCAGTAATCATCAGTGAGGTTCGGTCCGAGACCTTCTTTACCTTCACCTGCATCGCCGTGACACATTGCGCAGTTGGTAGTATACACACCTTTACCGCTGCTGATAGCCGCCGCATCGGTTAGTGCTGTAACGTTGGACTCATCAACAAGATTGGCATTAGCCTTTTTGTATTCGGCAATTTTTCTTTCGGCGTCAACAACTTCCTGATCGTATTCCTGTGCTTGTGTTTTGCCCGTATGTAATACATGGTAATTGATCATGTAAACCACACCTACCACGATGGTCAGATAGAATCCGTATTTCCACCATGGCGGCAGATTATTATCCAACTCCTGAATTCCATCGTAGTCGTGATCCATCAATAACGCTGCTTCAACTTCCGGTGACTGTGCATCGGTAATGGAGCGCATGATTTCAGTTTCCATGATGGCAGAAGCCGCTTTCTCTGCAACTGTTTTCGTGTAATCAGCTTCTTTACGAATCAGGTTAATACCTGTACGATAGAGCATATACACGATCAGTAATTCAACAATGATAACGCTGAGCATCACGAAGAAGGTGATGGCGCCGAGTCCCCAGTAATCAAAAGGAGCTTCCGGAACTGCCGCTGCATCCGCTGCCGGAGCTGCTGCATCCTGAGCCATTGCCGATACTGAAAGAAGGAGAAAGGCAATCATCGCAATAGTATTCTTCGAACTGCTGCCTTCTGCTTTGGATTGTTTCACTTTCAGTGAAGCACCTGCTTTAACGAATTCCGACATTCCAATGATAACGAACGCAAGCATAACGATTACGCCGAGCATCACCAGAAATACGCCGTTGGAGAAAACAGTTTGTGTAACCACTTCTCCCTTGGCATTGTCTTGAGCCGACAGCAACACAGGAGTAAATCCCGCTGCAATTGCTGTTAGTTTGATTTTTAGGCTGTTGATTGTCATATAGCTGTTCTGTTATTCGGTTCTGTAATCGTTATTCTCTTGGTCTGATTCAATGGCCATTGCAGCCAGTTTGTTCATTCTCTTCTTATCAGTTCTGAGCAGCCAAACTGCGAGAACTACAAAGAATCCGAAGAATATGAGCAGTGAAATCAAAGGGAAGATTTCGATACCTGCGATGCTGGTGAGATAGTTGATGAATTTCATGGCTATTTCTTTTCTGCTACAGGTTTAACTTTGATATCAGTTCCTACACGCTGCAGATAAGCAATCAGTGCAACGATTTCATCATCAGGTGAGATTGGAGTTACTTCCTGAACTTTAGCTTTCTTCAGGTTCGCAACAATTCCTTCCGCCTGCTTTTTCGCATCAGCAACAGCCTGGTTTTCGTATCCTGCCGGATATGGTACTCCAAGTGTCTGCATTGCGGCGATTTTCTTAGGTGTCAGCTCCCAGTTGATCTGACGCTCGAACAGCCAAGGATAAGAAGGCATGATAGAGCCCGGAGACATTGAAGTTGGATCATACATGTGATTGTAATGCCATGCATCACCGTACTTGCCTCCGATACGCATCAGATCCGGACCTGTGCGCTTGGATCCCCACTGGAACGGGTGATCATATACGTATTCACCGGCTTTTGAATATTCACCGTAACGTGAAGTTTCTGAACGGAACGGACGTACCATTTGAGAGTGACAGGTGTAACAACCTTCTTTAATATAAATATCACGTCCTTCAAGTTCGAGCGGAGTATAAGGTTTCACGCTTGCAATTGTCGGAATGTTGGATTCAACCATGAAAGTCGGGATGAACTCAATTAATCCACCTATTGCAACAAGCACAAGACTGAGAACGAGCATCTGAATCGGACGACGTTCAATCCAACGATGCCAGTGCTCTTTACCATGTGTAACATATGCTTTAGGAAGTGCAGGAGCTTCTGCGGCTTCGTTGGCAACGAATACACCGGTCTTAACTGTCTTAACAAGGTTGTAAACCATGATGAACACACCAACGAGATACAATGCACCGCCGAGTGAACGCAGACCGTACATCGGCATGATATGTGTAACAGTGTCAAGGAATTTATTGGAGAGAGTTCCGTCAGGATTGAATTCTTTCCACATCAAGCTCTGCTCGAGACCTGCCCAGTACATAGGAATTGCATAGAACAGGATACCGAGTGTTCCGAGCCAGAAGTGAGCACTTGCCAGTTTAGAAGAATACAGTTTGGTATTCCACATGCGCGGGATCAGCCAGTAAAGTACACCGAATGTCAGGAAGCCGTTCCAGCCGAGTGCACCAACGTGTACGTGTGCAATAATCCAATCAGTAAAGTGTGCGATAGCGTTAACGTTCTTCAATGAAAGCATCGGTCCTTCGAATGTTGCCATACCGTAAGCGGTAATTGCAACAACCATGAACTTCAATACTACATCTTCACGTACACGATCCCATGCACCACGAAGTGTAAGGAGACCGTTGATCATACCACCCCATGACGGAGCGATGAGCATCACGGAGAATACAACACCGAGTGATTGTGCCCAATCAGGAAGTGAAGTGTACAAAAGGTGGTGCGGACCTGCCCAGATGTAGATAAAGATGAGCGCCCAGAAGTGAATGATGGAGAGACGGTAAGAGAAAACCGGACGGTTTGCAATTTTCGGCATGAAGTAATACATCAAACCGAGATACGGGGTTGTTAGGAAGAACGCAACCGCGTTGTGTCCGTACCACCACTGTACCAACGCATCCTGAACACCTGCATACCAGGAGTAACTCTTCAGGAAGGTTACAGGGATTTCGAAGGAGTTCACGATGTGAAGCATCGCAACCGTAATGAACGTTGCAATGTAGAACCAGATTGCAACGTAGATGTGACGCTCACGACGTTTGATAATTGTTCCGAACATGTTGATACCGAAAACAACCCAGATCAACGCAATTGCGATATCGATAGGCCATTCCAATTCTGCATATTCTTTTCCTGTTGTGATACCGAAAGGAATTGTCAATGCCGCCGATACGATGATCAACTGCCAGCCCCAGAAATGTACCTTACTTAACAGGTCGCTGAACATGCGGGCTTTGCAAAGGCGCTGCAAAGAGTAGTAAACACCCATGAAAATACCATTACCCACAAATGCGAAAATCACTGCGTTAGTGTGCAGCGGTCGCGTTCGTCCGAATGTCGTAAAGTCGAGACCCAGATTTAATTGAGGGAAAACGAGGTCGAGTGCTACCCATAATCCTACGGTCATACCAACAATACCCCATACAACGGTTGCCCATGCAAACCATTTGACAATGGTATTGTCGTAACTAAACTTTTCTGTTGCTGTTGTTGTCATACTGAACTTGTTCTTGATTTGATTCTGGTTTTTGAGGGTAATTATCGTCGAACAACATCCGGACACCCGGAGTGTAGTTATCGTCAAACTGGCCTTTTTTAGCAGCTATTATGAACGCAATAAGAAATCCTGTTGCTGCGATGAGACTTGCTCCAATGAGAATGAAAATTGCGCTCACGTTGATCTGATTAATCCGTACAAAAGTATCCTTGTGATTTTTTAACAATCATGAGGCAAGTCACTGAATAACCTGATCTCCGTCATGTTCAGGCTTGCCCAGGATTACGGACGCGGCGATTTTCGTGGAAATTGTGGCAATAAGGATCACGCTGAAAGAGCTCAGCGGCATTAGGATTGCCGCGATAAGCGGACTCATTTGACCGCTGAGCGAGTAGTACATTCCGGCGAAGTTGTAGAGTACAGATACAATAAATGCTGCTACAACTATCTTACGTGCAACCTTGGTGTAACGCAGCAGTCCCGGCAGCTTACTGAAAGATCTGCCATCGAGAATAGCATCGCATGCAGGGAAGAAGTTGTTCGTATTATCTGATATTGCAATTCCAGCTTCCGCCTGCGCAAGTGCTCCGGCATCATTAAGTCCGTCTCCGATCATTATTACTTTATGACCTTGCTTTTGCAATGAAGCGATGTGATCAAGTTTATCCTGCGGGGTACAGGAGAATTTCATGCTGTCGTTGAAAATCGGTTTAAGTAACTCGGCCTGTGAGTTATTGTCACCGGAAAGTAATTCCAGCTTGTAATTGTTTTTCAGGTCAGATGCAATGCTTTCCAAACCATCACGAAGGCGGTTGTGAATAATGAAATGTCCGCGAACCTGATTGTTTACTGCAATCCAGACTTCACTGGCGCCGTGAGCATGTTTCACGGATGATCCTGCGTGTACTGCCGATCCGGCAATATAATGTCTGCCGTTAACGTCACCACTGATTCCTTTTCCACTCACCTCCGAATAGTGATGCACTTCCGGAGTTTCTGTCTGATTGAGCCACGCATTGATCTTACGGCTTAACGGATGTCCGCTGTTCTTCGTGAGTGCAGCTATCTCCTTTTTTTCTTCAGGAGTTAACGGAGCTCCGTTAAATTCGATCATTGATTCACCGCTATTGGTAATTGTACCGGTTTTGTCGAATACAGTAACGTCTGATGTAGCAATGCGATCGATAGCATCTGCGTTCTTTAAATAGAATCTGAATTTGCCAAGCCAATGCAGCACACTCGCGTTAGTAAATGTGGATGCCAGGAGCAATGTACACGGACACGCTACAATCAGAACTGCCGTAAGCACATTCATTGATTCTGCAGGATTGATGAATAGCCATGCCACACCGCCTGAGAGAGAAGTGAGAATAACCGCTGAACTGAACCAACGGTTAATGAAATCAATGTATGTTTTGCGTTCTTCTGTTCTTCTTCGTGAAAAACTATCGTTGTTCCACAACTGGGTCAGATAACTCTGTGAAACCTGATCCTGAACAATTAGTTCGGCACTGGAATTGGTGAGTCGTGCGCCGGCGAATATTTTTTCTCCTTTTCGTTTGGTGACCGGTTCAGATTCTCCCGTAACGAAACTGTAATCAACATAGGTGACATCTGAAACCAGTATTGCATCTGCAGGAATAATTTCTCCGTGGTGAACGCGAATACGTGCGCCTTGTTTTAAGTCAGTAACGGGAACACTTTTTTCCGTGTTGTTGTCGAGAATGGTTACAGAAATAGGGAAGTAAGACTTGTAATCACGTTCAAAGGAAAGACGTTCATACGTTCTGTCCTGAAAGTATCTGCCCAACAACATAAAGAACACGATTCCGGTCATGGAATCGAGATAACTTGTTTCCTGATGCGCAATGATTTCATAAACACTTCGACCGAATGTAACAGCAACGGCAAGTTTAGTGCAATCGGTGCATCGATGTTCAACGAGCGGAGGCGAATCGCTTTCCATGCAGAGATGAAAAAGTCGGAAGCGGAGTAGAGGAGAACCGGCAATGCCAGTGCCAGACTCAACCATCCGAAAAATGCTTTCAGATGCGGTAACTCAGCGAGATCCCCGGATGTCAGATATTCCGGAAAACTCAGCAGCATGATATTTGCGAAACTGAAACCGGCAATACCGATTTTCAAAACTCGCGGACTGATGCCTTTCTTTTTCTCTTTGAGCTCAAGATCTCCGAGACTGATGGAAGGCGGATAACCGGTACGTGAAAGTACTTCTGCTACTTTACTTAGTTTGATATCATTTGTGCGGAAGTCAACTGTTACTTCTTTACGCGGAAAGTTAACAGAAGAAGCGACAATGGAAGGATTGAGTTTATAAAGATGTTCGAGCAACCAGATGCAGGAACTGCAATGCATTCCGGGTGTATAAAACACTACACGGGAAATGTCTTTGTCTTCGAAACGAATGAGCTTGCTTCTGATGGAGGTTTCATCCAACGCAGAGAATTTACCTGCCCATTCACTGGCTTTGTTGCCGGGCCCCTCTTCGAGGTCGTAGTAATTGCAGAGATTATTCTCTTTAAGAAGTTCGTATACAAGCTTGCATCCTTCGCAGCAGAATTCGTGATTGTCTGCCTGGATTACGGATGACTTGCATTCATCGCCGCAATGATAACAGGTTGCTATCTTTGCAGACTTATCGATTTTGAGAGAGTTCATGAGAGAAAAAAATAAAGCGGGTGACTGAAGTACGCTACCAACCTTTATGTCGACCCGCTTTCGATATCCGAAACCACTGTGTGGCGGTGTATCGTATCACAAAGGTGCATTTCCGATTTTCCGGATAAAATGACCGCGGTCATGTTTGCCGTTGACTGATGTCAATTTTAGCACTGACATGCATTATGAAACCGTGAAAGATCGCGTTTTACTTTTGTCTTATAATTAACAACTAAATCACTACCACTATGCACAAGCAACCTGAACACGACTACCGAGTAGCAGTCTGGATGGATCACCATACAGCGAAAATTGTAAAGCCTGTTTCCCGCGAAGAATTTGAAATTGAAGTACTCGAAGCTCATGGGCATCATAACGAACACAAGGCACACGATAATTCTCAAACGCATGATAAATATAATGACGGAAAAAATCGTGAATCTGTGAAGCAGTTCTTCAGTGAATTGGAGAAGAAGCTAACAGGCTTTGATACGTTTTTACTGATGGGGCCTTCGACCGCTAAGAATGAATTTGAACATCAGATGCGCAGCGGTAAACACTTTCACGGTAAGAGAGTAGCTGTAGATAATCTGGAGAGTCTTTCCGACAATGAACTGATAGCTTACGTAAAGAAGAATCTTCGCGCGCGTATGGACATTTACCGCGATGAAGAAATGATCAAGTAGTTTTTCGGTTATTTCGTAACAGCCGGTTCGCCACTTATGCGGATCGGCTGTTGTTTTATAAAGCCGGACCGACAACTCAGCTTGTTTGGCTTGCGGCTGCGTTTGCTACAAATTAGATTCGCATAAAAAAAACATGAGAAATATATTTCTGATTCTATCATTGGTAGGTGGTATGACCTTGAACGCGCAAACTTCAATAGTAATTGAAGTTGATGATTCTTCGAAATCTGCAGACACAACAGAAGATGTGCTGGTTGCAGTTGATGAATCGCCTGAATATCCCGGAGGGAACGAGGCAATGCTTAAGTATCTGCAGCAGAACTTGAAATACCCGAAAGACGGACTTGATTCCGCCAAGAGCGGAACAGTTTATGTGGAGTTCGTTGTACTTAAAACCGGTGAGGTTAGCAACGTGAAAGTAGTAAGAGGAATAAAGGATTATCCTTCATTCGGTGCCGAGGCAGTACGCGTCATAAGCGAAATGCCTAAATGGAAACCTGGAGTGATGCACGATAAACCTGTAAACGTTAAAATGGTTCTTCCTGTCAGGTTTTCGCTCAACTAGTGCGTCGTGGTCATCGTGTTCGGTACACAAATGATCACATCTCCGCGACCTTCGTCTTCTTTGTTCAGCTTTGAAATATCATCCTGTGTTGTAGTTGAAATTACCATCACCTTCAACGCAGGATTTTTCTTTTTCAGATACCATTCGATTGATTGATGTCTGTCGCTGTGATAACTTCCATTGTAATGGATGAAGTGTTTTCCAGGTGCCCAGTTCGAATAGATGAAGTGCGCCATGGTTGCATCTTTCGCAGCTTGTGACATCGGGAGATTCTGTCCGCCGTGTCCGCCGGCATTCATGAATATTTCCTTGTAACACTGTAAAGTGCTGTCATATGCAATCGGAAGCGGTGCTATCCATTGTTTTGATGAATCAGGTAGTGCTTCCAGTGCAGCGAAACCGCCCATGTAAACCTTGCTTGCAAATTTTCTTGGTATGTTGGTAGCAATGAACTGCAGCTTATGTTCTTTTGCAAAGTCAACTAAAGGACGGTAATCTGTTTCGTAGTTAGGCCACAAACGAACAACACGACGCAGTTGAGTGTCTGCAATTTCTCCACTGAGGTAACGGTTAAGTCCGCGTTGATTATCTGCTTCGAACATTTCTGCTCCCAGTACAACTTTATCACCATAAACTTTATAAAGATCGTTTGTCAGTTCATACTGTAACCAATGACAAATCGGGTTGTTATGATATTCTCCGAACAACACAACATCAGCCTTTTTCGCCTCTTCCAGCATTTTAGTATAAGTGGTTGGCTTCCCGTTGATGGTAAACAAAGTGTAAGCAGGTTTGTCAGCACCTTTGAATGCCACACTGATCAATGCCAGTAAAGGAAGAAACAGGTAAAACTTTTTCATGTTGTTACAATTTGGATTTAGGTGAGACGAATGTAATAGGTTTATCGGTATTACCGATTCAGGAAATGTTAATGCGTGATAAATATCAGAAAGTATCGGGTTCTACATGAATCAATACACCCGCAATTCCCGGTATATCCTGCATTATTTTCTCCTGTACTTTATGTGCAATGTCGTGTCCTTCCTGAACCGTTATCTGGCCGTTAACAGTTAAATGCAGATCAACGTGGTGATTAAGCCCCGATTTTCTGATAAAGCACTTTTCCGTGTTGATGACGCCGTTCACTTCCGAAGCGGACTTGCGTATTTCTTCAATCAAATCATGATGTGTGTGTTCATCCATGATTTCTCCCAATGCAGGACGAAAAATAAGGAAGCTGTTGTAAAGAATGAAAACGGAAGCGAGCAGAGCAGCCCAGTCATCAGCTGATTCATATCCTTTACCCATAAAAACGGCAACTCCGATACCGATCAATGCTGCTGCAGACGTTATCGCATCACTGCGATGATGCCACGCATCTCCCTTCACAGCCGTACTCTTGGTTTCTTCCCCGGTTTTAGAAACAATTCTGAAAAATACTTCTTTGATCACCACTACGCCGATCAGTACATAAATAGTGTACGTTTCCGGTAGCTCATGTGGTGTTTGAATATTAATCACGGCTTGCCATGCGATCCCGATTGCCGAAAAAATTAAAAAGGCAACAACCATGAATGTAATTAACGGTTCTGCTTTGCCATGTCCGTATGGATGATCTTCATCCGGAGGTCGCGTGGAATAACGTAAACCGATCAGCACAAGAAAGGAAGAAACGATGTCCGTGGTGCTTTCCACAGCATCTGCAATCAATGCATAGGAATTGCCAAAATAGCCTGTTATACCTTTGACAAGAGCAAGGAACAGATTGCCGATAATACTCAGCCACGTAACTTTTATCGCTTTGTCTTTACTGTTCATTGATAGGCGAAATGAAGATACGTTTTTATGGAATTGTGCCGGAACTGATATTACTCTTTTCCGGGACTGACGCAGGTCATGTCCGCGTTTATGCGTACGCAATTATTTTGTATCAAAACTTGATAAAATGAAAGCTACCAACGTAAAGCGCATTCTTGTTCCGACTGATTTTTCAGAAACAGGTTCTCTTGCATTCGATCACGCCGTGTTCATGGCTCGTTTGTTTAAGGCAGAACTTCACCTCGTGCATGTAATTGAAGTAATCGATGCCACTTACAGTATTTACAATCCTGCAATTCCTGTAATTGACCTCAGCGTTATTGAATCAGATTGCAAGCAGCGACTGGAAGGAATGAAGGCTGATCTGAAAAAGAAACATTCCACCACAGCCCATACCTATGTGGTTCACGGTCGCCCGGAACAGGCTGTTCTTGATCTCGTTGAAAGTAAGAATATCGACATAGTGGTAATGGGAACACATGGAGCTTCCGGTTTTGATGAATACTTCATCGGAAGTAATGCGTATCGTGTTGTAACCACTTGTCCATGTCCTGTGATCACAGTGCAAAAGCACGCCAAGAAACTCGGATTCACTGATATCGTTTTGCCGATTGATGATTCACGACACACCCGCGATAAAGTCGGTGCTGTACTCGGTTTGGGTAAGAAGTTCGGTTCGCGAATTCACATTCTCGCTCTGTTGGAAGAAGCCACCAAAGAAGAGAAGAACAAAATGGAAACACGTCTTGCTCCTGTGAAGAAAGCAATTGAAAAAGCCGGTCTCTCATGGACAGAGAAAGTAATGAAATCAGACAGCGTTGCTGTTAGTTCTTTGAATTACGCCAAGAAGATTAAAGCAGATCTTATTGCCATCATGACCGATCACGAGTCCAAACTCACAGGAATGTTCATGGGGCCGTTTGCGAAGCAGATCGTCAATCATTCCAGAATTCCGGTATTAAGTGTGAAGCCTGAAGAAGGTTCGTTTGAAGGTGTAGCGTACGGAGAGCAGAATTTGTACAATTGATGCAATTGATACAATGATTCAATGCTTCAAATGATACAATGATTCAATGGGAGGATTGTAATTTGCAAATTGACTCATTTGAGCATTGGATAATTTGAGCATTGACTCATCTGCAAATTGACTCATTTACTCTACACCATTCTCGTGCGTTTCAGTAGATACGGCATGAGTACCTGCGCGTAACCTTCATTGATATCGGCTTCTACAAAATCAATTCGGTATTGTCCGCAACGCAATTTCAGTTCGTGATGAAATTTGCTCATCGCATTGAGATAAGCATCGCGAACTTCATTCGGATGTGCTTTCACTTCTTCTCCGGTTTCCATGTCAACAAACGTGTACGGTCTGTTTTCATATGAGAATTCCAATTCGTGTTTCTTATCCGTTACGTGAAACAGAATCACTTCGTGTTTGTTGTGGCGTAAATGCTGTAACGCGGCAAAGAGTTTGTCGGTGTCACCCTCTCCTGTATCGAACATGTCACTGAAAATCATCACCAGCGAGCGGCGGTGAATGCTTTCCGCAATTCTGTGCAGCGCGTCTACTGTGAACGTTTTTTTAGCTTGTCCGGATGGAGGAGGAGTAAGGAGTTTGTTCAGCTCATGATACAACAACTGCGTATGCATCACGGTTGATTTCGCCGGTGTATGCACCTCCACTTCTTCAGCAAATACGCTTAAGCCGATAGCGTCGCGCTGCATTTTCAATAACTCAATCATGGAAGCTGCACATTTGGCAGAGAACGTGATCTTATTGTCCACTTTTTGCAAATCTGCATCCTCCGGAAAATACATGGAACCGGAATGATCGATAATGATATGGCAACGAAGATTGGTTTCTTCTTCGTAACGTTTCACAAACATTTTGTCCGTGCGACCGTACAGTTTCCAGTCGATATGCTTCGTCGGTTCGCCTGTATTGTACAAACGATGCTCCGCAAATTCAACAGAGAATCCATGAAACGGACTTTTATGCAAACCTGTAATGAATCCTTCCACCACCTGACGTGCGAGAAGCTCGAGGTGCGAATATTGTTGGAAGCTATGCGGATTCAAATCTGACATGCAATAAAGATATGCAATCCTGAGAATGCTTGTGTCGAGTTCATGTGACTTGGCGGCAATAAAAAAAGGAGCCATCTCTGACTCCTTTTCCGAAATGTGATTCTCGAATATTACATCTGTGCATCAAGCTTCTGAGCCAATACCTGTTTAGGAACTGCTCCAACTTGCTTGTCAACAACCTGACCGTTTTTGAAGAACAGAATTGTAGGAATATTGCGGATGCCGAATTGCATGGAAATGTTCGGGTTGTTGTCAACGTCAACTTTTCCTACAACTGCTTTCCCGTCGTACTCTTTAGAGATTTCTTCAACGATAGGTCCAACCATGCGGCAAGGCCCGCACCATTCTGCCCAAAAGTCAACCAGCACCGGTTTACCTGATTTCAATACTACTTCTTCAAAGTTGGCGTCTGTGATCTGAATAGCCATAGTTTTTGTTTGTTATATGATTAGTGTTCCGATTTTCTGTTTTCAAAATTAGAAGAAAACAGGTTCTGATGCTGTTATAATCAATCGCTGTGCCGTTAAGTTATTCACGACATTCTGGCATGTGTTGAAAATTCGGCGATTCTCGAAGGAAAATATCAGCTTATTCAATCAACTCAATAAGGCTATAGAGAGAATCTATTCATATAAAAACAAAAAAGACCGGCATTACACCGGTCTTTCACTTCAATTATCTTAACTATTAATAGTAACGCAGACGACGCACTTCAGCAAGATATTTCGCGAAGCGGATTACCTGACGAGTATAACCGTATTCGTTATCGTACCAAACATACATTACGATGCTCTTCTTGTCAGGTGAAACGATAGTAGCCTGACTATCGAACACCGATGAACATGGATTACCGATTACATCAGAACTTACCAGCTCATTGGAGAATGCATATTGAATCTGTTCAACGAGATCGCCTTTCAAGGCGTACTTGCGCATGATTTCATTCACTTCTTCTTTTGAAGTTTCACGTTTCACTGTGATGTTCAGAATTGCGAGTGAAACGTTCGGGGTCGGTACGCGCACCGAGTTTGCAGTGAACTTACCTGACAACTGAGGCAATACTTTCTTCAAAGCACTTTCTGCTCCGGTTTCAGTAATTACCATGTTGAGCGCAGCGGAACGACCGCGACGGTATTTCTTGTGATAGTTGTCGAGAAGGTTCTGGTCGTTGGTGTACGAGTGTACAGTTTCGATGTGACCTTTCTCAACACCGAATTCTTTATCGGTTACATAAAGAATAGGCATGATGGCGTTAGTGGTACAAGATGCAGCAGAGAAAATCTTATCAGCATCAGGAGCCACTACTTCGTGATTCACTCCGTAAACTACGTTAGGAACATCTCCTTTTGCAGGAGCGGTGAGAAGAACTTTTGCAATTCCTTTTGCTTTCAGGTGACGGCTCAGTGCTTCGCGATCGCGGAATACACCGGTGTTGTCAATGAGCAATGCGTTATCAATTCCGTAAGCTGTGTAATCAACATCTTCCGGATTGTTTGCATGAATCATGTGAATGGTATGACCGTTCACAACAAGAGCTTTGTTATCGAAGTCTTCGATAATAGTTCCCGGGAAAGGACCATGCACTGAATCCATGCGGAGCAAATCTGCACGCTTCACGATTTCTTCGTTGCTGTTGCCACGTGTTACAATTGCACGCAGGCGCAGCTGATCACCTTTACCTGCCTGAGCGATGAGTTCACGCGCAGCAAGACGACCGATACGACCGAAGCCGAACAACACAACATCTTTCGGAGTGATGGAATGCTTTCCTTCTCCAATGAAGTCAGCGAGTTTCACAGTCACAAAATCCGTCATTGACTTGAACTTGCTCTGTTCTTCAACCCATTCAGCGCCGAGGCGACCGATATCAATGCGTGAAGGAGCGAGATTGAGTTTCACGAGCTCAGCAGAAAGAGCAGCTGTGTCTTTCACATTCAACGGTTTCTTCACGATGTCTTTCGCATACTGGTGAAGATTCATGATTTCAGAAGGACTTCTGTCGATCAGCTGATTGCGGAACAACACAAGCTCTACTGATTTTTCGAACCACAATGTTCCGATGTTGTTGTTGAATTCCAGAGCAGCTTTCTCATTGCTGATCCAGTCGTTGAGTTCGTTTTCGTACGACTTTGCTTTTCCCGCCATAGGCTCAAGTGTATTGAGTGTCATAAGTGTGTGTAGAATAGAGTAGGTAAGTGTATTGTAGTAGATAAGTAAGTTAGTATGTAAACAAAGAGCCGCAAAGATTCCGGCGCTTGTGGGCATTCCGTTTTCTTTGCGGCTCTGAATTTCTACTTCATTGGATTAGCCGAGATACGTCTTAAGAAGTTTGCTTCTTGAACTGTGGCGCAGACGGCGGATCGCTTTCTCCTTGATCTGACGAACACGTTCGCGGGTAAGATCGAATTTCGCTCCGATTTCTTCGAGAGTCAGACCGTGCTGACAACCGATACCGAAGAATAATTTGATCACGTCACGCTCGCGCTCAGTCAATGTTGAAAGGCTGCGTTCAATTTCACGCTGCAATGATTCATTCATCAGCATGCGGTCAGCACGCGGAGAATCATGGTTTACGATAACATCCAGAAGGCTGTTGTCTTCACCATTGAGAAGCGGTGCGTCCATTGAAACGTGACGACCGGAAACTCGCATTGTGTCAGCAACTTTATCTTCAGGAAGTTCGAGAACACGTGACAATTCTTCTGCAGTCGGTTCGCGCTCAAACTCCTGTTCGAGGCGTGAATACGCTTTGTTGATCTTGTTCAAAGAACCAACCTGGTTCAATGGAAGACGCACGATACGTGATTGTTCAGCCAAAGCCTGAAGAATGGACTGACGAATCCACCAAACTGCGTAAGAGATAAATTTGAAACCGCGGGTTTCATCAAAACGGCGAGCCGCTTTAATTAGACCGAGATTTCCTTCGTTGATCAAATCAGGAAGACTAAGCCCCTGATTCTGGTATTGTTTTGATACGGAAACTACGAAACGAAGGTTTGCCTTCACAAGTTTCGCCAGCGCCACTTCATCGCCTTCACGGATTCGCTTTGCAAGAATCACTTCTTCCTCTGCTGTAATCAGATCCTCACGACCGATCTCCTGTAAGTACTTGTCCAACGATGCACTTTCACGGTTGGTGATCGATTTTGTGATTTTTAGTTGTCTCATCAGATATGATTTAAGTTCTTTAAAAGAACGCGAAAAACAGCCGTTTTGTTGCGATTTTTCGGGTACAAATTTACAACGTCAGCCAGCCAAAGGCAACCGTTCCGACTCATTTTTTAAAACAAATCGTTAATCCGTTGATAATGATACGTTAACGGACCGACAGATTCGACGAATGGAACCTCAGAGCCGACTAATTTCTACAAGGCAAGCGCATAATACGCCTTCATGCCGTTCGGATACACTCCCTCGATGAGTATTCCTCCTTTCTTGGTATCGAGGATTTTCTTGAGATCAGCGGACGATTTCACCGGCTGCTTATCGATGCCTGTGATGATGAATCCTTTCTTGATTCCGGCAGCCTGAAGCTTGCCCGCCGCTACATCTTCCACTTTCACTCCGTTCTTTATTCCAAGACGATTCATGTCATCATCGGTTGCGTCGCTGAACGTTGCGCCCAGCGCAGATTCTGCCGCATTCACCTCATCTTCTTTGGAAATAAGATCAGTTGTATTGTTCTTGTTTTTCAATGTCACGATTTCCTGTACTTCGTTGCCGTTGCGTTTGTAGGTGATCGTTACTTTATCACCCGGGCGATGACGATTGATCTGTTCCTGCAATTCGGCAACCGTATTCACTTTTACTTTGCCTACTGCGGTAATCACATCACCCGTTTCAATATCGGCAGCATCTGCAGCCCCGTTGGTAAGAACTCCGGAAACGTAAACGCCTTCCACTTTATCCAAGCCTTTTTCCTTAGCAAGTTTCGCGTTCACATCCTGAATGTTCACTCCAAGATAGCCGCGTTGTACAGTTCCGAATTCCACAAGATCATTCACAATTTTCTTGGCAAGATTCGATGGAACGGCAAATGAATATCCTGCGAAGGTTCCGCTTTGAGACGCAATCGCTGTATTGATGCCGATGAGTTGTCCTGCCGTATTCACCAACGCACCGCCGCTGTTACCCGGATTCACTGCTGCGTCCGTCTGTATGAAAGATTCAACCGCTCCAGGACCGCTTCCGTTACCCGAAATGATATTGATGTTACGTGCTTTGGCGCTGACAATTCCCGCTGTAACTGTTGAAGTAAGATTGAACGGATTTCCAACAGCCAGCACCCATTCTCCAATGAGAACATCATCGGAGTTTCCCCAATTCACATAAGGAAGCTTCTCTTCCTCAATTTTCAGAACAGCAATATCCGTATTCGGATCTGCACCGATCAATTCGGCAGTGAACGCTCTCTTGTCATTCAGTGTAACCTGAATTTCTTCCGCCTCTTCAATAACGTGGTAATTGGTTACAATGTAACCGTCCTGAGAAATGATAACACCTGAACCGCTGGACTGTCGCTCTTGTGGAATAGTTTGTATTCCATTGCCACCAAACATTCCCTGAAAAGGATCGAAGTAGGTTTGTGTTGTTGTAAACTTGGTGGTGACGTGCACAACAGCATGAATGGTTTGCTGTGCCGCCGGTGTGAAGTCAGGCAACTTACCGCCTTGTAAAGACGTGAATTGTACCGGAACATTTGCCGTAACGGCTACCGGATCAGAAGAATTACTGAAAAGGAGTTTATCGATCGACAATGCCGCAACTCCTCCGACTAATGCAAGGGCAAATCCCGCGATGTAACGTTTCATAGATCTATACTTTTTCAGATTCTGTTGTATAACCGCAAAATAAGTACCTATGTTACATTTTGCCGCCTTTTTTAACATGATTTAATTGCTGTGTCATGATACAGAGCCATTTCTCCGCCGGTCAATTGTAAATCGGTAAAACGGATGTGGAAAATCTGTCAGTTTTTCTGCCATGTTTTTGCTTAATTTCACATCGGTAAATGTCACTACGCAACCGATATCGTCTGCATCAATTCGGAAACCGGCTACAGGTTTTCCTTTTGGGCTTGCTCCTCGGAGTAATCCTCGCCGGAGGTTTTTTCCTCCTGAAAGTCGATCAGTACATCAAGGAACTTGCGGTAGTGAAATCATTCACAGAACCTGATAAAGCGGAAGAAACTATTGAGGATGAAACGGGGAAAGTGAAAACCGATAACAAGAAAAAATCAAAAAGTCAGACTACAGATAAAGTGACTCAGGAGTCAGATTTCAATTCGGATTCATTGGGTGGCGACAGCACTTTGCCTGCAGTGTTCCAGACTTCGGACGGTGACGAAATCGTTGTGAAGAAGGAGCAACTGCTGGGTGAACGTGTTGTGAGTCTTATCAACCTTGATGGCGGAAATGCTATTGACAGCATTCGCAGCAAGGAAGCCGGAATCAATGAAGTGCCCGGAAAATCTTTGACTGTAGAGTTCTGGCAATCGCCGCTCAACTATCGTGGTTATAAACTCACAAGAAACCGTTTGGTTCTTTTCGGATTTGCATCTGAAGATCCGGTTTCTCTGTTCCGATTGGAAAACAACACGTATCTCAGTTCGAATAACGGAGTATTCCGTTTGGAAACCACTTCCGATTTCCGTCAACTGGAACGTGTTACTGATGAAACGGTTTTAAACCGCCTGCAATGATCCTCAGCTTTTCGAAATACCACGGTACGGGCAATGATTTCATTCTGATCGACGACAGAACCAAATCTTTTCCTGCTGATAATTCCGAGTTGATCGCACATCTATGCGATCGTCGTTTTGGAATAGGAGCCGACGGACTCATGCTGCTTCGCAAACACGGTTCGTATGATTTTGAAATGATATATTTCAACGCCGACGGCAAACCGGGTTCCATGTGCGGTAACGGAGGTCGTTGCATCAGTCGCTTTGCATCCGACATCGGAGCTGTAATAAAAGATCACGTTCACTTTCTGGCCAGCGATGGTCCGCATGAAGCTATAATCGGTAAAGGAACCATCAAGCTGAAGATGAAAGACGTAACCGAGATTGAAGCCGGTGATGGATTCTTCTTCCTTGATACAGGTTCTCCGCATTATGTGCGCATTGATCTGAACGTTGCTGAACTTGACGTGTACAGCAAAGGAAGAAAGATTCGTTACAGTGAACGATTTGCAAAAGAAGGTACAAACGTGAATTTTGTTGAAGCCGGTCCTGACGGACTTTTTGTTCGCACATACGAACGCGGAGTGGAAGATGAAACGTATTCCTGCGGAACCGGTGTTACGGCTTGCGCGCTTGTTGCGAATCTGATCGGAGTAGGAAATGCAGTGAAACATTGCAAAGTCAGAACGAAAGGAGGAAACCTGATGGTTCACTTTGAACGTCACGGAAATCAATTCAGGAATATCTGGCTTGAAGGTCCTGCTGCTTTCGTTTTTAAAGGAGAATATTCGCTATGAGCGCTACCGATAGTATCAAGAATACCGATAATCTGAATTACCTCAACATCGGACTGATGTTGCTCGCTTGCGGTGTGGCATTCTTCGTGCCGTTTGAATTGTTCCTGATCGTTTACGCTGTTCTCGGACCTGCACATTATCTAACAGAGATTTCCTGGCTGCATGAACGCAAATATTTTTCGCGAGGGAAATGGGATTTCGTTTTCCTCAGCTTGGCAGCAATCGCACTGTTTGTTACATCTTATGTGTTGCGTCCGAATGGTGTTGTTACCGGTGAACAATCGCAAACCTATTCCACTGCTTTCGTTTATATCGCTTTCATCTCTGCCTTGGCGATGGTGGTTCTTAAAACAGCGTTCCAGCGTTTGCTTGCCGTTCTGGTGATCATGGTTTCTGCCATCATTTCGAAAAGCGCAATGGTATTCTTCTCTGTGTTTCTGCCTACGCTTATTCACGTGTATCTTTTCACCGGATTATTTATGCTTTACGGTGCAATGAAAGGCAGAAGCAAATCAGGTTATTTATCTTGTCTGGTATTCATTCTGATTCCGTTCCTGTTTGTTTTCATTCATCCAGAATCCGGAATTTCAGAATGGGCACGCAGAGATTATTCGAAGTTTGAAGGTTTGAATCTGTACATCCTGAATTTGTGGGACAGCAATATTTACTCATTGCCCGTTACCACCAAGAGCGGTTTCGATACCATGATCAGCGGAATTTATCAATCGCAAGTTGGTGTTGCGTTCATGCGATTCATTGCTTTTGCATACACGTATCACTATCTCAATTGGTTCTCTAAAACAACAGTGATCAAATGGCATCAGATTCCGAAGATGCGCATGACAGTGATTGTTGTGTTGTGGCTTGTTTCTGTTGGATTGTACTACTACGATTACCGTCTCGGTTTCGATGTTCTTTTTCTGATCAGCTTTCTTCATGTATTTCTTGAGTTTCCGCTTAATCATGTTAGCTTTATTGGAATTTACACAGAGGCTAAAGCCATTTTCAGCGGAAGTTCAGTGCAGGCGCAGCCGATTAAAGGAAAGAAACGTTGAGTCACTTTATTTTCAATTCAGTACAGAAAGCTGAAGAATCCATTCTTCAGAACGGAACATACATTGTGGTTTTACAAGCCATTCGTGTCCCTCCGCATTTGCTCATTGCAGTAAACGGCAGAACATGGTCTATTTCGGTTTCAGGACAACTTCCTGCGGAACCTATTGATAAATTGTTCAGTTACATTCATCGCAAGCAGATTCCGACAATATTTACAGAATTGCGTTTGCCTTCGAATGTAAGTGCAGAAGCATTCGTTGCGATGCTCAACGACGCAGTTGCAAGATATCCTGAAGTACATGCCAATGTGGTAACATGTCTGCATCCGATTCGTGATGTGGCTTCCGAAGTTTTCGGTGAAGCGGCTGCTGCGGCAGGATTTATTTTCGAATTGATACCTGCTATTCAGAGTTCAGGCGGACTCGGAACTCATTACGGATTCTACATTCAGGAACATCTGGATCAGAACGGTGATTTTGCAATGCCGGTTTATACTGCTGAAGACGTTGCACGTGCAACGGAAGAAGCAACGCGCCAGTATCAGGAAGGAAACTGACAATTTCATTGGTGTTTCACAGCAAAAGTTGCTTGCGCCACACTATAATTCATTCCGATTCTTTACTTTTAAACTATGACACAGTTTCAGATGCTTTTCGGAGAACGGATTCGCCTTCGCGCGTTGGAACCGTATGATGTGGATACGCTGTACAAATGGGAAAATGATACCACCATCTGGAAAGCCAGCAATACGATTACACCTTTCTCCAGATTTGTTCTGGAACAATACATAGCTTCTTCGCATCTGGATCTTTATACCAACAAGCAGTTGCGACTCATGATCACCAACAAAGAAGGAAAGGACGTTGGTGCTATCGATCTCTTCGATTACGATCCGCAACACCAGCGTGCAGGAATCGGAATTCTGATTGCAAGCCCTGAAGATCGCGGTAAAGGTTATGCTTCCGAAGCATTAACCGTTCTCATTCAATATTGTTTTCATCAGTTGCATCTGCATCAATTGTATTGCACAGTAACGGTTGACAATGAAGACAGCATTTTGCTCTTTCAGAAAAACAAGTTCACCATCACAGGAATCCGCAAAGAATGGATTCGGGTAGGTGATACTTTCGTTGATGAATACCTCATGCAATTGATCCGCAAGGGTCATTGATAATAATAACCTCAAAACAATTCCTATATGTTATTTGTATGGCGCGGATTCGGAATTATTGTTCCGATCATTTTCTTCATTTGCGGTTGGATCGTTTCGTATTTCTATGATGATACGCGCCTGGGCAATCCTTCTTTCATGGGATGGACTTGTTTTTATACGGGAATTGTATTGCTGTTTCCGGGATTGATGAATCTCGCTCCGGCTGAAGAAGGACAAGCAAGAAGAAAACACGATTTCTTTTTCATTCCGGTAATCATCTGGGCATTGATATTTTTAATCGGCTCCGCGGTGATTTTGTTTTCCAGAAGTTCAGAACAGGAAACAGAAGTTGTGACGGATACTGAAAATGTTACGGAGGAGAAGATCGTTGCGCGCACGATCAACTACATGAATTCTTCTGACGATACTATCGAGTTTGCTTATGGTGATGCGGAAGGTTTGATTGATAGAATTTATGTGGAACCGCACATCTGGGGAAGTATGAAACTGGAACCGGGCGAGTATCTTTTCGCAACATTCGATCCGGAAGCAAATACTTTGCAGAGCTTCCCGAATAAAAAGTATGCGAAAGACAGAAGTCGTTATGCTGTGCGTAAGGACAAGGATGGAGAATTCTATCTGAGAATTTTCAATCCGGTTACGGAAAGCATTTACGACTACGATGAAGCGTGGATCATGCTCGACGGTCAACGTAATCTGATGCAGATTGACGTGACTCCGATTTGCGGTAAAACGCTCAATGAAGAATTGATCAAATCTGTTGATTGGTTGGCGCAATTGGACACCGTGTATGATGGACAGGATATGATTGAACCGAATTCCGGCGGAACGAAGGATAATTCGGTGACAATGGTTCAGCCGGGTGGCGATATTCCGACCAAGGTGAAAAGAGGTGAGCGCGTGCTTATGCTGATGTCCGTTCCGATGGAGCGTGAAATCACCGATGAGTATATAGAGAGCCGCATGAAGGCTACTTACCTTCCGGAATAGCGTATCGTTTTCCTTGCTGTTGGTGCAACATTCAGTATAATGTTCACCTGTTTCCCGTATTTTTGGACTATGCGTTTTCCCTTCATGAGAATTACGGCTTATGCCCTGTTTTCAGCACTCGTCTGCATGATAGCGTTGCCTTCTTGCGGTCCGGATGAGAACGTTATTGCAGAAGCTGAGATATCGCCTTGGAGGAATCACAGCGACTCTGCGCATTATGTGGGAATGGATCAATGCAGATCCTGCCACGAAAATATTTATCAGACTTTCATTCAGACCGGAATGGGCAAGTCTTTTGATTCTGCAACAATGACAAAATCCGTTGCACGCTTCGGAAAAGACGCACGCTTCTACGACGATCACCGCAACATGTGGTACGAAAGTTACTTTCGTGATTCGGCCATGTACATTCACGAATTCAGAATTGACGGTCGCGATACATTGTACAACCGTGTTGAGAAAGTGGACTACATCGTTGGTTCCGGACAACATACCAATTCACACATGTACAGCGTAAACGGTTATCTGTTTCAGATGCCGATGACGTATTATGCGCAGAAAGGGAAATGGGATTTACCGCCGGGATTCGAAGGCGGTTTCAATTCACGCTTCACGCGCAACATCGGATTGGAATGCATGAGTTGTCACAACTCACTTCCGGATTTTGTACAAGGCTCCGAAAACAAATACAATTCTGTTCCTAACGGAATCGGTTGTGAGCGTTGTCACGGTCCGGGTTCCATTCACGTTGCAGAAAAACTTGCCGGCAATGTGGTGGATACATCGAAATATATCGATTACTCTATCGTGAATCCGGGAAAGCTCTCTCCTGAATTGCAGTTTGATGTTTGTCAGCGTTGTCATTTGCAAGGGAACGCTGTGTTGAAACCGGGGAAATCATTTTTCGATTTTCGTCCGGGAATGGAATTGAATTCAGTGATGACGGTATTTATGCCGAAGTATAAAGGCGCGGAAGATCAGTTCATCATGGCTTCTCATGCAGAGCGGTTGAAGATGAGTCAGTGTTTTATTCAAACAGAAAGCCGCAGAGAAGATAATTCGGATTCACTTCGTCCGTACAAAAACGCGTTGACGTGCGTAACGTGTCACAATCCGCATGTGAGTGTAAAAGCAACGGGCGATTCTACATTCAACGTTGCCTGTATGTCGTGTCACGGTACAGGAAAAAGCAAACTTGCAAACTGTACAGAATCCGAAGCGATGCGAACAGCAGAGAACAACAATTGCGTTTCCTGTCACATGCCGCGTACCGGTTCCATTGATATTCCGCATGTAACAGTTCACGATCACCGAATTGCTGTTCACTCGAAAGACACTGTGAAAGCCGCAAAGGATATTGCCGTGTTTCTCGGATTGTACGCAGTGAATGAAAAGAATCCGGCGCGCTCCATTGTTGCGAAAGCTTATCTGCAGCAATACGAGAAGTTTGATCACGATCCGGTAATGCTGGATTCTGCTATTGCATACATCGACACGAAGACTGCTGCGGATGTGAGAAGCAATTTTTCTCTGCTCGTACATTATTATTTCCTTCGCGGCGACAACAATTCCATGATTGATCTCGTGAACAGAGAATCGGTGAAATGGTTGCGTGATACATTGCTCACACATCGCACATTTGATAATGGAGATGCATGGACCGCTTACAGAATCGGAGAAGCGTTTTTCAATACCGGCAATATGGTCAGTGCAGAAACATATTATTCCATCGCAACATCACTTGCTCCGTTTCATCCAGATTTCAGAGCGAAATATGCATTGGCTTTGGCATCACAACAAAAATTACAGAGCGCTATTCAGGAATACGGCAAAGTTCTCGAGCAATATCCATTGCATATGTCATCGCTGACAAGTTTGGGTTATTTGTGGCTGAGTTCCGGCAATTCAACACAAGCAGAGAAATTATATACAGATGCTCTGAAAAACGACCCGGATGATCAGACAGCGTTGATGAATACCGCCGGGTTGTATATCTTCAGAAAAGATTACAATGAAGCTTTGGTGTATGTCAACAAGGTTTTGGTGTTGAATCCCGCGAGCTTACAGGCGAATCAGCTGCGCGGACAATTGCAAACCATGATCAGAACAGGAAACTGATTTTATGAAGAAGTGGAAGAAAATATCTCTGATTGTCATCCTGATATTGATGATTCCTGCAGCTATTGGCGGTTATTGGTTCTGGAAGATTTATTACAAGCCCGGAACGCATCAGGGTGATGACAAAGGCGTGTTCTATGTGCACACCGGAACAACATATGAGCAGTTGGTGGATAATCTGGAAGCGAAGAAGATCATTGACAACCGCAAGGATTTTGAATGGACAGCGAAGCTGAAGAAGTTTGAAAATCCGAAACCGGGTCGTTACCGCATTCGTGAGGGGATGACGTATCGCGAGTTGATCAACATGTTCAAAGCAGGATTACAGGAACCGGTGATGATCACATTCAACACGGTTCGCACCAAGCAGGATCTGGCACGACAAGTCGGTCGTTATCTCGAATGCGATTCGCTGGAGTTGATTACACTCTTGGAAGACGATTCGTTTGCTGCGAAGTACGGATTCAGCGGAGAAACATTTCTGACCATGTTCATTCCGGATTCGTACGAGTTCTATTGGAATACTTCTGCCGATGAATTCTTCACGCGCATGGCGGATGAATACAAGAAGTTCTGGACAGATGAGCGCAAGGCGAAAGCGAAAGAAATCAGACTCACGCAGAGTGAAGTTTCCATTCTCGCGTCAATAGTGGAATCGGAACAACGATTGGTTGTGGAAGAACGCAAAGTTGTTGCGGGATTGTATCTCAACCGCATTCGCAAAGGAATGAAACTGGAATCTGATCCGACGGTGATTTACGCCATGGGTGATTTCTCCAAGATGCGCGTGTACTTCGATGATCTCGATTACGATTCGCCTTACAATACATACAAATATCGCGGCTTGCCTCCGGGACCGATTCTGCTTCCCGAGAAAGAGAGCATTGATGCGGTTTTGTATCACGACAAGAACGATTACATCTTCATGTGTGCGGAGTACGGCACGAATCGTCACAAGTTCACTGACAATCTCGCAGAGCACGAACGCAACGCGGATAAGTTCAGGGCGGCGTTGAATAAGGCGGGAGTGAAGTAGGGGGGATTGGGGATTGGGGATTGGGGATTGGGAATTGGGAAGTGGGTATTCGGTAATCGGGTATTCGGGAAGCGGGAGTGAGGGTTTGTTGATTGTGGAAGATGATTTACTACGCGTATATTTTTTTCTCGAGGAGCCAGTTAACAAGAATGATAAAGATGAGAGGAATGAAACCGAGTATCATTCCGAAAACGACGATAAGCACTCCGCCGCTCGCAATGTTACCTCCGTCTTTCCAAGCGATTGCTGCGCCGAATACGAACAGGCCGAGAATCATTCCGAATAGAAAGATCAAACTTCGAATTCCCCAATGTTTAAAACGAATCAGTAGAGGGTATTGTATGCTCAGTACAATGAATCCGATGACTTGCAATACTAAATACCATTGTATCCCGGAGCGGGTGAAAATGATGTCCGCAATCCGGAACAGCAAATATTCGACTCCGGCAAGCAAGAGCAAATTCACCAAGAGATATCTCAAAAAATATTTCAACGGTTAATCAGGATTATTGTTAAGCTTATGAAAGGATGTTCACCGGCGATGCAATTTCGATTTCGCTTATTTCGGCATCTTCTGAGCCTTGTCATTTTTACTGAATCTTTTGATAAAGCTGCAATGCTGACAGAAGTCTTCAACAATTATTCCATTCAGAAATCCGTCTCTCATATTTTTGAAACGATCACTTTCGAGAATGTTGTTTAGCGATTGTTCCTTTAAGTTACCTAAATTGATATTGGCGTTCTTGTCAAGACAGCAGGGAACAACAGTTCCGTCTGCATGAATTCCAATATGGTTCGTTGTTCCATGACAACGTCCTTTCGTTCCCTGATTGGGAATAGAGTAGGAGGGCCACTCAAAACGCGAATCAAAATTCAGGTAAAGCCGATTCCAGATCTTCTTTGATTTAATCGCTCCGAGTTCTATGTTTCGATTGATCGTAATGTTGAAGAAAGACTCAATTTTTCGAAGTTCTGTTTCGTTGTCAGAGTCGTTGCTTTCCTGATTCCACAATCTGAAATTGGTGTAGAGTTCAGGTCTTGATTCATGCGCCGACTTAACGAAATCGAAGATGGGCAGCAGGTATGATTCCAGATCTTTATCGGGGAAATTATCTTTGAATGCCTGCAGGGAAAAATTGATTTGTCGGACACAATTCGAACGGATGATCAGATCTTTATGTTTTTTGATCAGGATCCCGTTGGTGGTAAGATCCACTAAGGTTTTATACTGTTCACAGATTTCCAGAATTTTCTGTAACTGCGGATGAGCAAGCGGTTCGCCCAAGAGGTGCAGACATATGACTTCAGTTACAGGAGCTACTTGTTTGAGTATCCCTTCAAATTCCACAACGTCCATGATCTTTTTATCCTTCTCCGGAAAAGGACAAAAAGAACATTGAACATTACAGATGTTGGATATTTCAATGTAAATTTTCTTAAACATCTCCGATCTTGAACTTGATGTGCCGGTATCACTGCGCTCTTACGTTTTGAGAATAGCAGGATACACTTGTAAAGATACTGTTCCTAAGGATGTGAGCGTTTACGGATTTGCCTTGTGCGATTTTTCCTCTAACTAATAAACGTAAAAG
The DNA here is from genome assembly GCA_023151315.1 of Bacteroidia bacterium. Classification (GTDB taxonomy): domain Bacteria; phylum Bacteroidota; class Bacteroidia; order Palsa-965; family Palsa-965. Next base: position 146,734 of record JAKLJE010000010.1, read on the forward strand.
CGCGCCTGCCCGCCGAAGGAGGGTGGAACCAATGCATTGTAACTGGTAGTTTTTAGATCTCTATCGTGTCGGAGATGTCAACACCAGCAAAATTGAACTTGTATTTACGATATCCGAAGTCGGTTGCAATAATATAGCCGTCGGCGACGGTGAAGTTGTCAGTTCCTTCTATAGTCGTGAAAATGTCTGCTCCCTGGTTTTGCCAAATAATATTTCCATTTTCATCAAGGCGCGAAATCGACAGTTCTCCATGCACAATAAAACCGTTTTGGATTTTGAAAATTTCGAAACAGGTAGCTTCATCCGCCTTAGTGTGCCATTTAAGTTTCAAATCTGGAATTGACAAGGAGAATACTGTATCGGAACAGCAAACTACCAGTTCAGTTTCGTTGGCAACAAATGATGTGGAATGAACAGTGGTACCACCTCCGGATGCCGCAATCATGGCGCAATGCGAGGTGTTATTTCCATCGCTGACAAAAATTTTCACAATTGACGATGGTTTATATTCTGTGTCGAAAAAATAGATTAGTTCGTTACCCGTTGAGACAAGCGTGTCTTCCGATGTAATCTCAATTTTGAACTGACTGTTGTTGCATTCCATGGGTAGTTGTTTCAGTAGATTATTTGTGTTGAATGCAATGAGTCTTCAATTGGTTTGATCTGCAATGTATCAACTGGATTGTCAATGAGCGTAATCTCCTTCAGCTGTTTCATGGATGTAATATCATACGGGAGCTTAGTTAAATTGTTCCGAAACAAATTGAGTCGCTCAAGACGTTTGAGATTGGCGATTGACGGAGGAAGTTCACTAATGTTACTGCCACTGAGGTGAATGATTCTCAAATTGGGACAATGTTCTAGTTGTCTAAAAAGTAAATCAAGATCAATGGAATCCTGCCAAATTATTCCAAGTTCCTGAAGATTGCTACATACACTGAAATCAGAACTTTGCAGATTGATAGGACCGCTTAAATTAAGCCTTTTGAGATTTGGCATATGAAGCACTTTCGGAAGACAAGTTTGAAAATCGAAATTCCTGAGACTGGTCATATTAAGTTCTTCAATAGCTTGATTCTTAAAATAGAACTCATCCGGAAACTGTTCAAAGTTGTTCCAGTGTAGGCTCAATGATTTGAGGTTTGACAAACTGGTGATTTCTACAGGGAAAGAAGTGAAATTGTTCGATCCAATATTTAGAATTTCAAGCTTTGACAAAGCATTTATTCCGGTCAAATATGAAAGTCGATTGCCACTTAAGTTTAATACTTGAAGGTTTGGCAAATCGAAAACCACGTCTGGAACTTTTTCAAGATTTTGTTCAGATAAATCGAGCATTACAACACGACTCAAATCTTCCGGCAAACTGTCAATGCTGGTGTATGTAATGTATAATAGCGAATCACTCGATGATAAATGACAATCACCTTTCTCTTCATTGCAAGAACAAATCATAAAGGCGACAATACAATACAAAATTGGTCTCACGATGCAATTACCCATAATGTTTTGCGGATTGGCGCCGCGCGCCTTTCCTTGAAATAAATATACGTAAAAGCGCATGGAGCAATGTGTTGTTACTGGTAGTTCATTTCAGCAGCCGGACATTCTTTGATATTAGAGGAGGAAGTCCTGCTGTGCTATACTAATCGCTAAAACTCAGTTTGTGTTATCGGTGATTGAATTCTTCAGTTGTTGGTAAAGTCAGTTCTGAGAATAAGAAACTCTGTACGACCATTGATTAGTTTCTTTCTTTCTTTTTCTTCTTTTCTTTTAGTTTTTCTGATTTCGTAATCAGACCAAATGGGTTTAGAGTTACCATATCCCTTTGCTGACAGTCGATTTCTGTTTATGCCTTTGTTGGTCAGATAGTCCATTATTGCTTCTGCTCTTCTTTGCGACAGGCCTGTGCCGTGTTTAGCGTCGGCATCTCCGTGCTGAGCGATTTCAATTGTGCAGTTTTTATTCTTTAAAAGAAATTCAGCAAGTGAATCAAGGAATAAATACGACTCAGGTCGAAGTGTGGATTGATCGATATCAAATCGTACTTGATTAGTCCTCAGAAATTGGCCTGGGATGTAAACACTGTCCGTTAAAGTAAAAGTCTGATCCATTAGTTGATCGTAAATGAAAATGAAATCATTGACTTTTATTTTGTGTCTGTCCACAATAAACAGAGTGTCACCGGATGGCGGGTTCGTTTTGATATGATATATCTGTTTTTCCTCAGTGGTCAAGGTGTCATACTTTATGATGATACTGTCATTGGAAACGAAGTAGTGTCCACTTCGGTTGTATTCAGCCATACATGTAAACCAATGATATTTTACAACTCCACTGCTGTCAAACGTGTAAGAGACACCTGAAAGACTTTTTGGCGATCGCCAGCTTCCTGTCACATTTTCTGACTGTCCGAACAAGTGAACTGTCAGGTAAAGTAGTCCGAATGTTAAGTATAGTCTTATCATTTCATTAATGTCACTGACGTTTTGTGGATTGTGCCACGCGCGTTTCCTTGAAATAAATATACGTAAAAGCACATAGAGCCAATGCGCTGTTAGAGGTAGTTCATTTGACACGGATGAAGTAATTATCCTTCAGTACGTAAGTGTACTTTTCTTGTGTTGTTTTTTCGGGTCCGGCTCCGCTATTTGTTCCGCCTGACTGAAACTGTAAGACACATTTCTGGATTGAGATCGTTTTGTTCGAATAGTAGATTTTGTAAACAGTCATTTTCTGACCCTCGTCTATGGCAGCAGCACACCACCAATCATAGGTGTAAATGGTAAGGAGTGAGAGATACAGTTCCTTACGATCAAGATTCCATATGCTCATGTTTTCATACGACTCGCTATAGGCTTCGTAGTTGGGGCACAAATTGATTGATCTGTAATAACTGCACTTAATAATCAACTCCTCGTTTCCAATTCCATCGATTTGTCCTCGTTCGAACGTATATCTGGTGGTTTCATATCCGGTATGCATTCCAAGATTATACTCCAACCAGGTTCCTAAGAACAGCAGCCATACTTCCCATTTTTGTCCGGACTTAACGGCGATCATAATTGTATCTTGGTATGTACTGCTCGGAATTTGATTCTGCTTCTTGAAGATAATTGCATATGGTTTTTCAAGTGTATCCAGAATCTGAACCGAACGAAAATCCAAATGATCGACTACGGTTGGGATAACGGGAGCTGATTGTTTCAGTGTATCACCGAGAACGAAAACAACACCATTATTGTAGAAAGTTGTGTCTAAGTGATTATTCTGACAACTAATCGTCAGTGGAAAAAGCAACACAAAGAAAAGTACAGGTTTCATTGAATTACCTCTAACGTTTTCGGGCTTTGCGTTCGGGCGGGTTTCGGAGCACAAAACTTCAATTTATTACTAAAGTTCATTAGAAGCACAAAACTCCAAGTTTGCTCGTCACCCCGCCTGACGCAAAACCCGTGTTATGCCCAGTTATTTTCTTGTCAGTGCCCATTTTAGTTGTCCTTTTTGTATGTCCATACAAGTTCCGTCTTCGTCAGTTTCTTTGCAATCAATGTCGTAGATGAATAATGTGTCAACTTTAAACTCAAAGCAGTGAGTTAATTTTTCTTTTTCAGTTTTACCTAAATAGACAATGTCCACATCGCCCATTCCTGGGCCGATGTAGTCATTTTCTACAGCGTAAAATTTAATACTATCCAGTCCAGAAATTGTTCCGTCTGCATTTAAAGTTACAAAATTGTCACCGAGCATATATTGACCTTTGAATAATAAGTCCTCTGGTATTCCAATATTCTCTTTTGTCTTAACATAAACTTTGTCCCATATTTTCATTTTGTTACCATTGTCTAAAAAAACAATTTTTGTCGAGTCATTTTTATCATAGTCGGCTTTGAGGTAATAAGAATTGGCACTCTTAACAATGCGGAAGTCTGCACCTCCCTCATGATAAACGAAAGGGTAAGCTCTGTCTTTATAGGATTTTGGAACTTGAAAAAATTCCCCATCGTCTTGAGATTGTCTTGGAGATTTAGTTTTTGTCAGAGTGCTGATTATGATGCACCCATAATTTAGGACAGGAGGTTAAGGTGGAAAATTAAACCACTAACTTACCTGAGCCATGGAAAAAA
>JAKLJE010000011.1:0-103190 GCA_023151315.1 Bacteroidia bacterium
AGCAACGCGCTATCTTCGCCTGAGTTCTGTGAATGATTTTTGACCCTTGACTGTCAGATCAAGTCTCGACTATTACAAGTTATAGGCTGTGCATTGATTCATTGTCTGTTTGAGCTCAACCATTCTGCTTGATTCCACATTACCGGTGTCGCGCCAACCTGGCCAATATGATAATTTGGGTTGTCAACCTGAGCCAAAACTATAAGTCGTTTACCAAATAGCATCTGCCGTCTTGAGTTGGATGCAAAAATGTCAAGCAATGTATGAGCCTGCTTGGTGTCTAAGTTGTCCAAGTGTCGGAATACTACAATTTGTCCAGCGTTCTTTATTTCCAAGTCCGATAAACAATCATTAAGTGCGTCCCAATTTTCTCCGTAATAGTCAGGGAATATTAATTTGTCCTTTAGTTGCTTGTGCATTTCGTTCTCTCCTGTCCACGTCTGGCAGTCCAAGTCTGCGATCGAATAGTGTTCACTTTTGAACCAAGTCAAATCAGTTTCCAGAATTTCCTGTTTCCAATACAAACTTGTCCAGCCATTTTGCAAAATTGACCAGTCTAGTCGTTGCCATTCATCAGGATTATTTTGAAATGTTGCCATTGTCTGTTTGTGGTCTATTAGTAATACCTATAACGTTTTCGGGCTTTGCATTCGGAGAGGGGGAGATTCGAGCACAAAACTGTCAACCTGCACTGAACTTGAATAGAAGCACAAAGCTCCTGGTTTGCACGTCAGCCGCCTTCCGCAAAACCCATGTTGGGCGTTCGTTCTTCTCTTTCTGTCAAGTGTGTTTCTTTTCAGTTATCCAAAACCTATGGTCTTTGTCAAGAAACACCACGTAAAATACATTGTCTTCAAAATATCCTATTACACACTCTTTTCCCTGAATATGCATTGAACACCACGCAATGTCTTCTGATATATGCCTTGGGTGATAAAAATCTGATTTATCAGGAAATGTTCCTTTAGGATATTCTTTGATAATTTGTTGTCGGGTTGCTTCAATTCTGGTCAGTCCACAAACACCCTGAATTTTTCTAAGAGCTAATGCAAGTAAATTTTCTCCTTCCCAAAGCTCAAACGATTGACCTTGGTTACTATCAAAGTCTTTGAAACTTATGACGATTAATCTTTCTCTCTGACCTGAACGTAAATCGATGCTTTTAACTTCTCTTTTGTAGGAAGCAGCACTCCTTTCATTAAATTTGTTCTGCTTCCCTTTTTCCATAGAGTAAATCGTTTAATTTTTCATCAATGTCAAAGTATGGTATCGCTCCGTATTTGCCTTCAAAGTAATTTTTATCAAATGCGGATTTGTTTCTGACCTTGTCGGTTTTAAAATCGGCTAAAGAAAATAACTCGGAAGCTCCGAACTGATTTTTTTCTACAAACCAAATTTGGTCTCTTCTAAATGTCTCTTTGTTGAGCAAGGAAATGTCATGAACAGCACAAATTAACTGGGCTTTACTCTTATTAAACTTGTGAAAGAAGTCTACAAGTCGCAAGGTTAAATGACTATGTAATCTAGAGTCAAGCTCGTCTATGATTAATACTTTTCCGTTTTGGAGTGTATCATACCAAGGACCAAGTAAGTATAGAAGTTTCTTAGTTCCTTCGGATTCCTGCTTATCAAAGTTGAATGGAACAGTATCAACTAAAATATTGTTCTCATCGTATTTTCTATGAAAAGTAATGAGTTGGTCTCTTTTGGGTTGCTTTGACTGTATTTTCTGAATACTTGTAAGAAGATTTATTATTTCTTCGTCTTTCTCTTTATCTCTTAAAGTTTCAAGATCTATTTCGTTAACATCTTCTTCTGTTGTTGAAAGATTAGCTATCTCTAAGTATTTTACGAAATGTAGAACCCAATTAAAAAACTGTTTATCTGATTTTAATTTATCAATTGTGTATCGCTTGTGTCCACGGTCATGAATCCCATTCACGAAATTGAATTTTTTGAACCAGTCCACGATATTTGTAGAAGTCTCTTTGCCCAAAGTGGCTAAAAGGGAAAGGAATAAAACATTCTCTTTGACATCTTCTTCTTTTCCGAGTCCTTCTTTAAAAGCATATCTATTTACCTCAATCTTTTGTTGGTCTCTTTTGAAAAGGTAGACTTCTTTGCTAGTTGTATGAAAAAGCCATTCGGCTACAATTTTGTCGTAGTCAATTTCAAATCCGTATCGATACTTAGTTTCTTTTTGAATAAAAGAAATTTCAAAAAAGCTGGTGTCTTTTTCTGTCTTTGTGTTAAGTGCAAATTTTTCCAATGGGAATTTTCTTTCGCTATTCTCCATTAACGCATCTCTGAAAGAGTTCACTACAGTTTGCTTCATGAAACCCATAGCTTCAAGAAGGTTACTCTTACCACTTGCGTTGTTACCGTAAACCACAGCCGATTTTAAGAGATTGAGATTGGCTCCTGTCTCAATAATATGCGTGTCTGGATGTTCTTTAAAAGACTTGGCAGCCACCATTGAAAGTGTTGTTAAGTCTTTAAATGAAAGGAAATTCTCTATGCTGAATTCTATTAACATGTCTTTTATTGTCTGTTTGAATTAGAGTGTAAAGATACGTCATAATTTATATTCTGCAATTTATTTTCAAATTATCGTTTTTGATTGAATATTTGGTCAATTTGTGGGGTGTTTTAGAATGACGCCCAACTTTTGGTTTCCGCTGGTTTAATTCCCTTCTCCTAACATTTTACCCTTCTCTTTCCTCCTTCCCAACTTTCTGAACGTTTGAAATTGAACAGATTTTGAACATTATCCGTTTACAAACGTTTACAAACGACTACATACGAATACAAACGGTTAACATACGACTAATCGGAAATGAGGGGTGAATCTTTGCATCGTCGATTTCGGATTAGCTATTGCGGATTAAAAATTACGGATTGCGGATTACGAATTGGGCGGAAAGTAAATGAGTGAGATGAGTACACGAACAACAATACAGCGCAAAGTGCACGATCATGCGAAGCACCCGATCAGCACGAAGTGCCCCGATCATGCGAAGCATCCGATCAGCGCGAAGCGCCCCGATCAGCACGCAGTGCCCCAATCAGCGCAGCGCCCCAACATGTTAAATCAATAACTAACAATAAAACCAAATCAAAATGAATACAACAATGAAAGCAAACAACGTAGAACTGATCGGGAAACTCGGAATGAATCCGGAAGTGAAGGCCACGAGCACAGGAAAAAAAGTAGCACGCTTCACACTTGCACATCTCGCATTCTCGAAAAAGAACAATGCGGCAGACGAAAATAAAAAACCTGCAAGCGTAAACTGGTTCAACCTCGTTGCATGGGAAGACCAGGCAGACGTGGCCGAACAATACCTTTTCAAAGGAAGAAAAGTACACGTGAAAGGCCGACTCATCTCCCGTAACTGGACAGACAAAAGCGGACAGAAACGCACCACAACGGAAATTGTGGTAAACGACATCGTGATGATGGATGATCCGATGGCAGCGTAAGCATGCAACAACTTTTGCCGGAAAGCGCGGGATACAATCACGCCATGGTTTACACACCCGTCGCTTATCCGGTTTCTCAATATATCAGCAAGCGAAGTGTGTTGCACAACACATGAACCCGAAGCAAAAGTATTTTTCACAAAGCGTTTTAATTTTTAAAGAAGAGTTTATTTATGAAAGCAAATCAGAACACCAACCGCGTAAACATGTATGTATGTCTCGGAACACAACCCGTTGTTAAATCCACCTCCAATGGCGGACGCATGGCCAACTTCTACGCCATGAACGTAGGATCGGAAAAAGAAAACGCTCCGCTCTGCAAATGGTTCCGCGTGATTTCCTGGGGCAAGAATGCCGACATCGCACAGCAACACCTCACGAAAGGAAAGAAAGTGTTCATCAGCGGCACGATTCAGAAGGAAGAGTATAAGACGAAGAAAGGAGAAGTGAGGATGAAGGAGGTTGTGGTGGTTAGTTCGTTGAGACTTGCTGCGTAACTGATCGGGGCGGCTCCAAATGGATCGGGGCGGCAGAGCCGCGATCGGGGCAACAGAGTTGCTGATCGGTGACGCATTCGCGTCGATCGGGAGACAAAGGATCTTCCGATCATTCCGAAGGAATCCCGATCCACACGAAGTGTGCCCGATCAATGCGAAGCATCCTGATCAGCACGAAGTGCCCCGATCAGCGCAAAGCGCCCAACTACAAAACCAATAACTATTCACCCATGTCAAACATCTATTTCAACTTTGAATCGCTGCGAGTTTATCAAAGCTCATTGACCTTCGTTGACAAGAGCTATGCGGTCAGTAAAAAGTTTCCCGCTGAGGAGAAATTCGGATTGACTTCGCAATTCAGACGAGCGGCGCTTTCCGTTTCATTGAACATTGGCGAAGGACAAGGCTGCACGAAAAAAGAGAACATCCGATTTCTCACTATAAGTCGACGTTCATTGCTGGAGTGTATCGTTTGCATAACCGTTGCGCAGCGACTCAATTACATCACTTCTGAAGAATCAAACGCGCTTCGTTCAGACTTGCTTGAAATGAGTCGCATGCTCAACAATTTGATCGCCTCACTTAAATCACCGTCAGCGAACAAAATAAATCCTGTAACCAAATCATCAAAATGAAATCCTGTAACCCCAACAGCACGTAGTGCCCCGATCAGCGCGAAGCGCCCCTGTCAAATAAACCAATTACAATCCAAACCTTAAACCCTAAAAACAATGACTACAATCTCAAACACCTGCCAATTCATCGGTCGCCTTGGCAACGAACCAACAATCTCAACAACTCAAAACGGAAAGAAGAAAGCGAAATTCTCTCTCGCCGCATCTGAAACGTATCGCAACGCGGAAGGAAAACGTGTGGACAACACCACATGGGTGAACATCGTGGCGTGGGACGGTCTTGCAACTATTGCGGAGAAATACCTGCATAAAGGCAAACAGATTGCACTTGTCGGGAAACTCTCCACCCGCAATTACGAAGACAAGAACGGACAGAAACAGTTCTACACGGAAATTGTGGCGTCGGATATTTTGATGTTGGGCGAAAAGGATCCGGAATAAAATCTGAGTGAGAATGGATCGGGGCGGCGAAGCTGCTGATCGGTGACGCAAGAAAATAGATCGGTGCGGCACAGCCGCGATCGGGGCAGCAAAGCTGCTGATCGGTGACGCATTCGCGTCGAACGGGAGGTAAAGGATCTTCCGATCAATGCGAAGCATCCCGATCAGCGCGAAGCATCCCGATCAGCACGAAGTGCCCCGATCATTGCGAAGCAATCCCGATCCACACGAAGTGTGCCCGATCCACACAGATTTTTTTCGTCTGCATGTGACTTAATCAGCAGATCCGCATTATACAGGAAACAACCGGCATGAAAAAGCTACTTTCTTTCCTTGTTATAGTGCGGATTTGTTCTGTTGTGTCAGCGCAGAACGTGGTTGATAATCCGGGATTTGAGCAGCGCGCGGGGAAAGCCAATTTCCTGTTCATGAACGATATCTTTCAGATGTACGGGGTGAAATCGTGGACGCAACCGACCAACGGGAGTTCGGATTATTTCTTCACGCAGAACGGAGAGATGAATATCAATCCATATGCGGGTGAACAGAAAGCGGCTTCCGGATCTGCGTACGCGGGATTTATTACCTGGTTGCCGGGTCGTGAATACAGGGAATATCTCTGCGGAAGCATGATTGCTCCGTTGGAAAAAGGAAAGAAATATGTGTTCCGGATGAAAATCAGCACGGGGAATCTTTGTCCGTATTACGTGAAAGAAATCGGTGTGATGTTTACAGAGAAACCGTTTCTGATGAAGACCACTGAGAAAACAGTCGACTCTGTTCCGGATGCAATCATTGATATTTCCGCCTTGCGAACTGCAGGTACCAGCTGGATCACGGTGGAACAAACTTTCACTGCGAACGGAACTGAACGGTATTTCACCTTCGGCAATTTCAATAACGACAAGAAAACTGCAGTTCATATCGATAAAATGAAACAGGAGTTTCTTTGTCCGTATGCGTATTACTATGCCGATGACATTGAAATTGTTCCCGTGGACAGCAAGTACAAACCTGCAGTGAGTGTTGTTCCGCCTCCTGCAACTTCTCTGGCTGATCAGATTACAGCAGGCAATACGTTTACAGCAAGAGGTATTCTTTTCGATGTAGACAAAGCCACATTGCGACCGGAATCGTATTTGCAGTTGCACGCCATCCTCGCTGAGCTGAAACGCAAGCCCGAACTGAAAGTGGAAATCAGCGGTCACACCGACAGCACCGGAAATGCAGCGCACAACATGGATTTATCCAAAGCCCGAGCGAAAGCGGTTGCAGATTATCTGATCGGTGAAGGAATTGATAAATCGCGGATTACCTGGAAAGGTTACGGAGATACGAAACCGCTGGGGAATGATGCGGCGCAGAATAGACGAGTGGAGATGAGATTCTATTAGACCTTAGACTTTAGACGTTAGACCTTAGAAGATTTGTCTAAATGAGCTTAATGCGTGTATGATGTTTATCGATAACCATGCGCGACTTCATCCTGTTAGAATCAACCACTACCGTCTAAAGCCTAGCGTCTACCGTCTGATCGCTTATTCAGAGCTGCGCTCTGAAAAGGCGATCATTTATCGCCAACCCGAATCCGTAATCCGGCATGAGTTGCGCAATGATGATGTCGGCATCTGATTTATCTAATCTGCGCATGGCTGCGAAAAGATTGGAAGCCGCTTCTTTCAAATCGTGCTTTGGAGACAGTATTTCTTTTGCAACTACATTCCCGCTCACCTGCTCTTCTCCAAGCGTCAGCAACGCGATTTTCTTTCCTGCATGCTGCGCAACAAGTTCCTGAACATTTCCAAGCACCAATGGAATTCGCGGTGCGTAATGCGACTTCAATTGTCCCGGTGATTTGGGATCGGAAGACATATTCACGCGCAGCTCTACTTTTCCTGCAACGCGTTCCAACTCTTCAATCGGAACTCCGCCTACACGAAGCACAACAATCTTTCCATTCTCGGGCATAACGACAGTCGACTCCACTCCTATCATGCACGGACCTCCGTCAAGAATATAACTCACTTTATCTTCAAGTTGTTCCGCAACGTGCATTGCAGTAACGGGAGAAATATATCCGAAAGGATTTGCACTCGGTGCAGCTAACGGAAAATCCAGTTGTGCCAGCAACTTCAAAGTCAAGGGATGTCCGGGCACACGCAATGCAACTGTTTCTCCGCCGCCGGTAACGATATCCGGAACAATAGATTTTTTCGGCAAAACAAACGTGAGCGGTCCGGGACAAAACTCCAGCGCGAGTTCTTTTACAATCGCCGGAACTTCCAGGGCGTACTTTGCAAATTCATTCGCATCATGTACGTGGACAATCAAAGGATTGAACGCAGGCCGGCCTTTTGCTTCGTAAATCCGCAGAACCGCATCCGGATTGAGCGCATTGGCAGCAAGTCCGTAAACAGTTTCGGTAGGAATTCCCACCAAATCGCCGTTTCTCAGGGCTTGAGCAGCTTGTTGAATATCCGTGCCGGTAATTGCAGACATGGCGCGAAGATACTTAACACGCGCGACTTCACTATCTTCGTCATATGCCCAATACACCCAACATTCCAGTACATCGCTGGTCGCAGAATACGTACTCTGAAGACAGCTTCAAGTTGGAGTCATGGGGCAAATCCAAGCAGGATCTGGAAACATTGCATCCGCATCGGCATGAATATCATGAAATCATGTGCTTCATCGATGGTGTGTTTGTGCATGATATCGACTTCAGGAGTTATGAAAGTCGCGGAAGGGAATTCCATTGTGTACAGGCAAACAGCGTTCACATGATGGTAAGAGATGAAATGGCAGAAGGCGTAAGCCTGATGTTCACTTCCGATTTTGCAGACCCGGAAGCTCTTTCTGTCTTGCCCTTCGGAAAAGAGAATCCGATTGTTTCGGTGAATCAGGAAGTATTCTCTGAGCTACGACAATTGCTCAATCTGATCGTTAATGAGTATAACGGAAAAGCTCCGGGATATCTGCATGTATTGCGCAGTTACTTTCATGCATTTCTCTGGAAACTTTCCCGTTATGCCAACGAGGCACACGCAACTTCTGCAGGAAGCACGCCTGAACTTTATCGTCGGTTTGAAGAATTGTTACCGAAGGCTGTGGATTTACGAACCGTTGAAGCTTTTGCTGATGAATTGCATGTAACGCCCAAGCACCTGATTGAAGTAATCAAACAGCAAACAGGCAGAACACCATTGCAATTGATTCACGAACAAATGCTGACTGAATCAAAGCGCATGCTTTACCATACTGATCAGCCAATAAAAGAAATTGCGTTCTCTCTGGGTTTTACAGACAGTACCAACTTCACCAAATGGTTTAAAACCAAAACCGGCTACACGCCTGTTCATTACAGAACCTCGCAGGGTAAATAATTTACCATTGCTTCCGATCAATGCACCTTTCTTCACGTTTAGTGTGATTTTACATTTGTATAAACCATTAAACTCAACGGTTATGAAAAACAGCCTCAACACCATTGCCGTACTTGTTCTGCTCATCTTCGCTCCTCTTGCGCAGCAAGCTCAAACCATAACATGCAGTTCATTATGCGTTACTTTAATAGCAAACGATTCCATCAATAATGGAGTTGCCGTTTCCGTGAGCATAGCGGATTCCGGCTTCATCAATTATCCATACGTTCATCAGATTCTTGATCAATCGAATAACGTTATCGGAACAGGAAGCATGTTTTTCTTCGGACAATTCGGAACAACAACACAGATTTATCCGGCGACAAGTACCAACACGAATTGGAACAACTTCGTAGGTACAGTGGTTTTCGTTTTCGATAACGACACCTGTTATTTGCCATATCCTTGCCCGACAGCATCCACTCCCGAGATAGAGAACGAAGAATCGTTTACGCTGAGTCCGAATCCGGCTACAGATTTGATCACCATACAAACTCAAAATGATTTGAATTCCGCTACAATCGAAATCTTAACTATTGATGGACGCACAGTACAAATCATGAATATGGTCCGTGGCAACCGGATTGACATACCGACCGATCAACTTCCAAACGGCGCTTACTTCCTGCGAATAATGGATGAAGAGAAGTTTCTGAAATCCGAACGTTTTGTGATTTCGAGATAAAGTATCGCAACCGCTCAACACATTTTTCGCGATACCCCCTGCAGGTTCCGTCCGTAGTGTAACTTTACACAATGGGCGGTCCTGCTGTTTCTGTAATTCTTCCGGTTTACAATGGTGCTGAATTTCTTCAGACCTGCGTGAAGAGTATATTGAATCAATCTCTTCAGGATTTCGAACTGATCATCGTGAATGATGGTTCCACTGATGAAACTGAACGCATTGCCAAACAATTTGCTTCAGAAGATTCACGTGTGCAGCTTATTACTATTCCGCATTCAGGAGTAGCGCTTGCATTCAATGCAGGAATTGAAAAGGCAAAGGCTGAATACATAGCGCGAATGGATGCAGATGACGAAATGCATCCGGAACGATTACAGAAACAGAGAGTTTTTCTCGATCATCACAGCGACATAGGCGTTGTAAGTTCGCTGGTAAAATTCGGTGGAGATCGTAACGCGAAACAAGGTTACGCATTGCATGTAGATTGGATCAACACGCTGATCACTCACGAAGACATCTTTCTGAATCGCTTTGTGGAATCACCTGTTTGCAATCCGAGCGTGATATTCCGCAAAAGTCTGATTGCAAAACATGGTGCAGCACGGCACGGCAATTTCCCGGAAGATTATGAAATGTGGCTGCGTTGGATGCAAGGCGGCGTGCGTTTTGCAAAAGTGAAAGAAGAACTGCACGTCTGGAATGATCCTCCTCAACGCATCACCAGAAATGATGATCGTTATTCGAACGACGCTTTCGAAAGAGCCAAACTTCCGTATCTGATCGAAGATATCCGAAAGTTTCAGAGCGGTCGCGAGATTTACGTGTGCGGAGCAGGTCGCGTTACACGACAGCGCAGCGATCTGCTTCTTGCTGCCGGAATTCAGATCAGCGGGTACATTGATGTCGATCCGTCGAAAGTCGGTAAAACGTACAATACTATTCCTGTTTACGGAATTGAACACATTTCGAATCCGCAACAGCAATTCATTCTCAGTACGGTGGGTAATCGCGGAGCAAGAGAATCGATACGACAAATGCTTCTGGATCGTACCTTTACAGAAGGAAGAGATTTCTTTCTCGCGCAATAACCGAACACTTGAATCAAGCAGGACTTACATCGCAGGAAGCAGCAGAACGACTGAAGCAATCGGGTTACAACGAATTGCCGGGTGAGCAGCCGAAAAATATTCTCCGCATTGCGCTTGAGGTCATGAAAGAACCGATGTTCTCTCTGATGATCGGTTGTTCCATTTTGTACATTTTGCTAGGTGACATACGTGAAGGCATTATCATGCTCTGCACGGTGAACGTCATCATCACAATCACATTCTTCCAATCGAGAAGAACGGAAAAAGCTTTATCCGCTTTAAAAAATCTCTCCGCTCCACGCGCCTTGGTAATCCGCGACGGTAAAGAGCAACGCATTGCAGGGCGTGAAGTTGTGAAAGGTGATCTGGTAATTCTGAATGAAGGCGATCGTGTTCCGGCAGACGGCATTATCGATGGTTACACCACACTTGTAATTGATGAATCTCTTCTCACCGGAGAATCCGCACCCGTAAGTAAATATTCAGTTGCAGGCAGCGACAACAAAGTTTTCAGCGGCACCTTGGTCGTACGCGGAAAAGGTCACGTAATTGTAACTGCGACCGGACTTGAAACCGAGTTTGGTAAAGTCGGAAAATCACTTCAGTCAATTACGAAAGATGAAACCCGAATGCAGAAGGAAATGAAGGTGCTCATCCGCAACTTCTTTCTGATCGGAATCACATTGAGCGTGATAGTCATTATTGCATCGTATTTAGTTCGCGGCAATTTCCTCAATTCCCTTCTTCAGGGTGTTGCCGCTTCTATGGCTATGCTTCCCGAAGAATTTCCTGTGGTGATGACAATCTTTCTTGCCATGGGCGCGTGGAGACTTTCCAGGAACAACGTGCTCACGCGTACACCGTCGGCAATAGAAACTTTGGGTTCCGCCACTGTGTTGTGCAGCGATAAAACCGGAACGATCACTGTGAACCGTATGCGGGTTTCCGCCTGGGCTGATGAAAACCGTTCAGTGAATCAGGATGCTTTTCAGAAAGACAATACTGTGCTGACGCAAACCGCAACATTGGCACTCATTGCTTCGCATAACAACAGTATTGATCCGATGGAGAAAGCCATTGCGGAAATGAACCGGAATCTTTCAAGCGGAATTGATGCTATTCACATTGAAAAAGAATATCCACTTACGCCGGAGCTTACAGCAATGACGCATGTGGCAATGGTGAGTGGAAAGAAGATTGTTGCCTGCAAAGGTGCTCCAGAAACGGTTTTCAGATTGTGTAAACTCGGTTCTGATGAAACAGAAAGATGGATGAATCAACTGCATCAACTGGCACGACAAGGTTATCGCGTGCTTGCCGTGGCAGAATGCGTTTCGGTTCCGGAGCAACTTCCAGCATCACAGGAAGGATTTGATTTTACAATCAGCGGACTTCTTGCTTTTGAAGATCCGGTGCGCGATGAAGTTCCTGAAGCAATTCGTGAATGCCGCACTGCAGGAATTCGTGTGATCATGATTACCGGTGATTATGCAGAAACAGCACGCGCTATCGCAACGAAAGCCGGACTCGAAACGGAAGCCGGAGTGATCACCGGAAGTGAAATGCAGGAGATGAACGATGAGGAGCTGGCGCAAAGAATCGGACACATTTCCGTTTTTGCACGCGTGAGTCCGGAGCATAAGCTAAGAATTGTTCGCGCATTGAAAGCCAACAACGAAGTTGTTGCTATGACCGGAGATGGTGTGAATGATGCACCTGCGTTGAAAGCTGCTGACATCGGTATTGCAATGGGCAATAAAGGAACGGATGTAGCACGTGAAGCAGCATCATTGGTATTGCTGGACGATAACTTTGCCTCAATCGTACATGCCATACGTTCCGGTCGACGGATCTACGACAACCTGCAGAAAGCGATGTCGTACATTCTCGCCATTCACGTTCCGATTATCGGACTAACGCTTCTCCCCGCTTTCAATTCAGCACTTCCATTATTGCTGATGCCGTTGCACATCATTCTTATGGAGCTCATCATTGATCCGATCTGTTCCATCGCATTCGAGAGTGAACGCGAAGAGAAAAATATCATGGAACGTCCGCCGGCAAATAAGAATGCGCAGTTCTTCGGCATGAAAAAGATTCTGGGCAGTCTGCTGCAAGGCTTGCTGCTTCTCGCAATGACATTAACAGTCTACTTCCTATCCATCAATGAAGGTCATACAGCAGATGAAGTCCGCACCATTGCGTTTTCTGCCTTGATTACCGGAAATGTATTCCTGATTCTCACGAATCTTTCTGCTTCACGCAGTATCATTGGAATCTTCACCGACCGCAATCCTGCTTTGTGGATTATACTCATTGTTGATGCGCTTCTCATTCTCATGCTTACCAACATTCCGGCATTGCAGAATCTCTTCAGTTTCGGTTCGCCCGGATTCTCACATTACGTTCCTGCGTTTATCGGAGCAATCGCCTTGCTCACAGTACTTGAAATCCGCAAAGCGATTTTAAATCGTAGCAGAACAATATTGTCAACCGCGAAGTAATTTGCATGCTCGTAACCAACTTCAATCCTTCCGAAAACGATTTGCGTTACATCAACGCAGTAACGCGTGAGCTGGAGTCCGGCATTACATTGGAAGAAATGCAGCGCAACGTAGCCGCATTGATTGAAGAATTTGAGCGCGTACCGATTAACGGACTGGTTCGGCAAAAGATGTTGGATGTTTCTTGCCATCTTGGCATTTATCAATCCAAAGTAATGTCGTACCGTTTCACAGCTGAATCTGTTACGTTTCAGAAAGGTGTTGAAACCCTGACTGAGGTTCTGTCACTGCTGAAACAATCCGGCTCCTTTGAAGTTCGTGACAACTTGTACCAATTGTTCAGAAGATGGATCGTTTTTGAAGGCCGGCAAATTGAAGTTGATGAACTGGCGGACGACCAGTGGAATTATAGTGTTATGCGAAATAAAGATAACGGTGAGTTATTCATAGAAGTCCTTAACAACCGCTCGGCGGCTTATTGGGATAAGCTGTTTTTGGTCGACACGGAAGATTGCTCCGTGATTGAAACAGCCATTCAGCAGGGAACCAAACAGATTTTAAATAATCTGGCTGATAAATACAGAGCCAGAATGTAAATTTGAATTATCATTAAAGAAACAGCAAATCAAATATGAAATACAGACTTTTCGGCAACAGCGGTCTTCGGGTATCGGAAATTGCATTAGGCACAATGACATTCGGAACGGAATGGGGTTATGGCGCGGATCACGCAGAGAGTAAAAAGATATTTGATGCTTACGCGAACGCCGGTGGTAACTTCATTGATACAGCGAATCGATATACAGAAGGAACCAGCGAAAAATACGTTGGAGAGTTTATAAATTCTGATCGTGATCACTTTGTTGTGGCGACGAAGTATTCGTTACATGATCGCATGAACGATCCGAACTTCTCGGGCAATCACCGCAAGAACATGATGCGTTCCCTGGATGCAAGTCTGAAGCGACTGAACACAGAATACATTGATCTGTTCTGGTTGCATGCTTGGGATTTCCTTACACCGGTTGATGAAATTCTCCGCGGACTCGATGATCTCGTACGCATGGGAAAAATCAATTACATAGGAATTTCAGATACTCCGGCATGGATCGTTTCACGTGCAAACGCCATTGCAGAATTACGCGGCTGGACACAGTTCACCGGCTTGCAGGTTGAATACAGTTTGCTGCAACGCACGCCTGAGCGTGATTTAATTCCTATGGCGAAGGAAATGAAACTCGCCGTTACACCTTGGGCTCCGCTCGCAGGTGGCGCATTAACCGGAAAATATCTGAAAGGTGAAACCGGTCGTGTGAAAGAAAACAGCACACGACGCAATGAGCGCAGCACGGAGATCGTGAAAGTACTTGTAGATGTTGCATCCAAAATCGGAGCTACACCCGGACAAACCGCCATTCGCTGGGCCATGCAGAAAGAACACACTTCCATTCCGATTGTAGGTTCAGGAAAAGCCACGCAGATCGAAGAAAGTCTGAAAGCGGCTGATATCTCAATTCCATCTGAATTGATGTCACAACTCGACGAAGTCAGCAAAGTTGAAATGGGCTTCCCGCATGATTTTCTGGCGGGAGATGGCGTGAATCAGGTGTTGTACGGAGGCACGAAGAATCAGATCATTCTTTAGAATCCGATTTTACGGAGATTGTGTGACTGATCTTTGTTTCAACCAGAATATGTTGAGCCGAAGTTATAATATCTGTATCAATAATAATCACATTCCTCAGAGATTTGAATATATTTCAATAATCGATGAACTATGACCACCAAATAAAAGAACCCAAAAAATCCAGAATAGTTGCGTGGATAGTTTGGGGAATCGTCGGTGCTGTCCTGATATATTTCGTGACATCGATTGTAGCCATGTTGATGCTCTCCGGGGCATTTGAAAATAAATATTCAAAAAGCGATTTAATTAGCAATTACGAATCCAATTCTTCACAGATTCAAGAATTAGCATCATACGTCAAGAACATCGTTCCGAAAAACGTCAAGGTGGAAATCGAATTTGAAGATAGCAACACGCTGACTTATTTCCATGTTTATGTGGGTGGAGGAGGCGATCGTAATTGGGATCTGGAGACTGACTCTAAAGAGTCTCAAACACTGCTAAATAAAATAGGGTGGAATTCCGCAGTTCTGGATACGCTTAAAATGAAACTCGATAATGCCAACTGTATTTCTATTGAAAGCGGAGAACCGCAAACCATCGGATATCAAAGAAGCGGAATGGGAAAATATTTCTACAAACTTTTCGATCATGAACTCACGGCTGAAGAGATTAAAAAATACAATGATAGCTGTACATATATTTACTACAAGCCAAACATTGTTCTGGAATTCGGTGGTGGAGCAATAGGACGACAGTGCTTCGCAACTTCTGAATTGTGAAATGAAATACTCTGAATCCACGATTCTGATTGAGTCTTCGTCAAAGTAATCTGCCACAGATTGCTCTGATTACACAGAATTCGGCGCGCGAAAGGACTTAATTTCTTATTGATTTTCGAAGTCTTTCGAGAGATCATTCTTTAGATTCCGATTTTCCGCAGATCGTATAACTGATCATTGCGCCAACTGCAACACGGAAACCGGGATCATGCCAATACGTGAACGGAGTTACATATGCAGAAGCGGCCAATCCTTTAGTACCCGCAACGTAACGATATCGAATACTTAACGAAGCCGTTTGATCGTAGGTTTCCTGGATGCTTCTCAGTTTATGAAAATATTCCATCCCGAACGGACGAACTGAAACATGCACACCGGAATGATCTTCCTTGAAGTAATAACCTAACCCTTCAGGAATAAGAAATAACAACGCGCCATAAGATTTACGTTCGCGTAACATAAAAATACTGAATCCCATTCCTGCTGGCACATGCATATTTCCATACCTGGAATTCACGTATCGCGTTCCACCTATTTGATAATCGAGACTGAGACGTTTACTGATGTTGATGAACAACTGCACACCTAAAGGTTTCAACGCGTCGCCGTGATAATAAGGCATAGTTCTGAAATAGCGGATCTCAGCATATCCACCAATTTCAGCAGAGAATTTGTATTGAGCAGAAAGTGTAGGCGCTGTGCATAATGCGAACAATCCGAACATTATGAAAGAAAATAATTTACCCCAGCGGATTAAATTCTGCATGTTCCAAATTACATATAAAACAGAACGGTATGGCTGCCGATTATGAAGCCGTTACAACCATCTGCACGCCCTGAATGTAAAACATGAAAATGCCATTGAATCAGAACTTCAGCAACTCTGCATTCTCTATCACACCGCTCTTTCGATCATCGCGTACAGATGTGATCATTGCCTTTGCAACCTGTTTCGCCTGAATGGCTTTGTACTTCGCAGGAATGAGGAAAGAAAATGTGACCATTACAATTTTGCCGACTTTCTCTCCGAATCGGAATTCCTTACGCGGTCCGAGCAACATGGATGGACGCACAATCACGCATTGAGCAAAGTTGAGTGCGGATACCGCTTTCTCCATTTCGCCTTTGGTGCGCAAATAGAAATTACCGGAATCTGCATTCGCTCCCATGGAAGAAACCACAATGAAACGCGGCACTTTGTTTTCAGACGCAGCTACAGCCGCCCAACGCACCAACTCGTAATCTACTTTACGGAAAGCCGGTTGCGATCCAGCCGTTGCTATCGTTGTTCCCAGACAGCAGAACACAACGTCTCCTTTGATTTGCATGCGCAAACTATCGAGATCTTTGAAATCTGTAATGACTTCTTCAAGCTTTGCAGCAACAATTCCGGTTGGTTTACGAACGAACGCCACAACCAAATCGTAATCCGGATCAGCGAAAAGCTGAGGCAACAATTCCGAACCGATCAAGCCGGTTGCTCCGAAAACGATAGCGGTTTTACTCATTATTGAGAACGATCAGCGATCAAAACAATTCCATCTGCGGCTTTCCGCCCTTGCCTTTCTTACCGGCTTTCGCTTTCAGTTTTTCTACGGGCGACATCGCTTCCGATTCCATCTCAATTTCTTCCTGCGATACTTCAGCAAACGGATCTTCCATTTCTATCTCTTTCACTTTGAGATTGCTCACTTTATTTCCTTTTGCTTTCATATTCCGCACCTCAACGAAAGTGTCCGCATCCAGCGATTCCGGCTTCGGCTCCTCGCCTTTCACCTTCGCAAACTTGATGTGTACTTTCTGACTGTGGTGATTCGAAATCGCTTCAACGTATGAATCCGGATTCTCAGTGATGAACTTCGTGATCTTATCAGTCGGTTCAAACACAAATCGCTTCACAAAATACTGTCCGGAATCTCCATCGAAATACAAACACGTTGTAGTTGCCTCCGAATTATACTTCTCCATCAGGATAATGTCGTCATCAAAGTGAACAGTAGTTTCAATTCCTGTCAAGCGGTAATGTCCGTTGTGTGTAACACTGATGATTTTCTCATCCGGAGTGAATACACCAATGTAAGTACCACGACCTTCGTAATTCAGACGATGCGTGTTTTCATCAAACCAAACTTTCTGTCGTTTGATTTCTCCTTCTGTACGTTCTGCCAATGTGATCTTGCGTACAGGATAACGCGTCAAGATATTTCCTTGCGAATCGCGGCCTTTCACTGCAATCGTTGAGAAATCCATATCGAATTCCAACTTGCGTGCGCCTGATTTTTCTGTCAATGAAATATCAATAACCTCATTTTCTCCATTCGGACAAACAGAGAAATACAGCACCTTGGAATCTTTCGCGCCACGGGTCAGATTGTATTCTTTATCACGTGTTACACCGGTAACAGCGAAACGCTTGATCATGGAATTACCGCGCAGACCGTCACGGTAAACCATATTATAAATAGTGCGGTCATCACCTTTGCGGAATACCGCAATGTGAATAATGTCCTTCCCGACATATGTTTTTTCCGCAACTTTTGTCACCATCATTACTCCGTCGCGACGGAACACGATGATCTCATCGAGACTTGAACAGTCACAAATGAATTCATCTTTCTTCAATCCTGTTCCGATGAAACCTTCCTCGCGGTTCGCATAAAGCTTCTCATTATTGATGATTACCTGACGCGCTTCGATTACTTCGAACTGACGGATTTCCGTTTTGCGTTCACGACCTGCGCCGTATTTCTTCTTCAATTCCTTGAAGTATTCCACGCAATAATCAACGAGATGCGCAAGATTGTTCTTCACTGCTTCAATCTTGTTCTCAAGATCCTTCATCTTCTCATCCGCCTTGATGGTATCAAAGCGTGTGATACGGATCATTGGAATCTGAGTCAGACGGTGCAGATCTTCATCTGTGATTTCACGGAGCAACTTCTTCTTGAACGGCTTGAAGCGGTCGTAGAGATACTTGTAAAGACTTTCACGATCCTTATACTCTTTGAAGTCGATGTACATTTCTTCTTTGATGAAGATTTTCTCCAATGAAGAGAAATGCCACTGTTCCTGAAGTTCACGCAATTCGATTTCCAGCTCCAGCTTCAGCAAATCCATTGTACGCTTGGTGGAAATCTTCAGCATCTCGTTCACTCCAACGAAGCGCGGATGTTCATTCTCAATAACGCATGCGTTTGGAGAAATCGACACTTCACAATCCGTGAAAGCGTACAATGCATCGATTGTTTTGTCAGTATCTGTTCCCGGCTGAAGGTGAATCAACACTTCCACAAATTCAGCAGTGTTGTCTTCAATCTTACGGATCTTGATCTTTCCTTTTTCGTTTGCTGCGATGATGGAATCAATCAAACTGCCGGTTGTTGTACCGAAAGGAATCTCTGTGATTACCAAAGATTTCGCGTCCTTCACTTTCACTCTTGCACGAACACGGATCTTACCGCCGCGCAAACCATCGTTGTAGTTCGACATATCAGCCAAACCGCCAGTCGGGAAATCCGGATAGATCTCCGCTTTACGTCCGCGAAGAATTGCAATGGAGCCGTCAATCAATTCATTGAAGTTGTGCGGAAGAATCTTGCACGCAAGACCAACTGCAATTCCTTCAACGCCTTGAGCCAGCAACAAAGGAAACTTCATCGGAAGTGTTACCGGCTCACGGTTACGTCCGTCGTAACTTGCCTGCCAGATGGTAGTCTTCGGATTGAAAACCAC
The DNA here is from genome assembly GCA_023151315.1 of Bacteroidia bacterium. GTDB lineage: Bacteria > Bacteroidota > Bacteroidia > Palsa-965 > Palsa-965. Next base: position 18,900 of record JAKLJE010000011.1, read on the forward strand.
ATCCAACGCAAACTTCGACAAACGAGCTTCAATATATCGTGAAGCAGCAGCGCTGTCTCCCGTGAAAATATTTCCCCAGTTTCCCTGACAATCGATCAGCAAATCTTTCTGTCCCAACTGCACCATCGCATCACCGATAGAAGCATCACCGTGCGGGTGATATTTCATGGTGTTACCGATCACGTTTGCCACTTTGTTGTAACGACCGTCTTCCATTTCCCACATGGAATGAAGAATACGGCGCTGTACAGGTTTCAATCCGTCTTCGATGTACGGAACGGCGCGTTCCAGAATTACATAAGATGCGTAATCCAGAAACCAGTTCTCGAACATACCATTCACCATGCGGATGTCCTTGCGTTCTCCATGTGAGTGGTTTTCCTGATTCTCTCCGTTCTGATTATTGTTGTCGCTCATTTTCAAATTACTTTATCAAATTCTGTACTCAATCACTTTCAGATTATGCAACCGCCTCTTCCACTACATCCTTCTCGACGCGCAGGTTTCCGATGATGTGATCCTGACGATCCTGAGTATTCTTGCCCATGTAATAAGAAAGAATTTCAGGAATGTTGCTTCCAGCTCCAAGGATTACCGGCTCAAGACGGATGTCTTTTCCAATGAAGTGTTTGAATTCATCAGGTGAAATTTCTCCAAGACCTTTGAATCGTGTGATCTCCGGTTTCGGTCCGAGTTTCGCGATTGCCGCTTTACGCTCTTCATCCGAATAACAGTAAATCGTTTCTTTTCTGTTACGCACACGGAACAACGGAGTTTGCAGAATGTACAAGTGTCCGTTCTTCACGAGATCCGGGAAGAACTGAAGGAAGAATGTCATCAGTAACAAACGGATATGCATACCGTCAACATCGGCATCAGTAGCAATTACCACGTTGTTGTAGCGCAGATTGTCCAATCCTTCTTCAATGTCCAACGCTGATTGAATCAGGTTGAATTCTTCATTCTCATACACCACTTTCTTGGTGAGTCCGTATGCGTTCAGGGGTTTCCCTTTCAGAGAGAAAACGCCTTGTGTATTCACATCACGTGCTTTGGTAATTGAACCTGAAGCTGAATCACCTTCGGTGATGAACAATGTCGAAGATAGACGACGTTCGTCGCGCATATCCGTCAGATGCACACGGCAATCGCGGAGTTTACGGTTATGCAGATTCGCTTTCTTCGCGCGATCACGAGCCAGTTTCTGAATACCGGAAAGTTCCTTGCGTTCTTTTTCGCTTTGGATGATCTTACGGTGAAGCGCATCAGCAGTTTCCGCATTCTTGTGCAAATAGTTGTCGAGCGCGCTGCGAAGGAAATCGTAAACGAAAGTTCGCATAGAAGGACCTTGAGGACCCACATCCTGAGAACCGAGTTTTGTTTTCGTTTGTGATTCGAAAACCGGCTCCTGCACTTTTACGGAAACTGCGGCAACAATTGAAGTGCGGATATCCACAGCTTCGTATTCTTTCTTCACGAAATCGCGAATCACTTTCACTACCGCTTCACGGAATGCAGCCTGGTGCGTTCCGCCTTGAGTAGTATGCTGACCGTTTACGAACGAGAAATACTCCTCAACGTATTGACTGTCGCTGTGCGTCATCGCAACCTCAATGTCTTCACCGCGAAGGTGAATAATCGGGTAAACGATATTTCCGCTGAGATTCTTCTCGAGCAAATCACGCAAACCATTATCCGATTTGATGAAGTTGCCGTTGTATGTCAGTGTAAGACCCGTGTTCAGGTACGCGTAGTTCCACAGCATTTTCTCAACGAACTCGTTGATGAAGTGGTAATTCACGAAAACCTTTTCATCCGGAACGAAAGAGATGATTGTTCCATCCGGTTCATCAGATGATTTCATCTTCTCATCTTTATCGAGTTCACCGCGACGGAATTCCGCGATTTTGGTTTTTCCTTCACGCACAGATTGCACACGGAACCACTGTGAAAGCGCGTTTACTGCTTTTGTTCCTACGCCGTTCAATCCAACAGATTTCTTGAAGGCTTCAGAATCGTATTTCGCACCCGTATTGATCTTGGAAACGCAATCAATCACTTTACCCAACGGAATTCCACGACCGAAATCGCGAATAGTAACGGTTCCTTCTTTAATGGTAACGTCGATGCGTTTACCATTTCCCATTACGAATTCATCGATACTGTTATCGATCACCTCTTTGAGAAGGATGTAAATTCCATCATCAGGTGAAGAACCGTCACCCAGCTTACCGATATACATACCCGGACGCAGACGGATGTGATCCTTCCAGTCGAGCGATTTAATACTGTCTTCGGTGTAATTTGATTTCTTCTCTGCCATAACTCAAACTTCTATAAAATCGTTTTTATCCCTGTAAGAATAAGATCTTCAATCAGCCAAACTACAAGCGCACACAGAAGAAATACTCCGTAAGCGCCAACTTTCACTGCGAAATTCTTTCCGTTCAACCACTTCCACTTCTTCTTCAGTCTGTTGAACAGAAACAATCCGCCAACGTAAGGAATCAGAAACCACACTGTAATGAAAAATGTGATGTAACCGAGTTCCTGCATCATTATACGTTAAAGCGGAAATGCATAACATCTCCATCGTTCACTACATATTCTTTTCCTTCAATGCGGATTTTTCCGTTATCGCGACAAGCCGCTTCCGACTTGAACGTAATAAAATCATCGTAACCGATTACTTCCGCTTTGATGAATCCTTTTTCAAAATCGGTGTGAATCACTCCCGCCGCCTGTGGTGCAGTCATTCCTTTGGTGATGGTCCACGCGCGAACTTCTTTCACGCCCGCAGTGAAATACGTCTGCAGATTCAGAAGTTTGTAAGCTGCGTGAATCAGTTTGTTCACTCCCGGTTCTTCCAATCCTATATCTGCAAGGAAAGATTTACGGTGTTCGTAAGATTCCAAAGCTGCAATTTCAGCTTCCATTGCCGCGGTGATGATCAGCACTTCAGCATCTTCATCTTTCACTGCTGCTTTCACAGCATCAACGTATTTGTTTCCTGTTTTTACAGCCGCTTCGTCTACATTGCAGACATACATCACCGGTTTGATTGTCAGCAAATGAAGATCAGCGATGAACACTAAATCTTCTTTCGAAAGTTTTACTGTACGTGCTGATTTCCCCTGCAACAGATTCTGATGAATTGAAGTAAGAATTTCGTACGTCTTCTTTGCTTCTTTATCTGCACCGGTCTTCGCCTGCTTTTCGATACGCTTCATGCGTTGCTCCACCGATTCGAGATCTTTAAGCTGAAGCTCGAGGTCAATCACTTCCTTATCGTTAACCGGATCGACTTTTCCGCTCACGTGAACCACATTAGGATCTTCGAAACAACGTAAAACGTGCAGAATTGCGTCAGTTTCGCGGATATTCGCCAGAAACTTGTTGCCAAGACCTTCTCCTTTACTTGCGCCGGCAACCAATCCTGCGATGTCCACAATTTCAACAGTTGTTGGCAGAATCCGCTCAGGATTAACCAGTTCCGCGAGTTTATTCAAACGTTCATCCGGAACGGTGATCACACCCACATTGGGTTCAATTGTACAAAAAGGAAAGTTCGCAGCCTGAGCCTTAGCGTTTGATAAACAGTTAAATAGCGTCGACTTACCGACGTTTGGCAATCCAACAATTCCGCACTTCAATGACATAATCTGATTTCGGGTATGATCTGAAGAGACATCTCCTCAGGGGGGCAAAAATACTCTTTCACGGAAAAATTATTTCCGGCATTTTCACTCAGCAGATCGTAGTTTTCAACATCACATCATTGTTTTCAACACCGAAGCCTGTCGGAGGTCAAAGACGTACTTTTGCCACAAATCAGAATCCGGAGGGCGGAATTCAACGCGAAAACGCAGCCGGAAAGTACAATATCATTCCGAAAATGGCTCAGATACAAGATCTCGAAAAACTCGCCTCACAGGTTAGGCGTGATATTCTCCGCATGGTTCACGCAGTAAATTCAGGACATCCGGGCGGATCGCTGGGTTGCACCGATTACTTCGTTGCGCTGTATGGTGAGATCATGAAACACAATCCTTCTGCATGGAATATGGATGGTAAAAGTGAAGATCTTTTCTTCCTTTCCAACGGACACATTTCTCCTGTGTATTACAGCGTACTGGCGCGTAACGGATATTTCCCGGTGAGTGAATTGTCAACTTTCAGAAAACTGAATACACGTTTGCAGGGACATCCAACCACGCATGATCAACTTCCGGGAGTGAGAATTGCTTCAGGATCGTTGGGACAAGGCATGTCGGTGGCCATCGGAGCAGCTTTGGCAAAGAAATTGAATGGAGATGATTGTACCGTGTTCACGTTGCACGGCGACGGAGAGATTCAGGAAGGTCAGATTTGGGAAGCAGCGATGTACGCGGCAGCCAATAAAGTTGACAATCTGATCTGCACGATCGACGTTAACGGGCAGCAGATCGACGGTCCGACGGACAAAGTATTGCCAATGGGTGATCTGAAAGCGAAATTCACTGCATTCGGGTGGGAAGTGCTCAATATTGAGAACGGAAATGATATGAATCAAGTAGTTTCCGGACTTAAAAACGCACTTACACATACACGAAAAGGCAAACCCGTCGTTATACTGATGAAGACAGAGATGGGAGCCGGCGTGGATTTCATGATGGGCACACACAAATGGCACGGTGTTGCACCGAATGATGAGCAGCTTGCGAAAGCGCTCGCACAACTTCCTGAAACTGTCGGAGATTATTAATCCGACTCATTATGAGAAAACTGATACTCGTAATTGCGCTGCTGATCTCCGGATTGTTTCCGGCAGGTTCATTGCATGCACAAAACAGAAACCAGCAGCAGCCGCTTACGCGTATCCTGTTTGTATTCGACGCTTCGTTCAGCATGTACGGACGCTGGCAAACCGGAATGAAGATGGACATCGCCAAGCGATTGTTCGTACAATTCCTCGACAGTTTGCAAGGCACTCCGAATCTGGAATTGGGACTCCGTTGTTACGGACATCAATATTCTTTGCAGCCTCAGCGCAATTGCGAAGATTCAAAACTCGAAGTTCCGATCGGCAAACCGAACGTTGCGATTCCCGCAATGAAAAAACGTATGGAGTCGATTGTTCCGAAAGGCACAACTCCGATTGCCTATACATTGGAACAATGCGGGAACGATTTTCCTTCGGATAATGTAAACAGCAGAAACATCATCATTCTTATCACCGACGGTATTGAAGAATGCGGTGGCGATCCATGTGCTGTTTCGTTGGCGTTGCAATCAAAAGGAATTGTTCTCAAGCCATTCGTACTGGGAATCGGTTTGGAAGGAAACTTCGAATCATTGAACTGCGTGGGCAAGATGTACGATATTTCTTCTGAAGCTACATTCACGCAAGTACTCAACATTGTTGTTTCGCAAGCACTGAACAATACAACTTGTCAGGTGAATTTGCTAAACAATCAAGGCAAGCCGCTGGAGACAGATGTTGCAATGACATTTTACGATCAAACAACCGGCGTGATTCGCTACAGCTATATGCATACGATGAATCACCGCGGAGTTCCCGATACAGTGATTCTCGATCCATTGAGTACGTACAAACTTGTTGTGCATACCATTCCTGCGCAGGTCAAAGAGAACATCGTCATCACTCCGGGTATTCACAACATCATTGCTTTGGATGCGCCTCAAGGATTTCTGAATCTGCAAGTCGCCGGAACGAATAATTACACGCGACTGCAAGCAATAGTCAGGAAAAGCGGGGACATGAATACGCTCGTCACGCAGGACTTCGGATCCAAGCAGAAATACATCGTCGGCAAATACGATCTTGAAATTCTGACTTTGCCACGTATTTACATGAAAGGCGTTTCTATTGCGCAAAGCAGTACTACGGACATATTAATTCCGCAAGCAGGAACCGTAAGCATTTTCAAACCCGCAGAAGGAACAGGACAAGTTTTCCTCGAAGAAAAAAATACACTAACGTGGGTTTGTAATCTCGACGACAAGCGTACGAATGAGAATTTGACGTTACAGCCGGGCAATTACCGCGTGATCTTCAGAACAAAAGCAGCTAAAGAAACCATTTACACCAAAGAGCAGAAGTTCAAGGTGGAACCCGGTGGAGCTGTGACAGTCAAGTTATATTAAGCATTATGGAAAAGAAATACGTACCCAAAGAAAAGAAAGACACGCGTTCCGGATTCGGAGCAGGACTTCATGAACTCGGAAAGAGCAATCCCAATGTGGTTGCACTTTGCGCCGATCTCACCGGATCACTGAAGATGGATGCGTTTCAGAAAGATTTTCCTGAACGATTCTATCAGGTTGGAATTGCGGAAGCCAACATGATCGGTGTTGCAGCAGGTCTGACTATTGGAGGAAAAATTCCTTTCACAGGAACGTTCGCTAACTTTTCTACAGGTCGTGTTTACGATCAGATCCGTCAGTCCGTGGCGTACTCCGACAAGAATGTAAAAATCTGCGCATCACATGCCGGACTTACCTTGGGAGAAGACGGAGCAACGCATCAGATTCTGGAAGACATTGGTTTGATGAAAATGCTTCCCGGAATGACGGTGATTAATCCATGTGATTACAACCAGACGAAGGCAGCAACACTTGCGATTGCAGAACACCACGGTCCTGTTTATCTGCGTTTCGGTCGCCCGTCGGTTCCGAACTTCACTCCTGCCGATCAGAAGTTTGAAATCGGTAAGGGAATTGTTCTGGAACAAGGAACGGATGTGTCCATCTTCTGCACCGGGCATTTGGTGTGGAAAGCCTTGGAAGCATGGGAAATTCTGAAAGAAAAGGGCATTTCTGCTGAAATAATAAACATTCACACGATTAAACCTTTGGATACGGCCTGCGTCTTATCATCAGTCCGAAAGACCAAATGCGCAGTTTCTGCAGAGGAGCACAACCGTTTGGGTGGACTTGGCGAAAGTATCGCCGGTACACTCACCGCTGAATTCCCTGCACCGCTGGAAATGGTTGCGGTAAATGACAGTTTCGGTGAAAGCGGCACGCCCGATGAACTGATGACCAAATACGGTCTCGACACACGAAACATCGTTGAAGCAGCGATGAAAGCGGTTAGCCGGAAAGGTTAAAAACGAATCCCTAACTTGGAGCTGCGCTGCAAAACGGCGCGGCTTTTTTTATGTCAGAACTGAGCGATAAAGAACTGGTAGCAATGTTTCGGGAAGATAAATCCCGGCAACAGGCATTTCGCCTCATTGTAAATCGCTATCAACGCAAATTGTACTGGCACATTCGTCGCATTCTTGTTGATCACGACGACACCGATGATGTATTGCAGAATACATTCATCAAAACCTGGAAAGGACTCGACAACTTCAAAGAAGACGCGCAGTTATATACGTGGTTGTATCGCATTGCTACGAATGAAACGATGAGTTTTATCCGCCAGCGAAAATCAGAACTCATGGTGCGTTACGGTGATGTTGAATATTCGATTGAAGACAAACTGCACGACGGAAACAATTTCAAAGGCGACGAGATACAGAAGAAACTTCAACTTGCGATTCAGCAGTTGCCGGAGAAGCAACGTATCGTTTTCACAATGAAATATTTTGAAGACATACGTTATGAAGACATGTCAGAGATTCTCGACACCTCTGTCGGGGCTTTGAAAGCTTCCTATCATCACGCCGTAAAGAAAATAGAAGAATACATCCGCAATACTTCGGAAGAAAGAACAATGTAATGTCAGACGAACGCAACGATATGATCCCTGACAATGCTGATGATCTCAGCATCCACGCTCCTGCCCTTCATGCGCTGAAGAGTAAAGCGAACGGATTTGTTGTGCCTGAAAATTACTTTGAGGAACTGCCGGATCAGATTGTATCACGTGTTCTGTTACCTGAAGCCGGAGAGTTTCCTGTTTCTGAATCGTACTTCACTGAATCAGAAGAACAGATCAACGCAGGAACTGTGATTCCAACGGAGAACGGTTTCTCGGTTCCGGAAGGTTACTTTGAAAATTTCGAAGCGAACCTTGAAGCGCGTTTGCATCTCGAAAATCACTTACCGAAAAACGAATCAGAAATCCCGGAAGGATATTTCGGAGATCTGGAGCGTGAACTGAAAGCGCATATTTCTCTTGACAATCTGAAGCAGGACGAAGGCTTTGTTGTTCCAGAGAAATATTTCGGATCATTAACGGATCGTATTCTTTCACAGACAGCCTTGTCTGATGAAGAGTTGCATGGCGACGAAGTGCCTGCGGGCTATTTCGATTCCCTCGCGGATCGTGTGATTGCGAAGGTAGAACCTGAAATCAAAACTGAAACGAAACAGGTTCGCGTAATTGTATTTGCAGAATACGTTCAGCGTTACGGTAAAATTACAGCGGTAGCTGCCAGCGTTGCGTTGTTGATCGTTTCCATTTGGTTCTTTACACGCAGCAATGAAGTTGCTCCGGTGAACGGTTTCGCTTCAAATGAAAATCGCGTTCAAGATGACACTGTAAAAGTGAATGCATTCCAGCCTCAGGAGCGCATTGTAAAACGAGCGGAACCGGAAGTGCAAAATTTTGCAAAGAATAACGAAGGCGTTAAACCCTCATCAGAAGGAAACATCAAACTGAGCAAAGAAGCAATAATGGCAGAAACGGATTTGATGGATGAAGCGTTGGTTGCTGAGTTCATTTATGAAGATGCGGTTGCTGAACAGGATTCTGAGAATGACGAAATGATTCAATATATACTCGACGATCACAACTCACTTGACGTTATTGATCCGGGAAACAAAAAATAAAATGAAAAAATTATACCTCATACTGATTTTGTTCGCCTGCGTGTTTACAGCAGGAGCTCAGAATAAGCAGGGCGACAAACCAACGCAGTCGGGAGCTGATCGCGTTCAGGCTTTGAAGGTGGCGTTTATCACCAAAGCGCTTGATCTGACTTCAGAAGAAGCGGAGAAGTTCTGGCCCATTTACAATGAGTATCAGGACAAGCGTGATGTTGTGCGAAAACAACTTCAGGAGAATCGTAAGAAAGTGAAGGAAGAAGCAGACAAACTGAGCGCAGATGAGTTATTGAAACTGGCTGACGAAGAAATGACGTTGCGTCAACAGGATCTGGATTTGCAGAAGGAAATGCATGAGAAATTGAAGAAAGTTTTACCTGCGAAAAAGTTGGCGCAGTTATATGTAGCCGAAGAAGATTTCAAGAAAGAACTTCTTCAGATGCTGAAAGAAGATAACAAGAAACCGGAACCCGTAAATCCGAAATAATATGCTGAGACGATCATTCGCACTGGCAATTGTTCTGAGCGGGTTTCTTCTGAATCCGCTTTCCGCCTATTCTACCGGCGCCGATTCGCTGCGTCAGAATTCCAAACCGAAAGAAGTTCGCAATTACATCCGCCCGAGTTTATCCATAAGTTTCTTCTCCACCGGAAATCGGCCTGCTCCCGGAACTGTTCCTATTCTGGAGAACCGTCTGGGCAATTACAGATTCGCGCAATCCAGTCTAGCATTCTATACTCCACTCTACACCAAAACGAAATTCGCGGGGCAAGACAGTACAGATGTGAATACGATTCACTTGCTGATGACGATGAACGCATTGACTGATCGTCCGGAATTTGAAGGGCTCAATAAACAACACAAGCTCTACAAACTCGGAATCGGTCTGCGCGGTATCTGGACATTCAAGTCGCAGTTCATCATTTTCGCGGATGTGAATCCATTTGTGACCGGCGACAGATTCAACAGACAGCAAACCGCACGATATCGTTTGGGTTCAACACTTGTGTTGAATTATATGATCAGCCCTTCATTCAGTGTTCGTGCCGGTGTAACGAAGAACTTCATATTCGGCAACAAGTATTTCATGCCTATGCTCGGTTTTCGCATTGGTAAACTGGATGGACCGGTTTACTTCCAGTTTCAGTTTCCGCGACATTCCTCGCTTACAATTCAGCCGAATCACAAGTTCAGCATAGACATTTTCAGTAAATCTTACGGTGGCTTGTACAACGTAAGCAACGAAGACTCAATTTACCTCGGAGTTGACAGTGTAATTCAGTTCGGTCACTTTGGAATTGCCAACGGAATTCGATTAGACTTCAAGCCAAACTCCAGAGTGAACTTTTTCTTCTCAGGAGGATTCGCAGTTCGCAATCATTACTGGTTCTACTCCTATTCCTTCAATCAGATTCACGACTTACGTCCGCTTACGCCGTTCTACAAAGCAAGACCGGAAGGAACATTATTCCTGCAGGCTGGAATTACTTTCCGTTTCGGACAAGCCAAACGCTCTCAGGGCAATTATCTGATGTACGATGTATTTGATCTGAACAATTCTATGGATCCCGGTGACAACAATAACAATCCCGGTAACACCGACATCAGGAAAGCTGCCAAGAAAGAAGAAATGAAAAACGTCCAGTATAAGGATGTGGAAGATCTGGTTGATGAGACGGATTTGTATTAGATATTGCGGATTGCGGATTACGGATTACCTAAGTTGAACAGTAAATCAAAATTTCAATGAATACTGCATTGGCGAAAATGATTCCGATAATTGCTGTTGTAACAATCCTCGCTATTTATAGTTGCAATAAGCATGATGATTGTTATAACGCACAAATGGCAAGAAATCACTCCGGCGGATGTACGACGGATTGTCCCGGCATTTGCGGTTGTGATGGCAATACGTACTGCAACGAATGCGAAGCTAACAGAGTCGGTATTTCAAAGGTCAGCGACGGTCCTTGCCGGTAATTTAAAAGTATTCATTGTCTGATTTATTCAGGAACGCAACTTTTGCATTTCAAAAAAACTCAGTTCCCGTCGTCGTCGGAATAAAAACATTCCGTTCTCCACCGGGGTTAGGATCAATTCTCCGGTGCATTAAATTACCTGAATGATTCAGATCAATTTTCCACCTGTGTTTTCAAACATTTTATCCAGCAGCATCTTTACGTGAAGGAGCTCTTCTTTCTCGATTCCTTTCAACACTGATTTCCTGTAGTTCTGAATTGCGACGGCGGCCTGTTGTAATTCTTTTCGACCTGCTGCAGTAACTTTCAATAACAGCACACGCTGATCCTTCCTGGAAGGGATTCTTGTGATGAGTTTCAATTCCTCCAATGAAGACACAATTCGTGTAACCGAGGCCGGATCTTTCGAAACACGTTTGGACAATTCATTATGCGATATAACTCCGGCTGATGAAGCTTCATTAAGCAATATCCACTGATCGACTGTCAGTTTTACATTCTTCTCGTTCAAATGAACTTGCAGAGAATGCCGCATCTGACGCAAGGTTCTGTCAAGAAGAAACAATACGGAACCGGAACGCTGATTACTCATGGGTCAAACGTTTTGAAATGATAAACAATCCGATGAATGTCAAACCACCGTTGATGATCAGCAATTCGTTACCGAATTTGTAACCACCTAAGAAAGTTCCCGGCTCCATATTCTTCGCGAGATAATTCAACACGAAACAGATAGCCGGAGCAAGAAGCGAAACTATAACAACGGGCCAACCGTGCACGGTGCGCTTCTTCACCAATATTCCGAATGCGAACAAACCGAGAAGCGGTCCGTATGTGATTGTCGCAAGGAACAGAATCAGATCAATGATGGCTTTGTCGTTAACGGCTTTCAGCACCAGCAGCGTGAGAAACAGCAGCACAGAAAAAGAAACGTGAACAATTTTTCTAACTCGAGTGCGCGCTTCCTCAGTCCACGAAGATCCTTCGCGATTAAAACCGAGAAAGTCTATACAGAACGAAGCGGTCAATGCGGTCAGCGCTCCATCGGCACTCGGATAAGCTGCAGAAATGAGTCCGATGATAAAGAATAATGCAGAAACAGTTCCCAATGATTTCAAAGCAATCGAAGGGAACAATTCATCCGTTGTCATAGTTTTATCTGTCAATGCTGCAGTGAACTCAGGATGCGCCTGTACATAGTCCCAAATCAAAACACCCAAGGCAAGGAAAAGCAGATTCACGACAACAAGAATCACACTGAAAGTCATCATGTTCTTTTGCGACTCACCAACATTCTTACAGGAAATGTTCTTCTGCATCATTTCCTGATCCATTCCGGTCATCGTTATCGCGATAAACATCCCACCAAAAAACGCTTTTGGGAAAAACAATCCCGATTTCCAGTCCATATTGAATATGGAAGCATTTGTGCTTTCAGCAACGTGTGAGATCACACCGTCGATATTGAGTTCGCGTCCGATCAGTATTACGCTCAGCACCAGCGACAACAACATGAATGTGGTCTGCAATGTATCTGTCCAGATAATGGTTTTCACGCCGCCCTTGAATGTGTAGCCGAGAATCAGTAAAACGAAAATCAGACTCGTCACCCAGAATGGAACATCCCAGGCATCGAAAATGAACTTCTGGAGCACAAGTACCACTATGAACATGCGGCACGCAGCTCCCAACACGCGTGAAACAATAAAAAAGAATGCGCCTGTTCTGTATGCATGAATTCCAAAACGTTTTTCCAGATACGTGTAAATGGAAGTGAGATTCATACGGTAGTACAAGGGCAAAAGCACATATGCAATCACCGCGTAACCGACCAGATATCCCAGAACAATCTGAAAGTACCAGAATTTGGAGACACCAACTCCTCCGGGCACTGACATGAATGTGACTCCGGAAAGAGAAGCACCGATCATTCCATAAGCTACCAGATACCACTTCGATGAGCGATCGCCTACAAAATAACTTTCGTTGGTCGCACCGCGGGATGTCCACCATGTGATTCCGAAAAGAATCAAAGTGTAAATCCCGACACAGATCAGGATGAGTAAAGGTGTCATAAAATATTTTCAGGAAAGTTACCGCGAATGAAAATGGCGCGGGAGGCGCATCAACAGCAGATAATGAACAGAGTTATTGACATATCAATGAATAATGACAATCTTCCTGACGATTTCATCACATGTTCCGATAACTCGTAAAACGTACGTTCCCGGTGCGTAAGTACTGAAATCCAACGTTCTTGAATAGGTTGACATATCAATCAATACATTATCCTGCAGAATGATTCGACCGTTCATGTCCGTTATTCTGTAAAACACGGCCGTTCTCGAATCGGGAGAATCAAAACGAACAGTTACAGTGCCGGTAGAAGGATTCGGAGAAACGTGAATGGCCTCATCGGTAATTTGCGTTGCGGAAGTCCCTTGAATGCAACTCCAACCGGTTTCGCAAAGTTCAATGGACAGATTGCCGCTTCTTTTGTTCACGAACTGTTTCAGGCCCGGAATCTCAGCCAGAATCCAGACCGAATACGAGCTGTAACCAAGGTTTCCTTCGAATTGCTCTGTTGAATACATTTTATTTGATGAAGGTTCAGTGTAGATCCAAGGTCTGAGAACAGCGGCAAGACTATCGATCTTCGGAAACAGAACGCTTGAATTGAACTCTTGTGTGAGAAATGCGCACATGGCATCCAGATAGATCTGTCTGAATTCTTCGTATTGAAACAGTTTTACTGTCAATGGAGTTCTTTGTCCATCGTCCGGAACATAAAAAACATCCATTGCATCAGCTGATGTATTAAAGAAATTCGGGAACACTCCGAAACTCAATCCTACATCCCAGGCAATCCATTCGAAACGATTGGAAATGGAATCGTGGTACAGATAATAGTTATGCGGATTGTGAACGTACGAATCCAAGTTACCGAATACATTCTGTGCAGCGAGATAACGCAGGAACATGTCTACATCCAGATGCTGCCGGATTTCATTGGGAAAATTGCTTCCGGAATTGTGAATCACATCAATCAATGAAACAAGATCGCTCCAATCGTTAGCCGTTTCATTTGTCTTAAGCTCATAAGACGTATAATATCCGGACTGAGCAGCGCCGTGCCACTCCAGAGTTCCGTTGGGATCGCCTTTAAACAAATTTCCTCTGTCGTCGTTGAAATGCGTACGGAGAAATTTCTTGTCAATGTGTTCCACAAGATTGTAAACGCCTGTGAATACACCGTTGTAATACACTAAAGCGAAAGAACAACGCGGTGCCGGAACGCCTTGATTTCGCAAAGCATCAAGCATTAGTTTCTCCCTCAGCATTGTCGGATCATAAGCCGAATTATTCAAATGCAGAGAAGTCAGTCCGTCGTATTTCTGATTTCCGATGTATTCATCGAATTCCAATCGAATTGGTTTCTTGGTTCCCGGATGATTGTAACTCGCGTTTCCTTTGAGTCGCACACCCACGCTGTCGAGTGAATCGCCATCAATGAACACCTTTCCGGACATGTAAACATCTGTAGCCGTCTGATCGCTGAGCAGTTTATTCGCAATCAATGTATCCCACCACCCGATCTGATCGAAAACGATGTTGATTGTTCTGACTCCGGCACGGGTGAAAAGATCGTCACCCGGATTTTGTGCATCCATTTTTCCTGCCAGAAACAGCAGAAAAGCAATGAGCAATGAAGAGCGCTGCAACATGGGTACGTGTTCAAAACAAATTTAATAATTCGGGCGTCAAGCACTGCAGAAGGCTTCACCCTGATGTTAACTTTGCTCCCGTGATTCAGTATCCGTCCAAACTTATTGAAGAAGCAGTTGAAGCGTTTGCTTGTTTACCCGGCGTAGGTCGTAAAACGGCCTTGCGTTACGTGCTTCACATGCTTAAGCAGGAAGACGGACAGGTTGCGAAATTCGGTAACACATTTCTGAAACTGAAGACCGAGTTGAAGCATTGCAGAATCTGTCACAATATCAGCGATCATGAAATGTGCGGAGTGTGCAGCAATTACCGTCGTGATCACAGCATTGTATGCGTTGTGGAAGATGTGCGCGATGTAATGGCCATTGAGAACACACAACAATTCTCCGGTGTTTATCATGTGCTCGGTGGAATTATCTCGCCTATGGACGGAATCGGTCCGAATGATCTTCACATCGAATCGCTTGTAGATCGTGTGAAATCCGGCAATGTGAAAGAAGTGATTATGGCGCTGAACACAACTATGGAAGGCGACACCACCAATTTCTATATCTTCAGAAAACTGAAAGATCTGAATGTGCCTGTAAGCACAATTGCGCGCGGAATTGCTGTTGGTGATGAGCTGGAATATGCGGATGAAATCACGCTCGGACGATCCATTGTGAACCGTGTTCCGTACGAAGGAAGCATGTCGCGCTGATCAATTTCCTTGAAATTCAGCGAAATTCGTCGTTCACACACTATTTTCCCTCAATTTACGTTTGTAACTTCGCCCTGCCCGAAACGGCATACCAGGAAAACGCATTTTGAAACTCAGCATCGTCATTGTCAATTACAACGTCCAGCATTTTCTGGAGCAATGTCTGCATTCCGTACGCAAAGCAGTTGCAGGGATGGAGTGTGAAGTTTTCGTGGTTGACAATAATTCTGTTGACGGTTCCGTGCAAATGGTGCGGGAAAAGTTTCCGGAAGTAATTCTGATTGCAAATAAAGAGAACACCGGTTTTTCCAGAGCGAACAATCAGGCTATGCGAATTGCAAACGGAGAATACATCCTTCTTTTGAATCCCGATACCGTAGTTGAGGAAAATACTTTCCGCAAGGTTGTTGCATTCATGGATGCACATCCTGATGCGGGCGGTCTAGGAGTTCAGATGATTGACGGTAAAGGAAATTTCCTTCCGGAATCCAAGCGAGGACTCCCTACTCCATCGGTTGCATTCTATAAAATCTTCGGATTATCGAAACTTTTTCCGAAGTCGAAAACGTTCGGAAGATATCATCTTGGGTATCTCGATAAGAACGCCACGCATGAAGTGGAAATTCTTTCAGGAGCGTTCATGTTGATGCGTAAAGCTGCGCTGGATAAAGTAGGATTGCTGGATGAAGATTACTTCATGTACGGAGAAGACATTGATCTTTCGTATCGTATCATACTCGGCGGATACAAGAATTATTATTTCCACGATACGCGAATCATACATTACAAAGGCGAAAGCACGAAAAAGAGCAGCGTGAATTACGTCTTCGTGTTTTATCGTGCTATGGTGATTTTCGCAAGGAAACATTTCTCGCAGAAGAATGCGAAGCTGTTTTCATTCCTGATCAACATGGCAATTTGGTTGCGTGCCGGTGCGGCCATTGCAACCCGCTTCATCAAAGCGATTGCATTACCTGCATTTGACGGAGCGATTATTCTTGCCGGAATGTATTTCGTAAAAGGTTATTACGAATCGAAGGTGAAGCTGGCGTATGCCGGAGGTTATTATCAGAATGAACTTGTAAACATCTTCTTCCCGCTCTACACATTTGTGTGGATCGTTTCCGTGTATTACAGCGGAGGATATGACAAGCCGGTGCGGCTTTTGAAGATCATGCGCGGAATTCTCATTGGGACGATCGGGATTCTTGTCGTGTATTCACTGTTGCCGGAATTGTATCGCTTCTCACGCGCGATGATTCTGTTTGGTGCAGGATTATCGATGATCAGTCTATCGTTCACACGAATCCTATTTCATGCACTTGGAATTAAGTCAATGCGCATGGATGCAGGCGGGCCTCAACGTGTTGTGATTGCAGGAAGTCCGGATGAATGTGATCGCGTAAAGAATCTTGTTGCACAAACAGGCATCACTCCCGGATTCACAGGATTTGTATCAACGAGTCAGGAAGCCAACGGCAGCAATGTATTGGGGCGATTTGATCAACTCTCGGAAATCGTGAACATCTATTCCATAGACGAAATTATTTTCTGCGCGAAGGACATCAGTGCTCAGGAGATTATTGATCGTATGGCGCAGTTAGGCGATTCACGAAAAGTATCATATAAAATTGCACCGCCGGAGAGTCTGTCCATCATCGGAAGTAATTCCATTGATACCGCGGGAGATTTGTATGTGATAGACATCAATTCTGTGAGTAAGCCTGTGAACAAACGTAACAAACGCGTTGTGGATTTCAGTGTGGCGTTCGGATTCCTTCTCATGTTTCCGTTGTTGATGTGGACGCAGAAGAATCCGATTGGATTTATTGGAAATATTATCCGTGTCTTGTTCGGAAATCGCTCCTGGGTAGGATATGCGCCTGGCAAGAATCACGACATGAATCTTCCTAAAATAAGAACAGGCGTTTTGAATCCGCTGATTGCATTGCCGGAGCAACAACATACGGAAGACATACGTGTACGTCTGAACATCCTTTATGCGAAGGATTATAAAATCAGCAACGACCTGAGAATTCTTCGCAAAGGTTTCCGTTCACTGGGAAATTGATTTGATTGCGAGGAAATTTTGTCTACATTTCACTAGGCAAACCTATCAAAATGAAATTTCTTCAAACTGCGCTGTTCAGCCTTTTGGTCTGTTCGGTATCTGCACAACTTCCCACTGCATCGTGGGCACTAACACCAACCGGTAATGGACAATGTTACTCGTATGACAATGCCATTGACCAGAACGGCGATACGTTCATTCTGGGAGCATATTCCACACAGAACTACACTGTGGATCTTGATCCTTCTTCAGGAACATTCATTGTTTCAGGAATAGGATTTTTCGTAGAAAAATTCGATCCAAACGGCGTTATGCTTTGGGCAGTTCCCTTCCCGATGGTACAGAATTCAACGACATCTTCAATTACACCCACTGATATAGCTTGTGACGTCGCAGGTAATGTTTATTGTACAGTCAATGTCCGTGATGCAGGAATTGATTTTTATTACAACCAAACTACCGACACTGTTCAATTCACATACAACACGAACGAAGACATGACCTTGACAAAGCTTTCTCCGTCGGGTAATGTTGAATGGGCACATATGTTCGGTAATTCAGCCAGTGAAGAATTCAATAGTCTGATTTGTTACGGAAGTTCCATTTACGTTGGGGGTATGTTCGGTTGTTATACGGATTTTGATCCTTCAGACAGTACTGTTGCACAACCAACCATTGCGGCATGGTGCAGAGCAGGGTTCATTGCCAAATACAATGCCGATGGAGAATTTATCTGGCAAAAATCGCTGGAAGGACTGAACTTCGGAGATCCCGGTTATGCACGACCTCGGTCAATGAAGATAGATGCGAATCAAAATCTTGTATTCGCAGGAGAAATGGGTGGCACAGTGAATTTCAATCCCGGTTTCGGCATGGACACACTTGGAGTTTATCAAGGACAAGGATCGGATGGTTACTTCGCGAAGTATGACACAAACGCAACTTTCATCTTTGTAAAGCAGTTGCTATCTCCGGTTTACAATGTGTGGCCGACATTAACAACTGATGCGAACAGTAACATAATTGTAGCGGGAGCATTTCAGGGTACATTAGACACAGATCCGGGTCCGGGAGTGAATCTGCTTACTGCGAGCAACGCACCGAGCGCATTCAATACAGATGTGTTCCTTGCGAAATACGATCAGAATGGAAACCATATATGGTCCGGGAAATATGGCAGCTTTAACTACGAAGACGTATATGAAATCACCTGCGATGCGAACGACAATATTCTAATTTCGGGTGCACTTTACGACACGTGCGATCTGGATCTCGGAGCTGGAATTTATATTGCCCCATTGACAACAACGGCAACTATTTTTCCGGAACCGGCAATCATTAAGTACTCGCCAACCGGTAATTTGATTTACGCATTCTGCCTGAGCGGATCTGGATATAACAGTTACGGTGGCGTAGTTTATGATGGCAACGTTCTCTATTGTACCGGATCGTACAATGGACCACTGGATACGGATCCCACAGCTGCCACGTTGATCCTGAATGATGACGGATACGTACATGTCAAGTACATTGACCCGACGGTAACGGGAATTGATTCATATGCGAATAACAAAAACTCACTTTCTATTTATCCGAACCCGGCAAATGATAAGGTAAATGTTAATGTAATCGCTACAACTGCATATAACATCTATTCTACGGACGGAAGTGTTGTACTTTCAGGAATAACAGCCGGCAGCATTAACATTGACTGTCTTTCCAGCGGATTGTATTTGCTGGAGTTGAGAGATGAAAATGGAGTTATGAATGTAGCGAAGTTGGTGAAGGAGTAGTATGCACCAACCATCACTTTAGAACAACGCAATTCTGATTATTTGCCCGACTGTTTTCGCTTAATCGTACAACCTGAAGAAACACTCGTTCCGATTGTCACTGCATTTCCTTTGGAAACGGCAGTCATAGCATCCAGGAGATAGTGTTGTTTAACCGCTTTGGGTTCTTTCGGGCTGTCGTCGATTGAACCGCGGTAAGCGAGTTTACCGTCGCGACCAAAAAGGAAGCATTCAGGAGTACGAGTAGCGCCGAATGCATCTGCCACAACCGACATTGAATCGATAAGGTACGGAGCGAGATACTTCTGATTGTTACCATACTTGCGCATCTCTTCTTTGGAATCTTCGTTACCACGTTTGTCTTCATTGGAGTTGATAATCACAACACCGATCTGCATGCGTTGTGCATCACGCTGTATATCACGAATTCGGTCTTCCTGTGCAATTACATATGGACAAGTATTGCATGAAAAAATCACAAGAACGCCATTATTCTTTTTCGATTCATTAATGGAAACACGTGTATCGTTCATGGCGTTTACCATTTTATGATCGCCCATTGGAATTTCTGCACCCAGATCAATCGGCAGAATTTCAAGAATGTTGAACGACATGGCAACAAGGGCCAGAACAGGAAGCATTAGTATCTTTTTCATTCTCCTAAGTTAGAAAAAACAGAATGAAAAATCGAAGCCCGGCCTGCACTACAATCTTTCTTTATACAGAAATTTGGTTTGAATCGAGTCTTTCGGTCGGTAAATGTAAAATGTCTCTCCGTTCCGAATCCGAATGTGTTTCACCCAAGGATTTTCCAATTTGTGCTCGGACACAATCTTCCCGGTTTTGATATCAATCTTCTTCAAAGTATAGAATCCACCTTTCTCGAATCGTGCATAAATCTCTCCGGTCACTTCATCCTGATGAAGTTGTCTGTCCCACTCTTTCCAATTCTTCGGATGATGGTAATCAATGTGAGAGGCTCCGATTCGATTCATATTGAAATCATACAGGAACAATGAGTCGGCATAGTGATCAAAAACACAGATTGTGTCGTTGCGCACAAACAACGGAGCGTACAGCGGCGTATAGTAAATTGAATTCGGGAATCCCGTCATAGTCGCTGCGATAATACGTTTGTCGATACCTGTGTACATTTCCATTTTTCTGGCATACAATCTGTCTTTCGGTTTGAGATAATCGAATTCCCAATTGTACTGTTTCAGAAGCGGCGTATCAACGATATATCGAATGCTGTGTACGGTTGTATCAGCCGGATCATAACTGAAATAAGAAAACGCAGGATAGCGATCCTGATAATTCGTAAACAGAATCTTTCTTCCGATTGTATCTACACAAGGTAACATGCGATCACAGAAGTCTTTATACGGTAACGCAAGTAAAATAATTGTTGAAGGCGGAACAATCTTGACGCGGAAAGCAGAGTCGACACACATGACGTTGATATTGCCTTGATAGTCGCGATACAACTCCTTAGCTTCTACCGGCACATCGAAGCTGCTGAGAATATGTTGCTGATCGTCGACCAAAACCACTTTCGATTGCTTCAGTGATTTCTCGAAAGTTAAAAGCACAAAGCGGTTCTGATCAGCGAACATAAAATCCTCTACAAAGAATTTCCAGTTTCCGAAAACGGTATCAGGTCCTGCAGTAATGGTTGTTCCTATGATTTCAATGAGTTCAGGAAATAGCTGAACATCAAGTCGCATTGTATCTCCGGTAAACCTATTCAGCATTTCACCGGAAATTATGATTGATTTAGATCGGTAACCGAGTCCGCGAAACTCCAGCACAGAACCAGGTTTTCTGTCGAGCAGAATAGCATACCGCCCGTTGCTGTTGGTTTGTGCAATGCGGGCAGGCTCTTTGCAAGTTACGACGACACCTTCTGCAGGTTCTCCGGTTTCAGAGTTTGTTACATTGCCCATTATTAAAATGCGGGGTTCCTGCGCGAATATTAATCCCGGCAGAAAAAATATGAATGTAAGAATGAGGTTGCGCATAAACAGTTTAAGAGAAGACGCGATGCGGGGAAAAATTCACAAAAGCGTGGTGAGTTTGGTTGGAGTTGCGCGAATATTAGAACCGTTTAAACGGTTCTAAGTTAAAATGAAAAATCTGTTTCTTTCAAATTGCATACCAAAGAAGTCCAATTGGACCTGCTTCGAGGTAAGGCCATTTGTGAATATGAAGTGACGGACAAGTACCTCTGCAATTTGCTTAGAACCGTTTAAACGGTTCTAAGTTAAGCCCGAAAAATTAAGCATCCTCTATTCCAAACACTTACACCCATTTGCTCCCGAATACGCAATTTCTTACTTCTCCATTCTACATCAACATTTCAACTTATCATGCCTAAATTTGCTTATGCTTTCACGCGATTGCTACAAAATTCTAAACGTGAATCCGGATGCGGACGATTCCGCCATTCGTACAGCTTATCGCAAACGATCAAAGCAATTGCACCCTGATGTGAACCCCGACCCGAAAGCTGCGACAGACTTTGTCGACCTCGCAGCCGCAGTTGCGGTGCTGACCGATCCCGTTCAACGACTTAAACATGATGATCTTTTCGGATACAACAAGAGTGTGCGGAATCAGGACTCCAATGCGAAACAGCAGTTCTCTGATTTTCAGAAACAAAAGGCGGCTTCAACTGTAAGCGAATGGTCTGCGGATTACGGGAAAGCAATGAAAATGCGGGATCAGCAACGACTGAAACATATCGAATCGCATCGCAGACGCATGAAATGGGTAATGATTATTGCTATCGCCACACTTACCATTTCGATCCTTAGTTCGGTTTTGATATTCGTTTCCGCCCGCTGATTCATACTTTCAGGTTACTTTTAAGGTTCAAACAGGCAAATTCAATCGATTTCGCACTTAAACGGAATTTCCGTAATACTTCAGAACAGTCTTTTTACCTAAATTTGTCGCCCGCAGCGCATTGAATTTCGCCTTGCGGTTAACTTAGAAAAACACAGCTTATGTCATATGATATTGTAATTATCGGTAGCGGTCCCGGTGGATACGTTACGGCAATTCGCGCTTCACAACTCGGTCTTAAAACCGCTGTGGTTGAAAAAGCAGAACTCGGTGGAATCTGCCTCAACTGGGGATGTATTCCAACTAAAGCTCTTTTGAAAAGTGCACAGGTATTTGAATATCTGAAACACGCCGGCGATTACGGCATTCAGGCTTCTGATGCGAAAGCCGATTTCGGTGCTGTTGTAAAACGCAGTCGCGATGTAGCCGGTGGAATGAGCAAAGGCGTTCAGTTCCTCATGAAGAAGAATAAAATCGATGTGATCACAGGAACCGGTAAAGTAAAACCCGGTAAGAAGGTTGAAGTAACTGCAGCAGACGGTTCTGTTCAGTTGATCGATGCGAAACATATCATTATTGCAACTGGTGCCCGTTCACGTGAACTTCCGAATCTGAAACAGGATGGCAAAAAAGTGATCGGATATCGCGAGGCAATGACACTTCCTTCTCAGCCTAAATCAATGGTTGTTGTAGGTTCCGGAGCCATCGGTGTTGAGTTTGCTTACTTCTATGCAACAATGGGAACTAAAGTAACCATCGTTGAATTCATGCCGAACATTGTTCCGGTTGAAGATGAAGAAGTTTCAAAGCAACTTGAGCGTTCATTCAAGAAAATCGGAGTTGAAATCCTTACGAAAACAACTGTTGAAGGTGTTGACACTACCGGTAACGGATGCAAAGTGAAAGTAAAATCAGAGAAGGGCGAATCGGTAATTGAAGCTGATATCGTTCTTTCTGCAGTCGGCATCACACCGAATATCGAAAACATTGGTCTTGAAGAAGTGGGAATTGCTACTGACAAAGGACGCATCCTCACAAACAAATATTACGAAACAAACATTCCGGGCTATTACGCAATCGGAGATGTTCTTCCTACCCAGGCGCTCGCTCACGTTGCGTCGGCTGAAGGAATTACTTGCGTAGAGAAAATTGCAGGTATGCATGTTGAGCCTATCGACTACAAGAATATTCCGGGATGTACATATTGCCAGCCTGAAATCGCTTCTGTCGGTTACACAGAGAAAGCCGCTAAAGAAGCCGGCTTTGAAATCAAAGTGGGTAAATTTCCATTCTCTGCTTCAGGAAAAGCGAAAGCCGGTGGCGCTGCTGACGGATTCGTTAAACTGATCTTCGACGCGAAATACGGCGAACTTCTCGGAGCGCACATGATCGGTGCGAACGTAACTGAAATGATTGCTGAAATCGTTACAGCGCGTAAACTCGAAACAACAGGACACGAAATCATTAAAGCTGTTCACCCGCACCCTACAATGAGTGAAGCTGTAATGGAAGCCGCTGCCGCTGCGTACGGAGAAGTGATTCATCTGTAAACATTGTACAACTAAATAAAAAAGGAGCCTCAACAGCTCCTTTTTTCGTTTCAGGTAAACGCACACCTTTAATGGGCGACAATCACTCGCTTCTCTTCAAACTGCCTGTCGGCTCCATCAATTACCCGAACTATATAAACTCCGTTAGCTTGATCTGTCAAATCCAGTTGTATTTTGTCTGTTCTTCCTTCATCCTTTTTCACGAGAACACCTGAAGTATTGTACACTTCCCAAACAAAGTGATCTTCACGTGTAAGCAATAGATTGACGTTGCCATCTGAAGGAACAGGATAAACGGTTGAGATCAATATTTTCTTCTTGAAACCCGGCTCAACCAATGGCGATCCTTCAGGAATCGGCGATATTATCACCGGATAATAATTCATCAGTACTCCCTTGGACTTTGCTTTAGCAACTACCTGATTCATTCCGTTTGTTGAATGCGGCGGCATCAGACTTGGAGCATCACCCAAAACAACAATCATCTTCTGCGCATCTCTCCTCCACTCCAATGTATCCATGGTTATACAGGCTGCGTCATACATCGACTCCGGATAATCGCCGCCATTGGTAAGCGCAATGCGATTAACGTACTTCTTAACGGAATCCATTTCAGTTGTAAAAGGCTCCACTGCATACCAACGATCTCCGTCAGAAAATTCATCTCCGTAAGTAGCAACCGCCACACGTATATCTTTCTTCTTTCTGATGTGATCAATTATACTGCTCACTCCCTTCTTCACATTCTCGATATCATCACTCATGCTTCCGGTGTTATCAATGAGAAAAACCAGATCACTCTTATTTACGAGATGCGAATCAATTATGGCAATAATCTGCTCTGTGACTTTATCCGTCTGTGTCAGAAAGTAGGACTCTCCCCCAGTCCGAGAAGCAAGTGAATAAAATTGCTTCACCAATAAATCCGGATACGTTACTGAATCTTTCATTGGCGGCAGACTCACACGCATCCGCAACAGCGAATCAATTCCGGACAAATCAACCTGATACCGAGTTGGTACCAGTACCGTATCAATTCTGCTGGCAGTTTCTGCTCCAGGCTCCGCAAGAAACTTGGGTGTTTCAGGTCTGCATGCTGCAAGTGTCAAACCAACTGCAGCAGCAATCATCATCTTCATTTTCATCGGCTTCGTTTTCGTTATAATGCCGGAAAATGAAAAAAGTCACACACAATAAACGTTAAGCTGCTCACGTTGCGAAAACAATTTCGCTACACCGAATAAAAACTCAGCTGATCGAATCAATCCAGTTTCGTTAAGCGCACCGTTTCCTCCATTTCGCCAGAACGAACTTTCAGAAAGTAAACTCCTGATGCCAATCCGTTCAGATCAATTTGAAACTGAGTGGATGACCCGGAAACACTGTTCTGAGAAGAGGAAACAAGTCGTCCTCCTACATCATAAACATCAGCAGTAACTACCGACTCAGGAGCACCATTGACCGTAACTGTTGCAAACCCTTCAGTTGGATTCGGATAAACAGTTAAACCGGTAAATGAAGAGTTGTTCTGCACAACTGTCGGATCTTCAATGCGCATTGCATCAATTGCAATATCGCTGGTATAGTCAGGTCCTGTACGGCCTCTGAAGCGCATTAAAATTACCTGACCGGCATAAGCATTCAATGGAATTGTAGCCAACTGCCAAGCAGTTCCCTGATCACCGGAACGCACCCACACATCGTTAGTCCATGCACCATTCGAGTAAATATCCACATGCAATTCTCCCATATCTGCACCACTCATGTGATATGCAAATGAGAATGTGGTTGAGCTATACAAAGTCAGATCAATGCACGGCAACATTAAAGTTGAAGATTGTCCGAAACATGCAGATGCTTCAAGATAGATATAGTTACCGGTTGCATTACCCGGCAAATAATCTGTTGAAGGACCGGTATTCGCTGATGGTGTTGCACCTTGCGCAGTTCTCCAGTCAATATCATCTCCGGAACCATTGGTGATGTTTCTGAATCCATTGATCATTGTACAGTTTGTCGTGCCGCAATCAGATGCTGTGCTGCAGAGCGAAAAGCTTTCAAAATCCTCAACCCAGGCCGGTGTAATATAAACTGAACTGTTATGATTGATCAACGTCGTTGTGGTGTCGTTGAAGCTGCCTATATCATTCGGCAAATCGCTCCACACTTTCAAAGTATGCGTGCCGGTTGAACCGATATTTACAGTTGCAGTGAACGTAAATGTAACCGTTGCTGAAGGTGCAATGCTTCCTGCATACATCTCTGTCACAGGTGTACCGTTGTCATAGGAAAAAGCAACAGGCACATTGGAAATTGCAGCCATTCCCGGGTTCGTGATTGTGGCAACAACAGGAATGTTATTCAGATTCATGCAACTGTAATATTCTGTTTCCGGTGCAGACACCGAAGTAACCGAAGCATCAACTCCGTTCGGACAAATAACTCCGGGAGTTTTTTCAATTGCAATTGCACGGCGACCTACGGTCTGCTGAGGTCCTCTTGTGCGTACACTGAACCAATATGTATTCACGTAATTATTCAATCCGGTTACAACGAAACTATCTACAGCTGAACTGCCGATTGAATCCATATACACGGAACCGAGTTTGAAAACATCATAACCTGTTGCTCCCGGAACAGCAGTCCATTTCAAACAGAGTGAATCAGGACATGCCCACGCTACATTAATTCCGGATGGCAATGCCGCAATTGAAAAATTGGCATCACTCACATCATTCGTTGCACCACGCGTCACACGCACTTTGCACAATCCGCTCATTCCCGCAGGAACTGTCCAATTGTAATAGCGCTGCGAAGCCGAAACACCGGTTGCGATCGAATTCCACGTCGTACCATTGGTAGTGTATTCAAGATTGAACGTGCCAGAATTACCCCATGCATCCCAACGAATCACCTCTGTTTCAGAAGGAACGAATCCTTCCCCTCCATTCGGGTAGGTAAGCACCAATTCTCCTGCCGGTTCAAAATACCAAACGAGGTAATAGGTTTGCGGCCCCATAGGAACAACTGCTCCGTTCACACTTACGGTATAAGTTCCTTGAGCCGGATTATCAATTGTTACTTGTTCATGATTGTTGCGAATATCAATTCCACGGATTGCAACCGCATCCAGATTCGTTGCGTTTGCTGTATAATCCAGTATCCATGGATTGAAAACCGTTGATGCCGGATTTGTTACTTGCATGTTGAGATTATTCACCAATGCGACAGAAGCATTTACTGCCGCCGGAACATCATGCCAATACACCATCACTTTCAATTGCCCAGTGTTTGCAGGAACACTGATCGTATGCACGTTCGTTTGTCCATTGCCAACCGAATCCGACAAATACCAATTCTGCTCAATTGGAATTATTGCTTTACGACCATTGATGCGACCATAACCGAATTTGAAATCAGGACCAGCATTACC
Source organism: Bacteroidia bacterium (assembly GCA_023151315.1). Classification (GTDB taxonomy): domain Bacteria; phylum Bacteroidota; class Bacteroidia; order Palsa-965; family Palsa-965. The sequence goes on from JAKLJE010000011.1 coordinate 45,778, forward strand.
TAAATCATCGCAAGTGTTCATGAGAATTGCCTTAAGCAATCCGGACTTCGCAGTAGTACCGTTGATTTCACGATATGCCTGATGAAGACACGCAAATGTTCCGGAAACTGCAGGACACGACATAGACGTTCCTGTTTTATAATCGTATGTATTAGCATCAATTGTAGAGTACACATTCGTACCAACCGCACAAACTTCAGGCTTCATTCTTCCATCATGGGCAGGTCCACGGCTCGAAGAGCCTGCAAGCGCATCCAGATGTGTCAGATTGCCGACAGCAATTGAATTCTTTGAATGTTTATGTCCACCGGTTACATTTCCCCAAGTTGCACCTGCACCGTAACTGCAATCTGCTGTCCCCTGATTGCCGGCAGAAAATACATGCATGAGATTCGGCATGTCAATAATCTGCTGATCCATTGTTTGTGCAAGTGTTGTATAACCCGCATTACATCCATCCGAATAACTTGTTGAGGTGATAAGAATGTTATTCGTGAAGTAATGTGTGTAAATACTATCGTAACCTTGATAAGGGGAAGCTTCATAGACATACAAATCTGCGCCCCAACCCATGCCGCGTGTGAGTGGATCTTTATTTCCTCCGCCCATAATAATTCCGGCACAATGATCTCCATGATCTCCCGAATTGAAAGTAATGTACTGTGCCTGTAAACGTCCTGTGTAATCAATATGCGGTCCGATAACTCCGTCATCCTGCAACATCACGCTGATACCGGCTCCATTGTACATTCTTCCTCCGGGGAAATCCTGTGCCAACCAATTTACACGATGATCTGTGCGTCCAACGTTATTATCCATCTGCGGTACATCATCTTTCAATTCTGCAGCACACACATACGGTTTATTTACAAACGACTCCACTTCCAACTCCGGAATCCAAATGGTCATTCGGTGACTGTTTGCATTGTGATACGTCAGCTTGTATGGTAAAGTGTAAATTGAATCAAGCACAACGTGATGCGGCACATCCGCATAATACATGAACGTTACTCCAATATTGCGATCCGCGTCCATTGTATAAAACGGAAACTCCGAAATTGCCAAAGCGGTGGACAATTCCTTATGCATTTTTGACAAAGCAGGAATGGGTGTTACGCTGCGAACTTGAAATCTCTTGTCCAAAGGAAACTTCACATCACTTCGGAATGAAGCAGTATAAGTTTTTCCGGAAATGAAATTTAATAGACGTACACCGGATTTCTCCAAACTCATACGTGTCGTATAATCCGGAATCGAGTTAAAATGAAGGTAACGATAATAATTTCCGTTAACTATTTCATCATCGGAAGGAGAAGCATCCGTCCTGCTTTCCACATATTGTATCCCGGAGGAAAACTCAACTGCAAATGCACGTCCGTATTGTGCATGTGCCGCAGCTAAAAAGAATAACCCGGCAAAGAGAAGTAGTGCTTTTTTCATCGGTGAAAAGATACATAATCAGAACGAGCGGAATGTCAGAGAAAATCATATCGCTGCGCTTTTGCAATACGACAGTGTAAATTCGCCCAATACACCTGAAATATCCACTCTCCCATTCTTACGCAAATCCGTACCTTTGCACACATTAAACTATAACCCGATGTCGGAAAAAGTGCTGAATACAATCGAAGAGGCAATTGAAGAAATCAAAGCCGGAAAGGTTGTGATTGTGGTTGATGATGAAGATCGTGAAAATGAAGGTGATTTCATCACTGCTGCAAGAAACGTTACACCTGAAGTCATCAACTTCATGGCCACACACGGTCGAGGTCTGATCTGCGCTTCCATTACGGAAGACAAGGCAGACGAGCTTGGACTTAAATTAATGGTACAGGAAAATTCTGCGACATACGAAACTCCGTTCACTGTTTCGATTGATTTGAAGGGCCATGGTTGCACAACCGGAATTTCCGCACACGACAGAGCAAAAACTATTCAGGCTTTAATTGATCCGAAAATCAAACCGGAAGAATTCGGCAAGCCAGGACATATTTTCCCTTTGAGGGCGAAACGTGAAGGAGTATTACGCCGCACAGGACATACTGAAGCTACCATTGATCTCGCTCGACTTGCAGGATTCGAACCTGCAGGAGCATTGGTGGAGATCATGAATGAGGACGGCACTATGGCGCGACTTCCTCAATTGCTGGAGATCGCGAAAAAATTCAATCTGAAAATTGTATCGATTAAAGATCTTATTGAATATCGTCTGCGAACTGAAAGCAATGTTTCACGAGAAGTGGAAATTGAATTGCCAACTGAACACGGCGATTTCAAAATGGTGGCGTATACACACTTGCCAACGGGACAACCGCATCTGGCGATTTACAAAGGTGAATGGAAAATTGACGAACCGATTCTGGTTCGTGTGCACAGCTCCTGCATGACAGGTGATATTTTCGGATCTTGTCGTTGCGATTGCGGTCCGCAGTTACACAAAGCGATGGAGCTGATACAGAAAGAAGGCAAAGGCGTTATTCTGTACATGAATCAGGAAGGTCGCGGAATCGGTCTGTTGAATAAACTCAAAGCATACAAACTGCAAGAGCAAGGTCGCGATACAGTTGAAGCGAATCTTGAACTCGGTTTCAAAGAAGACGAGCGCGACTACGGTGTGGGTGCACAGATTCTTCGTGATTTGGGCGTTTCCAAAATCCGCTTGATGTCAAACAACCCGAAAAAGCGTGTTGGTCTGATGGGTTACGGTCTGGAGATTGTTTACAATGTGGAATTGGAAATCGCTTCCAACAAACACAACAAGCTCTATCTCGAAACGAAAAGAGACAAGCTCGGACACAGTCTGAAGCTTGATAAATAAAGAGGATTCAGAAACTTTGTACCAAAACCGCACTTGTTTCGTTATTAATACATGAACAGAATCCTGCAGCTATTTTTCGTTTTTACCATCGCAGTCGCATTCGTGAATTGCAAAGCGAACGATGGTCCGACAAACGAATACAAGAACGCCAAAGTCCACGAGAGCGATCGCGTCGCTAAGGATCGTAAAAAGATGAATCGCCAAGCGGAAAAGCAGGCCAGGAAAAACATGAAAAATGCCCGCAAAGCGCAACGGAAAAAGAGCAGGAATTGGGGGAAGAAAGGGAGTTATCAATAGACGTTAGACCTTAGAAGTTAGACGTTAGACTCGGGATTGTAGACTTGAGAATAAGTATTGATAAACGGGTCGCAGGAACGATTGACTTCGAAGCAAAACTTTTCCTATTTTTACGGCAAATTTAATCATTATGAATAAAGTGATTTCACCTCGTTTGGTATTCGTTATTTCCGCAGTTGCGATTGCAGCACTTACCCGTATTCTTCCTCACCCTCCGAATTTCACAGCTGTAGGAGCAATGGCGTTATTGGCGGGAGCTTTAGTGCCAAACCGATTGCTGAGCCTGGTTATGCCAATGGCAGCTTTGTTCATTACAGATCTTGTTCTCGGATTCCACAACACCATGTGGGCCGTATATGCAGCAGTAGGATTTACATCAATGATCGGCTGGATGATCAGTAAACGTCAGAATATTCTTACAATCACTGCAGGATCTTTGATCTCCATTGCATCTTTCTTTTTCATCACAAACGCTGCAATGTGGGTTGTTGGTTTCTTCACTCAAGGTTTCTATCCAACTACTGCAGCAGGTCTTGGACTTGCATTGGAATCAGGACTTCCATTTCTTACTAACGACATCATCAGCAACTTGCTGTTTACTGCCATATTCTTCGGTTCATTCCACGCTCTGAGAATATGGAAACCGGCATTTGTGAAAGCGTAACGCACCACAAAATTCACTCAAAAGCGGCTCCTGAACTCAGGGGCCGCTTTTTTTTCGGCATGTATCGCCTCATTCTTATACAATGTTGAAAGCGTAATAGGTTCCATGGGTGTTCGAATCGCCCCTTGCCGACCTGTTTTATGGAATTCGCTAAATTGTTGCATCTTAAGCCAAACGAAGAACATGAAAACCCCTACTCTGCTGTTATTGCTGCTTTTTACCATACCTGTTACCGGATATTCACAGCGCAACTACTTTGAATTCGGATTGGCCTACCGCTATGTTAACTTCCAGGAAGCAGATGTTTCGATCTCCCATATTAAATCTGATCAGCTGCGTCCGCATGAGTTGGACATGAACTTTCGCTTTCCAACCCGCAACAACAAGTTGTATTACACTATGAACTTTGGTTGGACGCGTTACGATTATCTGCAAACGGATCAGAATATTCTTGGCCTGTGGACATGCGAAGATCTTTACGTTGATGCTATTGACGAAGAGTATCACGCGTTTCGTTTCAATCCGGGAGCGGAATATCAGGTGAGGAAAAAGAAGGTGGCGATGGAAATCGGAGCCGGACTCTATTGGTACAGTGCTCTTGCAGGTAAGAGAGAAGACATTCATTCTATCACCTATTATCATCACGACAGCATAAGCAACAGTTGTGTTGAAGACAGTATTTACCTGCACTCAGTAGTAAGTAAACCAAATGCACAAGCTGTTACGATAGCAGGATTAAGCGCACACCTCCGGCTTACCTACGAAATGCAAACCGGATTTATTTTCTGGGTGGCCGGATCTGTTAACCCCGGTTACAGTTTCAACATCAAGTATCTGACGCTGTCTCCCGGAGTGAGTGCAGGTGTTAACTTCCGTATTCGTCCGAAGGAAAGACAGAACCAAGGTTAGTCTTCACTGAATCTTTTCAGATCACTCATCTTAAAATCCCATTCAGGCGTATTCAATTCTCCATCTGAATGAATTCTGTACCAAGGTGAAATTGAAGGCTCTTTGAAATTCTTCAACACATGAATTTCCTGCGCAGGCATGTAACTCTGCGCAAGCATAAAGAGTTTTTCTCCTTTTGAATTCCTGCAAACATCCACCACAATAACCGCGTGTCCCGGCGATCCGCCCTGAATGAATACATCACCAATCTGTAAGGAATCCGGTGTTACAGAAATCATTTCTTTTGACAATGATAATGTACCTGCATATGTAAATACATTGTTCATGAAAGTTCGAAGTGTTCGATGTTCTCGTATATCTGACTTTCTGCCGGTGCTTACTTTCGTTACTTTATTTCCATTCACTTTCAACTGAACACCATTGCACCATTCTGTATAGTCACACCGATCTCCGCTGGTGTAGTTGAAATGTATGCTGCTGTAACGACCTGCACTGAATAAATATTCCGCACGCAGACGCATTGTTGCATCAGCACATTGTTGCAAATCAACTTTACCAGGATCAATATTGATTACCGCAGCGTGTACATCCTGTCGCCATTTCTCATTGCCGTTGTACAACAATACCTTCTTGTTTTCGGGATGCAACGGGAGATAACGCAACCACTCTCCGAAAGAACCGCTGTCAGCAGCTATGCGCTGAAACCCGGATGGAACTTCAAAACGATTAACAAGTGTATAGAATGAATCTGACGAGATGTTTTCCAACCACGCGTATCTCACATGATTCGGAACTTTAATCGTCGTGTTCACAGATTCCTGATCTCGTATATCACCGTCTTTCGCGTCAGCAGAAACACATCCCTGAACCAGTGTGCTGATTATCGCTATAGAGAATACCAGTGCCTTCATTTACCGAACAATTTCCGTTTCTCTTTCGGCTGATAGAAATGTATCGCCACGGATAACGTGTTACGATACTTGAACGGAAAAAGCGATGTATTGTTACTCACGAATGTTCGACCGAAGTACACACTTATTCTGCCGAAAACACACAGACCGGCTTCTGCGGTTAAACCGAATACACCCGAACTGAAGTTTGTAAAGTATCGAGGTGTAACGCGAAAGCCAGCAAGCAAACGGAAGTACTCGTAAGAAAGCCCGGGTGCAAGAACAGTTTCTCCTTCGTAGCTGCCTGCAAGACATGTGAGCGACAAATGCTGACCTGAAATCGTATGCTTTCCTATCTGTTTCACGCGAGCAATGCCGCCTGCAATATAGGCTGAATGAAATCCGGGATAAACGTAACCGACCTGCGCCGTTCCGCAGTATCTGGTCATTTTCTCTTTCAGCTTATCACGCAATGGCTCATCAAATGCAGAAGCATCCTGACTTAAGAAAATAAGAAACAGTAAAATAATGCAGCGAGACGGCATCTTCGTTTACTTCGGCTGAACCTTTTGTTGTTCCTGCTGAATGTAACCCGGTGAAGTTTCGTAATTGAATGTTCCTTCAGAAATCTGAACTCCATCCTTGAAGTAGAACGTTCCCCAAGAGTAAGACTTCTTGGTGTACACGTAGCCTTTGTCTCCGATTACAACAATACGCTTGATAGTCGTTGTTCCTCCGTCTTTCTCTTCAACGGTTGTCAATCCTTGCGGATATGTGCGTGCTACTTCGTTACGATAATCCTCTTTTATTTGCTCCGGAGTACGCGCCGTATCCTTAACAACTACAGGATTCAGCTTCTTGTCGCATTCATTGATCTTCTGCTTCGGATACAATTCCATCGGCTTTTCTTTCAAAGCGTCCTGATACAATTTCTTTGCTCCTGCCCAATCGGAAGCGGCAAACTTAGCATCCGCTTTCTTAATGAGATCGTCATAGCGTTTCTGCTTGGCCGCATCAAGTGCCTGATCCGCAAGCAAACGTTGACATTCACCGAATCGGTCTTTCGGATATGTTTCACTTGGTTTCTGCGTTGAAGCATCCTGATACTTCGCTTTTGCGCCGGCATAGTCCTTTGCATTGAACAGGCTATCTGCAGTTGCAAGGGTTGCGCGATACTTGGCTTCTTTAGCATTGCCGGCATTGATCGCAGCCAGACGCTTATTGATTTCATCCAGTTGTGCTTTCGGATACGCTTGACCCGGTTTCAGTGTCAATGCATACTCATAACGCGATTTCGCCGTTTCATAGTCCTCCGCCTTGAATGCAGAATCTCCTTTTGCAATAGCACGCGAGTAATTCACATCCAAACCTTCAGCTTCCGCAATCTTTTGATCACAAATGGCGATCTGATCTTTCGGATATTGCTCTCCTGATTTCAGTGCCAATGCTTCCTGATACTTCGATTTCGCACCCGCCCACGCTGATGATTTGAACATCTGATCCGCAGAAGCAATCAATGCATTGTAATTCTTATCAAGTCCTGACTTGGCGATATTTTCATCGCAAGCAGCAATTCTGTCTTTTGGATATTGTTCTGCAGGACGCATTGCTGAAGCATCCTGATACAATTTCTTCGCACCTGCCCAATCCGAAGTATTAAACTTCGCATCAGCAGCAGCGATAGCATCGTTGTACTTCTTGTTGGCTGCATTTGCAATATTCTCATCGCACTTCTTGATCTGATCGGCAGGATACGCTTCACCTGATTTGATCGAAAGAGCTTCTTCATACTTCGCTTTTGCTCCCGCCCAATCCGAAAGTTTGAATTTCGCATCGGCTGCCGCAATCGCAGCATTGTACGATTTATCTGTTCCGGCTTTAGCAATATTCTCCTCACATTTTGCAATCTGATCTTTCGGATATTGTTCCGTAGTTTTCACAGCAGATGCCTGCGTGTACAACGCTTTCGCTCCTGCCCAATCCAATGCACCAAACTTCGTATCTGCCTGCTTGATAAGATCAGCATACTTTTTCTCTGTACTTACAAGCGCAAGCTTTTCATCACAGATCTTAATTTGATCCTTTGGATACTGTTCTTCAGTTTTCACAGCAGAGGCCTGCGAGTACAAAGGTTTTGCAGTAGCGTAATCTTCCGCTTTGAACTTCTCGTCAGCTTTCGCAATGAGATCATTATACTGCTTATCCTTTCCGGATTTTGCAATCAAATCATCACATTCTTTGATTTTATCCTTCGGATAAACTTCAGCCGGACGCGCAGTGCTCGCTTCCTTGTACTTTACTTTCGCCGCCGAATAATCTGAGAGCTTAAAGAGTGAATCTGCCGAAGCAATGATGGCATTGTACTTCGTATCTTTCTCTCCCTGAATATTCTTATCGCACTCTGCGGCTTTGTCTTTCGGATATTGTTCTTCCGCTTTCACGGCAGATGCCTGCAAGTAAATCGCTTTCGCCCCGGCCCAATCTTTTGCAGCAAACTTATCGTCTGCCTTTGCAATCAGATCTGCATACTGTTTGTCCTTACCTTGCTTGTTGATGTTCTCATCACAGATCTTGATCTGATCTTTAGGATAGACTTCCGCAGCTTTCAATGCTGATGCCTGCTGGTACAACGACTTCGCTCCTGCCCAATCAGAACCTTTGAACTTGTCATCGGCTTGCGCGATCAAATCAGCATACTGCTTATCTTTTTCAGCGCCTGCAATATTCTTATCACAAATGATAATCTGATCCTTCGGATACTTCTCTGCAGCCTTCAATGCTGATGCACGCTGATAATCCGCCTTTGCTCCTGCCCAATCAGATGATTTGAACTTTGCATCCGCAGCGGCTATCGCATCATCATATTGCTTCTGCACTCCTTGCTTCGCAAGTTCCGCATCACATTTCGCCATCTGATCTTTCGGATACTTCTCAGCAGTTTTTACATCTGACGCTTGCTGATAAACAGCTTTCGCTCCGGCAAAATCTGCCGCTTTGAACTTCGCGTCCGCATCTGCAATCAGATCGTTGTATTGTTTATCAATTCCGGCTTTAGCAATGTTTGCATCGCATTTCGCCATCTGATCTTTCGGATACTGTTCAGATGATTTGATATCCGAAGCTTTCTGATATTCTGCTTTCGCTCCTGCCCAATCCGCTGCTTTGAATTTTGCATCTGCTGCAGCAAGTGCGTCTTTGTATTGCTTATCAATTTCAGCTTTGCCGAGATTCTCATCACATTTTGCAATCTGATCTTTCGGATATTGCTCCGCAGTTTTCAATGCAGAAGCTTCCTGATACTTCGCCTTTGCTCCCGTCCAATCAGAAGTCTTGAACTTCGCATCAGCCGCAGCAATCGCATCGTTGTACTGCTTATCCAGACCGGCTTTCTTGATGTTCTCATCACAAATTACGATCTGATCCTTCGGATACTTCTCTTCCGCCTTCAGTTTGGACGCTTCTTCATATTTCGCCTTCGCTCCCGACCAATCAGAAGCTTTGAACTTCGCATCGGCAGCAGCAATGGCCGCGTCGTATTGTTTCTGCGTTCCCGCTTTTGCAATCTCTGCATCGCACTTCACAATCTGATCCTTCGGATAAGCTTCCGTTGCTTTGAGTGTCGACGCTTTTTGATAATCCGCTTTCGCTCCGGCCCAATCAGAGGCTTTGAACTTCGCATCTGCAGCAGCAATAGCCTCATCATACTGTTTCTGCAATCCGGCTTTCGCGATCTCTGCGTCACACTTCACAATCTGATCTTTCGGATACGTTTCCGTTGCTTTCAACGCGGAAGCCTTCTGATATTCTGCTTTCGCTCCTGCCCAATCAGAAGCTTTGAACTTCGCATCAGCTGCAGCAATGGCATCATCATATTGTTTCTGCAGTCCTGCTTTCGCGATCTCTGCGTCACACTTCACAATCTGATCTTTAGGATAGGCTTCCGTTGCTTTCAATGCTGAAGCTTTCTGATATTCTGCTTTCGCTCCTGCCCAATCCGATGCTTTGAACTTCGCATCTGCCGCTGCAATTGCATCATCATACTGTTTCTGCAATCCGGCTTTCGCAATCTCAGCATCGCATTTTACAATCTGATCTTTAGGATACGTTTCTGAAGGAAGAATTCCCGAAGCTTTCTGGTAATCCGCTTTTGCTCCTGTCCAATCAGATGCTTTGAACTTCGCATCTGCTGCTGCAATAGCATCGTCGTACTGTTTGCGCTGACCGGCTTTAGCAATTTCAGCGTCACACTTCACGATCTGATCTTTCGGATATTGTTCCGTTGTCTTGATTCCCGATGCTTCCTGATATTTAGCTTTCGCTCCAGCCCAATCAGAAGCTTTGAACTTCGCATCGGCAGCGGCAATTGCTTCATCGTATTGTTTCTGCTTGCCGGCTTCCGCGATCTTCTGATCGCACAAAACAATTCTGTCTTTCGGATATTGTTCAGCAACTTTCAGTGCCGATGCTTTCTGATATTGCGACTTCGCTCCTGCGTAATCTCCTGCTGTAAACAATCGATCGCCCTCAGCAATTGCTGTTTTGTAATCAGCATCCAGTTTGGCTGATGCTCCGAGCTTCTCATCACATTTAGCAATCTGATCTTTCGGATATTGTTCATTCGGCAAATACGTCAATGCTTCGTTGTACTTGTCTTTCGCACCTTGCCAGTTTGATTGACCAAAGAGTTTATCAGCCGCTTCAATGGCTGCGTCATATAACTTCTGCTTGGCACGCGCTTCTGCTTCGAGCTGACGTAATTTGTCAATACATGCCTGAATGGAGGCTGTATAAACCTTGTCGTAGTCGAAGTCGTCAACATCTTTTGCAGGATTGAAACTTACTTTAGCTACGGGTTTATCCAGACAGGAATAATCCAATCCCGGAAACAATTTGAAAAGTCCGACTTCAATATCAAATTCAGCGAACGGGAATTCGCCTCGCTCTGCTGGTACATTATAAGTTGAAATTGAAAACTTCTTTGTGATATAACCCGGCTTTGTAATAGTTACTGTGTATTCATTGTTCGGATCAAGAACGAATTTGAACTTACCTCCGTTAGAAGTTGTCTGACTCTGTACCTGCGTTGAGCCTTTCAACAATGTACAAATCGCACCTTCAAGAGCAATGTCTTTTCCCTTCTTCTCGTTAAACTCGGTGACCTTGCCACCGAACTTAAATTGCCACGCCGGAGGAGCGGGTGCCTGGGAATATGCAGCTACTGCCGTAAAGCAGAAAAATGCAATCAATAGATTTCTTACAAAACCGGAATTCAGCAACAACATATTTTAAGCTGGTGGGTGTTTTCTTTGGAACTGCGAATATCGGCAAAAAACGGCATTTTACCTATCCATTTAGTGGCTAATCACAAGAAGTAACAGACATTTTCCGTGCCAGAAAAAAACCGCTTAAAAGTGCCCGAATTTGATCATTTTTCGTTGCCTCGGGGATGATTACATTTGACATCACACTTAAAAAGTATGAACCGGACAAAACTCAGTTACTGGGAGCGCGAACAATACTTCACCGGCATCGATGTCTTCATTGCAGGAAGCGGTATAGTTGGAATCAATGCTGCACTGCAGTTAAAAAAACGTTTTCCTTCAATGAAAATCGTAATTGGAGAACGCGGAGTGATACCGACAGGAGCCAGCACAAAGAATGCCGGATTTGCCTGCTTCGGAAGTATGACTGAATTGATTGACGATCTGACACGGATGAGTGAAGACGAGGTTCTCGCTCTTGTGGAAAGACGATTCCGCGGATTGGCTCGATTACGAAATATGGTCGGAGATGCGAACATGGATCTGCAGATGCTGGGAGGCTATGAAGTGTTTGAAGATTCGGAATCGTTCAAAGAGTGCGCAGATCGTATTGGTGAGTTCAACGAAAAAATGAAAAAGACCATCGGACTCAGCAATGTTTATTCTGTGGCAGATGATAAAATTACGTCATTCGGTTTGGGAAATGTGAAACACATGATTCTCAATTCAGGAGAAGGACAAATCAATTCCGGAGCAATGATGAGTACCCTGATTTCCCTCGCGAAGCAGGAAGGAATACAGTTCATGAACGGCATTGAAATTGAATCTTACTCGCGAAAAGGGAAAGAGTTGGAGATACAAACAACAGGCGGCTTTAGTTTCAATGCGGCCAATCTGTTTATCTGCACCAACGGATTTGCAAAAACTATTTTGCCGGAATTAAATGTTGAACCTGCGCGTGCGCAAGTATTGATCACTAAAGAAATTCCGGGATTGAAGCTGCGCGGTACGTTTCACTACGACAAAGGATATTACTACTTCCGGAATGTTGGCAACCGTGTTCTTTTCGGAGGAGGAAGAAATCTGAATTTCTCCGGAGAAAATACTGTGTCGCATGAACTCACGGAACAGATTCAGCAGCGACTCGATGAATTGCTGAAGAAAGTGATTTTACCGGGAACCAGTTACGAAGTAGATATGCGTTGGGCCGGCACCATGGGTGTTGGAGAAGTGAAATCACCTATCGTAAAAGAAATTGAGCCCGGAGTTTACTGTGCTGTGCGTATGGGCGGAATGGGCGTTGCGTTGGGAAGTTTGGTGGGCGAAGAAGTGGCGGCTATGGTCAGATGAGGTCATGGGCAAATGAGTCAATGTACAAATGAGTCAATGTACAAATTGGCAAATGAGTCAATGTGGAAATGAAACAATTGCCATGAGTGCTGGTAAGAACGATAAATAATAACGGGCTTCAGAGTTGAAAAATATTTTACCCCTACGGGGTAATGTACGAAGCGTAAAATATTTTTTTGGAAGTACGTAAAAATCGATTTTAGATTTGCGGGATTTTTCACTTTAAGGTTATATGCAAGCTTCAAAAAATATTATCGTCGATCTTACCTTTCAATTTTCGCTTGACATTATCAGCTACACCAACGAGCTTGAACAACTGAGGAAATATGCTGTCGCTAATCAACTGTTACGGAGCGGAACGTCAATCGGAGCGAATGTGCGCGAAGCTCAAGCTGCTCAAAGTCGCCGGGATTTCATTCACAAACTGAAAATCTCGGAAAAGGAGATGGAGGAAACGGAGTATTGGCTCGCTCTCTGTAAAAACTCTCCTAGCCTGCTCGATCCGGGAAAACTGGAAACCGATCTCGGAAACATAAAACGTGTTCTGGGAAAGATTTTGGGGACCTGCTACAGGAATGGGTATGCCAAATGATACAATGCTCAAATTATCAAATGAGTCAATTTGCAAATGATACAATTGGCAAATTAGACCTATTTCATTGAATAATATGAGCATTGAATAATTGCATCATTATCCAGCTGAGCCAAAGAGCAAACTACACCCATCTCATTGAACAATTTGAGCATTGGATACTTGCATCAATTTGTAAGAACGCTCCTTTTCGCATAAGTATCGAGTTGCATATAAGCCACAATCACGCCATCCTTTCGCCGCCAGATAACGTAGAATGGTTTAATACTCCCGAAAGAGAAATTGTAATATTCCGTTTTCGTGATTTCAGAATTCACCTGCGTACGTTTCTTGTAAGGGAAGTAACTATCAAAAGTTGCCTTACCACCGTAGGAAGGCGGTTCGTACACCGGAGGAGGCGGAACATTCGTTTCGTAGTAAACCGGTTTCGCATGATAATCAATCAGCAACTGATTCAAACCTTTCGTGATCGTCATTACGGAATCCTGATAGGCAACAAACAGCTCCAGCTTTCCTGATGGACTTGCAAGCATGTCAAGAACTGAAGTTTTGATAACTCGAAACGATTGATCGGTTGAGTCAATGTATTGGTGATGTTCAATCAACTTTTCTTCCTTCCAGGATTTTGTCTCTTTCAGCCGGGAATTGTGCAACAACGTATAGCCGCGTGATCCATCTGGAAAATAAGCGATTGTCTTATACCACGAAGAACTGTTTGATATCGTATCTCGCAACTCGTATTTAAACAATGTGTCTTTTCTGCTCAAACCAATTCCGTATAAAATGTGAACATCTTCATTTACGTCTTCGAACGTAAATACTTCGCGGTAAACTGAACTCAATTTCCATCTTTTCTTTCCGAGAGTTTCAAGATATTTCCATGAAGACACTGAATCATCTGCCTCTGTCTGCGGCTCCATGTCCGCGCGATACGCAATCTTTTCGTATGAATACACGTTGCCAGCCGTATCTGCTTTCAGAATACGATACAAGTTGTGCTCAACGGTATCACTTCTGAACAAACGATATTCTTCCCACTCGTTTATCCGTCCTCGTTTATCGTAACGAAATTTGCGTCGCAAAGATGAATCCGGTGCAGAGAAATTCACGATCAGGTCGTTCACACATTTTCCCTGCTTGTCGTAATAGGTAGTTTGGACTTTGATCAGCTTATCGTCCCGATAGGTCGAATCCGTTTCCTGTACAATTCCAAGCCGACCATACAGCGCAGCGTTGGTATCCACAACTGTCCAATGAAAACCCAAAGGCCAGAATTGTACTTCCTGTGCTTTGGCAGTGAGACCGAATAGAATAGTGAGCGTTACTATGAAATACCTAAGCATCGATTGTGTATGAGCTATCTCGACTTAAACGAAACTGTAGTTCTGGTAATTTTTATGCTTTCAGTGGTAACGCTTTTAACTATCCCACGCTGATCCACAATAATTATTGCGAGCGGTTTCGGATTCAAACTATTGAAATTATAGTATTCATAACGTAATGTACCATCGCTTTGCTTGAATTTCGCTTTAGTAATTGCCGGTGAATTTAATGGATCCACATCCTGACGAGATTTAGTTTTGGCATTCGGCTTAATAGTCTCAGGTGCAGGAGGAGGTGGTGGTGAATCCAAGTCCACGAAGCCCGTCGAGCTTTGCGTATTGACTTCCGAATAAATCAAGGCACCCGCTTTAACGACTTTAGTTGTTTTTCCGTAAGTAATTACCAGTTCAGGGAGCGATTCAGCTGATAGTCTATCATATACATAACAAACTCTGGAATTGACATTACTCACCGTGTCGATGTATGAGTGGTGTTCTACTAAATCACCTTCTCGAAAAGTCTTGCTTTCAACCACTCTGCCATTTTTAAGAACACTGTAACTAGTGAAATCCCCTAAGAATGCCCTGAACTTTTGAAATTCATTTCCAGAATCGTCACGATTAAGCGTATGTACCAACAACGTATCCTTATCTCTAAAATATATAATACACTTGAGTTTACCGGTTTCGCAAATTGAATCCGTTATCCAAACCTGCCGATTACTGTAACCTAAATTAAAAAACTGCTTTGCCTTCGTATCTATGAATTTCCATTCGAGTTGTTTATCCTCCGTATATACCAACTTATCCACTGCCAGTCCATTTGACTCTTCCCATCTAAGCGGAATACCATCAGAACTGAATTTAGTAACGTTTACCGAAATACTCGATACGAGTTTACCTCCAGTGAACATTTCAACAACTCCACTCGCAACTCTCCATTGTTCATTATAACCAATCGTAATTCTTGAAAGATCTGGTTCGCTTCCTTTGTTTGTGAGAACCAAGCCAACCATTCTACCCAGTGTATCAAGTTCAGCACTTTTTATTGAGGTGAGCTTCCCATCAGTATAAATTGAATCCACAACATACTGAACATTATTTCTCCAGTGGGTCTCCAGACTTGTATCCAGTTCATACCAAAGTGATCCCACCGGCCATATTTGTCCGTTTTGAGCTTTAACCGCCTTAAAACAAAACAGCGCTACAAAAACTACAATGAAGTTTCTTACCATCGGTTTCGTAAACGTTTCAATTCATCTTCAAAAAACTCACTCTTACCGAAAAGCGAGTAAACTCTTCCTTGCCTCCTCCCAGCTCATCGAGAAAGAGATACACCCAGCCTTGAGGAGTCTTCCAGGCAGTTTCCAGATAGATGTATTTGTAGCTCACGGAAAAATCTTTCGGTTCATATTCAGTGGTAATCCTGTTGGTTATTGTATCCGGAGTTCCCAATGATTTCATCCCTTCCGCGAGCAGTTTTTCAGCGCGATACTTGGAAGAGTTGTAAGCGAGAAATTCCGATTCGTCACCGTAAGACCTGCCGTTTACACTCATGTAACTCATTTCAATCAATGTTCCGCTTCTGAATATAAACTTCCATGCAGCAGGATACTTCACAGAAATCTCATTGTCCGTGATGATATATTGGTGCATTCCTTCGTTTGGATTCCCGGTTTGAATTCTTGGTTTGCGTTGAAGGAGCTCACCGCGAGTCTGCCCGACGCAGAACGCAAATTTCGAATTCGCTGCTGAAGACGTCACACTTACATCAAACTGATAAGAGTCTGAGAGTTTCAGTGATTGGTTAACCGGGGCATTGATTCTGTTGCCCGTCGACAACTCAGTGGTAACACGAACTGTGATGTCGCTGCTGTCTTTTAATTTCCATTGAGCGAAATACAATTCAAAAAAAGGATGATCAGCAGGATTTCCTGACGCGGCACGCGTATTCTGTTTGATCCACTTTCTGCGCACAACCGTTGCTTTACCTATCAGTTTTTCCAATTCATCAGAGAGCTTTAATGCAGACACAACCATTTTTTGCACACGCGCAGAATCGAAATCCGGGTAACTGATTGAAGGTCCTTCCGCTTTCAGCGAACGGAATGAATATTCCGAAACAGTATCATTAATAATTTTCCAAAGCGAACTACCGGAATAACCTGAAACTGTATCCCAAGTATTCAACCAATAAGCTTCTGCTTCAAAATCGCGTTTGGCTTCGGGATATCGCTTCTGGAATTCCGTTTCGCTCATGGATGCACTGAAACGATCGAGATGCGCATCAGCAACCAACGGAATAAGAACAAGAAAAAACAGAATACGTCTCATCGCAAGTCGGATGGAATCGGGGAAGATCAATTGAAACTGAGAACAGTTCGCTTGATGATTTCTACACACTCCATGATCTGCACTTCATTCATCACCAACGGAGGAGCAAAACGGATAATATCTCCGTGCGTTGGTTTTGCAAGCAGACCGTTATCCTTCAGTTTCATGCACACTTCCCAAGCGGAAATGCCGTCTTTCTCTTTGATCACCATTGCGGTAAACAAACCTTTTCCGCGAATGAGTGAAATGCGATCAGAACTGATTTTACGCAGTTCCGCACGGAGCATTTCTCCGAGACGAAGAGAGTTTTCAGAAAGTTTCTCCTCTTTCAGAACATTCAACGCTTCAATCGCCACTTTGCACGCCAAAGGATTCCCACCGTAAGTTGAACCGTGTTCACCCGGCTTGATTGTCAACATAATTTCATCATCAGCTAACACAGCTGAAACGGGAAGAACACCACCAGAAAGTGCTTTACCGAGAATCACAATATCCGGACGAACACTTTCGTGATCGCATGCGAGCATTTTACCGGTACGACCGAGTCCGCTTTGCACTTCATCGGCTACCATCAGCACATTATACTTATCACACAATGCGCGAATACCTTTCAGATAACCTTCATCAGGCACCACAACACCTGCTTCACCTTGAATCGGTTCGAATACAAATCCGGCAACATTCTTATCCGTAAACGCATTTTCCAATGCCTGAAGGTTATTGTAAGGAACAATAACATAACCCGGTACCAGCGGACCGAATCCACCGTAGCTCGATGGATCTGTTGATGCAGAAATTGATGAAATCGTTCTGCCATGGAAATTTCCTTCAACGAATAGAATTTTCGCCTGATTATCCGGAATACCTTTAACCGCATATCCCCAACGACGAGCAAGCTTGACTGCAGTTTCCACAGCTTCAACGCCTGTATTCATTGGTAAAACTTTATCGTAACCGAAAAAGTTTGTGATGAACTTCTCATATTCTCCCAATGAATCATTGTAAAACGCACGCGATGTAAGCGTCAGTTTCGAAGCCTGATCTGTCAGCGCTTTGATGATTCTCGGGTGACAATGACCTTGGTTTACTGCAGAATATGCCGACAGAAAATCGTAGTAGCGTTTTCCTTCAACATCCCACACAAAAACACCTTCTCCGCGTTCCAAAACTACGGGCAAAGGATGATAGTTATGCGCTCCATACTTATCCTCGAGGGACATCAACTCTTCTGAACGTGAAATTTTTTCGGCCACAACTGACATGATTAATTGGGATTAATTATTTCACAAAGTTAATAAATCGCCCCTTCCGAATGTGAAGATCCTCAGCCTATCAAATACCTAAAAAAGGGTCATTATCATTTGATTTACTTTTATCCTTCATTCGTTTCAAGGTATAAACAAGATAAACGGCGAAAATCACTCCTGCAGTTACAATGCCGGCAAACAATGCGATGACCATATGATTCAGTTTAATACTGTTACTCAAAAAAGAATTTCGCCTCTCCGAACGCCGGTTTAAGATCATCAATCCACGTAGCGTTAACATTATACTCGGCAAAGAACGGCCTGCCTACCCAATCCGGATTTCGTGCCTGCAGAAAGCGAAGTGTAATTACCTTCATCATTCCGGTTTTAGAGGGAACTTCTGAAACACCTAGCACTTGTACTTTACCGGGTGTGCATGACATACTTGGACCGCGCACGGTTCGGCAAACACCGCTCACAGTTTGATAAGCTTTTCTGAAAATGGCCCATGCGCGAACCAACGGAACTTCAAAATAATGCTTCGCACCGGTATCGCGTGCAATAAACATGTAATACGGAATACAACCTTGCCGTACCTGCTCTTTCCACATCGCACTCCACACGTCAGGATCGTCGTTGATGTGTTTCAACACAGGCGATTGAGTGCGAATGGTTGCTCCTGTTTTCCGAATCAATTGGATCGCTTCTTTCACTGCAGAAGTTGACAATTCAACCGGGTGAGTGAAATGCGCCATTACTGACAATTGAATACCACGATTACCAACTTCTGCGAACAGTTCCAGTAATTCTGTTGCATCATCATCGGTTAAGAATCGATAAGGCCAATACGCTAAAGCTTTGGTTCCGATCCGTATGGTGCGCAAGTGTGGTATTCCTGCGTCAAGAATCGTTCGGATATATCCGCTCAGCACACGTGTTTTCATAATTAATGGATCACCTCCGGTGAACAGAATGTCGGTTACAGAGGGATTCTGTTTCACATATTCAATCAATGTATCCGTTTCCTTCATTGCGAAACGCATTCCTTCCATACCCGTGAACTGAGGCCAACGAAAACAAAATGTACAATAAGCATGGCACGTTTGTCCTTGCGAAGGAAAGAACAGTACCGTCTCACCGTATTTATGTTGTACACCGTCAAGAAGATCTCCTTCGAACTCCGGAACATTCATTTCCCTCTGTCCTGCGGGATGCGGATTCAGTTCCTGACGAATTGAATTGACGACACTTTTTATCTGATTCTTCCCGACTTTGGATTTAAGCGTTTTCTCCACCAGTGAAAATTGTTCAGTAGTAAGCATTTCCCGCTGTGGAAATGTGAGTCTGAAAATCGGATCGTCAGGAACATTATCCCAATTGATCAATTCATTGACAACATAATTGTTTACTTTGAATGGGAAAACGTGACTTACCACTTCGATTTCCCATTGTTGCTGCTTTGAAAGCATTTCTATCTGAGGAATACTTCTGAAAGTCCCTGTTCCGAATACCGAATACGAATCCGGCTTCGATGAAATTAAAGTTCTCATCTCGCTCATGTATTAAAAAAGTTAAACAATTACGGTAGCGCGCAGATTGCAATACCGGTTTGATACAGTGCTAAGCCACAGATAACAGTAACTCAGGAAACTCAGCTTCCATTTGAATGATGGCGGCATGGCGGTTGAAATCGCGTGAAGCATGACCCTTACCACCGGAATTTGATTGCAAAGCGACGTATAGGCTATTCACGAAATGATTCAGTGATCCGAATTCATTCTGACTTTCCAGATATGTCTGCTTAATGATCCACCCCAGTTTCTCCAAATCATCACTGTCTCTTGCCCGATCAATAAATTTCAAAACCTTATCTTCCGCTTTCATGATCATTATGTTTTGAATTAAACTTGAGTTGACAGAACAAAGATCAAGCGCGACAGGTAACATAGCGGTGACTTAAATCATCGTAGAGAAGATTAACACTTTTTAGATTTAGACATGAAATTTGATTTAAAGAACTATTATTTCAACAATAGCTCGTTTCTGGAAACACTAACGGCCAAAACCAGAACTTCACTTTCCCAGGCAACGTCCGAGAAGAAATTCAAAGCCGGAAAGGTTATCTATCGTGAAGGAAAAACTCCACGCGGAGTATATTTCATCAAAAAGGGGAAGGTTAAAATCTTTCAATCCAATCAGGATGGTCGGAAGCAAATCATGTATATCTACACGCCGGGAGACATTTTCGGCTACAGACCCATTATAAGCGAATCCGTTCATCCGGTTACAGCAGCCACGTTGGAAGATTGCATATTCGGATTTATTTCTGCACAAAACTTCAAGAAGATCATGTCTTCAAATCCCGAACTGACCAAGGCTCTGCTGGTTTCACTAAGCCATGAATTCACGGTGTGGGTAAATAATGTTTCAGTGTTCGCCCGCTATCCTGTTAAGTCGAGGGTAGCTCTTGCCTTACTTATTTTGCGTGAAAAGTACAGAGAGAAAGGGCGCTATGTGGATATTAATCTTTCACGAACAGATCTCGCGAGCTACGTTGGTTCGGTAAAGGAAACTGTAGTGAGGACGTTGCAGGATTTCAGAAATGCAAACCTGATTTTGACAACAGGACGTAAGATCAAGATTCTCAAACCTGATGTCCTGACAGGAATCGCAAATTTCTACTAATGTCCTTTCATCGTGTACGCCCAACCGTATATAGACAGAATCATGAACAGGTAGTAACCTACAAAGCTGGAGATGAAGAAATGTGCAAGTAGGATAACTCCCGGAATGGTACTCTTTCTTGCAAATCGTTTTAGTGACAATATCAGCACAATGATGGTGTGCGTCCAGCACAAGGGAAGCGAAATCAGATTAACGAGGAAATCCGTTCGCGTGGCGGAACCGTCGGAATAGTGAGTTTTCACCAGCAGAATCACTACCACGAACGCGATTGTGAAAATAAAATGCACGAGCCAGCTACGGATTAAAAACTGTGAAAGAGTAGGTGAAGTTTCAATTCCCATGAAGGAAAGATAGGGAAATGTGCGGAAAGAACAGCTACATTTTATTCAGGTAATCGGAGACAACAGAAGGCTTTATCGACTTAGAATTGTTCATTTGAAATGTCAGCTTTTCAAAAGGCGAAAACGTTAGGTCTGATTACAAATCAAAACGGGAGACGTTAAAGTCTCCCGTTTTTAAGTATGCGCTGCAAATTCTATTGCACACTGAATTTGCCGTTAAGTGTTTCACCGTTCTGCAGATCTATGGTATAAACATACATACCACCTGCAAACTCATTATTATTCAGAACCAACTTACCTTCTCCGTCTTTCACATCTACGTCAGAAGTACGAATCATTCTTCCCGTTAAATCAAAAATACTTACGAAAGCGACGCCTGTGAAATTTTGTGCATGAATAAGCAAGGTTCCATCTTCTCCGATAGGATTTGGATATACAAGCGAGAATAGTGCTCCACCAATTGATGTTCCTAAGTTCATATGAATATAAGCATATGGTGAAGAAGTATTGGAACAACCATTAGCATCACTAATTACAACAGTGTACATACCTGATTGATTCGGGAGATACCATTGGCCGGTTGCACCGGGAATAATGTTTCCGTTGAGATACCATTGATAACTGACTGCAGTCGTGGAGACTAATGTATCGCCGTTTTGAGTTATCAACGGAACAGCAGGTACCGGATTCACAACAGAAATTACTTGGGCTGAAGTATCTAAACACCCTGCGGCATCCTGTACAATTACAGACATTGTATCTGAAGTATACAACCAGATTGTCTGGGTAGTGGCACCGTTACTCCATTGGTATGTTGAGAACCCTGCTCCTGCATCCAGCAGAACTGAATCGCCTGCGCACAGTGTAATCGGTGAAGCTGGCGTAATAACAGCTTGCGGATTGTTTACCGTTACAGAAATGATCTGTGATGTGGCGGGACAACCGTTGCCATCCAATGCAGTAACCACATAGTTTCCTGATTGCGTTACCCACAAGAAATTGGAGTTGTTGCCGATCGCGTTCCCGTTTCTTCTCCAGTAATAATTCGCGAACGAACCGCTTGCCTGCAATTGTACGCTATCGCCAATGCAGAACGTGGTTGGACCTTGAGCAGTGGCAGTCACCGTTGGATTAGTAATACATGAATCGAGATAAACTACGGTTCTGAAAACCGGACTCCAGATTCCATTGGCACCAACCGCACGAACATTCAGAACGTGTAATCCTTGAGAGAGGAAAAAAGCTTGTTCGGATTTGATCACTGCCTCGTAAGCCTGATTGTAGTTCCCGTCAAATGCAAGCATTGGTGTTGCATTGCCCTGACCCGGATCAGTATCCCAGAATAATTCGGCTGCTGTTACCTTTATGTTCGGCATGACGTAAGGAGTCTGAATATCCACAATGGTTCGAAATACAGGTCCCCAGTTATTAGCAGCGTCCTTCATTCGTACATTAAGAACGTGAATACCCAAGCCCGGTGTTCCGAACGATGATCCGAGCAATGTTTCCATTGCGCTATTGAAATTTCCGTCAAACGCAAGCATTGGTGTACCGTTTCCTGCACCTGGATCACTATCCCAGAAACACTCTGCGGCAGAAACGTTCATCGTGGGAATTACGTAGGGCGACTGTACGTCTACAATCGTTTTAAACACAGGTCCCCAGTTACTGTTAGCATCGCGTACACGTACGTGTAAAACGTGCATACCCAATGAAGGTGCCGCAGTGCTTCGGGTTACAGTTTCAAAAGCGTTGTTAAAGTTCCCATCAAATGCCAGCATGGCGGTTCCGTTTCCGACTCCGGGATCAGTGTCCCAGAATATTTCTCCGGTGGCAATATTGATGGTTGGCATCACATAGGGAGTTTGCACATTAATAACTGTCCTGAAAACAGGTCCCCAGTGATTGGTGTTGTCTTTTACGCGTATTCCAATGGTGTGAAATCCAAGCGTAAGACCGGAAACGTTTGATGCAATTGCTTTCTCCAGCGCATCATTGAAGTTTCCATCGTACGCAACCATCGGCGTGGCAAGACCAACACCCGGATCGGTATCGATGTAATATTCGGCGTGCTGTACATTCTGTGCAAATGAGAATATACTGCTCAGCGCGAACGCGAGTATGTAAATGAATCGTTTCATATCAGAACGAATGTTACAGACTAACGGTCGAAAGAATCAGCCTTGATATTGATCGTACCGGAAACGTTCACGCGGCGCGGAGCGTTGACGTAAAACACACGTGTACTTCCGGTAATAGGAAAGAAATTATCCTGTGAAAATGAACCTCCGTACGCACCTGCATCATTCACGCTGAGATCCAGGTCATAGTAAGAGAAATCCGGGCTGCCGCCATTGATTGCATCCGAACCGACTTGCGGGCGACCGGCACCATCAAGTGTTGAATTGGAATTGATCACATTGCAAGCACATACATCAATACTGGAAGTGTGAAGTGCAATGTTCGAAACATTATAACTTATCGCAATTGTTCCGTTTGCACCATAAATAGAACCGCTGGTGCAAGACGCGCCCAGAATAAGATTGTTGATAGCTTCAGTATATGAATTGCTGATCGGATTTGAGAAGTATAACCCCACATAAAGCGAAATCGGCGAGTAAATAGTGTTGTTCTGAATCAGATTCCGGGAAATAAGTGAAGGCTTAAAATCGCTCATATAAATACCACCGCCATAACCGGAATTGTTGCAAAGGACAAGGTTGTTCATGATGTGAACGAAATGCGAATTCGTGTAAGAAACAACGCCGACAGAATATGCGGTGTAGTTAAGATGCATGCGGTTACCGATGATCAGCATTGTATCATTCGACGCTAAAGCATCTGGCCCAAGATAAACAGCTGTGTGAATTCCCGACCAGTAGAAACCACCAGTAGACATTGTAAAATCATTGCCAATCACTTTACCATAACGGAACCCAATGGAACCCTGAATCACGGACGAAGCTAATGTAACATTGAAATAGTTGTAGTCGAAGTTCAATTGACCGATGATGTTGCATGCAAGGAATGAAACTGAACAACGGGTACCGGCAGGACTATGACCGTTAGGCGAAATGTCTCCCTGATGGTGCATACCAACAATTGTAATACTGCGTCCAATTGCAGGTGTAATCGTCATTGTGCCCTGAACATCAAACTTATCGGTATCATTCGCACAAATGATGTAAACTGATTTGTTGATATTAAGGTTCTCAACATAAGGAGCATGCCCGGCTTTGGGCTCAACAATAATTCGATCGCCGTTTGCAGCCACGCCGATTGCAGCGGTGATCGTTGAATAACAGCCGTTATTGCCGTTTTCATTAACACAATAGTCTGTTGCTTTTACCTGCGTAACGCAAAAGGTCGCGGCCGCAAGCGCAGTAATAAGTTTGGTTTTCATTTCTGTGTGGTTTTGGAACAAACAAAATTGTTCATTCACACAGCGCGATACAATCACCCTTTAGTAGTAATTAGCGATGTAATTCTGTGGTTGACAGAATAAACCAGAGAACAACCAAATACGGAGTGTGCTAAATACCCTTGCTAATTGAAGTCAGTGAAAATACTGCAGCTATTTCCCACATTCCATCTTTGAACTCTATTTCTTTCTGACAAGAGGTTTTCTGACAACCTGATCGGTTACAATCCGCCGAAGACAACTGTCAAATAATATTGCAGTTTCTACAGTCCAGCACGCATCACCATAGTTATAGTAGGAATTAAGACCAATTTGAACCTTTCCCGATTCCATTTCTCTACTATTATATGTAGGGATGGTCCACTGGTAACCAATGTACGACGATGAGTCACGAATATCCTGTGGATGTAAGCACAAAAATCCTCCGAATACAAGTTCTGCTCCATCAAGATGTTTTTCCGTAAGTTCATTTGTAATGTTCTTCATCACAATAATATTTTCCGGAGATTGACTGATAATGGCACAATAAATATTACCGATTGCTGCAAACCCAAAATCGTCAGTACACATCGGGATTTGATCAGACTGATTGAACAACAACGTATCCGTAACAAAGCAAATACCATGCGTTCCGTCTCTGAAAGCAGCAGTATCGCGATGTAATACAAAATAACGCTTGTTGTTATAGACAATAGTATCACCTGCAATCTGCTCTTGACGAATGCGCCAAACATCATCAGCCAAGCTTGAATGACCTGTAATCTGTAAGGTGTCGCCTTGAGTTCTATCAACAATCACGTAATGTTGTTTCATTCCTGAGACAACTCCATTGCATTCTGAAAAAAATATCTGCCAAACCGAATGATCCTTTCCTTGAATTTCAGTAATGTTCGGCGACCCATAGTAATAACATTGTTGTCTTGAGATATCCCGGCTGATTAATTCAATGACAGAATCACGGCTTAACTTGCTGTTATACCATTTCACGCTATCTCCGTAATACAAATTCACTTTTTCATCATTGAACTCTTCCTGAGAAATCTGATTCTGCCAACTGAGAATGAAATTGCGAATGGAAGTTGCGTGTTCCTGTCCGCCGAGTTTAATTGCGAAGCCCAGAAATAGAAAGAAAGTGATGATCCGAAAATGGCTACCCATCACAACAAGTTATGAAATTGCATCAGCATTTGGATGTTCTGAGCGTGAATTTCGTCTCGTCCTAATGGTGACGGTTCGGGATTACCTGGGTTGATCCTGTTTGGGAGTCCAGCAAACAAAATGCCTTGATACGGGTTGGATGATCTGCGATGATCCCGCATTCACCCAAAGTCAAAATCAAATGTGCCCTTAGGGTGGTGGGATTAACTGCGTTGATCCTGTTTGGGAGTCCAGCAAACAAAATGCCTTGATACAGGTTGGATGATCTGCGATGATCCCGCATTCACCCAAAGTCAAAATCAAATGTGACCTTCGGGTTGGGGATTAACTGCGTTGATCCTGTTTGGGAGTCCAGCAAACAAAATGCCTTGATACAGGTTGGATTATCTGCGATGATCCTTTTGGTGTGTCCTGCAAAACCCAAACACCCCGTCCGCTCTGCGTCCGTCGGCATTTTATTTTTTACGCTTCACTGCAAGCTCGCTTGCGTGCCGCACAAAAAATAAAACGCCTCGGCAAAGCCGGGCGTTTGAATTTGCGGTGAGGGAGGGATTCGAACCCTCGGTACGGTTTGACCCGTACGACAGTTTAGCAAACTGTTGGTTTCGGCCTCTCACCCACCTCACCTGGGAACCGAATACGGGCTGCAAATTTATAAATTCTTTTAACTAATGCGCCGAATTTGAAACGTTTTTTTGGCGTCTGTATTCTGACACATTTCAGATTGTTTATGTGTCAGGGGTGTTATATTTGCGAATCATCTGCCCATGACTATGAAAAATCAATTCGCAACAGGTCTGTTTGCTCTCTCTATTGCTGCTGGTCTGATTTCCTGTTCCGATACTCCCGAAGGAAAATTCTCCGACGGTAAAACTTCCGGATCCGACAGTTCTTCTAACGATGTGAGATACATCCTGAATAAGAAAGCGGACAAATGGCAGGATGATTGGTCCAAGGAAAACGTGGTTGTTTATCATTGGCGCGCAGAACCGGATAACCTTCATCCCACAAACGGAGCTTCCAATCCGCGCCGTATGATTCAGGATTACACGCAGCGTTTCCTTCTGAATATCGACTTCCAGACATTGGAGTTACGTCCTGATCTGATTACGAAAATGCCTGAAGTTTCCGAAGATGGATTGGTGTACACCTACGATCTGAGAAATGACGTTACCTGGGACGATGGTTCTCCGCTTACCGTTGATGATGTGATCTTCACGATGAAGGCACAGACATGTCCGCAAACCAACAACCCGCAGTACAAAGCGCTTTTTGAATTCACGAAAACGATTGAGAAAGATCCCGCGGTACCGAATCGATTCAAAGTTATTTTCAATAAACGATTTGTGTACAACGTTGCCATGTTCGGTGATATCGCAATCATGCAGGAGAAGTATCATGATAAAGAAGGAGTGCTGAAGAAATACAGCATTGATCAATTCCTCGATCCGGAATTCTCCAAAACCCAGCATGCTGATCTGGAAGCATGGGGCAAAGAATTCAACGATCCGAAATACGGGCGCGATATCAATTTCCTAAATGGACTGGGACCATACAAAGTAACCGCATGGGAAGATAAATCCCGATTGGAATTGACACGCAAAACAGGTCATTGGACACAGAAATTGGCAAGCCCGGGTTACTATGATGCTGCGTATCCGGAGAAAATCATTTGCCGTGTGATTACCGACGAGAATGCAATCGCTCTCGAACTGAAAAATCAGACGATTGACGTATCAAGTTGGATTTCCACGCATGGTTTATTTGAATTGCAGAAGGATTCCTCCTTCAACCGCAATTTCCACTCCGCGTTCGTGTACAATTTCGACTGGCAATACATGGGCTTTAACATGAAACCGGAATCGGTGAACCGCACCCCTTTCTTCACCGACAAGAAAGTACGCAGAGCAATTGCTCATCTTGTTCCATGCGATGAAATGAATCAAACTTATCTCGACGGACAAGCAGTGCGCATGTCAAGCGCTGTAACGCCTACACGTAAAGATGTTTTTGATCCGAATCTGAAACCGCTTGAATACGACATCGAGAAGGCGAAGAAGCTGCTTGATGAAGCCGGATGGAAAGACACCGACGGCGACAACATTCGCGATAAAATGATCAATGGCAAAAAAGTACAATTCGAATTCGAGCTTATGATCATGACAGGCAATGTTGCGGGCGCTAACATGGCGAAAGACATTAAAGAGTCGCTCTACAAGGCCGGAGTTGTTGCAAACATCCGCAGCCTGGAATTCGTTACTTTCTATCAGCAGCTTCCGATGCACGAGTTCGATATGTATTTTGGTGCATGGTCAGGCAGTGCTTTCCCTGAAGATTATAAGCAGATCTGGCATTCAGAACAATGGGCAAACGGCGGATCCAATTACGTTGGATTCGGAACTCCGGAAACCGACAAGCTCGTGGATTCTATCCGTGTTCAGATCGTTGACAGTTTACGAAATCCAATGGAGCGCAAGTTGATGTCTATCATATACGATGAACAACCTTACGTTTTTCTTTTCATGGTTCCGCGCAAAGTTGCGATTCACAAACGCTTCGATAACGCCAACATGTATTGGGAAAAGCCGGGTGTTTTCCTTCCTGCATTGAGAATGTGGGCTCCGGGTGCTGTTGTTACTACAACTAATTAATCTCGACTTTCAGGAATGCTGAAATACATACTGCGTCGTATTCTGATTTTCATTCCGACGTTGTTTGTCATTTCATTGATTGCGTTCGTAATCAGCATCAACGCTCCGGGTGATCCTGTGGAGAATCTGTTTGCCGGTGCGAAAGGCGGAGACGGTTCTTCTGCTTCCAATGCAGGGATAACGAAAGCAAAGGACGAGTTAAGACACGAACTCGGACTGGATTTACCCGTGTTCTATTTCACATTGACGAGTTTATCCGAGCCCGACACACTCCACCTGATCAAAGACAAAAGTCAAAAAGAAAATCTGGAGCGCCTCATTCGCGAATACGGCAATTGGGAATTCATACAGGAATACTACCGTGCAGTTTCTGCGCTTCGCAATGAAGCATTGATACGCACTGAAGCTGATAGCAATCTGCTGAAGAAAATCAGCTCAGATTCATTACTGATCATCGAAGATAACTTTGCGCAAAAATGCATTTCACTGCTTCGGACACATGACGCAACGGAAATCAAATCAAAGATTGATGTGCTTCAGTCTGAATGCGGAAGATTCTCTTATCTCGGTGCAAACAATTTTCTTCAGCGATTCAATTCCCTGCTCAGCAATTGCGAAAACACATTCGTTGCAGTGGAAAGCAACTCTTCACAATGGAAAACATGGATTCCGGCTTTGCGCTTCTACGGATACAATCAGTACCATCGCTGGCTTTTCGGTGATGGAAACTGGCTGACCGGAAATGGCTCCGAACATTGTCGCGGAGTGTTGCGCGGTGACTTCGGTGTTTCCTACGCAACCAGAAAACCGGTAACAGAAACGATCGGTCGTGCGTTGCCTTGGTCAATGTCGCTGACTGCAATGTCTGTCCTACTCGCCTATCTCATCAGCATTCCAATCGGTGTTCAGGCAGCAGCTAAACGCGGTTCATTCTTCGACCGAAGTTCTTCCGTAGTACTGTTCATGCTCTATTCGCTACCGTCCTTCTTCATGGGAACTTTACTCTTGATGACGTTCGCCAATCCGGATGTACTCAGCATTCTTCCTGCAAACGGAGTTGGTCCTGCAACCGGAATTCCTGAAGACGCAACTCTCTGGGAGAAGTTCAACATAACTTGGCCGTATCTCGTTTTACCATTGATCTGCTACACATACAGTTCGCTTGCATTTCTGAGTCGCACAATGCGCGTTGCCATGCTTGAAATATCTTCTCAAGATTTTATGCGTACCGCGCAGGCCAAAGGTCTTTCCACTTACCTTATTTATTACAAACATGGATTGCGCAACGCACTTTTGCCGATCATCACTGTATTCGCGAACATATTTCCATTGGCTGTGGGCGGTTCCGTAATTCTGGAATATCTCTTCGGTATTCCCGGAATGGGGCCAGAAATTCTTACTGCCGTCCAAACGAAAGATTACCCGATGATCGTTGCGGTGTTTACTTTGTCAGGCTTCATGACATTAATCGGATATCTTGTTGCAGATATACTTTACGCCATTGCAGATCCACGTATTTCTTATTCCAAATCATGAGCACGCAGGAGAAAGAAATACAAACGGTTCAGCAACCGGAATTCAGTTTCAGGAAATATTCCTGGAAACAATTCAAGCGCAATAAACCCGCGCTCGTTTCACTTTATGTGCTTTCTGTTTTTGCAATGATTGCGTTACTTGCACCATACATTGCGAATGAAAGGCCATTGTATGCAAAATACAAAGGACAAACTTTCTACCCGGCTTTCACCGGAGAAACCAACTACAGATTTCAGGATCCGCAAAGCGGCGACAGCATTAATCTGCAGCTCGATATTACAGACTGGAAGCGTCTGGAATACGAATCTGTTTTCTGGGCTCCCGTTCCTTGGTCGCCAACCACAAAAGACAAAGCAAATCGCAGATGGGTTGGTCCGGGAGATCCGCAACGATTCATTACGAATGAAGGCGACACATTGCACATGCCATCCCGCTTTCGTCACCGTTTAGGAACGAATGAATCCGGAGAAGATGTTTTAGCAGGATTGATTCACGGCACACGAATTTCATTGAGTATAGGATTCATATCCATGGGAATCGCATCCATCATCGGATTGTTTCTGGGTGCTGTTGCAGGATATTTTGGCGATAACAGATTGCAACTCGCAAGAGGTCGTTACTACATGATCATTCTGTCGTTGCCGTTTGCCTGGTTCTATGCATTTCATGTGCGTGCCTACAATCTTACGGATGCAATGGGCGACTCCGGTTTTTCATTCCTGATTGCACTGCTCATCAGCATTGCAGTATTCGCCTTCGTAATTGTGATCTTCGGAACAATCGGTCGTTTGATCAGCAAAGGAAGTTTTCTGGGTAAACAGATTTTCGTGCCGTTGGACACCATGATTTCGCGCGGCATTGAAATACTGAATTCCATTCCGGTGATGATCCTGATTATTTCACTCGCCGCAATGGTGAAAGAATATTCCATCATTTATGTCATGGTAATCATCGGTCTTACATCATGGACCGGCATTGCACGATTCACAAGAGCAGAATTTCTGAAAATCCGCAGCATGGATTACATCAGTGCAGCTCGAGTGATGGGCTTTCCTGAGAAACGCATCATTTTCCGTCACGCGTTGATCAACGGGATGGCTCCGTCTTTGGTTTCCATTGCATTCGGAATTGCCGCCGCCATTCTGATTGAATCCGGACTTTCTTTCATTGGAGTCGGATTGCCGCAAGATGTGATCACATGGGGCAAATTACTTAATCAGGGAAGGGAAAATTTCCATGCCTGGTGGCTGATTGTATTCCCGGGTCTTGCCATTTTCCTGGTAGTAACGGTTTACAACCTAATTGGAGAAGGTTTGCGGGATGCATTAGATCCAAAGTTAAAGCGTTGATTCTCCGTTTTTTTATTACCTTAGGAGATCGAAAAATCCTGAAATGAATCTCAAGAAGATCATTACGGTTACACTTGTTATGGTGCTGGCTTTGCCGGCATTGGCAACACGTCCAAAAATCGGCAAAGGATTTGGTCCGGGTCTTAACGATGGCGCAGGTAATACTACCGGTGCAGGAACAACGGAAATCTCTATGCCTATCGGTGTAGCCGTTGACGGAACAGATGGAAAAAGTCTGGCATCCAACTCCGATAAAAGCGACGCGAACATTGTTTACACTGTAGATCTCGGTAATGAAACCGGAGCTGCTTCAGTGAATCAAACGCATTCCGCTTTGGAAAAAGCAAGAAGCATGAATGCGGCTTGCGTGCTCATTCGCATCAACAGTTTTGCAGGCGGTTGGGATGATGCAGAAAATATCCGTCAGGAAATTCGCGACTTCGAAAAACCGGTGATGATTGTTGTTAATGACAACGCAGGTTCAGCCTCGGCATTTGTTTCAGGCGGCAAGGACAGCGTTTTCAAATCCGGAAAGTCAACTGTAATCACAAATCGCAAGGCAGCAGCAATTCACTCCAGAAATGTAAACGCACAACGCAACATTGCTGTAATTCCTCAAGTTGAGAATCAAGATTTGACACCATCAGCTCATGAAAGTGAAGAAGTGGTGTTGGGAGATGAAACCATGCATGAAGTACTTTATCGTGCAGGTTTGAGCAATCTGACAGTTGTTCATCATGCACCTGGAATTGCAGAACGTATTGCCGATGTTTTGGTACAGCCATGGGTTTCGGTTCTTATTCTCCTCCTGGCGGGATTTGTATTCAGTTACGCTTCGCGTAAATCACTTCCTGGCCCCGCACTGTATCTGTTGTTCATCATCAGTGCTCTTTACATCGCCCCATTTCATTATGCAGGATTGATGAACACGGTTGAGCTTATCGGAGCACTAACTTCAATAATTCTTCTCGTAAGTTCACTGAAAATGAACCTGATGTGGCTACGGATCGTAAGTTTTGGTTTAATGTCTTTATTCTTCGCTTTATCGCAAATGAAGGATTCGGGCAGTATTACAACGATTCTTACTTCCGTACAGATTCTATACACATTAGCGCTCTGTTCAGTGCCGGTTGCAGCCGGTTTAATAAGCGAAATGGCTTTGCAACGTTTACGTTCAAAGCGCGTTCACGCAGGAAAATAGTACTGATTAAAGGAGCCAGAGACTTTCAATCTCACCGCCATTTACGGCAAACAAATGAATCAATGCCGCGAAAACAGCTCCGCCGGACATGATCAGATTGATGAACAGGAAGATCAGATAGAAGCAACCCAGATTTGAACCCGTCGGACTTGATTTACGATATAACTGTAAAGACATCCACGCCAGCGCAACAGAACCCAAAGCTGCAACCATGTGCAAAGTTGCACTTTCAACAGGAGAGAAAATCCGCGTAAACATGAAACTCAGATTGTAGCTCCAGCGCAGAACCACGGACAGAATCAGATATAAAATTGAATTGTATTTCGCGCGATCTTCGACTCTCATTGCGCACAAAGGTACGTTTTGACAAACAATGGCATCAAGAAAAAAAACAGTCTTCTTTATTCTGCTGGGGATTACCGGAATTCTTTTCGGTTTCCGTAACGACGTGATTCTTAGTCCAACAAAGTCTGCTGATGTGAACTTTGCCGGCGATTCTGCTCTTCGCCTCATTCATGTTTATGTTGCATTGTGTGATAACGACTCTCAAGGAATTGTACCGGTTTCGAAACGAATGGGCAATGGTAACGATCCCGACAACAATTTGTATTGGGGAAACGGGTACGGAGTGCGAACTTACTTCAACAACAGCGAAGATTGGAGGTTGATTGCCACGATTAAGAAACCAACAACGGAAATACTGGAGCGATGTGTCTGGAAGCACAGAAGATACAATTGTATCATGGTAGCCGATGCCTGGCGCGGTGCACGTATTAAACCTTGCACGGTGGAGTTCCTGAAGAGCGCATCCGGAAATAACTACGACACGCTGACGGTTAACGATAACGGCTCGATCAAGACATTAATGTTAGGTCAGGCTCAATTGGTGAGTTATGTAGGTCATGACGGACTTATGGATTTTACAATTGAGAATCCGCCCGTACGGAAAGACAGCAGCAACAAAGATGTTTTCATTCTTGCATGTGCGAGCAAATTGTATTTCAAAGATGCGATCCGCACTGCAGGAGCAAATCCGGTTTTGTGGACTACAAACCTGCTGGGTCCTGAAGCATATGTTCTGAAAGCCGGAATTGACGGGTGGCTGCTTCGTGAGCCCGGAGAAAAAATCTGCGATCGTGCAGCAAAAGCTTACGACCAATATGTGCACTGCGGATATAATGGAGCAAGGCGCATATTCACAACGGGATTTTAAACGCGTTTTATAACTTTACAAAAAACCCATATCATGGATTACAACATTCCCAATCAGCCATTGAACGATCAACAAGACGTTGAAAAAGGCAAAACAATAGGTATTCTCTCTTATTGCACATTGATCGGCTGGATCATCGCTATTGTGATGCATCAGAACGATAAAACCAGATTCGGAGCCTTCCACTTACGTCAGGCATTGGGTATCTGGATTGCTTATCTGTGCTGCTTTATTGTGATCATGATCACCGCACCATTTCTGTTCTTCATGTCCGTATTTCTGTTGCCGGTTGTCGGGATTACAACATTGATTTTCGTAATTCTAGGTTTGGTGAATGCCATCAACGGGAAGATGAAACCAACGCCGCTTATCGGTGGACTTGCGGAAAAGATGCTTGCCGGCATCAAGTAATCAACGGGAAATTGCTTCGTGAATTTTAATGACTTGCGGCAATAGCGGAAACTTTCCGTCGTTGCGAATGCACCATTTTGCCATTTGCATTTTGCGTTCATCCGGCCATTGTTTACGAATACGCGCAATGACTTCTTCTGCTGTAATGTTATCGCGTTTCATCACACGATCGATGCGAATAGTTTCGGGTGCGGTAACGAGAATCACTCCGTCAAGGTGCTTTTCTATTCCGGCTTCGAAAATGATGGCAGCCTCTTTAATTACGTAATCGGCTTCTGAATTCTGAGAACAGAACTTTTCAAATGCTTCGCCCACGGCAGGATGCACAACAGCGTTAAGCTTCTCGAGAAGTGCAGCATCAGAAAAAACCGATGCAGCCACTTTCTTACGGTTCAATGTTTTGTCGGGAAGATCATAAACATCACCGAAAATTTCTGTGATGCGATTTTTCACCTCAACATTTTCATTCTGAATCTTTCTCGCTGCGTCGTCGGAATTAAAAACAGGCACACCCAGATTGCGGAATAGTTCTGCAATCATAGTCTTTCCGCTCCCAATACCGCCTGTTAATCCGATCCGTTTCATTGATTCAAAAGTAGGAGTTTCCATTGGCTTGATACGACAATGCTAAGCATAAAAAAAACGCATCACTTTTCAGTGATGCGTTTCGTATACCGGATTGATCTGAATTATTTCGTTTTCACGATCCGTTCCTGAGAAAGAACTCCCGTTGCATCAACAAATCGCACAACATAAATTCCTTCAGCCAGCCCTGCTCCTACTTCAACAGTTCCCGTTGAATTGTTCACGCTGTTAGACATAACAACGCGACCGGTGAGGTCTACAACTTCCATTTGAATATCGTTGTTTGTATCAAACGAATAAGCAACTGTTGTAGAACCATTGAAAGGATTAGGATAAACTTTGATTCCTGTATTCGCAGCTTCAACAGACGGTACAGCCACTGCATTTGAATCAGCAACCACGAAGTTGTCG
This sequence comes from Bacteroidia bacterium, assembly GCA_023151315.1. Classification (GTDB taxonomy): domain Bacteria; phylum Bacteroidota; class Bacteroidia; order Palsa-965; family Palsa-965. Next base: position 80,424 of record JAKLJE010000011.1, read on the forward strand.
AATGCACCTTCAACAAGGTGACCAGGTGAAAAATCCTGAACTTCCACGATCAAACGCATGGTTGCAGTTGGTGTAAGGTAGTTAGACACACGGTAGCTGCGATTGACCCAGCTGGAGTTATTTGCTGAATTGCGGTGAACTTTTTCAAGTGTTACAGTTGTTGTTCCGTCAGTAAGGCGAATGAACATGGTATCGTTCGGGTTGCCGCTTCCTCCATCGTTAAAGAACCAACGGCTGTAGTGTATCCATGCGTCACCGTAAGTAGTGAGATCCATTACAGGGCTTGTCAATGTTGTTTTACCGTTATCAACGTCATCCTGAGAAGCGCTTCCACCGGCATTACCTGTTACATAGCACTGATCGGTACAATCCCCGTTTACATCGGTATCCGGATTAGCATCATTGTTTGTATTGAAAGTTGTTCCAATTGGCTCACCACGTTCCCAGATTCCGGCATTTGCTGTACTGCTCACTGTCCAACCGAGGTCGAAAGTGAACTCATCCTGATAACCGCGATCAAGATCCAGTGTCAATACTCCTGAAGAAGCATTGATTGTGTCAGATGTACACAAAGTCTGATATCCCCAGTTTGCCGCAACCACATTGTAAGTTCCCGGTATCACGGTACAATTGAAGAAATCGCCTGAACCGTCACTTGTGAATTGATATGTTGTATTCACATCGTAAACCAGTACCGGAACTGCAGACAAAGCTGCAGTGGAAGTTGCATCTTCAACGTGACCGTTCAATGAAACTGCGCCCGGAGCCGTCATTGCAACATTAAACAGGTTAACCTGTCCTGGTGCGAATACAACGTTATTCATCACAACAGTGGTATAACCCGGTTTAGAGTAAGTTACTGTGTAAGTTCCGGGAGTCGGGGTTCCGGTTGCATAATTGCCGCTGATGTCAGAAGTTGTTGAAACGTTTACTGATGATATTGTAATAGTTACACCTGAAAGCGGAGTTCCGCAAATGCTGTCAAACACGTTTCCTTCGAGGTAACATGCACGCACGTATGTTGGTGAGTACACGAATAAACCTTCATCGATATTCGACACCACAATAGTTCCCGAAGGGAAGAACGGGAATACGCCCCAAGCTCCATCGAAACCATTTCCTTGGCCATTGTATGTATCATACCAGCCAACATTCACAAGGTTGTGCGGACGCGTTACGTCGGTAATTACAAAGCCGTCGCGGTACCATGACGTTACTGCCCAGTTATTCAGAATATGTGTATTGTGTACAATAGAACCGCTGTTCGGATTCCATGACTGGATGCGATCCACTTCCTGAATATTTGAAGGATTGGAAATGTCGTATGCCCCGAGATACGAGTTGGTGTTTTCATCTGTTGTGAAAAGGAAATTACGATCATCCGAAATCCAGGTATTATGCGTGAAGTTGGTAGGTGTAGCCTGAGTAGCGAGTACCACCGGATTGGATTTGTTGGTGCAATCCACCATTGTGAATACACCCGCATAAATGTGAGAAGCAAAAAGCGTGTCGTTGTCTACATATCCATCATGCACATACGGGAAAGATGGATTCTCATAATGTCCTGCGTAAGTCGGATTATATGGATCCGTATTCAGATCAAGAAAAATTGCACCGCCGTTAAAAAGGTTTGTACCATACAGGTAACAGAATCCTTTCGTTGTATCTATGTGCAATGCATGTACGGTAGACAATTGGTTGTTGATTGCGCCGTCTCCGGTATAAGTGTGATAGCTGTATGCAGAAGCGTTAGTTGCAGGAATAGCAGAAAGATCCACGATCTGCAGTGCTCCGCCGCCGCCTTCAGTTGTAACGTATGCGTAATTCTGATACACTTTAATTTCCTTCCAAAGGTTCGTCACCATTGGAATCTGTACAATCTGTACAACGTTTGTCGGAACGGTAATATCAACAATGATCATTCCGCTTTCACCGCCCAACAATGCATATTCATTGCCATTAGGAGCTGTGTAGCCGCAGATGTTAGCCAGTGTTTGGCCGGGAATCGGTAACGCATCAGACTGAGTTACGTTGAGTGAACTTTGTGCTGACAAGGCAACACAGGTGGTCATCGCAATAAATGCGAGAGAAGTTTGTAATAATTTTTTCATGGTGGTTCTTATGCGATCCGTAAGAATTTAACAGGGATGCTGTACGAAGGTGGCAAAAAAAATCCGCCTGATCAAGGCGGATTGTAAGAATACTGTCAAATGAACAGGAAAGTTGAGAATACCTGATTAACCCTTCAACAATTTCCGGGTCTCAGCCAGAATTCCGGCGCGAACATTTCGATTAACTGGCATTAATGGCAGACGAAGTTTTTCTGTACCAAGTTTCTGAGCAGCCAATGCAACTTTCACACCTCCGGGATTACCATCAGCAAAGAACAATTGTGTTACGTGCATGAGTTTGTAGTGGTTCTTTGAAGCCGTTTTGAAATCACCCGCAAGGCTGGTTCGAACCATATCGGAAAACAATTTCGGAAACGCATTCGCCACAACAGAAATTACACCTTCAGCGCCGCATGCAATCATAGGCATTGTGAGTAAATCATCACCTGAAATAACGAGGAAGTCAGCTGGACGATCTTTCAGAATCTGCATGATCTGCTCCATATTTCCGGAAGCCTCTTTAATACCGATGAACACAGGAAAATCTTTCGCCAGACGTAAAGTAGTTGCTGCAGACATGTTCATACCGGTACGACCGGGTACATTGTACAGAATCACTGGAAGCGGAGAAGCCTTAGCCACCGCTTTGAAATGCTCGTACAATCCGTCCTGATTCGGTTTGTTATAGTAAGGCGCCACTGAGAGAATTGCAGACACCCCAGTAAAATCCGTATGCATCAGATTCTCTACAACCTCAGCAGTATTGTTTCCTCCAACTCCGAAAACCACCGGAACGCGGAGCTTCACAACTTCAACAGCATGACGCAATATAGCTGCTTTCTCTTCTTTACTCAGGCAAGGAGATTCTGCAGTAGTGCCGTTAATCACGAGATACTCACATTTTCCCTTAATGATATGATTGATCACTTTTGTGAGTGAATCGAAATCTACACTTCCATTCGGTTTGAAAGGAGTAACTACAGCTACACCGGTACCGGCGAGTACATGTATTGTTTTCCTGGATGCCATTGTATAACGGGTTTCGGGTTTTAAATCGGACGTAAAATTGGGATTTGTTCTGCACAAAAGTTGCAAATAGCTCTGCAACTTATTAACGCGTTATTCTCCTTGTGCAGGTTTATTGAGCTTCTGCAGACAAACATCTACCTCGCGCAAATACGGTTTCAGTCCGCTTTCCTTAGGAACGGAAATGAGCAGATCAAACGGAGCCTGATCCTGTTCGTTGTAATGACCAATGCGGAAACTTGCCCGGTTATTGAAAGCTACATAACGCAAAGCGATATGATCCTTGAAATTAAGATCAATGTAAATGTCGAAAGGTTCGTCGATGAAGTTGCTTACGAGATGCGAAGACGGTTTTCCCCACCAGGCGAATTCCTTGTCGTTGATGAAGTCGTAATCCACTTTTGAGTATTGCACCGGCGGTTCGGTTTTGCCGCTGTAAACGCCAATCACTTTAACCTTCTTCTTGTGCTCACGAAGATAAATGACGTACTTCTTGAGCAGGTCAAAATCCTCAGGTGTAGTATACTCAAAAGCTATTCCGATGTATTTCGAATCGTCGATATTGAAAACTCTCGGGAAGCGCGAAACCTTTCCGGCATCTTCTCGGATCTTACCCATGGCGAGTTTCAGTTTTATTGAATCTATCAACGACATCGAACTATTCAATAAGTTTCAGCAATTCTGCTTCGGTGATGATGGGAACTCCCAATTTCTCAGCCTTGGCTCTTTTCTCAGGACCCATACTGTCACCCGCTACAAGATAAGAGGTTTTGCCTGAAACAGAACCTGTATTCTTCCCGCCGTTGATTTCAATCAGGTTTTTGATTTCATCACGTGATCTGGTGAATACGCCCGATACAACAAATGTTTTACCGGCAAGCTTGTCCGACTTCGCAGACAATTGCTCTTCACTCAATTCGAATTGCAGTCCCTGCTTCCGGAGAAATGCAATCATTTCTCTGTGTTCGTCAACCGAAAACCAGTCAAGTATGCTGTCTGCAAGAATCTCTCCTACTTCCGGCACTTCCAGCAATTGCTCCCGTGTTGCATTCATCAGAGCATCGATATTGTGAAATGCCCCCGCGATCTTTTTCGCTGTAGTTTCTCCTACGTGACGAATACCGATTGCGAACAACACGCGCTCATACGGAACCTTCTTGGAAAGCTCAATACCTTCCAACAGTTTGTTCACCGACTTTTCTGCCATACGATCGAGTTGCAGCAACTGTTCTCGCTTTTCATTCAGCGTAAAAATATCAGCGATGTTGTGAATCAACCCGGCGTCAAACAACTGCGCAATGGTTTCTTCTCCCAATGAATCAATGTTCATTGCACGACGCCCAACGAAGTGTTCCAGTTTGCCTTTGATCTGCGGCGGGCAACCGGAATCGTTCGGACAATAATGAGCAGCTTCACCTTCTCTGCGTACCAATTCAGTTCCGCACTCCGGACATTTATCTATATAACGATGCGGGTGCGAATGATTATGTCGCTTTGACAAATCAACACCCACAATCTTCGGTATGATCTCGCCACCCTTCTCCACGTAAACCGTATCTCCTTCACGCACATCCAGTTTTTCAATGATATCGGCATTGTGCAGAGAAGCGCGTTTCACAGTAGTTCCAGCCAGCAGAACAGGTTTAAGATTGGCTACCGGAGTTATTGCACCGGTTCGTCCAACCTGATAAGTAATTTCATTGAGTATCGTGGAAACTTGCTCGGCCTTGAATTTGTATGCGATCGCCCATCGAGGAGATTTCGCTGTAAATCCCAAAGCTTTCTGCTGATCGTAATTATTGAGTTTGAGCACCACTCCATCGATATCAAAACCGAGTTTGAATCGTTCTGTATTCCAGTGTTCAATATACTTGCGGATTCCATCAACGTTCTGCACCGGTTTTGCGTGCTCAGGAACTTTAAATCCCCATGACTTTGCCGCCTGCAAGCTTTCGAAATGCGTTTTAAATGGCAGATTTTCTCCTAAAAGAAAATACATGTAAGCATCCAGCTTTCGTGACGCTACAACTGCCGAATCCTGCATCTTCAAAGTTCCTGCAGCGGAGTTACGCGGATTAGCGAGCAAGGGTTCGCCGGCTTCCTCTTTCTCTTTGTTTATTGCATCGAATACCGCACGAGGCATGAAAATTTCACCGCGGATTTCAAACTCATCAGGATAATTTCCCTGCTTCAGCTTTAACGGAATCGTTTTTATGGTGCGCACGTTCGCTGTTACATCATCACCTTGAACGCCATCGCCACGTGTAACAGCCTGAACCAACTCTCCCTTGACATATCGAAGACTGATTGCAACGCCGTCGTATTTCAGTTCGCAAACATACTCGGCAGAATCAGTTCCTAATCCGGAACGTACACGCTCATCAAACTCAAGAATCTCTTCATCACTGTAAGTATTTCCAAGCGACAACATTGGATAACGATGCTTAACAGTTGCAAATTCCTTTGTCACTGTTCCGCCTACACGTTGAGTCGGAGAATTCTCAGAGAAAAATTCAGGATGTTGCTTTTCAAGAGCATTGAGCTCTTCAAGCATTTTATCAAACTCGTAATCACTGATTACAGGTTCAGCCAATACATAATAACGGTAATTGTGCTCTTCGAGTTCTTTACGGAGCGATTCAATTCTATCCTGAACAGTATGATGCGACATAACAGTGTGAAGGTAAATATTGCCGGAGGAAATCGAAAGTTGGAAATCAGTTGCTGATTACTCTTTCACGCACTTTAACAGCAGGAACACCCTGATAAATTGTGTTTTCTTCCAAATCGGAAGTTGCTACCGATCCTACAGCCAATACGCTGTGCGAATTCATTGTCACTCCGGGACACAATACTGCTTTGGCGCCGAGCCATGCACCATCTTCCATTACAACCGGCTTTACCATCAGATCAAAAGTAGATTTGGAGTAATCATGATTGCCTGTAAGAATGTAACTGCCTTGCGACAGGCAGCAATTACTTCCTATTGTTACAGCAGCAAGATTATCGATCCAGACATTTTCGCCGATCCACGTGTAAGCTCCAATAGTGAGAAACCAAGGATATTTCACATTGACGTGGGGCTTCACTACCACTCCGTTTCCAATGGAAGCACCGAATGTGCGAAGCAGAAAAATCTTAAACCCGCTGAACGGAAATGCGGAATTCACGAATGCAGCACTTAGACAATGCCAGATGAACCGAATCAAGACATTCCTTCCGGGGTTGTACCAGCTGTTATTGTAGGCAGCGAGATTGCTTTTCTGCGAATTCACAATCCCAAATATACGCTGTGCGACAATTAATCGCACAGAAAACAAAAGTTGAGCGTTATTTCGGATACTGTACTTCGTTACTGACAAAACATCGTTTAAAACTCTGAAAAACAGCATTCCCTGATTCTTTGTATATTTGACATCTCTATGGGGCCCGATCTGCTTCTCATTATTCTACTTGTACTTCTCAATGCGTTTTTTGTTGCAGCTGAATTTGCAATCGTAAAAGTGCGTTCCTCTCAGGTTGATCTTAAAGTCAACCAAGGAAGTGCGCGCGCTAAAATCGTAAGACACATCATCGATCGCATGGACGGCTATCTGTCGGCCTGTCAGCTGGGAATTACCGTTTCCAGTCTCGTACTCGGTTTTGTAGGTGAACCTTACATGACGCATCTGTTCATCAAACTCTTCAACAAGTTCAATTGGACTGTAAATGAAGGTTTGATTCATACCATTTCCCTGATTACGGGTGTTGGTTTGATCACAATCATTCACATGGTTATCGGTGAACAGGTTCCGAAAACAATCGGGATCCGTTATTCTCTCGAGACGTCACTTCTTATTGCATGGCCACTTCGACTGTTCAATACGATATTCTCGCCTTTCGTATGGATCATTAACAAGTTAACCCGTTTGGTACTTCGGATTTTCGGTGTGCAAATGACACCGGAACACGAAGAGATTCATTCAGAAGAAGAGTTAAGAATGCTTCTCACGGAGTCTGAAGAAGGGGGAGCTATCAAACAGTCAGAACACGAGCTCATTCAGAATGTATTTGAGTTTGATGATCGTGTTGTAAAATCGATTCTGGTTCCACGTACCAAGATTTCCGCAATTGACATCGAGTCGGAGCCTAAGGAAATTCTGGATCGCATGATTGACGAAGGATATTCGCGCATGCCGGTTTACAAGGATTCACTGGACAATGTAATCGGGATCATCTTCATGAAAGACATGCTGAAGCTGATGAAGCAATCGCGTCTGATTAAGGAAGATATTGAGAATATCATTCGTCCGGCACATTTCATTCCGCAGAGTAAACGTATTAATGATCTGCTTCGCGAATTCCAGACATTGCACATTCAGATGGCAATTGTAACCAGCGAATTCGGCGGTATCACAGGACTCGTTACACTTGAAGACGTCATTGAAGAACTTGTTGGCGAAATTCAGGATGAGTACGATGAAGAGAAGCCGGCAGTGGAGAAAAAATCCGACACGGAATTCATTGTGAATGCAATGGCTTCCATCTCCGATGTGAATGACGTGCTTCCAATTGCGTTACCTGAGAGTCCGCATTACGAATCAGTATCCGGTTTGTTGAACTGGATGTACGGCAGAATTCCAGCTGTTAATGAAAAGAAGGAGTTCGGCGGTTACGAGTTTGTAATCCTCAAGCGATTCCGTCACAGCGTTGATCTGGTAAAGATGACTGTGAAGAACGACGATCAGTTCGACACGCAGGAAGAAAACTAAAGATTATTTCCGGTCAGTTGCGTTCCTGAAAACGTTCAGCATTACTGCGCGCGCCTTATCATCAGATAAAAATTTCGCGGCCGAATTTAAAGCACCCTTCTCCCACTCATTGTAATCAGCTTCGGAAAGAGCCGCGGCTACTTCTATTGCTTTTGTGAAGTCCGCAGCTGTTAAATCACAATTCATTCCGGATTTCTGTTCCTTGAGATTCTGCCATGGGGTGAATCGACTGAGAATTACCGGACATGCGAATGCCAATGATTCAATAATCACGTGACCGAAATTTTCATGATGCGTAGGAAGAATCGTGAAATGTTTGTCAGCGAATATCTCCTGAATTTGTGAACGTTCGTAAGGACCGTTAAAGCGGACCACTATGTTTGACGGCAGATCACGGGCAGCGATTTTACATTCAGCTGCATACTGCTCATCTTCTTCCGGCCCATACACGTCCAGAGTTATTGTCGCATTACTTACGGAACGTAAACTTTCAATGGCAAGCAGCAGATTCTTTTTCGGTGATATGCGCGACAAAAACACGAGGCGTAATATGCCAGAAGATTTACTGCGACCGGAAAGATCTTTCCCGGAAACGGAAGCGAGATTCGGAGCAATGACAATAGCACGATCATTACCGAAAACGGAACGAACTTCCTTAGCTTCCTGCTCTGAAGAAACATGCCACTGGATATCGCGAAACATACCGGTCCATTTTGCAGCAGTGATGAACAATCTCTTTTTCGTTGATTTTATCTGCAACGCTCCTGCTCCAAGCATACCACGAGGTGCAAGTATTGTTCGCTTCCCGGGGAAATAGTGTTTCAGTTTCCTTATCGGACGTATTGCAAAACGGTAAGAGAAAACGCTGTTGATGTATAAGCAATCATATGATTCAACCTGCAGCAGTTTCTCCGCAATGCCAACCGGATCTGTTTGCGCACCGCAGTAAAAAATCTTTGTGCCGTCCGGAGCTTTCGTCCATTTATCAGTTTCAATTCCTGAAAGAGGATGAACAGAACCTGCATCGGAATCGCTGGTGATCACCGTGAAGTCTGCATCTTCAGCCAATCGTCCGATAATAGCTTCAAGTGAACGCACAGGACCACCGGCCTTTATCGCCGGTAAATACCAGTCAATAAAAACCAAAACACGCAACCGCTGTTTACCACTCGATTTCATTCCGTTCAATCCAGTTTTCCAGAACAACAATTGGCCATATTCTCGACCAGGAAACTTCGCCGGATCCCGATTCGAATTTACTCCAAAGTTTCAGTAGCTCTTTACTGTGAATTCCTTCCCGCTCTCCGAATCGTTTCAGCGACAAGTAACACAAATCTCTCAGCTCGTTTTTCATCCAGTGTTCCCAAGGCATCACGAATCCCATTTTCTTTCTGGAGAAAATTTCATCCGGCAGAAAATCATGGAATGAATCTGCCAATAACTTCTTTGGTGTTACCGGAAACTTTGCATTGTCATTCAGGCTGAGCGCGAACTCCACTAACCGGTAATCAAGAAAAGGTACGCGCACCTCAAGCGCATGCGCCATGCTCATCTGATCTGTATCCCGCAACAGAACATTCTGCATATATGTTCTTATTTCCGCTTCGGAAACTGCGCTGAGAAGATGTTGATTATCGTATTGACTGAACAATTGCTGCGTGAAAGCGTGAGAATCAATAGATGTTTCAGGGACACTGAATAGTTTCTCAATCTGATCGTGCAACAATACTTTGCGCACAATCGGATAAGCTGAACCCGGATTCACTGATTTCAATTTAAGGATTTCAGCCGCCTTCCTGGAACCGATGTCTTTTCTTAAAAGTCCGATTGTCGTCGCAACGAATTTTCTGGCAAAAGCAGGTGAATTTTTCAGCAATGTTGTCTCACGAAGTTTCATCAACCGCTTGAAAACAGGATAACCTGCAAACAATTCATCACCGCCCAATCCCGACAAAGCCATAGTAACGCCGGCTTTTCTTGTTGCACCGGAAACGACATATGTATTCGGTCCGTCACCACTAGGATGATCCATCGCACTCAATGCATCCGGAAGCAGATCGAGGAAGTCCGCGGGCTTTAATTTAATTTCATGATGCTCAGTTCCGAAATGTTCTGCCACGCGTCGCGCATATTTCGCTTCTGAAAACTCTGAGTCGTCGAACACAACGGAAAAAGTTTTCACGGGTTGAGATGACACCTGTTGCATCAATCCAACAACAAGGCTGGAATCAATTCCGCCTGAGAGAAAAGCTCCGAATGGTACATCAGCAACCATTCTGATCTTTACTGCATCGCTGAGTAATTCCCTCGTTTTGTTTCGTATTGCCTGTTCCGACAAATCAGCAAACGCCGCATTCACCTCCGGTTTCCACCATTGGTGAAAATTCAGTTTCCCTTTATGCGCGATGATGTAATGTCCGGGCATCAACATGCGAACGTTCTCCACAATTGTCGCCGGAGCGTGAACGGTTTGATAACTGAAGTAATCGTAAAGCGCACTTCTATTGATCTTGCGTTTCACTTTTCCAGAAGCGAGAAGACTGCGAACTTCACTGGCAAAAATCAGATTGTCTCCGCTCTGCGAATAATAAAGCGGCTTGATACCAAGCCGGTCGCGCGCAATAAAAAGCTGTTGCTTTGCTTCGTCCCAAATTGCGAAGGCGAACATTCCGTTAAGATGTTGAAGCATCTCAACTCCCCAATGTTGCCATGCACGGATCAGAACTTCCGTATCAGAATCAGAAGTGAATTCGTATTGACTTAATTTACTGCGGACATCTCTGTAATTATAAATTTCACCGTTGAACACAATCGTTACAACCTCACGTTTCATAGGTTGATGCCCGGCAGGGCTGAGATCGATAATGGCGAGACGTTGGTGTCCAAGTGACAAACCATTGAAATCCGCTATTCCGTTGTCATCCGGTCCGCGGTGTTTCATTGCATGATTCATCCGTAAAACTTCCTCATGGAAATTTCCGGTGCCGTGCATGTTATATATCCCGGTTAATCCGCACATGATCAGTTATCCTTCAGTAAATCGTACAATGTTTTACTCCATGTTTCAGGATTAATTGAGTTTCCCAGTCGAGCACTTTCGCGACTCATCTTCAACAATTCTTCCTGCGGTGATTCGGCGATCTTCTGAAATGCATTTTGCAGATCACCCGTTTGATGAATATTGAACTTATACCCGTTCACTCCATCCCGCAGAAACTGCGCGGCTGCACCAACATCCGAACTTAAGAGAAGCGGGAATCCTGCTGCAGCGAACTCGTGTACAACCACACCCCAAGGTTCGAATTTACTTGGTAATACGAATACGCCACCGTCCTTAACTGCATTTGCCAACTGTTCCGGTTGCTGAAATCCGAAGTGTTTGATTTTCGGGTGAGTTACAGGTTCAATATCTCCGATTCCGTAACACCACAATTCCCAATCAGAACGACTAACGTCACTGAACTTTATGAACTCGTTCCATAATTCTCTCACACCTTTGAAGTCGTAGTAACGACCTGCGTAAATGAAACGATGCGGACAATGTTGTCTCGGTTCCTTAATTGCAAACAGATTGGTATCCCCGCTATAAAATCCTGTTCTGATTTTTTCAGGGCGAAAACCCAGTTTCGTTGCGTAAAATTTCTGATCATCTCCGGGGACCCAGGCATAATCGAAATGCCGTGTGATCATGAATGGAGCCAACAGTGTTGCGGCTCTTTGCTTTATGGATCCTGACCAGCGATTATCCATCAGCAAAGTTGCTCGTGATTCAGAACTTCTGGATTTAACTGCGTTGAGATAGGCTTTATCCATCCATCCGCTGCAGAGTATTAAATCAGGTTTGATTGCAGTGACCAGATCATTTAACGATCGATCATCGAGTTTTTTTCTGTCGTACTTTTTGATTGTTTCCGCAATCTGAAAACGAAATGGAGCTTCCGGATTTACCGGCCAACTTACGAGATGAATTTCCACGTCCGGATGTACGGTGGCAAAATAATTCAGACAGGCCACAGTGTAGCCGGCGAGTTCGCTGTATAGAATCAAGAGCTTTTTCATACCGGTTTTGGCAATACACCGAGCTGTTCTGTTTCGTCTTCCGTGCTTTCGTCAGCAGTATCGTCCTCCTCCTTTTCTGCTTGCAGATTAGCAGAAAGCAAAGTAATCACAATAACACAAATAATTGTGAAAGGGTTGAGTGAGGCTGTAAGCCAGGATTCAAAAAACGCGCTGAACAAAATCGCAAACAAAGCAGGGATAGCAGAGGGACTTCGTTTGTAACCTTTGTAGAAGGATCTGATTAAAGCGATAACATAAAAGAGCATTCCGAAAATACCTGTATCCAACCAGAAAGTAATAAAGGAATTGTGCGCATTTCCCTGGTGACCTTTAATTGAAAGCATGGCATAATTCAGTTTGTATAGGTTATCAGTATAACCAATGCCCTTCCCGATCCAGATATTCTCTTTAATATTTTCCCAACCGAATTCCCACGCGACAATACGACCTGATGCGTTCTCCAGAGTTTCAAGTCGAAAGAACTCCTGAAGGTTTAATGCAACAATAATATCCGTCAGATTACTGAGGACAATCTGATAAACCACTAGCAGAATAACGAAAGCGAGATAGCCGAAAACCGGAGAAACCTTGTATAGTCGAACGAATACGAAGAAAATACCGATCGCAACCACTGCATTACGAGATCCGCAATACAGAACTGAAAAAATGATAAGGGCCATCACTGTGTAATACTCCCTGCGCGTCAATAAGTCTTTGTACAAATCGCGGGCAACAGAAATCATGATAATGAAGAGCGTACAAAACAATCCGAGTCCGTTAGGATTTCCGAGCAATCCTGTATAGCGTTCTTCCAGAGTTACAAAAGCAGGATTAACAACGCGCAACACAAAGCCGGCTACGAGAATCAGTGCCCCGAATCGAATCAGAAATCTAAGAATCTCCATTCCCGATTTAGCCCAAGCAGCCATAAAGTAGGCAGGAACAACAGTCAGAATCAGGACATACGATAATGTCCGCTGAAAACTATTGAACAGAAACTCACTCAATAAAATACAAAACACACTTATGACAATGTAAATGATAAAATTCCGAGTTACAAGAAATGGAGAACTGAACGATTTACGATCCATTAAAACCATCGCTCCCAGCACCAAGATGAAAACGTTCTTAACATCAGCTGCGAATGCAAACATCGGCTGACGGCTGTCGGACAAAATGAGAACGAAAAGGAATCCCGTGAGTATCTCACTGTACATTTTCAAACGATGCATAATGAGAACAGATAACGGAATCACAACCATTGCAGCCCACACCGAAGCTATACCGGCAGCCACCCACAGGGCCAGTATAAAAATGAAGCGTCGTTGTTCTTTTAGAAACTTAAGCAAGTCCGAATACCTTTAAGAGCAAATATCGTCAGAATAAGAAGACTTTGCCTATCAGCCTGCTACATTAGCAGCCTGGGTTCTGAGGAAATCCATCAAGCGTGCGCCTGTTTTGTCCCAAGTAAATTTATCCTTGACTTTCACAATTGAAGCCGATTTCAGCTCGTAAAGATCTGCGTGCGGCATTGATGCAAACGATTTTAAAGCGTTTGCAATGAGAGCAGGATCAGGATTACTCAGGAGTACTCCGTTATCGTTACCTACGATCATGCTCACAGCTCCGGTTTCTGTTGCAATAACGGCCAAACCACACGCCATAGCTTCGAGAATCACGTTAGGAAAACCTTCTGCATAGCTCGGAGCAACCAAAACGTCGGCAGACGCGTAGATCTCTTTCAATTTATCCGTGGAAGTAACTTCCCCAAGAAACTTCACCGAAGCAGGAACCTTTCTCGCCGGATGGGAACCCACAATCAGCAACTCCGCATTTTCAGCAACAGAGCCGAAGGCCAGATGAAACGCTTTGATCAATTCATTAAGCCCTTTTCTTGGCTCGTTTCTGCCAACAAACACAAATCGCACCGGCTTATGCGGTTGATCCGCGTTCTCTCTGATCCACTTCTCGTCGACAGCACCAGGAATCTGAACAATTTTATTCTGCGGAATCCCTATTGAGGCAATAATATCCGTGATTTTTCCTCCATAAGAGAAAACATAGTCCGCTCTTTTTACATTATAGATAAGCGGACTTTTCAAAAGGAATTTCGCTTTCAGTTTTTCCAGAAAACCGGACTGATGCTGAAACATCTCATAACCATGAAAGTTTACTCCAATCGGAGGCAACTTGATCTTACCGGACTCTCTCATGGCCAGTAAATGCCAAGCGGTGAATCCTTTGGCATAAATAAAATCTACAGCAGCACGCTTTTGAAGTTCATTTGCAATCAATCGTGAATACTCGTAGGATTCACGGATATAATGTCCCGGCATTTTACCCATATCCGGAAAACGCAAAACGATGGACGTGATATACTTACTTTCCTCCTCGGTGAATACATCCGGAAGTTTGGAAATGCGGTTCTGAGGATCACAGTGATACAAATCAACGTAAACACCTTGTCCGGCGAGAAAGCGACAAACGTTATAGGAATGTCTTTGCATTCCGCCCGTTACATACGGAGTTATACCATCTGTCAGAAGTGCTACGCGCATATTACTTTTTTGTATTGTTCGGAATAAGCAGTTTTCATAAAATGATTCTTTGCGAGTTCCGCAATCCTTTGCTTTTCACTTAGAGATACTTTTTCCAGACTTGTCAGTTGGTTCAGCTCATTGATGACTTTCCCGCAATCATGTTCTGCAACAAAGGCGGAAAAATCGCCAAGCGAATCAGATATAATGACCTTTAATCCGGCCGCCAGGTATTCGGCAAACTTCACAGGAGAAGCCACTTTGTTTGTAACGGAATCGGTTCTTACCAGCCAACCGTAATCACATGAACTGAGTATGTCCGCAACTTCCTCTTCCCTTACCCAAGATTGCTTCACACGTGAAGGGAAATGTTTTGCCAATTCAAAATTATCCGGTAATGATTTTACCAGCAGAACAAGTTCAATATTCGTTTGCGATTTGAACAGCGGCAGAAGCAACCGGGACATCTCCGACAAATTCTGCCAAGGGCCGTTTCCTCCGGCAAAAACGATTCGCACAGTATCAGTTTCCGATGTTAATTTGCTGAAGAGATAATCGGAACGTAACGTACACGGAATAACAGCATGCTTGTTTCCTGTGTAACCGTAATTCAATCTCCAATAATCCACCAGAGCATCGGAAACTGCAATCGTCGTATCGCTGCTATCCAGCGCAAGCTTCTCGATTTTCCGAACTTCTTCCGCAGCGATAACTCCGCCTGAAACATCATATTCCGAGAACTCGCTGAAGTATGCCCCTCGCGCATCGAAACAAACTTTTTTCGCGCCGCCTTTACGGGCAAGTAAAGCTGCGAACGGACCGCGCGCAATTACAACATCAGGTTTGTATATGATTATCAGAATGCGCAGTAAAAACCGGTTCATTTCCCAGTTCTTGATTCCGGGAAACATGGGAAGGACGATCACGTCTTCGATCTGCTTCTTAATGCTGCTGCGACTGGAAAAATAATTTCGAAGTGAAACGAATGAAACCAGAATATGCCGCTTACCTGTAAGGTTTCGGATATACCTGCACACATCAACAACCTGAGAAGAAAATATTCCTCCCGGATAGTCATTGTACGTCAGAAAGATTCCGGTGCTCAATCAGATTTCGCTTATAATTTTGAAAATGCGCTCTGTGGATTTGCCGTCCCACAAATCAGGAACTCTGCCTTTTTTAAATGTGCCGTTTTCGATTTGCGTAACGCAATCCATCACTCCATCCACATTAAACGGCAACAACACATTCGAGCCCACAGTCACTGTTACAGGTCGCTCAGTGTTCGGTCGCAAAGTCAGACACGGCACCTGCAGAAAAGTTGTTTCTTCCTGAATACCGCCACTGTCTGTGAGGACGAATGAAGAATGTTTGATCAGTTTCTGGAATGCGAAATAATCCAAAGGCTCAGTAAAAATCAAACGTTCATTGCTCTTGAATGATTCCAGCAAACCGTAAGTTTCCATGAACTTAATTGTACGCGGATGCACAGGAAACACGATTTTGTATTTCACAGTCAATCGTTTGATCAAATCCAGAAGCAGTACCAAACCCTCTTTCACATCAACATTAGACGGGCGATGCATCGTCATCAGTATGTACGGCGCACCGGCAACCTTCAGTGTTTCCAGAATCGGAGATGCTTCTATCTGATTACGGAAAGCAACCATGGTATCAATCATGGTATTACCAACGAAAAATACCTGTCCTTTTTTTCCTTCACTTTTCAGGTGAGTAAGACCGGAATCTTCAGTAACAAAGAGGTAATCAGAAAGCTCATCGGTAAGCAAGCGATTGAATTCTTCGGGCATTCCTCTATCGTTGCTTCTTAATCCGCTTTCAATATGCCCGATGCGTATGTTCATTTTATTCGCGGTCAATGCTGCAGCAAGCGTTGAGTTCACATCTCCCACCACGAGTACAAGTTGCGGAGCGAAATCAGAAAACACTTTTTCAAGTCGGACCATGATTTCAGCCATCTGAGAATTCGGACTTCCCGGAGGAACACCAAGGAAATAATCCGGAATCAGATTAAACTGCTGAAAGAAAATATCCGCCATCTTGCCATCGTAATGCTGGCCGGTATGAATGATTCTCAATTCAACATCCGGATACTTTGCTGCAACTTCCCGGAACCGGGTAACCTTAATGAAATTCGGACGAGTACCGATTACGAGTGCTATTCTGCGAATACCGTTCATATTACTCTTGCGGTTTACTGATGATGAACTGAAATCCATTGGATTGTCTCAGGCATTCCACCTGAAAGTAGAGTCTGGATTTCCTGGAAGCTTCAGTATGATTCAATTTTTTAATAAGCCTGTATGCAAAATATGTTGCCCAGGACTTTAATTTGAAGAGGCTTCTGATTCTCCAAGCCTGAAACCCTCTCAGGTATCGATACGGCAAAGGATAATACAAGACCTGCTTATGATAATCGATTCCGAATCTTGAACCACCGGATATTTTAACCAGCTTCATTCCGTTCACTTTGGAAAAGTGTTCAAGTGCTTTGAACGATAAGTGCGAGTATGATATTTCGTGAAAGCACTCCATGAATGCAACATATCCTACAAAGATTCCTCCGGGCTTCAAGACGCGTGCAACTTCACGAAAGGCAGCAGAAGCATCCGGAACATGTTCCAATACGGCATCCATTATGGCCACATCAAATTCGCCGTTACTGAAAGGAAGATTTTCCGCACTTCCAACAACAGTGTGCGCACCACCTTCAAAAGGTTCTACGCCTACCCATTCACCACCTGCGCGTTCCACAATTGCGCGGTTTCTTCCGAATCCGCAACCGATATCAACCACACGCTTGCTGCGAACAAGATCACTGAGATTATACAATTGCTCATTGATGAGTATTTCGCAATCCGGCGCCATGTCCTCAATTGTAATTCTTCGGACTCCGAATCCGGGTGGTGGACTATGATGGCTCATTGAATTAAATGCGCTAATGCGGTTTGTAATGATGCAGCGTAAAGTTAAGCAAATGGACTAATGTTCGCCTTTACGATTCAGGAGTTCATCAAATACACCCGCTACCTGAGCGGTAATATTGCGGAATGAATACCGTGCAATATAGCTTTCATCTACTTTGTACGAATTTCGTTTCGCTTCATCCCTGATCATGGATTCAATCCAATCCGCTATCGCGTCTGGTTTATCAGGAGGAAAAACGGTAAGCAGTCCGGAAGGTTTGAGTACATCAACACAATCGCAATCATAGCTCAATGCGAGAATAGGCTTGCGTGCCTGCATATACTCGAATGCTTTGCCGGGAATGAAAAGCGGCTTACCGAGTGCAGTCGGACTTTCCATTGGAAGAAAGAGCACATCACACTCCTCGCCTCTTTTTAATGAATGTTCCTTGGAAAGATAACCGTCAATGCGAATGAAGTCCGAAATGCCGAGTTGTGCTGCTTGAGCGATGTAATCCGGAGCAATATTTCCCCACAGGTCAATCAGCAAATCTCCTTTCTGGATTCTGCCTGACTTAACCAAAAGTGAAACAGCTCTGAACAGGAATGAAGCGGAACGCGTTGCCGGATCAGTAGAATAATGATTGTACGTCCAGAACCAGTCTTTCCAACCATTGCGACGGCTCTTGTACGCACCTTCGTAAAACGCCAGTGAACCTGAATAACCGATGACGAGTTTCGATCTAGTAGCCATTGGTAATGCAGACAGATTTTGCCGATGTTGTTAAGCCGCGTGCTATAAACAGCTTCTGTACTTCGGGCGTATTAAGTATTACTTTATCGGCCTCGGGAATAGTTTTATTTTCAAACTTGCGCTGCAATAACCAATGCCACTTGGAAGGGAAATCCCATGCATAGGCATCGGTATACGGATCACGAAGATCCGCGACCCATTTTACACCCATACTTTTCTTCAGTGCAAGTCCCAGTTGCAGCGAAGAGAATGGTCCTGATGTTGTGTAAACCAAACGGATGTTGTGTTCTCTGATGAGTTTCTCCGCTTCCGGCAAAACTTTAGAAGGCCACGCAGCCGACCGCTCCCAGAAGCGACCATAACAGAAGAACCATGCCGCCCTGAACAAGCGCCAGCGAACAAGTTTGTTGATCAAGTCAATAGGCTCGTAAGAAGGCGTACGGACAATTTTTATTCCTTCCGGTAATTTAAGAAGCAAAGATTCGTCACGAGGATAACCGCCTTTAACCACATCCTCTTCCCGAACTGTAAGTACAATCGGTTCATAGCCGAACTCACGCAAATGGCTTACCAGCTTCACGCTTCTTTGCACACCTGCACCACCACGCGGCGGAAATTGATATGCAACGAACAGAATCTTTTCCATTTATTTCCCGATTGCGTTTAGAAACATCTCCGGATTGTGAAAGTTTCCGGCTTCGCGAATCGTTGCTTCCGGAAGTGTCCACCATTCCGATTCCAAAAGGCGTTTAATCAAATGTTCTTCGAAACGATAACGGATTATTTGCGCAGGGCTACCAACTACTATTGCATAAGGAGGCACGTCTTTGTCCACAAATGCTCCTGCGCCGATAATTGCACCATGTCCAACAGTCACACCATTACGGATCATCGCATTGGCGGAAATCAGTACATCAGATCCGATAACGGTTCGTTTTCCCTGATCTTCCTGAAACAGTTCCCGGTTGACCCATCCTCGTCGCGGTGCATAAAACACAGGTGAAGTACTGATAAAATCTGTCGGATGCGCCATTAATCCGATACGTACTCCGGCAGAAATACTGGTATAATCTCCAATTGAATCGCACGCTCCCATTATGGTGTTTTTGCCAATGTATACGTATCGGCCGAGGTATTTCAAATCACCGTTCACAAACACATTGTCTTCAATTATCACGCCTTTTTGAACGAGACTTTCCACTGTCGGAGGTAACAAAGACACAATTCTGCAATCAGTGAACATTTGCGGATACCGCATATGAATACGGCGATAAATCTTCCGATCAAGAATCCACTTCCGGAGATAATTCAAAAACGCTTTCATCAGGATTCTCCTCCTTCCACTTTTTTACGTACAAGCGACGTGGAGATACCATGACTGCGATCAGTGTAGTGAACAGGTATATTCAATTCCTCTCCCGTGATTTTCTTCCCTTTGTAATCATCACCCAGAAACCTGACATCAATTTTTCTGGATTTCATCAGCTCCAGAAGTTCGTCTTCATTCGAATAATGAAGGACTTCATCAACATAACGTACGGAAGAAAGAATCAGCATTCTTTCTTTGAAAGAATAGACCGGTTTACGCTTCCCGGGATTAATGGAAGGATCGATGTTTTCCGCAGTGTTAACGGCTACAATCAGATAGTCGCAATTTTGTTTACACTCCTCAAGCATCAGGACATGCCCCGCATGAAATAAATCGAAAACGCCGCAGGCAAAACCTACTTTCATTGCAATTCTCCTTTCAGGTATGAATCCAACTGATGTTCAGGTTCCCATCCAAGTACACGACGCGCTTTTGAATTATCCGCAAAAGTAATTTCCGCTTCTCCCTCTCTTTTCGGTATGAACGAAAAATCAGGCGAAATCAATTTAGCCAATTCCAGCACACTCATCGTACTTCCGAAGCCGATATTGAATGCCGTATTCAGTTTACCTTCATGTACAGCGGCGAGGTAATTGGCTTTTGCAAGATCAGCCACATGAATAAAATCACGCTGCTGACTTCCGTCTCCGGTAACAAGCAAAGGTTGGTTGTTCTTTCTTCGATTGAGAAATATTCCGACAACGCTGCTGTATGCATTGAATGGATTTGCCGGATTGAAACTTCGCGGTCCGTACGGATTAAAATAGCGAAGCGTAACATAGTCTATAGGAAAACGAGTTGACAGGAGTTCGAGATACTTCTCAACTTCATACTTCTGAAAAGCATAAGGACTCAGGCAATCGATTTTCTCTTCTTCAGGTGTCGGAATCAAACTCGGCGTACCGTAAATGGCGCTTGATCCGCTGTAAATGATACGGGGAAAATAGTTTTCCCTGATCATGATTTCAATCAAATGCCCGGCACGAAGAACATTGTGAGTTATATGCTCATTTATTAACTCGAAACTCGGCTGTATACGAGGCAATGCCGCCAGATGAAAAACGTATTTATACTTTTTCAGCGATTGAATAGTAACCAGATCGTTCTCAATAAAAGTAAAACGCGGATTACCGATTACATGTTCAATATTTGCCTTTGAACCCGTAGTTAAATTGTCGATGCCATCAATCTGCCAGTCGGTTTTCTTTATCAGAAAATCGAGGAGATTCGAACCAATGAATCCGGCAACACCGGTAATGAGAACGCGATCAGCCATTCAATGAATCAAGAATTACATGCAGAATTACCTGATGAAAACATTCAACCATTCCGTAATCGCGTACGTTCAGATAGAAGTTCACATTACCGACTTTACTCAGTGTATTGCCTTCACCGAAGCCGGTTAATGTGATAATTTTCCCGCCTTTCGCTTTCGCTACAGAAGCTGCGTTCACAATGTTCTTCGACTCTCCTGAACTGCTTGTAGCAATAAGCACATCGCCTTCCTGAAAATGCAATTTCAGCCATTCAGCCATAGCATTCTCATATCCGTAGTCGTTTGCATAGCACGTAATCAATGCTGCATCAGAAAACGCATAAGTCTGAAGACCTGCGATCTTACCGTAATCCTCCATCATATGCGAGGAAATTGCGTTTGAACCGCCATTACCCAGAAAAAAAACTCTTTTCGATGTCTTCAGCAGGCTCACAGAATCACGAACACCGCCTGCGATAACAGGATCTGAAAACCACTCAGAGAACCTCTTACTATACTGTTCTAGCTGCATAATCAAGTAGCATTTGTTTTGTTACAGATTTTTCGTTGCACAACCACGTAGTCGACAAACTTGCCGCCAGCGACGGAACGATCATATCATTGATTTCCGGAGTAACATGTGCGAGCAAACAACAAAATGAAAAATAAGTATCACCCGCACCGATAGTATCTACAATCTGACTTTTAAATGAAGGTTGTCTCACTATTCGATTACCGTTTGTATAGAGTGATCCGCTGCTTCCCAGAGTCACGAACATGTGTTCCGAATTGATTTCATATCCGAACAGTTCTTTAATCTCCTGATCATTGTCTCCTTTGATGGATTTGTTCATCTGCAGACTCGCTTCACGTAAATCCAACGTCACACTCTTTTTACGATATGTTTTCCACTTCGACATTCGGTTAAAACCGAAGTTGTTGGAATTCGTTTGTGTCATCAAATGAAATCCGTTATTGATCGACAATTGATCACAGAATCCGTGTCCGAAATCAGCGACAATAACCACATCATAGTCGGCGGTGTCAACCTTTACCGGAACGAACTTGGATTTATCAAACCGATTGATTTCGGTATGCTTTTTTCGGTCCGACGCGTCAATGAAACGCGTTTTAACTATTTCGTGCTTCTGATTTGAAATTAAATCTACGGAAGCCACAAAATCTTTAAGGTGACCGGCAATTGCAGCTGAACCGCCTTCCTGCCTCATTGGCTCTACGCCTTCCACCAAACGAAACACGGGGCAAAAGGATTTCATCGAGTAGCCTTCATAAACTACTTCAACAAACTCATCTGTGATTGTTTCGCCAACCACAGCCACTCTCAGCCCTTTAACAGATTCAATAAACGACTCAACCTTTTGAGCCAACGGTTTACTCATACTCCCAAAGATAATCTTTTTAGAGCTTTCCTCTGGTAAACTGCCAGTCTGCAGGCGTGCGGTAATGGTTCGCCGCAAAACCATTGGCAAAGTCACGGATCTGCTCAATGGAAAAGGCAAAGGACAACGGATGTTTAGTTCCGATTGACGGTCTGAATCGCAGCGTATTGTAAATGCTTCCGATGTCATCAATTTTCTCTCCGCCTTTGTAGATAATCAGGACTTTTGTGTTCGTGTATTCGCCTATGTTATTCACACCTGAATGCTGGGTAATTATTAATTGCGAATTGGCGCACTTCTCAAGCATTACACTATTATCCGTGGATACACACAGCTCTGCATTACCGGAAACTGTAAGTGAAGCACATTGGCTTGGATGTCCGCAGATGTAGACCTTTTCAAAATAAGGTTGAACCGCTGCTATAACTTCTTCATAGTCCCAACGTTCTCCGTTGTTCTTCGTAAACGCAGCACCCTTTGTCCGCGGGAAGATACACACCGAATTTTCTTTGGCTGTCTGATAAGCCTTTTCCAGATCATAAGTGTGTGTATGTCCGTCAAGTAACCAGTTTCGGTGT
>JAKLJE010000011.1:103200-149558 GCA_023151315.1 Bacteroidia bacterium
TGTCGCCAAGATTCCAAAATGGTAATCCCGATTCATTGGCTTCCTGTTCAAACTTTCTGATTTCCGCTTTCACATCTTCAGGAGGTTCAGTGGAATTTCCTCTCGGACCAACTTCGGCAAAAAAGTCTCTTAAAGTTCTGAAATCATGAATAATTGAGCGACGATTATCATCAACCAGAAGCGGTTTATGCAACTCCATGCCACAATAAATAATCTGCACGCCGTTATAATGAAGATACATGAGGAACGGAGCTGTATGTGCGGTCATATGACCGAACTCACCTTTGAAGGGGCCCACATAACATTTTTTCAACCGCAGAGTGTCTTTCAAACGTTTCTCGGTACGCTTCCATTCACGTCTGACACGCCAACGGAACTTCAAACGTTGAATCAATCCGTAATTATTCTGCTTTTCGAAAGTAGGGTTATCAGAAAGGATCATTGGCATAATTCAGGTTGTAAGATACGCGACGGTTTTTTCAGCAACACTTTTTCGGACAGTTTGCAATTCAGTATTCTTAGCACCGCCTTTGCTGCTCTCATTATACACAGTAATCAAAGCATTAACTAACTCATCTCTTGATCGGATATGGCTTATACGTTTTCCGTCAGTGTACGGCAATCTGGACTCATTAGCCATTTCAAAAGTAAAAGACGGGATGCCGAACCATGATGCCTGAAACGAAACTGTAGACGCAATGGAAACGGAGCAGTTTGCGACAGAGAGCATATCGAACAATACGTTTTCACTTGAAGTTTTTTCTGTACGAAAATCCAAGCGAACAATGCGCGAATGCTTTCTGTCCCAAAGACACAATTTATCGTGAGGATGCGGTTTTACAAACGCTATGCAATCCGGATGGCTGTCCAGGAATTGTTCTATGGCAGAATAAGCATTAATATTCTCATCGAAGAAAAGCGGAGATGTAAAAAATGCGATTACAAATTTATGCGCAGCTGTTAGTCCTTTTTCGTAGAGAAGTCCGGAATGCTTATGCGATTTTGCAACATCTTCGAGCAGATGCCCGACTACCGGCAATCGCTCCTTTGGAATCCCGTAAATCCGTGTTGCCAATTCCTGCATTGTTTCATCATGCATAAACCAAAAGTCGAATTCCGCACCCTGATTCACCACATCAAACGCTTTGGTACCGTTCATGAAATTGGCAGAAATCACACCGTGCTTTCGCGCCACCTGGGCCAAAACATGACCTTCTCCGTCATTTTCTCCTGCATTAATCAGGATCGACTTGCATCCCGAACTACAGAGAAACTCATACTTGCTCAGCAATATGTGGAGATTGATCAAACGATTCATGACTACGTTCTTCATAACGCCATTTAATACCACGCTGATCTGTCGCCAACGTTTTCGAAGCATGGCGCAATCATCCGGTAGCAGATCGTTAATTGCAGTAACGTTGATTCCCTCAGGCCAACTTTTGAATTTCGAAATATCAGTTGCGAAATAAAATAAGTTTGATGAACCGATTGCCTCCGGTAAATGACCTAACATCGGAATAAGGTCCGGATTGTTGATTCGCACCGCAACCTTATTGCGTGCATCAAGCTTTGTATTGCGAGTTCCTTTTGTTCTGAATAGATTGAAATACTGCTTCCAGCCGGATGCAGTTTCTCTCCAACCTGAAGTTCGACGATAATCATAGATAATTCTCGTCTCTCCGAGTTCAGAGAGCGCAAAATCCGCCAATAACTCATTGAACTGCGCCCAGAAAACATCTTTGTTCATTGCTTCGAACAAATTGTAGTCTCCGCATTTAAAGAAATCAGGTTGCTTCTCTTCTATTTCACGTAAGATATTCCGAACTTTTGCGTATCCGTAACGTATCCCCAGAGCAAGTTCTTTACTGTAGTCAATCCAAAGAATATCTGCGTTAGCGTCTTTGATTTCCGAAGATTCCAAACGTGCGTAAATGATCACGTCAGGTTTATTGGCGGAAAGAATCTTCATCAGATCTCTGGAAACAATATTGGCAACAGCTACAGTTCTCATTGCAGATTACTCCAGAATAAATCAATCTGTTTTATAAAATTACCGGGTGTGTGTACCTCTGCTGTCATACGCACACTTTCCTTCATCATTGTTTGTATGCGATCCGGATTCTCAATTACTTTTCGCATCGCAGCTGCAACACCGGAACCTGTATGATCCGAAGTGAGATAACCGTTCACTCCGTCCTTAACGAAGAGTTCAGTTTGCCCCACATTTCTTGCAACGATCACATTTCCAGCAGCCATTGCTTCGTTCATGGATAGCGACGGAAAATTTTCAAAATCCTGTGTGGATACAAAGCACATACTGGATGCAAAAACCGGACGCAGGTCTGTCATCGGACGCAACTTAACGATTCCTTCAAGCCCTGATTCTTGAATATGTTTTGCGATCGCCTCTTCTTGGGGACCGTTACCGAACATTAGAAATTCCCAATTTCTTCCTTCCAACACACCTTCATTCTTCAGATTTCTGACAGCGTCGACGAACATTAATGGTTGTTTCTGCGCCGTGAGACGTGCCGCAAATATGAATTGCTGACGCTTTTGCGAACCCGGCCTGAAACCTTCATTATCTGAAAATCTGGTTGTGACGCTTTCCACCGGTGTCGCTGAAGGAATCAACCCGTTCTGCTTCATACTCGTGCCGAATAATTCGTACCAAGAGTAATATGCATCAGGTCGAATTATATTGAACAATGGAAGATAACGCGCCGCATAGCCTTTATATCTTGGATGTGAATTTTCTGTAAGAATGTAGGGAATCTCACAGTCCACTATATTAACAATCAGTCTTACCCTCGGCATCTTCCTTCTTAGACTGTTTAACCTGTCAAAATAATACGTGCCGTAATTGGTGACATGAACAACATCGATGTGATGTTCCTTTAACTTCAATCGAAAATCACGTGCTTCAAGAAACCTTTTGAATCTGTTGTTATAATTCTTCAGTACAACAACGTTTTTCAAATCACGAAGTCTTCCGATACTTTCAAGTACATTTTTGGTTGAAGGATCGATAAAAAAGAACAATTCATGTTCACCACCAACACGATACAAACGGAACAAATCGGCAAAGAAGCGTTCTGCACCTCCGCATTTATCAGAAGCCACACCAAGCATTAACAACGCAACACGCTTATGTCTGATCATGATTTTATCAGTTTGGAAGCCATCAGTGTATGCCAAGGATCGAACTTCTGTCCCTCTTTAACTATGCCAGAGCGAACCAATTCGAGTTCTGCAGTATCTATCGATGCTTTCACCTGAGGCGTGTTCATCCAAACACTCTGTGGTGCTTCAAAGCCAACCTTGTCTTTCCGCCAGCAAATATCTTCCGGAAGCAGCTTTGCGTAAGTATCACGAAGTAATCGCTTCGTCCATCCATTACTTATTTTGAAGTGATCAGGCAATGAAATACAGAATTCAACCAATTCGTGTTCAAGAAAAGGCAAACGCAGTTCTCTCGAGAAGGCCATTGAATTTCTGTCTGCGTAACGCAACAAAGGAGAGAACCCCGACTGCTCGAAGATGCGTTTCTGCAACTTCTTTACATCGTCGTTGTAAATACCCTGCAATGGATGCGTCCACTCTTTCACCTGCTTGGCAAAATCAGGATTGTACTTGGGTTGCTGAACTGTCTTGGCGGGCGGTTTGACAAAAAGTCGTTTGGTTGCGCTTAGTGTGCCGAACATTCGCGGGTAACGCAACATCATACGGGTTGAAGTTCCTGCTGTGTACTGAAAATTACGCGAGCCTTCCAGTGCTTTGCGTTCCTCTTCAAATCGGGAATCTCTGTTTGCGTACAACCGATTCAACAACGGCGAGAAAAATGTCCGATAACCTCCGAGAATCTCATCGGCTCCCTGCCCGTCGAGAAGCACAGTTACATTATTCTCCTTGGCAAGTTTCATCACCGCCCATTGCGCTACAATACTTGCAGAACCGAATGGCTCTTCCTGATGGAACCAAATACGATCCAAATCCTCCATGGCTGATTCATCCGGCCATGTTGCAAAGCCACGGATATCACGAGCGCTGTTTAAGATGAGATCAATATATTTTCCTTCGTCGCGATCGAAATTCTTAAATCGGGCGGAGAACGTTTTCTGCTCCTGCCCCGGCAATTTCATTTTATTAATCAGTAAAACGATCGTTGAGGAATCGAGTCCGCCGGACAAACTTGATCCAACCGGAACATCACTTCTCAACCTTCTTTCGATTGATCTTCTTAACAGAAAATCAAATTTCTCGCGTGCATCTGCCTCGCTGATCTGAATTTGCTTTTCAGCACTAACCTCCCAGTATTTCGTTTGCTTCACAATTCCCTCAGCGTTCACCGTCATGAAATGCCCTGGCTCAAGCTGACGTATATCTCTAAAGAAAGTGGAACCTGCATCATTCGGATCCTGGTACAGATTGTAAGACAAATAATAATGCAATCGTTTCGGATCGTATTCCTTCTTTACATCAGCAGCGAAGATGGCTTTCATCTCCGAAGCAAAAACAAAACGCTTTTGATCCTTGTAATAATACAAAGGCTTCTCACCGAACCGGTCGCGAGCAATAAACAACGAACGTTCTTTATTGTCTCTGATGACAAAGGCGAACATGCCATCAATGAAATCCACACACTTCTCTCCGTGCTGTATGTACAAAGCCAGTAACACTTCAGTATCCGATTCGGTTCGGAACGTGACTCCGGAACTTAACAGTTCTTTTCTTAACTCCAGATAATTGTAAATCTCTCCGTTGAAAGTGATCACATACCTCTCCGAAACATCTGCCATTGGCTGTGCGGCAGCAACTGAAAGATCAATTATTGAAAGGCGGCGATGTCCTAAACCTGTTTGGCCATCATCAGAAATCCAGCAACCTTCACCATCGGGACCGCGATGCGCGATTGTATCGGTCATTTTTTTGACCAGACTCCGTTCAACAGAACCTTGAAAAGAAACAAGACCGGCTATTCCGCACATCAGGTACGAATTTACGAAACAGAGGGGTCGAAATACAAGTTAATCAGCGGTATTGTTCGATTCACGGCCTAGTGCCTTTTTAACCACTTGTTTCAGTTTATAGAGGAAACTGCTTTCATGCTTGATTATCGGAGCGAAAACATCATGTTGAGCAGCATAAGCAGAAGGTATTTCATTGATGATTTCTCCTTTAGAACAAACCAGAACGAGTTCGTGACGATTGAACGCATCACCTTCTAAAATGAACTCCGCATGCAATCCTGCACGTTGTGCCAGAGCCAGCAATGTTGGTCGATTGAAGTAATAAGTATGTACCGCCCTGAAGAAATACCTCAACAAAGGAAGTCCGGGCTTTGCACTATTCGGCACAGCGATGTACACCAATCCATTTTCTTTTAACGATCCCCTTACTTTAGTCAGCACTTCAAGTGGATTCAGAAAATGTTCGAGAACATGACGCATATTGATGAAATCGAATTTCTCGTGAAAGGACTTATCCCAATCGGAATTCACAGTATCTGAAACCAACGTAATTCCTGATTTGCGCAAAACTTCCTGACAGTTGCGGGAAGGTTCAATGGCATAAAACTCTGCAGAAGGATAAACGCCTTTCATCTGCAATAGAAATCCGCCACTGCCACTGCCGATATCGAGAACAGAATCGATTTTTACCGGCAATATTCCGGCCTGTTTCATTCTCACCAACGCAGGAATTGTTGGCTGCACCTGCGCACCTGAAGCCTTCCCGCCTTTTTCACCAATGAGATAAGTACGGTAGTATTTATCGTATTCCATCGCATAGAAACGCGAATACCTTTCTTCCGTCCAGCGCGGATTCAGAAAGCCCAAACCGCAACGCTTGCACAATACAACATGAGCCGGCAGACCGTGTTGGCCAATTGTACATTGCAGTTCATGCTCACTGCTTCCGCACAGCACACAACCTACTTTCTCGAACTCAGTTACAGAATCAGCAGTGTTCATCAGGACTTCTTAAGGTATTGCTCAGCAATTGCAAAATCGATGAGAGAATCAATATCGATACTTCTTTCCTGCGGCATGATGTAACCGCTAATTGAACCTGTGTAAAGTAATTGCTTTACCATGATGGTTTCACGCCACGCCACGTCAACAGCTCCATTCAAACGGTAAACCGGTGGCAACAATTGTCTGCGATAGTAGTTCTTTAAATCTATTCCGTCTATAAATCCTTCCAGCTGCTGATCGTTCATCTTATACATCCAGTAAGGATGGTGTTCTGCTTCGCAAACACTCCTCACCCAATCTGTTTTCTTGTTGATCAGAAGACTAACCGCATTGGCAATATCCTCAGGCAATCTCAAAGGTGCTGTGGGTCTTAACCATGCGATAATATCAGGAGAATAAGACTGATTTTTCTCAAACCAATCAATAGCATGTTGATAAACGGGAAGATCAGTTGTATCGTCCTGAGCAAATTCCGCAGGACGTAAAAACGGCACTTCCGCACCGCAGGATTTAGCAATGGAAGCAATCTCTTCGTTGTCGGTAGAAACAACCACTTTATCCAGTACGCCGGATGCCAATGCCGTCTCGATTGTGTATGCAATCAAAGGTTTGTTATTCAGCAGATGCACATTCTTTTTGTGAACGGCTTTGCTTCCTCCCCGAGCCGGAATTAATCCGATTACTTTGAAATCACCCATACTGATACTGTATAAACAAATGTAATGATTAAATGAGCTTTATTTATTGAGATGCGCTTCGATAAACCGGGTGTAATTCACCTCTGCATTAAAATTGTGATGCCAGAATTCACGAACACCTTTTCTGAATTCTGCTCTGCTCTCCTCGGATGAAGTCAAATACGTTTTGATACGGTTCGCAGCTGATTCAATATCAATTTCCTTTTCGAATAAGAAACCTGTCTGCTCCGTTACAATTTCCGGTACACCGCAAATTCTGCAACCGGTAACGGGTATTCCGAAGCTGATTGCTTCCATAATGGAGACCGGAATTCCTTCCAGCTCACTGACATTCATGAAAAGATCTACGTGTTCAGTGCTGTAGTATTGAATGACCTCGCTGTTGGCGACCAGACCGCGAAAATCCGTCCTGATACGCTCAGGTAAAACAGCACAACGCTGCTTCAATTGTTCCATCAGTTCGCCTTCTCCGAAATGAACCCATTCAATGTTCAATCCCGTTCGCTCAAGTATATCCGCAACGAGATGCAATCGCTTTAAACCGTAAACAAAAGAACACGTTACAACTTTGTATCTGATGTCGTTCACAGGCGGATTCATTCCGCAATCATTAACCCCCAATCGCGATACCTGAAATTTTGCAAAATGATTCGGATACTTAGACTCCAATAGCTTTTTGCCGAATTCGGAAACGCTTACCACTTTATCGCAGATCTCTATTTCCAAAGATCTGAACGGAAAATATTTCTGCTTTTTCTGATTCTCATCAAGATCTCCGCCGTGTGCCCTGGTTAAAACCGGTCCGCTGATCAATCCCAATTTTTTAGCTAGCAATAATGCCATTGTCCAGACATTGAACCAGTAAGAATAAATTACAACTGAATCATTTTTATAAGCTGCCAACGCACTCGCAACTTTCTCCGCATCAGATATGCGGTGACTGAGGAAATTGATTTGCGCCCAATGATTTCCCTTATACTTCTCAGGGTGCTGTGTCAACTTCAGTTGTCGACGGTACAAACGAATTATCGAATAGCCGCGCCGTGCCCAGAGTTTCAATCTCGAATACGAACCGTAAAGCTTAACTGTCTTAACAAAAACGTTGTCCGGCAAAGATCGTCGCGCTCCATCTGTTGCAAGCGGATACACATGCACTTCATCGAAAGCATTTGCTAGAAACTTAATCTCAGTTTCGATGAACTGTTCTCCAACTCCATACGGGAAAGAGCTGGTAAACAAAAGCAATATTCTACGTTGTTTGCTTACCATGCACAGATAAAATAAAGTCGCGGAGAGTCTTCATCTTGACTTCCGAATTGAAATTCTGTTCCGCCCATTTCCTCAATGAATCGGAAACATTCTCCTGTTGGAGAACCCGTTCTGCAAAACGAACGATTTCCGCTACATCCACAGTTTCTCCATTATAGCCAACGTTCAGAAAAGAGTCGGAAACAGCACAACCTTCAGGAAAATTGGTTTCATGATATCCGATAACAAAAGGAATTCCACGAGCAGCATATTCCAGCACCTTAAGTGAAGAATGTTCATTGAGTCCCACACGTTGCATCGCTAAAGTTCCGATTGCGATATGCGCTTCATCGTAACATGAATCAAGTTCTTTACCGCCTAGTTCGCCGGCCAATTCAACTTTTGATGCTGTTCCGGTTTGCTCTACCAATGTCTTGAGTTTCTCAGAAACGGGACCCGCAATACGAACAGACACATCAACCGGACCGCGATACGCAGCAAGTCCTTTCAGCAGAAGGTCAATACCCACCCATGGAGAAGGCGATCCCGTCACAAAAAGTAATTTCAATTTATTTCCGTCATAAATCGGTTTCCTGCGAATCTGAACCCGGCTCACATCGAAACTATTGGAGACAACGCATCCCGGCACTTTACGATCGCTCACACGACTCAACTCGTATTTCAGCAGCTCATTTCCAACAGCGGTAATACCTGCAGCGCAGCTTAACACCTTTGTTCCATAGCGCTGTTCCGCTTCAATGTAATATTTCATTGAAGGCTGCTCGTTAAGTGCCAGACCTAACTCAACAATCTCTTTGCTGTTGTGTTCGAAAATAATTCTCCCTTTATACTTACGGACAAAACTCAACAAGCCTTTACTCGCTAATGGATAACGCAGCAGAATCAGATCGAAATCATGTTTTGCAACTTCCGCTTCAAGTTGGCTGTAGAATTGCGAATTGTAAGAACGATAATGAAACCACAAATACCATTTTCGTATTCCTCTGCGTTTATACAACTTCGACAAAGGTTTTATTTGCGCAGGCACATATGTGATACGACCACCTTCACTGGAAGATCGCTCAGTAATGTTTGCATTAAAGAACAAGCCGGCAGTTTCTATTCCGGACTGATTCAGGTAGTTAATCTTGGCTTTAACCTTATTGATAACTCCTTGCGACTTTGTCCCATCCAGAAATACGTACAACACTTTCATGATTGATCGGATTTAAGGATGTTGAGACGTTCCATTGCTGAATGTATCACTGTTTCAGATGTTTCAATATATCTGACGCCTGAAGTTTCTATCGGGCCGGCTTGAATTGAATTGATCAGTTCCGTTCCGGTTCCTGCATAACCGAACATTCCTTCAGCAAGGTAAGTTGAATAAACAGATGCGCCCTTTGTGCCGGTAATCGTAGATTTCACTCCGAAATCACCAGCTTCAAACACTACTGATGACCATTGCGTGATGTGATGATCTGTAATCTTGAGCAGCTGATATAATGGCAAACGAGAAGCTTCCTTGATATTCACTCGCTCACTGGGCGGATTACCAAGCAATTCTATTATACGTTCATCACCTAATTTCTGCATTGGGTGACGACGAATCAGCCACAACCAATCGGATGGAGCACAACGAATCGCATCCTTCACAGAATCCGGAACCATTTCATCTTCATCCAATGGTTGAAGTGTGAAAAGAATTCGCTTCGCAGCACTATTCCATTCTGCAGGTAACGATTCCATATCTTCATTCAAGGTTGAAGGAATCTCAGCTTTCCATTGAGAAAGCCAAAGATTTCCGCCTACTACCGGCACGTGAACATCACAACTTCCGCTTCGTGTTTCAGATATACGTTTCGCAGATGGTTCTCCCCAATTCCAGAAAAAGTCCGGAAGTAAATCATAACCTTTATCCGGCACAGTGGTGAAATGCGAATACATCGGGTGATACTCTCCTTGTTTACCATGTTGAATGTCCACCGTCGTAATTCCTGCAGCACGCGCCGCAAGTGTTAAACCCGCAGCATCGTGTTCATAATAGCATTTGTAAAAAACTACTTCGGGTTTAACCTGTTCGAATATCGCACTGAACAACATTCGGTAATACCAGATTTCAAGTAATGCAGATTGCAGATGACGTACGCCGAACTTCAGTCCGGTTGCTGTTTCCAATCCCGCGGGCACTTCTGTTAAACCGGAAATGAGTCGATTTCTCTCATCATGACTGAAATACCAAAGTTGCTTTGCAATGGTTTCATCAAACACTGAACTTTTCGCCTTTCTGATTTTTGAAGATTCATAATTTGACGAGAGTTCGATTTTAGCACAACTCACTCCCTTGCTCCTCAGGTAATCATAAAACGGATCACAGAAACGATCGATGTACTTAGAACCAATAAGATCTGTGTGATTTGAATTGCGGGAGAAAAACAGGACGCGCGCGCTCTTTACTTCAGAAGGTAATGCGTTTACCTGTGACTTAAGATCACGACTGAGCTTCTTTCTCTTGAAATATGCAGATATACTTTGAACGATTCCGGGTGAAACAATCTGATGCGGATTTGCGGTCTTAAAGTAACCGGCAGGATTTCTGAACATGCTGATTGTCTGTGCGCGGAATATCGGCCAGACATTCACTCCGTCAATTGTCAATCGTTGCGCGAGCCCATTACGTTCAGCTTTTACCAAAGACTCAACATAATCCCTGATTTGCATCAGAACACCTCCTTGAATGCATTCAATACTTTCTCCGCATCAACTCCGGTAACGGTAGGAAGATTCATTCCCCGTGCAGACAGAATTTTACTGTTCACGTCAGAATGCACGTAAGCTTTATAAACAGGCATGCTGCTCAGCGTATAGAAGAACGGGCGGACATCCACTCCGTGTTTATTAAGTGCTGCAAAAAGCGCTTCACGCTTTTCTGCAGGCACTTCGATCGACACCAACCACACCACTCTGTCGCGTCCGGAAATATTCTGCTGCCACTTGATAGCCGGAAAATCCTTCAGAGCTGATTTGTACTTCTCTTCTATTTTTTTACGCTCCAGAATTATTTCATCAACGCGTTCCAGCTGTGCAACACCGATTGCTGCCTGAAGATTAGTCATGCGATAGTTGTATCCGACTTCATCGTGCCAGTATCGCTTCTGTTTGTTCATACCATGATCGCGCAGAACTTTCATACGATCGCTCAAACGTTCATCATTGGTAACGCACATGCCTCCTTCTCCAGTGGTAATGATCTTATTCGCGAAGAAAGAATAACATGCAATGTGACCGAATGACCCTACAGGTCGTCCGTTAAATTTCGCACCGTGAGCTTCTGCACAATCTTCAATTACGAACAGATTGTGTTTGCTCGCAATCGCCATGATTTTATCCATTTCACACGGCTGCCCGTAAACGTGAACCGGAATGATTGCCTTGGTTTTGGGCGTTATCGCTTTTTCAATTGCGGCAGGATCAATGCACCATGAATTCAGATCAACATCTACAATAACGGGTACAGCACCTGCATGCAACACTGTATTGATAGTGGCTGCGAAAGTAAGATCAGGAACAATCACTTCATCACCGGGGCCGATATTCAAAGCAAGCAATGCAAGATGAATTGCTACGGTTCCGTTGGAAACAGCAACACCGTGCTTGCAACCGCAAAACTCAGAGAACTTCAGTTCGAGTTCATCTATATATTTTCCACGGCTAGAAATCCAGGTAGAGAGAAATGCATCCGTGAGATACTTGAATTCGTTTCCCTTCAAATCAGGTTCCGCAACAGGGATCATACTTAATCTGTGTTCGTACCGGAAATAATTTACGGGTTTGCCGTTCGCATCAACAATGGGAATTGTACGCACTCTTTTGTCTGTAATACGCAGCAACTCATCCATTGTTTGTCCTTCACGGGCAAAAACGAATTCACCTAAATCGCTTTTCGACAAACTCTCATCCAGCGATTTTCCCGCCAGAAGTAGTCGACGAAAATCACCGTCTGTTACAACGCCGCAAAGTTTTTCACTTTCATCCACCACAAATGCAATTCCTGCCGGCTCTTCATTAATGGCCGCCAGTAGTTTTCGCATGCTCACATCATATCTGCAAATCGAATTTTTCATAGTCAGATAATCTCTTTTAACGCCTCATATCCGGAAATCAGGTCATCTAACCCGCTATATACCTCTAAGGTAAGTGTTTTTCCTTTGAGATTATTCCGTTTCAACATTTCAAATAGTTCCGTATTCCGCAGGAAAGCCTGGTTGGTATCAGCTGTGCCATCATTGTCGCTCACGTGAACATAATCCGACTCCTTAAGCAACGTTTCCAACTCCGAATGAAAATCCAGATTCAAGGTTCGGCAGGAAACTTTCAGATGAGCCACATCGATCAGAAAATTCATGCTCAATCCGCCGCGAAGTTCATAAGCCGAAGCTTTGTCTGTTGCAAGTAACGGGTTCACTCCCTCAAAGTTTCTCAGGTTGGTTCGAGACACCACGTTGTTCTCAACATATAATTTCAGTTCACCTGCAATTTCCTTGAGGTCAGCGAATCCGTTACGAAAACGCTGAAGAGCAGCTTCACGTTCGAAAAGGTTTTTATTGCTTATGCTCTTTCCTACTTCATCAGTGGGAATATCCATAAGAAACCCGGCGTGAAATCCGAATTTGTCAGCACCGAGAAACTTCGAAAGATGAATAGCGCGCAACAAATGTTCCATGGTCATACGGTACATCTGATCATTCAGAGATGCGAGATTCACTACAAAAGGGATTGGTGGCGGAGGAAAATAATTATGGCACAGATAACTTAATCCGAACTTTGCCTTCAAATCCGCCAACTCATGCTCCATTTCAGGATATGGTTGTGTCCCGCCCGATAATTCAATACACTTGAATCCGGCATCATGCAACTGACGAACGGCGTCGCCTATAGTTTTAGCCTTAACACACGAAGACGAAACATAAATCATTTGATCCTCCTTGCCGGATTTCCGACGTAAACTCCCGGTTCAGTAATATCACGTATTACGACAGATCCGGCGCCTACAGTTACATTACTTGCGATGCGGATCTTATCAATAATAACCGAACCTGCACCAATGAAACAATTATCTCCTATCACAACACGTCCGCAAACAATAACACCTACCGAAATATGATTGTGACTACCAATTACCGATTCATGTTCCACTACAGCACCTGTATTCACAATATTGTTGCAACCTAACTTCACTTCTGTATGCAGAACCACACGAGGAAATATCAGATTGGATTCGCCAAGATGAACATTATGTCCAACGTGAACTGTAGGATGGCAAATGGTTTCCTTCACAACCCGAATTCCGGAGTCATTGAATTTACTTTGTCGCTTAATACCGTCACCAATGGCAAGAACTGCTTCAACATCAGCAGGCGCAGCGACTCCTACAACCGGAACTCCGCAAATAATCTCGCTCTTGTCAGGATTAAATGATTCATCATAAACTCCCGTAACTGTATAACCGCTATCCAAAAGCAACGGTAATACAGCCCGCGCATGTCCGCCGGCTCCGATTACACTAACAGCTCTTTTATTCTCCGATGATATCATCTTCCTTATAATCTGCAGGTGAAACCGATCCAACTACTTCCTTATATCTCATAGGAGAAATGCCCTTACCGCCCGTGCGCTTGGCAACAATCGCATCCTCGGTGATCACTTCTCCTTTTTTAATTGCCTTCTTCGCCACAAGACATTTCTGTAACGATTTACGCGTAAGCATTTCTGATTCTGTAGGTTTCTTTTCAGATATGCCCAGGTAAACCTCGATGTTGCGCACCTGAGCCACAAATTCACGCAACTCAACCGGATCCAATGAAGCTAAATGATCAGGCCCTTCCAATGATTTGTCCAGCGTGAAATGTTTCTCGAGCACAACGGCTCCCATCGGTACAGCATAAGGAGCCGCTCCAATTCCTACGGAGTGATCGGAGTACCCGATCAACGCGTCAAACTCCTTACGAAACGTATTAATCACGTTCAGATTCACCTCGTCATTGCGGATCGGATAATTCGCCGTGCAATGCAGAATAACCAGTTGAGGATTTATCCTTCCGATTTCTTCAACGGCTGTCTTCACTTCATCCATGTATGACATACCGGTAGAAAAGAAAACAGGTTTTCCCGTTTGCGCAACTTTCTTCAGAAATGGCAGATTCGTCGTATCGGTAGAAGCAATCTTATACGCCTCCACTCCGATTTCTTCCAGCTCCTTCAAGCTATCCTCATCAAAAGGTGTGATTAAAAATAAGATGTTCCGCTTCGCGCAGTACTCTTTCAGCTCAACATACTGAAAACGCTTCAACTCGAGTTTCTTCAGCATGTCATACTGACTTTCTTTTGCCTCGGTAGTATTCTGTTGATATGGCGCTTTATCTACGTTTCGTAAAATAAGACTCTCCGTACGGAATGCCTGAAACTTGACTGCATCAGCTCCCGATTCCGCAGCAATATCAATCAACTGCCGGGCAACATCCATGTTCCCTCCATGATTCACTCCTGCTTCGGCAATGATAAAAACAGGAGATCCGGCGGAAATTGTTCTGCCTGACACGGTAATATTTCTGGAAAATGAAATCATAGCTAATTCTGTTTCGGCAATATACGTTCGTGAACGAGTCTGCGGTTCAATTCTGAAGAAAATCTTTTGGCTGACTCCGAACTCATATGATGGATATCGTAAAAATCATATTGATCATCACGGAAATAGTTCCAATATAACGCACTATTCGCTGTTGCAACCGAATCCATCAATTGGTCGAATCCCGGATAATACTTCTCTTCCAGTGCACGCATCTCAGGTCGCACAGGCACACGTACAATGATCACTTTACCCTTGGTTTTAAACAACTCAAGCGTTCTGCTAAACCAATATAATCGGTAAGAAGGATCTCTCCATTCTTTGAAGAGCTTTTCATGTGCCACAACTGATTCAGCAATTTTCTGCTTGCGTAATACGGTATCAACACTTGCGGTATTCTCGTTCCATCCGCTCATGTGATAAACTGTTCCGCTCTTTACTTTGGAACTTTTAATGTACAGCTGATACAATGGCCGTTCACTGTTGATCAACACGTATTCAGGATTCGGATTGAGATTAAAAAAATGCAATCTTCCCAGAATCAGATTCTCTTCCGGAAGTGAATCTGAACCCGTATACAAAGCCAATGGGTTGACTTCCACAAGAAAAATTCCATTGTTACCGGAAGAATTCAACTTGGCTGCAATCGCATTGTAATAGGTTTCTCCATACGGAGATGTTTTCTGCGTAAATGCAAAATTTAAAAATGGATCTGCAAAGAATCCGTTCGGGTCAATAATGTCGGGCGACATTGCAAGCAAAGCTCTGGAAGAACCGGTGATCATAGAACCGCATTGACCTTCGAACTTCATTTTAAAGCGATCCTGATAGTCGTTTGATGGAATGAAAAGCAATACCAGCCAAACTGTAAGAACTACAGTAACGAACACAGTCAGCTTTATCAGAAACTTTACCATCAGAATTGAAAATAAATGAAATCCGCCTTTGATGAGAAGTTAGCCGTGATCAGAATTCCCATAGTCAATGCAAAGTACATTCCCCATCTCAATGCCGGCGACCAGGAACCCAGCACAGCGGATATATCCTTTTTACGTTCCAACCAGTTCAATCCGATCAGCACAAACACAACACCGAAACACAGCATCAATTCAACTTTATTGAGAATACTCTCACCGTATCCCATATCCACATTCACGCCGAAGCCATTCCCGCTGAAATCAAAAGCCGAACTGATAAGTGCCAACGCAGAGTCGAGATTCTGAGCCCGGAAAAATATCCATCCGAATACCACAAGAACCATAGTAATGAACCAGCCCGTCATTCTTTTGAAAAAGCCCGAATCGGAAGTAACTGAAATTCCGATTCGTGAAAGTATCGCTTCAATAACCAGATATGTACCGTGTAAACCTCCCCAAACGATGAATGTCCAGTTCGCACCGTGCCAAAGTCCGCTGACCAGAAAAACAATCATTAAGTTTCTGTACCATTTCAGTTGACCAACACGGTTGCCGCCCAGCGGAAAATAAACGTAGTCTTTAAACCAGGTTGAAAGTGAAATGTGCCATCGTGACCAGAAATCTTTGATGCTGGTTGCAAAGTATGGCAGGCGAAAATTTTCCATGAGTCTGAATCCCATTACACGTGCGGATCCGATTGCGATGTCAGAGTAACCGGAGAAGTCACAATAAATCTGTATCGCAAAAAATATACTTGCCATTATTACCGGTAAACCGTGATAGCGATCGGGATGATCAAAAACCTCACTGACGTAAATCGACAATCGGTCGGCAATCACAACTTTCTTGAACATCCCCCACAACATCAGACGAAGTCCGGGAACAACATTATCCAGATTGAAATCATGCTTCTGTCTGAACTGATGCAATAAGTTCTGCGGACGCTCAATTGGTCCGGCAACCAATTGCGGATAGAACATCACGTAAAGTGCATATATCCCGAAATGTCTTTCCGCTTTCTGATGACCGCGGTATACTTCAATGGTATAACTCATCGCCTGAAAAGTATGAAACGACAAGCCTACAGGAAGAAGAATACTTAGAAACGGAATCGGGTTTTCCTGATGAAACCAGCCCAAAAGATGAGAGATATTTTCATTTATGAAATTGTAATACTTGAACACAGCCAATACGCCGATGTTTGCAACCAGACTGGCGATAAGGAAATACTTCTTATTCTTCCCTTTAGCTCCTTCGATTAATATTCCGGCGAAATAATCTACTACAATTGTTCCCGCCAGAATCACGATATAGATCGGAACGAAAGCCATATAGAAGTAGCAACTCGCCACCAACAACATAAGCCAGCGTAAACGATAAGGCAACAGAAAATACAGCGCTGTTACCAACGGAAAAAACAAAACAAACTGCAGTGAATTAAAAAGCATCTGCTTGTATTGTGCTTATCGTGTTGTTCAGATAAAATACTCCGGCGCGAGATTTGAAAGATGTTCTACATCTCTGGCCAGTTTTTTACCCAGCAAAGTCTTTAGTTCGGAAGGAGGAATTCCAGGCTCACGGTTTCTGATGAAACGAACCATATCTCTGCTCAGCACTTCGCCGGCTTTAATATGTCTGTCCGCCACTATACTCTTCTTCTGAAATTTTCTGTATCTCAAATCGCTTTCCGTGAATTCAGATTTCTCCGCTACTCCTAAAGCGACTTCCGCACGGCGAATAAGTTGAACAAACTCTGCAAACTCTGCAGGTTCCAAAGCAGCCTGATAGTCAATTCCCTTCTCCGCACGATTGATGGTGATGTGCTTTTCAATCACGTGAGCTCCCATACCTACCGCAATTATATCAACTACTTTGGAGAACGAATCATCTCCGTCGGTGTGATCATGATATCCTGTCGGCACGTTGAATTTATTTCTGAGATAGCTCATACGTCGGATGTTCAGATCCGCAGTCTGCGTAGGAAAATTCTGTACACCATGCATTAAAATCACTTCACGGGCACCATGCACTTCAGCTTCCCTTAATCCTGCGTTGATCTCCTCGTCAGTAGAAGCGCCTGTCCCTAATGTAAACGGAAGACCGCTCTTGGCTACAGCCGCAACCACTTCCGGATTACTCAAGTCAGCAGAGTTCAGTTTAACAGCATCAGCACCCAATCGAACTGCCATGTTAACGCTTGGCAAATCAAAAGTGCAAACGATTAAAGCAATATCGCTGCGTCTTGCATATTCAATAATTTCCTTCCACTGTTCTTCAGAGAACTCAATACGCTTTAACACATCATACACATCGTGCGTTGGAACGACGGTTTCATCAGCACGGAAAAACTGCAACTGTACAGCGTTGGCTTTAGCGTTGACAGCAACATCAATTAATTGCTTCGCCTTTCCGATGTTTCCATCATGAGCACATGCCATCTCAGCTATGATGTAAGCCGGATAACCATCACCAATATTGGTACTTTTTATCTTGACTGTTTTATTCATTTAAGGTAAGGCGCTTAACTTGGAATATCTTTTGGTTTGCTGAATGTCACTCGGACCAAATTCAAACACAATTGTAATCTCAGTTTAACCAACCATTGGCTTTCATCACAGAGCGCAGACGTTCTTTTTCACTTCCTGCAATCTGTTTCATTGGCGCACGTTCAAACTCGGGAAGTAATCCTTTGAGTGATAATGCGCATTTCAATGAAGGATGCCATCCCATCGGAACGGTTTCCGCGAAGTAAGGCAACTCAATTTCGTTCACAATTTTAGCAGCCTGTTCTTTTTTACCGGATGTAATCAAATTGAAAAACTCCAACTCCAGTTCCGGCTGAAAATTTCCGATGCCGCCAAGAAATGCTTTCGCACCTCTTTCATGATCGCGAAGTAAATATCGGCTCATACCGCCTCCTGCTCCGATTACAATTGCTTTGCTGCTGATGCGCTCCACAATGGAATTGCTATACGGAGCATCAAGAGCTTCTTCCTTAACTCCGCTTACGAACGGAAGATCAAGTAAACGATCAAGCAGATCCAATGAATATTGCACACTGCCTGCGCCATATCCGTTTCTCATAGGCATTTCGTGAATGAGAATGCCCGTTTTTGTCAACTGAGATGATATCGCTTTGAAAAATTCAAATGTATTGTCTTCGCCGTAATGCCTTTCAGGGAAATAAGCCAGAAAATAATCAGCTCCGATCTGCTCTGCGTGCAATGCAAAATCAACTGCACGCTTTGTACTGCCTACCTGCGGATTGGCTACAATCGTTACCATCTTTCCAGCAGCTGCCTGCACAACCGTTTCGTTCACCTTCTTCACTTCATCTTCCGTCAACAAACTGAATCGGCTCGTTCCAACTGTAGTCATCACATTGCGGATTCCTGCGTTGGCAAGAAATTTAACGTAAGCGGAAAGCGCTGCGTAATCTACCTCCTGCTTTTCATTAAACGGCGTAGGCAACGGTATAACCGGACCAATAATGGATTCTGGTGATTTTCTATTCATAGGATTCTATATTCTTTGCTAAGATTTCTGCTATAGCGAATTGGTAAGGATAATCGATATCGAAAGAACGTATTGCTGACATTCGATAGGCAAGCATTTCATCATTGAAGAAAGTTCCTTTCTCCTGAAAAGCTTTCACCGTTGCCATGTACATCGCGCCATTCGGATGGTAACGTTTTGCTATATCCTGACTTCGGGTGACTTTGTAACCGTCTTCGAATGTCATCACAACTTTATTATCAGTAGCCGGCGACAAAGCCAATTGAATCGGGAATTCATATTCAGTCACACCAATCAGAAAAGGACAATCACCGTTCTTCAGCATTTCAAATGCTTCACGAAGATGTTTTGAAGTACGGAACGGGCACGTCGGCAAGAGAGCTGTAATGTATTTATATCCCGAAGCCACTTCTGCACGACTCAGATATTCACGCACAACCTGAACTTTGGTTGCACCATCCGTTGCCAGCTCAGCAGGTCGAACATCAACGTCCACTCCTTCTTTTTTCGCTAATTGCAGAATCTCTTCATCTTCAGAGGAAACAACAATTTTATCGAACGCGCCGGACTCTTTGGCTGCTCTGATAGTGTACGAAATCAAAGGTATACCATTCAAAGGCAACACATTCTTCCGAGGAATTCTCTTTGATCCGCCTCGCGCAGGTATAAGACACAAACTTTTATCCATAACTATTTGCCGAAAAGTCCGCTTAACCAACCTTTCTTCTTTTGTGCTGATTTCGGATTATTCAATTCATCAATAAAATTGCTTTGCCCGCGCATAACTCGTCTTTCTCCTTCCGAAACAATTCCTGTACGATGAAAAACATCCGTATCAAAAATGATCAACGTTCCTGCAGGTCCTTCCACGGAAACGACATCAGATTCTTCTGCGGGCAAATCACGAGACATCATTCTGTTCTCGTAGTTCACCTGATCTCCTTTTTCGAGTCTCACTTTCGCTGTAAAATTCTGGGAGCCCGGAACACATGCAAATGCTCCATTAACAGCACTGCAATCATTCAGATAAACGAAAAACTTCAATGTTCTTTGAACATCGAAATGCAGGTCATTGGCCATATGACGCGTGCCCACTACATCATTCACTACATAAACCGAGTTATTGGCTTTAACATCCGGACGATTGAGATATTTCTTTGTGATTGCGTCAAACTTCGCATTACGAAATACATCAAACATCACTGGAAATGACGATTGGCTTAGAGTATTCAAATCAACTGTTACAGCGCGTCCGTTGGAATAATCTATTTTTCTGACGCCACCGTCATTCATTGCCAGCAACTCATCAAAGTTTCTGTTCAGATCTGCAATCGTTTCTTGACTGAAATAACCCGGGATTCGTACTACGCCTGTCTTATTCAGTACAGTCATTCCTTTTCCGAAATCACCTTCCCAGTCCGCTGCTGTTGTAGTTATGTCGTGCAATGTCATAACGTGATTATTTAAATAAACGTCCGAAGAATCCTTTATCAGTTACGTTTTTAATGTTGATGTCTGTCATAAATGACGGCGCTTCTTCTGATGAAGGTTTATGAAGAATCAGCAACAGGTTATCAAAAACGGGTTTCGCAAGATCCTTCGCAAAATAAGGTCTGAAAAATCTGTTGGAATAATCGCGATAAGGCTGAGGCTTACGGAAGATTTTGTCGTCGGCCTTCTCTCCTTCAACATCAAAAATGTAAGGAAGCACGTCAAAACCGGCTGCGAATCCTGCACTTTCAAATTCACAGATTCTGTAGTAATGATCAGAATTATCCTTCACTTTGATTTTAAGAGATTCATCATTGTAAAGCATTTTTGCCCGCTGAGGTGAAATCAATTTCTCATAATCGGCACGCTGCTGATAATTGGTGTATGAGTTCGGATGGCAATGCTCCACAGCAACAACGAATCCTCCCGGCTTCAGCACACGGAAACATTCTTTCAAAGTGGCTGTCAGATTTTCTGAATGATGAATTGCACCTAAGGAAATTACGTAGTCAAAATATCCGTCTTCGCACTTCATCGCATTGTAACTTCCGACTACCGGCTGAATTTTCTCCGTGTCTGCATTCAGATTGTTACACACCAACGGGAAAAGCGAATCAATAGAGAATCGGTCGTAGTCCAGACAATAAACTTCATTCACCTGCGGCTCTTTCGAAATCTGCGCTGAAAAAACTCCGGTACCTGCACCCACCTCAATGATACGGCCGCTGAGTTTACGTCCGGTAATCAATTCCACTTTTCTTGCTGCAGCAATACGCCATGTAAATCCAGGTCCGTTCAGCTGCTGCTTAGCCTTCTCAGGAGTTTCATAGTTTTTATAGTACATGTGCTCTGCTACACGCGCACGAAGTTCAATCGCTCCTTCACGGATATTCTCCTTATCGTCTTCCAGATTCCAATACAATGATGGCTTCAGTCCCATAGTCTAACTTTTATCAGTTTACCACTTAAAATTGCGGTAATTGGTAAAGATAGTAAACACCAAAGACACAGCGGCAAATGATATTTCTCATTCGAAAACTCTGTTCAGCCTGCACTACTTCAAGCCGAATCGGTCAATCAGTTTGTACGATAGCCTTATACTCGGTTTTTCAATGAGAAAATAACTCAGTTTCGCAACGAAAAACAGGAATACAAAGGCAACTATAAACTTCAGCCAAGGCTGTAAACTTAATGTATTGACTACAGCGAAAACCCCAAAGTGCAACAGGTAAACAGAGAAGCCATATTCGCCCCATTTGCCAAGGAATCTGTTACTGAGTAACGGATTCAGAATATTCCCATGTTCTACGGAAATAATGAACAACGAAAAAACAAGGGAAAAGACAAGACTCAGATATCGGAACTTGTAAAACACTTCATTGAAAATTAGAAATTGCTTGCTGACAAGAATTACGGTTGCCGCATAAAGGATTACAAAAAGCGACGAAGATACCATACTGACAAGCTTGCTGTTTCTTT
Source organism: Bacteroidia bacterium (assembly GCA_023151315.1). Lineage (GTDB taxonomy): Bacteria > Bacteroidota > Bacteroidia > Palsa-965 > Palsa-965. The sequence continues at coordinate 125,153 of JAKLJE010000011.1, forward strand.
CCAACCATCCTTTGTAACGCACAGAACAATAAGTTAAAAGCAGAGCCCCGATAAAAATGTCAATATAATTACCGCTTTCACGATCATTTGTGGTGAGATACCGTATAGCATCCGTATTGAAAGGAAAATCAGTATAGTGACACAAATACAAGGTGAAATTCAACAAGGCAGCCGCTGCGAACAACGGAACGGCATACTTCGTATATCGCAGTATCAGGAATACCCATAGTGGAACCAGGATATAAAATTGCTCTTCAGCCACAACCGACCAGAACACACCATCGCCACGATAAAATATCAGATGCTGGAACAGACCTGTAAAACCATTGGTAATGTGCAGATAGCGAAGGGCAACATTACCAGTTACCAATTGATAAGTAAACACCCCGGCGAGAACAGTGTAGTACAAGGGAATGATCCTCAGCAATCGCTTAATGTAAAAGCGCGCAACGCTTTTCCTGTCTATGCCTTCAGTAAACAAACGTTTCCCAAGCAGATAAGCAGACAATGCGAAAAACAAATACACCCCCACATGACCAATTCCCTGAAAGTTTAATATTCCGTGCAGATGGATGCCTCTTCCGGAAGTATGAGAGAAGAATACAGTGAGAACAGCTATTCCGCGAACTCCATCAATGGCCGCTGAGCGCTTGTTCTCGGTTAATAACATCTGTGCAGATTATGAATTAGCAGGAAATGCAGCCGCAGCAGACCAACCGAGTTCCGGTGCAACTATCGCCGTTTTGCGGTAGAGGTTTTTCATACCTCTGTAAGTTCGTGTATCTCCGATTGTGAATTGCAAACATCGTTCAAGCTTGTGATACGGCTTATCAGATTTACCGCGGGCACTGAGAGAAATGAAATACACACCCGGTTTGAGCAGCGCAGTTGGAAGTGCGATTTTCACCAATGATACTTTATCGGCCTCATCAGCTACTTTGAATCCAACAGCTTCATCACTGGTTGAAACAAAAATGGTATTACCGGTTGCATCTTCCAGATGAACTCCGATCACAGAGTCGCGTCGAACTTCACGCGTGAATATTTCAGCTACAACATTAACGGAATCAGCGAACTCATACTCTCCTTGTAAACTGCCGTCTTCCGTAGTTATTGCTGCACGTCGGAATGAAAAAGGAACATTTGCACTCTCTTCAACTTCAATAACAAATCCGGTATTTTTTGCACCGCCGCCTCTGTATGCATCTATTGCATCAGCAGACGTACCGTCGAACGCAACCATACCGTGTTCGATAACTATTCCGCGTGTACAAAGATTGCGTACTGCGCTCAGATTGTGACTGACAAAAATCACTGTCCGTCCGTCTCCGGCCGCGTTCTGCATCTTAGCCAGACACTTGCTTTGAAATTCAGCATCTCCTACAGCCAGAACTTCATCAACGATGAGAATTTCTGCTTCAAGATGAGCTGCAACAGCAAAGCCCAAACGCACTTTCATTCCTGAAGAATACTTTTTGATCGGAGTATCAATATATCTTTCCACACCGGAGAACGCCACAATCTCATCATACTTACTCGCGATCTCCTTACGACTCATTCCAAGAATGGCACCATTCAGGTATATATTCTCAGCTCCTGATAAATCAGGATGAAACCCCGTTCCTACTTCCAATAAGCTGGCCACTCTTCCTTTGATCCGGAAACTGCCTCTAGTCGGTTCTGCAACTCGTGATAGAATTTTCAGCAAGGTGGATTTACCCGCTCCGTTTCTCCCTAAGATTCCGACTACTGACCCTTGCTCCACATTGAATGAAATATCCTTCAACGCCCACACGTACTTGGAACTTCCTTTGACCTCCCGGGCATTAACTTCCGCGTCCGCATCGAATGGATCTCCGGTTCCCTTGATTTTTGAAACCAATCGTTTGAAATCATCAACAAGAGTATCTGCTCCGATCTTTCCGAGCCTGTACCTTTTGCTGATCCCGTTGACTTCAATTACGTTCCGCATCGCACCTAATTTACACTGTATCCATAAATGAACGTTGCACTCTGTTGAATACCAGCAAAGCAATAGTCAGCAACACAACAGCGAATACGGATGTCCAACCCAATTGTGTCCAATATTGGTATGGACCATCCTGACCTAATACGGCATAACGGAACGTTTCAATAATGAATGTCATAGGATTCATACTGATGATAATTTCAAGCCACTTGTGTTTTACGGAACTGAGCGGAAAAATGACCGGGGAAAAATACATCATCAACGTTATTCCGAACTGCACCAGATACTGAAGATCTCTGTACTTGGTTGTGAGTGATGAAATCAGCAATCCTGCTCCCAAACCGATTACAGCCATCAACAAGACAAGCACCGGTATCATTACAACGTAAATATTCGGGCTGATTGATGTCCCGTTGAAATTATAATACAGAATAAATCCGGCCAGCAAAAGCGACTGAATTAAAAACCGCATCATACTGGACACAACAACAGAAATCGGAACTATCAGCCGCGGGAAATAAACTTTGCTGAATAAATTTGAATTGGTAACGAAAGTGGTTCCGGTCTTATTCACGCAATCCGCGAAATACATCCAGCATGTTACGCCGGACAGATAGAATATCACTCTGGGATAACCGCCCGTTGAAATGCCGGCAATCAAACCGAAAACAATGGAATATGCTGCGGCAGTTAATACCGGCTGCAGCAAAAACCACAAAGGCCCTAATACAGTTTGCTTGTATTGTGCTGAAAAGTCGCGTTTGATAAACAGAATAAGTAAGTCCCGATAACGCCACAATTGATTGAGCTGGAGCGAAACGCCGCTCTTGTTTGCATCAACCTCAATGTCCCATTTATCAGACTCCATACTCAGTTGCAATATTATTTGCCTCTCGATTTCTTCTTTTCTTCTGAACTGCCATACGAACCGTAACTGCCGTATGAGCCATAACCTCCGCCATAACTGCCGTAACCGCTGCCATAACCATAACGATAACCGCTATAATAATAACGGGAACGCTTACGTTTCACGTAGTTGAGTACGAAGCTGACATTCGGAATTTTGCTTTCAGAGAACAGGCCGAGCACACGCTTGAGAATAGTTCGGTAACTCATTTTTGTACTCAACACAAACAGTGTGCAGTCGGCTTTTTTCATTAATACCAATGCATCAGAAATCAAACCGATCGGCGGAGTATCAATTACCGTAAAATCATAATGTTGTTTGCAATACTCCAATACTTCTTCAAGACGAGGTGAGACAATAATTTCAGATGGATTCGGAGGAAGCGGCCCTGACAAAATCACATCCAGATTCTCGATGGATGTAGGTAAAATCGCATCTTCAATTTTGCATTTCCCGATGGCAATCGTACTAAAGCCGGTTGCACTGGTCATGTTCAAACCTTTCTGAACTCTTGGCTTATGTAAATCAAGTTCCAGAAGCACTACCCGCTTTCCGCCCTTAGCAAGAATTGCTGCAAGGTTGATTGAGCAAAACGTTTTGCCTTCTCCGGGGCTGTTAGATGTTATAATAATGCGGCCACCATTGTGATCATGCAACATATATTGCAGATTCGTACGGATTGTACGGAATGATTCCGAAATGAAAGATTTAGGATCAACATCAACAACAATTCGCAAATCATCAGGACTCTTATACTGCGGAATTTCACCTGCAATCGGCAATCCCGTCATTGTGCGCAGTTCTTCAGAGGATTCAATTCTTTCAAATAACAACACGCGTGTTACAATGATCAGCGCAGCTAAAAGCAATGCCGCGGCCAGAAAATAATACAGGATGTTCTTTCTGTTCGGCTCCACTATCCCTTGTGATCGCGCCTTCTCAATTACCTTAGTTTCCGGTAAAATACTTGCACGAGCAATCACCGTATTCGCTTTACGTTGCAAAAGGAACAGGTACATATTCTCGTTTACTTTCAGCTTACGTGTAATGTTGATTAAACCACGCTGCTTCAGAGGTAGAGTCTGAATATTACTCTGAGCAGTATCAATCTGCTTGTCTACATTACGAATACTGTTCCCGATTGCATTTCTGTTGTTGCTGATGTAAACCAACATGTCGTTTTTGAGGCGATCAATCGATTGGCGCAGCAATACCATTTCCGGGTTTTCCTCTGTACCGCGTGACTGGAAGTCAACGTAAGTAACTTGCTTTTCATAAAGTTCGGATACGCAGCGATCGAGAAACGGATCACCATAAGAGAAATACGCTGAGGGAGGGAGAAATTGCGGATCCTTGTTATCACGGATATAAGATTCCAAATCATTCAGAGCTGCTGTCTGCATTTGCAGACTCCTTTTTCTGGAATCGAATCCGATGTATTGCTGAAAATATTGTTCTCCTTCTCTTTCAAGATCAAACACACCTTCATCCTCTCTGAATTCCTGTAAAGTATCTTCAATCATATTCAGTGTTCCCGCAACTTCAGCAAGCTGACGATCGATGAAGTACAATGTATTCTGGTTCAATTCCAATCGCTGTAATATTGAATTTTCAATATAAACCTGAACCAAAGTATCGAGGAACATAACCGCTCTTCCCGGAATAACGTCCTTCACGGAAATCTCAAGAATATTCGTGTATTCAGGCGACTCCACTTTCATATTCGCTTGAAAATTCTTGACCAGAAAATCCGTTGAGTGAACCTGAAACAGATAATCCGTCACTTTCATTGCGTTGGACTTGTTCGCCGTCAAGGTACCTCTCGGAACAACTTTAAGGCTGAAATCTGATGTTACAATCTCCTTGCCGAATGAACCTTTAACTACGACATTCTTATCATTCTTGACGTATGTTATTGCGAATGTGGATGAGCTGAGAAACTTGATATCCATTTTCTGCTCATAGAGATCTGAACTGATGGAATTCACCTTTACGATGAATGGTGCCGTTCGGAAAATTTCCTCTGTTCGGACGCGTCCGACAAGAAAATACGAAACATCAAAATCCAGGCGGTTAATTGCTTTTCTGATCAGATCGTAAGAAAGAATTATTCGCTTTTCATTACTGTTGTCGATGTACGTTTTTGAAGTATTTCCGTAATAAGAATTATCAGAAATAACCGCCCCGGGATTAATCTGATCATTCGACTTCAGGAGAATCTGGGTTTTGGCGGCATAAATACTCGTTAGCCTGTAAGTATAAAATGTTCCGACTCCGTACGCGGCCAACAGAAGCAGCACCGGTATATACCAGTTCTTTCTGACCACGGACAAGGCCCGGACAACATCTTTCTCACTAACGAATGTATCTGATACAGCCATAATTCGGTGAAATTACGTAAAATTCAGGGAATGGTATAGTTGCACAATAATACCATCCAAACAAAATCCGGTGCGTAGCGGTGAAATTCAGCCCTAAAGTTCATTGAAACCCCAGTTGAAAATTATTGAGGAACGGAAGGTTTCATTTGAAACCAATTACGACCATAAAACGTATATTTGTAATCAGAGAAAGTTCCATCTTTACCCTAAGCCAATTTTTCGATGCGTAAATTATTACTCTCGTCAGTCTTTTTTTGCCTTGGAGTCGCGCTGAGCGCAGCTACATTCACATCTCAGGCTTCATCAAGTTGGTCAACACCTGCAACGTGGTCAGTTGTTGGAGCAGATGCTGATGGCATCCCTGATTTGAATGACGACGTATTCATTACTCCAGGTTTCACGGTAACGCTTACTACTGCTAATAACAGTTGCCGCGATTTCAATATTTCCGGTGGCGGCTTGGTACTTGCAAGTAAAACCTTGCGTTTCTACGGAAACTGCACAAAGACAGGCGGATCAATTACCGGTACGGGAACATGGAACTTCTACGCGAATCCGGGCATTATCACCGGAACGTTTACGAATTCAGGACTTTGGTACTTCACTGCCAATTCCAATACAACAATTGCGGCAGGGTCTGTTGTTCAGAAAGCCTATGGAGTGGTTTTACTTTCAGGTGCGGTGGTTACAAACAATGGTAACTTCCGTATGACCAGTGGCGGAATCAGTTTCAATTCCAGCACTACTCAATGGATCAATGCCGTGAACAGCAATTTGCAGGTCAGCGGTAACATTACCGGAGGCGGTACACTCAACTGCAGTGCAAACCCGAATACCGTGATTTACAACGGAAGTGCGGTTACTTCAATCCGTTCGCAAACTTATCACAACCTTACAATTCAGAACACCAGCGCAACTGTTCCTGCATTGGCAGGTGCTGTTACTGTGAATGGGAATATGTTGTTGACATCCACAACACTGAACTGGAATTCAAACACAATTACACTTGCAGGCAACTGGACAAATAATGCAAACACAACCGGCCAGAATATCGGTCTGCTCAATTGCACCGGAAGCGGAACTCAGACTATCAGCCGTGGCGCAGGCAATACTGAAACATTCAACACAGTTGATCTGAATGGTACCGGAACATTTTTACTTGCAGATTCACTGAATTTGCTCGGTTCTCTGAACATCAATGGCGGCACTTTCGATGTAAGCTCATCTAACTACAATGTGCATATTGACGGAGACATGGTCAACAGTGCAGGCTTCAACGCACGCCAAGGAACTTTCTTTTTTGATGGTACTAATCCACAGACAATTGATGGTTTTGCTACAACAGCATTTTATAATCTTACGATCAATAACGCGGCCGGTGTATCCGCTAATTTCACAAAACAGATAACGAACATATTAAACGTAGTTACGGGGGCCTTCGGACCATCTATGTTCGGAACGGTGCAGCTAACTGTAACCAATGCCACAACTTATGCGCGTATCGCGCCACTTGGTGCCGGAGCATCGCTTACAGGAAATACATGGGAAGTTCAATCGTATGTTAATGGTCCCGCAACTGCATATTGGCAATATTGCTCCGCACCAACAAGCGGTACAACACTTCAGGATTGGGATGGAGATACCCGTTTTTATATGAGCGGCATTGGTGGCAACGACGGTAATGCATGTTGCCCGGTTTTCTATTCAGTTAGAACTTATGCAGAGCCAACGAACACGTACACTAACATTACAAACATCAATACAGCATTAACACCGGGGCGCGGTTTCATGATCTGGATGGCCGATAACCGCTTCTCATTGACGGCTCCGCTCATTTACGACACGCGCGGAACTCCGAATCAGGGCAATGTAAACCGCGCGATTACCGCTGGTGGTTCTGGTGGTGGCTATAACCTCGTTGGAAACCCATATGCGTGTCCGATCGACTATTCAACTGTTGTTGCTACATCAGGGAATCTGAATGCTAACTTCCTGGTTCTGCAGGAAAACGGCACTTACCTCACAAGTCCTAATGGCGGCGTAATTCCTCCGGGACAAGGTTTCCTTTGTGCTGCAACATCTTCCGGAAACATCCAATTTACAGAGGCAGCGAAGAACATTACCAGTACGCCAAGTGTTATCCGAATGATTCCTGAAAATCAAATCAAGATTAAGGCAGGCAATGATGTGAATGGCTTAGGCGAGGAAGTTGTTATTCAGCTCAACCAGACAGGTAGTGAAACGTTTGACCCGTACATTGATCTTCCGTACATCGCATCTCCTTACGAAAATGCTACTCACCTGTGGACTTCCAACTCTACAGATGATCGCTTTATTCTGAATCATACTTCATCAGTTGAAGATCATCTGATGATTCCGTTCACTGTAGTAAGCTCAACCATCGGAGTGCAGTCACTTACATTCAAAGATCTCAACTCTGTTACAGCATACAATTGTGCATGGCTTGAAGACACACAGAACGGTCAGCGTATTAACCTGAACATGAACGACACTTATTCGTTCGAAGAAGCGGAATTGGGCGTAGAGCACAAGTTCGTATTGCACTTCGAACGTACGAACGATTGCGAAATGGATCTGCAGCGCGTTGACCCTTCGCTCGAGGCGCAGACTTCTGTATACGTAAATTCAGGTAATGTTTATGCTCAATTCGGATTTGCTGAAGAATCAATGGTAACTATCAGCATGTACGACATGAATGGTCGCGCAGTAATGGGCGAGACCAACATGAGCGTTTCGAACCAGACTGTGCCGTTGACCGCACCGGACGCACACGGCATTTATATTGTTCGTATTGTTAAAGACGGCGAAGCCGTTAGTAAGAAATTCTATTATTAATCACGGGCTCAGATGACCAAATTACAATATCAGATTCTCGCATCACTTGTACTGCTCCTGATTGTAGGTGTGGCAACATTACACGCTCAACCGCCGCCACCTCCACCACCACCTGGAGATCCGCCATGCTGGCCACCTCCATGTATTCCTGTTGACGGAGGAATTGTTTTCGCTGTGGGAGCTGCTGCTGTATTCGGTGGCAAGAAACTCTACAATTCCCTGAAGAAAGACAAAGGGGAATAATCCATGAAAATTGAAGAGCGCGAAAAAAAACTGATTCGCTTTCTTGGGCTTTTTATCGGTTTGTATCTCGTTTGGATGATGCTTTACCATTGGCTGATTCATCCATGGGGCAAGCTCGACACCCTTGTGATTAATGATTCATCATTGTGGGCAATGTGGGTCCTCGAATTTCTGGGGTTTGATACCTTTCAGGGCGATCACGAAACAATTCGAACTATAGGAATTCAGGGTACACACGGCCTCTGGATCGGTGATCCGTGTAACGGTCTTACATTATTTGCACTTTTCAGTTTGTTCGTTGCAGCTTACCCCGGCAAATGGAAGCATAAACTCTGGTTCATCCCCGTGGGAATAACATTGATCCATTTCATGAACATACTCCGGATTACCGCACTGTGCATTGTCACACTGAAAGCTCCGGAATGGCTGGACTTCAATCACACTTACTTGTTCCAGACGTTGATGTACCTCTTTATTTTCTTCCTGTGGTACATCTGGATCAGGAAGTTCAATTCTGACAAGGTAAATGAACAGAAATCGTAAGCTGCTGATTGCGGTTCTCGCAATTCTGTTCATACTCACCGGCTTCTTCAGAGAGTTTGTGTTTCTTAACGTCAATGAACAGATGCGGGTAACCTATTACCACTCACCAGATCCGCATGTTGATCCGATGATGCAATGGTTAGGCGCGTTCAGTTATACAACACTGTACTACATGAAATGGATTCTCACGTTGGGCTTCACAGTTATTTTTGCTTTGTTTGCCGCCTTCATTGTTCAGACAATATTCCGTGATAAGAGGCTCGTCCGGATATCATTAGTGGCATATTTTGTTGTCTTCTTTACATCATTCCTGTTCTTTCTGTCAGGCGCACTTTCTGGAAATCCTGAAACAACGTATGCCATAGCACGATTCCTTGCCGGAATCATTGAATCACCGGCAATGCTGATAATTCTCGTGGGAGCGTTCACAATTATCCGACGCAACTGATTAGAGAATATTTACTTTTGTGGCGTTAATTCAAATCGCCATGAAAAAAGACACTGCCATTTTCAAACTCATTACCGAAGAACATCACCGTCAAAAAAACGGAATTGAACTGATTGCTTCCGAAAATTTCGTCAGCGATCAGGTAATGAAAGCGATGGGCTCTGTGCTTACTAACAAATACGCAGAAGGCTTGCCGGGAAAACGTTACTACGGCGGATGTGAAGTTGTGGATCAGGTTGAAGAACTCGCGATCTCCAGAGCAAAACAGCTCTTCAATGCGGAATGGGTGAATGTTCAGCCGCATTCCGGAGCACAAGCCAATGCAGCGGTAATGCTGGCCTGTCTGAATCCGGGAGATACAATCCTCGGTTTCGATCTTTCTCACGGTGGACATTTAACGCACGGTTCTCCGGTTAACTTTTCAGGAAAACTTTATCGTCCGACTTTCTACGGAGTTGACAAGAAAACCGGACGCATTGATTACGACGCGGTAGAAGCAACAGCGAAGAAAGAAAAACCGAAACTGATTATCTGCGGTGCGTCTGCATATTCCCGCGATTGGGATTACGTGCGTTTGAGAAAAATCGCTGACAAAGTAGGTGCGTTGTTGATGGCAGATATTTCACACCCTGCAGGATTAATCGCTCGCGGGATCCTGAATGATCCGCTTCCGCATTGTCATATCGTTACAACTACTACTCATAAAACACTTCGTGGCCCTCGCGGAGGAATGATCATGATGGGCAAAGACTTCCCAAATCCATGGGGACTGAAAACTCCGAAAGGAGAAGTGAAGATGATGTCTGCCGTCCTTGACGGAGCAGTTTTCCCGGGAACGCAGGGCGGACCTCTTGAGCACGTAATTGCAGCGAAGGCTGTGGCATACGGTGAAGCATTGTCGGATGAATTCATGAAGTACGCATTGCAGGTAGTGAAGAATGCGAAAGTGCTGTCGGAAGAACTGATGAAACGCGGTTACAATATCGTTTCAGGAGGAACAGAGAATCACAGTATGCTCATCGATCTGCGTAATAAAAACATCACCGGAAAACAGGCTGAAAATGCACTGGTTCGTGCAGACATCACCGTTAACAAGAACATGGTTCCGTTCGATGATAAATCACCATTCGTTACTTCAGGTATCCGAATTGGTACTGCAGCGATTACAACACGCGGACTGAAAGAAAAGCAGATTCCTAAAATCGCTGAGCTGATCGATACTGTATTGAGCAATCACGAAAACGAAAAGAAGATTCTTGCAGTGAAAAAGCAGGTGAATACCATGATGAAGAAGTATCAACTCTTCGCAAAGTAATCACTCAACTACTTTGAGCGGAGACCGCTGTTCGCTTTCATCACGTATAGCGTAAACCGTGACAGTTACTGTACAGTTTACCTGGCGCTGTTTCCCATCTTCACGTACTATCCAAACACCCGGATACCAGATCCACAATCGGCGCATGTGCGGAATAAGATTCCTTTGTAATCGCTGCGCAGAAGTATCATTGACGGCAACAGGAGAAGGGCGCATTTCCACGTGACCGTTGCGATTTACTTCATAAATGAAAACAGCACTGTCTATTACTGCTGTGTCGCTCCAGAGGAAGTAATGTTCATATTGATTCAGCCATGATTCCCAGTCGTAATCTTCGGCAGGACGATCATTCTTTCTCTTATACAAAATCATGAAACTGCTGTCCTGAAGAGAATTCAAAGTGTCATCACCCTTCTTCGGCAGTGTTACCGGTTGCGGCGGATACAGATTCTGTTTCTCGTGAGCCATTTGCATTGCTTCACGATTATATTTTCGTTTGCCGAAAAAATGTGAAGCAAAACCCAACTTCCGTCCCGGCGAATACTGATAACTGAGTTGAACTTTATAAGAAGAGGGAACCGGCGGTCGGCGCACTTTCATTACACCTGGAGTAACACTGTCCTGTTGCTGAGCTGATACCAATAACGGAGTGAACGTTATGTAAACGCACAATGTGAAAACCAACTGCGTTATACGAAGTGTTCGGCTCATCGTCTTCTATTTTCAGACATTGCCGGATCCATGTGGTAGGTTTTTTCAAGATACTCTTTATGCTCTGCATTGTCAGGAGCAGAATTTAAAGGAATATCGAAAAGAGTATAACGTGTACCCGTGTTCTTCTGTTCCGGAGTCAGCGGTTTGGCGGAAGTAATGATGTACATGACGCAATAATAACCGGATGGCACCATTTTCCTGCGTTGCAGAAATTTCTTCGGTGTCATGTAGCCGCCGCCTTTCCCCCACTCTGTCATCTTGTTCACCATGCGTGTAAGTTCCAGTTCCAATGCGCGTGGCATATTTCCGTTGTATGCCGTATCAGGAGATCTCCACTTTATTTTTCCGTTGGTCCCGATCCACAACTCCACAGGAAGTGTGTCGATGCTGGCTGTGTCACCAAAAGGATAGTAGAATGAAATTTCCTCTGCGAACATTCTGGAAAGATGCACCAGTTTCTGCGGTGGTATGCGTTCGTTTTTGGAACTGATGGAAGAATCAAATACCGGAACTTTATCGCGTTCCATAACTCCCGGAATTCCGGACGCTGCGGGCACCAGTATTTCCACTTCTGTAACACGAGCAGCCGTGAGGAAATATTCAACTTTGAAATAAGGTCGCACTGTAGGTTTACGCACAGTGATCACTCCCGGATTCACATCCGGAGCAGCAACGTTATCCTGCGCGTTCAGCAACACCGAACACAGAAGAACGAAACACGTAATCAATGTAAACCTGTTCCTCATTATTTGGAAGCTACAGCATTATTGATTTTGAAGAATGCGCGCATATCATCAGCCGTTTCTAATGGTACAGGAACTTTTGCCAGCTTCACGTCAGCATCTCCCGTTTTCGGTATACCTGTGAACTGATCGTTATCTGCATAAAACAACTGTCCGTCTTTCACAGCCCAAATCAGATTTGAAGATGCTGTATTCACGCAAAATCCATCCATTGGATTTGTATTGTGATACGTCATCACCGTATTCAGGTTACGGTCTACATGATAAACTGCAGTGAACCCGGTGAACATCGAATTATCTGTGTCTCTGACACTCAATTTCACCTTAGATCCCTGCGGCAGTTGACCGGCAACATCACAATTGTAAATTCCGAATCCGTCCACAGCGAAAGTGCGTATTACGTCTTTCGTCATGTCAATGCTTTCCTTATCGAATCCCGCCGTATAAACCCAACCTTCATTCTTCCGGTTTATCGGTTCCGGTGCATCTACTTTCACTTCCGGCTGATTGTTCTGAGCCACTCCGTTACGCTGCGCTTCAAGCCATTTGTTGTACTCTGCTTGCTTACGAAGAAACTCTTCGTGCTTCACCTGGTAATCCGCATATGCTTTATCAAAATCAGTCCCTTCGAGAACCGGATAAACATCCAGTTTTACAACCGTTATTCCTTTGCGAAGTGTAATCATGTATTGCTGATTGCCATCGTTACGCGACAAAGCAATACTTTCCCATACTATCTTATAGTTGGCAGGATCAAATTTCTCACGTGTTTCATCCACTTCGAAAAGAGCATTCTGATAAGCTGCCATTTCAGGGAATTCATTCTTGTTGATGTCCACACGGAAGCGATGCTTCTTCGGATCCGCTTTAAGAGGCGCTGTAACATCCTGTGGTGCACGCTGACCTTGGAAGTCATCGACGAATCCCATTCCATTTTCGACTGCTACTGCAGGTGCTTTAGCCTGTGGCTTTACTACATCCTGTTCGAAAACACGCGGAGCAACATCATCTTTCCCTTTGAAAACCCAATTACCCTGAATTGTATCGAAGTGATAAAGGTTGTACTGAGTGCCTTCGTATGCAGAAGCCATTTCCACCTGCATTGGTTTATCCTTCTTCAGGTAAACCACTTTGCCGTCAACGAAAGCCGCGATCTCCATCATTCCTGCAGAATGCAACTGCCATGTTTGTCCGGCAGAGTCGTATTGCATAGGTACACCGCTCAGGAAAAAGTCAACAGCATCATGCATTTCACGATACTGCACCTCAACATTTCCTTTCACTTCATTTCCGTTTGCATCAACAAATGAGCCCGGCTGGAATGTGATTTTTGATCCGCTGGAATACTGCAATGTTCCGCCTTTGCGTGCGTTCACTTTGAATTTTGCAAAAGGAACATTCATATCTGCCAAAGGCGGAGTAACACTGCGTTTGGTTGGCTTCCAAGATGAAGCTATTTCTTCATCCGGTTGGCGCACTGTTTCATTACCTGCGATGTTATTGCCTCCAGCAGTGTTCTTTTGTGAATCACCGTTTCCGGTAATTACAAAAGCCACAATGGCAACGGTAGCTGCAACTGCCGCAACGGTTCCGATGAATCCGCCGGTTTTCCACAACGGTTTCACCGGCTTGCTACCGGGCAGTGCTTTGTATTGATTCAACAGTGCATCGAAATTTCTGCCGGAAAGAATTTCTTCCTGCGTAGGTTTCGGTTTGTCGATATTCACTTTATAGTTTTTCATGGCAATGTTGCTATGAACGCGGAGCGACTACGCTCTGTTTTTCTTTTTTTCGATGAGAATCTTTTTCAGTTTTTCGAGAATTCGATAGGTTTTCACCTTGGCGTTATTCTCTGTCATTTCAAGAATATCCGCGATCTCTTTAAACGGACGCTTCTCAAAAAACCGCATTTCAATCATCTGAAGATCATCTTCATTCAGATCGGCTACCGCTTCAGAAAGAACCGGCATCCACTCTGCATAAGGATCTTCATCCATTTCCTGAACCATATTCCCCATTCCTGCGGAATCGATGTTCACCGTACGCTGCACCTGCTGCTTACGCAACACAGTGTACACTTCGCTTTTCGCTATTCTGTAGAGCCACGAAGCAAAAGGAACACCTTTGAATTCGTACTTATACAGATTCTGCATGGCTTTGAGGAAGACCTGAGAAGTAACATCGTGCGCAACTTCCTTATCGTCTATCCGCTGCCATACATACAGGAAAATTCTCTCGTAATACCGGTTGTACAACGATCGGAACTGCTCCGGATCCCGTTGCGCAGCCTCTACCAGATGCTGCTCCTGCAGCATATCCTCTCTGGTAAGATGGTATTTCGAAACAACCTCCATATGTGGTGGTTTCATGGTTATGGACCGCATTGGCAACTGCTTATTTGCTCTTATAACGCGTCCGGATTGAAAAGATACATTCGAAAAAAAAGAAAGACCTGCAAGCAGTTACAGGTCTGTTCTTTACTTGAATTAAAGTGATATTACTTATTGACAACCAGTCGCTTAACTACGCGTTGATCACCAAACTGCAATTCGTAGAAGTACACGCCGTCTGCGAGATTACTCACATCAATTGTCCATGTGTTATAACCTTGCGGCTGATCAACCTGTTGCGACTGAACTTCATTGCCCAATACATCGCGAAGCACGAGGTTCACATTCCCGCTTTCAGGAAGTGTGTAACCGATCGTGGTTGTTGTTCCTGTCGGGTTCGGGTAAGCATCTTCAAGGATCAAGCCGTTGCCCGCCTGCTCATCCATTCCCACGTTGCATGGAGGAATTTGAGAGAAGCACACATCATCAATTGCCCAACCTTCAGACTGAAGACTTGCATTAGAGCCGAAACGGAATCGCATGATTACAGGTCCTGCAGTATGGAAACGAATGTCGCGTTCTTTCAATATCCATCCGGGTGCTGTTCCGCCCATGTTCGGCTGTGAGCCTGAACCAAGTCCGGTACATGCAGCTTGGTCGTACCAGTTCGGGTCTGAAAGACTTCCGAGGCGTGTCCACGTTGCACCATAGTCATGCGAATATTCGATAACGCCTCCATCAGTTCCTGCCGGAGTGAGATAGTAGGTATAGAATTCAATGTGATAACAATTCACAGTGTCAACTGTGAATACCGGCAAGAACAAGCCGGAGCTGTCGTTCTGAAGATAGTTTACGGTAAGATCTGTCATCCACGCACCTGTTCCGCCATGTGCTCCCTGAATGATGTTCTTCTGCGGCGTTCCCTGCTCCCAACTGTTTTGCGTATTGGTAAATCCAACCGCATTCATTGTTGTAAGAGGCGGAATACCATTTGTGCTTTCAAAGTTGTTGCAATAAGGATAAGTCGCGAAAGTATCCATCACAGAAACTCTCCACAATGTTGTATCATCCAGTGGATTTGTATCTGTCAGTCCGTTCGGAGCGGTAACCCAGCATTTCACATTGTGATAGCCCGGAGTTGCTCCTGTCCACTGCTGTGAAAACTGATGTTGAATAGCCTGTCCCGGCTGAAGCGGAGGTGAAAGTGTTACGTTGTCTGTAACGATATTGTTATTGTCAATGTTCAACGTAGCATTCACCTGAGTTAACGGCATTGTTCCGTTGTTCTGGATATTAACTTTTACGAAGTTGTTACCCGGCAATGGCAATGGAGATGTGTTACCGAACTTGATTGTGTTAGTTCCGGCGTTAACATCCATATACAATTCGAAATTATCAATTGCCCAACCGTCAACAGCCGCGAAGCTGTACTGATCAGAAGTGAATACAAAACGGAACTGCACCGGAGTCGGGAAGTTATTGAACATTGTCAGATCATATCGTGATTGGAAATAGGATCCGCCGGTTCCGCTCCACCCCGGAAGTCCTGAACTGTTCAGGAAAGCCTGATTGTACCAGATAACACCATTAGGATCGAACTGCGTTCCGAGAACAATCCAAGTGATACCGCCGTCAGTAGAATACTCAACACGACCTCCATCACTGTAGTTGTCGTTATTGTACCAGTGCTGGAATCGTAATTCAACGTTGGTAGCCTGAGAGAAATCGAAGAACGGTGAATACAGATATTCGTTACTGTTGTTCTGATATGCACCATTCAGATTCACTTCCCAAGCATTCGCTCCGGAAAAGGCTCCTGTGATAAGCGGAGCTGCAGGAGTTCCTAATTCCCATGATGGTGTATAGGTAGTTGCCGCTGCAAAATTCTGCGGTCCTTCGAAATCATCGAAATACGGCACAGCCATCAATTGCATACCTACAACAGTTTTACAGGTTGTATCATTCCACAAGGCAGTATCTCCGGCCAATGAAGTCCAAACGCACAAATCATAAGGACCTGATGGAGAAACATAAGTAGTTGCGAAAGTGTACGTAGTTGTTGCATTCGGAAGCAATGTTCCGCTCCATGTGCCTGTTGTTACAGGTCCTGCGTTCACGGAATAATTCACCGGAATGGAAGTTAAAGTATCTGTCCCGTAGTTCTTGAGCACACACGTTACTGTTGTTGCCTGTGCCGACATTGACATGGTGGAAGGCTGTGTAATCGCAATGCACGCTGCATCCAGACTATCCGGACGATAGATGTGTACATTGTCAAGCAACACTCCGGTACCTGTTCCTGGCAGATCATACGCAACGCTTGATTCAAAATCAATAATGAGATAAGGCGAAGGCAGGAACGATGTCAGCATATAACGATACTGCTGATAAGGTGTTGTCTGCATGTTCGGACGCATGTGAGGAGTAATCATCTGTCCGTTGACTTTAACACGGAAGTTGGTGTACTGATCATCAAATGCCCAACGCAATTCAGAATCGAATTCGAGTACGAGTTCGTTATATCCGGCTGTGTTCACAATCAAGCGAGCATTTGCACGTTGAGTTTCTGATACATTCGGATTCCAGATATAAGTCGGTGAAGTTGTAATTGTGTCCGCACCCCAATCCCAACCGGTTCCGGAAGTTGCGTCAAATGCAAGTCCTGCAGATCCATTGTTTCCTGCAACTGTTGAGTACTGAACTTGCCCCTGTGCGGTATTCGACAAACAGAAATCGTTTGCACTAACCGGACCGCTTTCAAAATCATTGATGTACGGAACTGTAACACCGGAAGAAGTATTGTAGGTAATCGAAATCGTGTCGTTCTGATTCCAGCCGTCTCCCGGATATTCAAGGTACCACGTAAGAGTATGTGTTCCCGGAGTATTATTCAGCAGTGTAGCAAAAGTGAAAGTGTCTGTCACTCCCGGAAGAACGTTGCCAACATACTGTTCAACTACCGGTGTTCCGTTATCAAGAACATATACAATGTTGAATGGCCCGTTCATTGTGTTAGCACCTTCATTGGAGAAGGAAACCGACAATGGAATATTTCCTGCAGGTAAACAGCTGCTTGCATCAGGAGCAACAACCGCCACAGCTTCTCCATCATTAGCGAAAGGAGGCAGAATCATGAAATCGTCGAATGAATATCCGTCGTAATTGATACTTCCGTCTGAGTGGAACCAGAAACGGAATTGCACAGGACCAACAACGTTGTTGAGGAAAGCAAGATCGTATTCACTTTTCACCCATCCTCCTGAGTTGCCCGACCATCCGGGCTGACCGGTAGCCGCCAAATTTGAGTTGTACCAATTCACACCGTTAGGATCATTCTGCACTCCCAATACCTGCCATGTATTTCCATCTGTTGTATAATCAACGCGCATTCCGTCCCAACCGGTTTCTGTATTGTAATTATGCCAGAAGCTCATTGTAGCGTTGGTAGTTGATGAGAAATCAAATACCGGAGATTGTAACAAGCATGCGGCACCAGATTGATATGCGGTTGTGAGATTGACATCCCAGGCATTGTTGCCGGAATGTGTACTGTTCGTTGCACCGAATGCAGGCATTCCCAGATCCCAAATTGTTAAGGTGTTCTGAGCAGTGTCTGTCCACAAGTTGGATGATTCAAAATCATCGAAGAACGGGAAAGTAATACCGGAGAATGCAATGAATTGCTGGCAACCGGAAGCCGGCCATTGTGCCATATTAGCAGCAGGTGAAGCATCGAAAGCCTGAACGTAAAAACACACAGTATCGGAATCAGTTACAGCAGGAATAACTCCTGACCAAATATTACCGCTTGTGTTCGACATCCCGACACCAGTGTAAGGGCCATTGTTAACACTGTAATACAGTGTTGCAGTATCGATTCCTGATGGATCGGTAATGGTATCATTTACAGTGAAAGGCCCGAGGTTATAAACATAACCGGACCACAGCGGAGGAGACGGTGCAATATGCGGTGGATACAATTCTGAAGCTGCTGCAGTAACACGTAAATGGTCAATCAACCAGCCGTAGTTACCGTTAGCTCCATTAGAGTTACCGTCTTTCAAAGTAAACTTGATTTTCGCTTGAGGAACGTTTGCGCAAAGTGTAGAAATATCAAACGATTCGGTCTGCCACCAAGTATTGCTCGGTGCTAACGCATTATTCGCAGGTTGCCAAACTGAATATGCTGCAGAGTTGAAATAATTTCCCAGTGCCCCGAAATTGGAAGTGCCGAGATAATGTGTTTGGGTTACAAGTTGCCATGTGTTTCCATTGTCGTTAGAAACATGAATACGCGCGATATCGAAGTAATCGATCTTACAGATATGATCGAAATCCAGAATTACGAATGAATTACCCACGGTGCTGAACGCATCTGTAATCAGGAAAGAAGAATCGTTAACCGCAACCTGATTGCGATAACTCTGAAGTCCTTGCGACTGGTACACTGTGTTAACAGCCCAAGCCGGATTACCCGATGCAGTAACAGAGTCCGGAGTTTCGAAGTTTTCATGAAATACAAGAGTTTGCGCTGAAAGAGCTGTGACTCCAAGTATTGCAGTAAGAACGGAGGTAAATTTTTTCATGTGTTGAGACAACTTTGCTGAACAACAAATATAGCCAAAATGACCCTTCAATTTCACTGAAAAACCGCCGTTTTCGAGACAGTTTGAATTATAGATAATTGTACTTTTGGCAACACTTTTTACCGAATTATGCGCGCAAACGATCCTGCTTTACGTTCCTGGGTTCCGGTACCCGAAGGAAATGACTTCCCGATTCAAAATCTCCCATTCGGCATTTTCCGGACAAAAAACCGCAACCCGCGAGTGGGTGTGGCAATTGGTGATTTCGTGCTCGATCTGGCGGCTGTGGCTGAATTCGGTTATTTCGATTCACTTACTCTCGACAAGAAAGTATTTTCTCAAAATACACTGAACGCATTCATTGCAACAGGCCAACAGAACTGGCGAAAAGTGCGTGATCGTGTTTCAGAATTGCTGGATGAAAAATCACAAGCGCTGCAAGGACAAAAATCTGCACGTCAGAATTGCTTGATCCCGATGTCGGATGTAGAAATGCTGATGCCGATTCACGTTCCGGATTATACCGATTTCTATTCGAGTATCGATCACGCAACCAACATGGGCAAAATGTTTCGTGATCCTGCAAACGCTTTGCTGCCGAACTGGAAACACATTCCTGTAGGTTACCACGGGCGCGCTTCAAGCATTTGTGTAAGCGGAACCAGCTTTCATCGTCCGAAAGGACAATTGAAACCTGCAGATGCAGAAGTGCCGACTTTCGGTCCGACCAAATTGCTGGATTTCGAATTGGAAACTGCATTTGTCATTGGGAAAGCCACACAACTTGGAGATTCCGTAACCACTGCAGAAGCACAGGATCACATTTTCGGAATGGTGTTGTTCAATGATTGGTCAGCACGTGATATTCAGTCGTGGGAATATGTTCCGCTCGGACCTTTCCTCTCGAAAAACTTTTGCTCCGTTGCCTCACCGTGGATTGTAACCATGGACGCTCTGGAACCTTTCCGCGTTGAAGGCTATAAGCAAGAACCTAAAGTTTTGCCATATCTCGAATACAGCGGTAATAAGAATATTGATATCAATCTGGAAGTATTGATTCGCACACCGGACGGAACAGAAAACTCCATCTGTCGTTCCAACTACAAATACATGTATTGGACGATGGAGCAGCAACTCGCGCATCACACTGTGAACGGCTGTAACATCAATGTCGGTGACATGATGGCTTCAGGAACGATTTCCGGTCCGGAAGAAGGTTCGTTCGGATCAATGATGGAAATAACATGGAGAGGAACCAAACCGTTGAAAATGAAAGACGGTTCCGAGCGCAAATTTATCAACGACGGAGACGCAGTAATCATACGCGGTTACGCTGAGAAAAACGGCGTGCGCATTGGATTCGGTGATTGCGACTCAACAGTTTTACCTGCGAAGTAAAATGCGGATAACTCTGATCACGATACTTTCAGTACTCATGTTCTCCTGCGAAAACGGACATGAACACGCGAGTGAAGAACATCATGATCACACCGATTCAGTTGTAAGAATATCTGACTCTACTTACACGCGTTCAACCGAAACTGACACGGGAAAAGTTATTCTTACTCACCATGCCTTTGACGCGCTGGAAACCGCAACGATTTACGACAAAAGCGGATACGTGGTTTATCGCGGCAGCATGCTGAACGGAGAAAGAACCGGTGCGTGGATGCAATACAATCGCGAAGGAAAAATCGTTGCAGCGTGGCAATATTCCAAAGGTAAAATTCTGCACACGCTGGATGCATCAGATTTTGAAACCAAGCCCATGCATCTTCACCAAATGGGAATCGGCGTTAAAGTTCCTGCCAAATGGGTTGTTCCGGAATCGAAAAATCCTTGGGCGTTAATTACGGTGGAGAAGCGCGAAAAGAACGACACATCGCTCTTTGTTCCGTCAATCAACATCAGCAAAGGTGAAATAGAATCCGGTGAGACTCTGGATCAATTAGCTGATCAGCAGCTGAAATTGCTACATAGTTCGGTGGGGCGAGTTGAGACCATTGACACAGCATATTTCAACACAGATGGGAATTGCGGATTCAAACGATACGGAATGTACTCGAATCCCGCCGGACAAACCGGATTTCTGGATGCAATAATCATTCGCGGACTCAATGTGTATGTGATTAGTTGTACAGCACCGAACACTTATCAGGGTGAATTTCTCAAGTACCAGGAAGTGTTTGAATCTGTAATTGAAAGTATTCACTTTGAAGAGTGATTTTTCGTAATTTCATATCCGCAGCCGAAGGAAGAGGACTGATATGAGTGAAAAAGTAAACGTTGCCAATATTGATCTCGAAGCGGAACGCAAAGAAATTCTCAAGCGTTACCGGAACCTGCTTAAAGCGTGCAAACGCCGCCTTGAGAAGGGTGACAAGCAACTGATCCGCAAAGCATTTGACGTGGCTCTTGAAGCGCATAAAGACATGCGCAGAAAGACAGGAGAACCGTACATCTATCATCCGATAGCTGTTGCACAGATTTGTGCTGAGGAAATCGGTTTAGGTACTACTTCGGTGGTTTGTGCTTTGTTGCACGACACTGTTGAAGACACAGATATTACGCTGGATGATGTTCGCGGTATGTTCGGAGAAAAAGAAGCGAAGATCATTGATGGTCTGACGAAAATCTCCGGCGTATTCGATCAGAAAACGAATTCGATTCAGGCGGAAAATTTCCGTAAGATGCTTCTGACCTTGTCAGATGACATTCGTGTAATCCTTATCAAACTCGCGGATCGTTTGCACAACATGCGCACGCTCGATTCGATGAAGCGTGATAAGCAGCTGAAGATTGCATCCGAAACAATGTTTCTGTATGCACCACTCGCCCATCGTCTCGGACTCAATGCCATTAAAACCGAACTCGAAGATCTCGGATTAAAATACACCGAGAATCACGAGTATGTTGACATTGAGAACAAGCTGAAAGAAACCGAGCCGGAGCGAAAGAAATTTATCAGCAAGTTCATTCTTCCAATTAAGGAAATTCTTGCTGAACAGGGATTCAAGGCGCGTCTTTACGGCAGACCGAAATCCATCTATTCCATCTACAACAAAGTGCGTCACAAGGGCGTACCGTTCGAAGAAATATTCGACATTTTTGCGATCCGTATTATTGTAGATACACCACTGGAGAAAGAGAAAGCAGATTGCTGGAGAGTGTATTCCATTGTAACGGATTTTTATCATCCTAATCCGGATCGGCTGCGCGACTGGATTTCCACCCCGAAAGCAAACGGTTACGAATCATTGCACACAACCGTAATGGGTCCGGAAGGAAAATGGGTTGAAGTGCAGATTCGCACGGAGCGTATGGAAGAACTTGCGGAAAAAGGTTACGCTGCGCACTGGAAATACAAGGACAAAGACGGCAACGAAAGAGAAAATCAGCTGGATGAGTGGCTGCGCAAGATTCGCGAGATACTTGACAATCCGGAAGACAATGCTTTGGATTTCATTGATGATTTCAAGCTGAATCTTTTTGCAGAAGAAATATTCGCTTTCACTCCGAAAGGAGATATGCGCACACTTCCGTTCGGTGCGACGGCTCTTGATTTCGCATTCGACATTCACACCAAGATCGGAGAGAAATGTATCGGTGCGAAAGTGAATCACAAGCTTGTTCCGCTGAGTCATCAGCTGAAGAGCGGTGATCAGGTTGAAATTCTTACATCATCGAAACAATCACCGAAAGAAGATTGGCTGACGTATGTAATTACCGCTCGTGCGAAATCGAAAATCAAAAATGCGCTCAAGGAAGAAAAGCGTAAGATTTCTGAAGAAGGTCGCGAAATTCTGGAACGTAAATTCGATCATCAGAAAATTGAATTCACGATTCAGAATATCAATGATTTTCAGAATTTCCTCAAGTTGCCAAGCGCTCAGGAACTATTCTATCGCTTCGCGAAAAATGTTCTGACGCTGAAGCACATCAAAGCGTGGCAGAAAGAAAAAGACAAGCCTTCCAAGAAAACGGGTAAGGCTGAGCCTACACTTGAGCAAGTTGTAAAAGAAACCCGAGGTAATAAAGCAAGTGATGATACGCTGATCATTGGAGATAATCTCACCAAGATCGAATACAAACTTTCTCCTTGCTGCAACCCGATTGCAGGTGACGATGTTTTCGGTTTTATCACAATTAACGAAGGAATTAAAATCCACAGGGTAAACTGTCCGAATGCTGTTCAGATGATGTCGAACTATGCGTACCGCATAGTAAAAGCACGCTGGACCAATCAGGAACAGATTTCCTTCCTTGCGGGCATTAAGATTCAGGGTATTGATGAAGTCGGACTGGTCAATAATGTCACTAAGATTATTTCAAGTGAGCATAACGTGAATATGCGATCGCTGAGTTTTGATACGCACGACGGCACATTTGAAGGAACAATCATGTTGTTCGTTTACGACACACAGCATTTGACTGAGTTGATGAAAAAGCTGAGAAAAGTGAACGGTGTTATATCGGTGAACCGCATCAACCCGAACTGATCGCTATTTCCGGTGAATCTTATTCACATATCGCTAACAAGAGCGAAAAATCTGCATTCTTCAAGCGAAACTGCCTCACTTTTGAGTACATTTACGCTTTAGTATCAGAAGGATAAATGGCTGATAACATCAGGGAAACCGTACGGAATCTCTTCTCCGATCATCTCGGAAAGAAGGGACACCGCAAAACACCCGAAAGATTCGCAATTCTCGACGAGATTTACACACAAGGCGGACACTTCGACATTGAGTCGTTGTATGTTCACATGAAGAACAAGAAGTATCGTGTAAGTCGTGCCACGCTCTACAACACTATCGAATTGCTTCTCGAATGCGGACTTGTAACAAAGCATCAGTTCGGGAAGAATCAGGCGCAGTTTGAACGTGCATATGCTTACAAGCAGCACGATCATCTCATTTGTCAGGATTGTTCTTTCGTTCATGAATTCTGCGATCCGCGTATTCAGCAGATCAAGAAAACAACAGAGGAGTTTCTGGAATTTGAAATCACTTCTCATGCATTGAACTTTTTCGGTCGCTGCACCAAATTGGCAACAACCGGAAAATGCGATCACATGCAGCAAAGTTTAAAACGTAAATCATGAGCTTCACGTACAATCTGAAACAGAAATCTCCGGTAATGGTGATTAACCTGTACGGCGAATTGCTTGATCGCGATGAATGCCGCGAGATGATCAATATGCTTCAGACAGCTACGGACGACGGACGCGTAAATATTATTTTCGAAATGTCCGATCTGCGTATCATGAACAGTACCGGCCTGAATATTCTCGTGAACACATTAACCATGGCGAGAAAAACCGGCGGAGATGTTGTGCTGTGCGGATTATCTCAGAAGATCAACCAGCTTT
>JAKLJE010000012.1:0-444 GCA_023151315.1 Bacteroidia bacterium
GCGCGCGCTTCCATTCGTTGGAGTTCACCAGCTTCAATACACGATTCACTAACGCCTCGTCAAATCCGGCTGCGTAAAGTTCACGCGGACCTTTGCGCTCTTCAATGTATGCGTAAAGAATTTTGTCAAGAATATCATATTCCGGCAAGGAGTCGGAATCTTTCTGATTCGGACGCAACTCTGCAGATGGAGCCTTCGTGAGAATATTCTCCGGAATGATTTCTCCGTTGCGATTGATCCATCGGCACAAAGCGTAAACTTCTGTTTTGTAAACATCACCCAGAACGGAAAGACCGCCGCACATATCCCCGTACAATGTTCCGTAGCCAACAGCTGCTTCACTTTTGTTCGTAGTGTTCAACAGAATGTATCCGTGTTTGTTTGCCATTCCCATCAACACTATCGCGCGCATTCTCGCCTGAATATTTTCTTCGGCAACATTGA
>JAKLJE010000012.1:454-148304 GCA_023151315.1 Bacteroidia bacterium
GCAGCATTTCCAATACGGCATTGTATCCTTTTTCAATGGCAACGATTTCATAACGACATCCGATGTTGGCGCACATTTTCATAGAGTCGTTTACTGAGTGATCCGAAGAATATTGAGAAGGCAACAACACCGGTAAAACATTATCCTTTCCGAGTGCATCAACAGCAAGCGCAAGCACCAATGCAGAATCAACACCGCCGGACAATCCAAGAATAGCTTTGCTGAAATTCATTTTACGGAAGTAATCGCGAATGCCGCAAAC
The DNA here is from genome assembly GCA_023151315.1 of Bacteroidia bacterium. Classification (GTDB taxonomy): domain Bacteria; phylum Bacteroidota; class Bacteroidia; order Palsa-965; family Palsa-965. The sequence goes on from JAKLJE010000012.1 coordinate 717, forward strand.
CAACGCATGATGTATCAGTTCTGCTTTTTCAGGAAGTGCGGGTGAAGCAGTTACCGATTCCGTTTTATCTAAATCAACAATCTTAAGTGACTCTTCAAAAAACGGAAGTTGCGTTGCAACATGTCCTTTCGAATTCACCACCATACTGCCGCCGTCGAATATCAATTCGGTCTGCGCGCCGCAATGCTGCACGTAAACCAACGGCATGTTGTACAATTCAGTGTTTTTCTGCATTACACGTCTGCGTACATCAGCGTGACGGTAGGTGAACGGCGAAGCAGCAATATTGATCATCAATTCAGCACCTTGCTTCTTCAATTCTTCCATAGGCCAAACCGTATACAGCTTGTCGTCTTCAATATCCCAGATGTCTTCGCAAATTGTAACAGCAACTTTCTTTCCTGCTATTTCTGCTATTTGAAATTCACGCGCAGGTTCGAAGTATCTGTATTCGTCAAATACATCATAAGTCGGAAGTAACGCTTTGTAATGAACGCTTTGAATTTTGCCGTCGCGCACAACATAAGCAGCATTGAAAAGATTCTTTCCTTCTACGCGAGGATTACGCGCGGGTGCTCCAACTATTGTTGTAATGCCGTTAGAAGCCGCTGCAATTTTATCTACTGCAAGCAAACACTGATCAATAAAATCATTAAACTCAAGAAAATCACGGGGCGGATATCCGCAAACAGCGAGTTCTCCGAACACAACAACATCTGCATGTTGCTTTTTCGCTTCTTCTATGGAAGCAATGATCTTTTCGGTGTTCGATGCGAAATTCCCAATGTGATAATTCAGCTGTGCGAGTCCGACTTTCATAAGTCAAAGTTAACTGATCCTTACGGATTGATTGAAAATAAAAAAGCCGGTCTTTCAACCGGCCTTTCAATAGTTCTTAGAATGAATTAGAACAGGATTCCTACAGTCAAAGCAATGTTGTTTGCAGTTGCTTGTTGTTTGAATGGAGTCCAAGTTGATGACGTGATCTGAGAACTCCCCAAATACTCAGATTCTTTCTGGAATACGTTGGAGAATCCGTAGTTGAATGCAGCGCCGAACACCAGTGAAGTAGTTCCTGACAGATTGTATTCTGCACCGCCGCCGATGTGCAATGAGAAACGGAACAGGTTCATGTCCTTCGTGTTATCCATATCCGTCAGAGTCGAACTTGGATTACCTGCAGAGTATTGAGTTACTCCGTCAGTTGTTTTTGACTTCAAACGGAATGAAGAGTTCAGACCGAATTCACCGAAATAAGTCATCATTCCGATTTCATTGGTTTTCATCTTCAGATACAGCGGAAGTGTGACGTAGTTGGTTTTGTAGACACGATTGTTCAGTTTGTATCCTACAAAAGTTTTTCCTGCCGTGTCTTCAAGTGCCAGGTAGCTTTCATCCTGAGTGTCGAAAAGGAAATTTGCAGTATCGATGAAATTCATATAACCGCGATCGTACTGAACCTGAAGTCCGGTTGCAAGGCTTGCAACTTTGTTCAGACGGAATTCCATCTGGAGTCCCCACGCAAAACCCGGTTTAATACCGGCGTTTTCAAGTTTCTTGGCATCTTCCGGCTTATACCAATTGAGCGACGGAGAAGCAACGAGACCGAAACGGAAATTTTTCAGGTTATTCTCTTCCTGAGCAAATGAGTAGCTCGCCCCAAGGGTAAGCGTAAGAAGTAGTATCAGTGCCTTTTTCATACTTTTGAGAAGGGTTTTTTCGTTTTGCAAGTATAACGAATTTCGCGATAATGAATATGAGAGTTCTGAAACTGTTAATTCTTAATGTAATTCTAATCTCTTCCTGTGGTTCCGACCCGTTGGATGTAGACGTTTCAGACATTAAAGCCGATCCTTTGAAATTTCAACGAATCGATCAGGATCTTTTCGCACTCGATACTGCAAATCTTCCTGAAGGCATGGCGGCAATCCGGAAAAAGTTCGGTGTTATGACAGATTGTTATCTGAATAACATTATCTGTTATGCAGCTCCTGATTCCACAGATTGTTATTATACACTCGCAGGTTTCTTAACAGATCATACCATGCATGGAGGATGGGTTGCGTGTAACGAAAAATTTACCGGTGGTTTTGCTGATCAGGAAAACGAAGTGTCAGAAGCATACAAATATTTCGCGTATCATTTTCCTGAAAGAAAATTACCGAAAGGTGTTTACATCGTTTTTTCCGGATTCAACTACAACTACTTCAGTTGTGACGGCTATTACGCGATTGGTATGGATTGGTTTCTGGGGAAAGACAATGTTTTTTATGAAGGACTTCAATGGCCAATGTATCAAAGAAGAAAACTCGAGCCTCAATATATGGCTTCCGGATTTGTGCGCTCCTGGATGATGACGGAATTCCCTTATAATTCAGAAAAGAATGATGTAATCAATCGAATCATTTACGAAGGGAAAATCATGTATCTGCAAAAAGCGTTGTTGCGCAATACTCCCGATTCTGTGATTACAGGTTATACGCAAGCACAATTGGTTTGGAGTGAAGCGAATGAGGCGGAAATGTGGGCAAAAATGATTGAGGACAAGTTAGTTTATTCTGAAAGCGAAGACGATCTGAATCACATGACAATGGATGCGCCGTTTACTCCCGGTTTTCCCCGTGAATCACCCGGCAGAGCGGGAGTGTGGATCGGTTACAGAATTGTTTCTGCCTATATGCAGCAATACCCTGAAACCACATTGGAAGAACTCATGGCGCTTAACGACGGGCAAATGGTCCTGACACGGTCAAAGTACAAGCCGAAGTTCTGAGAACTTGCATCATACATTTCTTAACTTTGCGCATTCAAAAAAATCGACATGGCTGAAGCACGCAAAGCACAAATCACGTTCACTATCACGATGGACGAAAACAATCTTCCGGAAGCAATTGAATGGCAAGCCACAGACTCTCAGGAAGGCGGTAAATGCAAAGCCATGATGATCGCGCTGTGGGATGAAAAAGAACAAAGCACCATGCGCATCGATCTCTGGACGAAAACGATGCTCGTTGACGAGATGAAGGCGTTTGTTCACCAGAATATGCTTACGCTTTCCGATACTTTCAAGCGCGCTACCGGCGAGGAAAAGATCGTGGGCGACATGCGCGACTTCTGCGCTTACTTTGCCGAGAAAATGCAACTGGCAGAGCCTCAGTAGATTAGGATTCGATCTGCAGGTGTTTTTCGCTTGCGTAATTCCCTGATTTTGCGTTATTTTGGTAGTTCCTGTACAGAATACGGGCTTTAACTATTTCCCCATGAGAAAAAAGTACTTCGGCATTCCCCTGTTTTGTTTGATCGCAGCTTCTGCTTCGGCGCAAACATTCTACACAAACGGAGCAACATTTTTCGTAGCCACTGGCGCTACATTCCATGTGAACGGTGGAGTAACCTTTGATCAGACATCAAACGTTACCAACAACGGAACAATCACAACAACTAAGAACTCGACATTCCCTGTTCCCGGTAACCTTACCATTGATAACGGTTCAACCGTGCAAGGTGACGGAGACTACAACGTAGAACAGGATTGGGTCAACAACGCAACGTTCACCGGCGGTAACAGTAACGTTACCCTTTACGGAAATACGCAACAGTTGATCACGAGTACAAACGGTACTGTTACAACTTTCAATGATCTTACACTAACCGGAACCGGAGTTGGTAACAACCGTAAGAAAACATTGCAAGGTGTTGATGCGAATACCGGATTAAACGGAATCCTTACAATCAACGACCGTGAGCTTGAAACACAAACGCAAGTGTTTTCCGTTCTGAATCCTGCTACAGCCGCAGTAACGAACAACCAGACTGCGGGCTCAGAAGGATTTGTGAGCAGTACTGCTCCGGGTACTTTCGCTCGTGCTACAAACTCAACAGGAACTTATTTATTCCCTACAGGATCCAGCTTTAACGTAACACGCTATCGTCCGATAGATATCGTTCCGACTGCAGCAGGTGTTGATGTTTACACTGTTCGCTTCATCAACAACAACGCGGATAACGATGGATTCCTCAGAACTTCCAATGATGGAATCATCTGTAACGCGAACGATACTTTCTACCACGCTATTCTTCGTCCTGTAGGAACTGATCCTGCTGACATCAGAATGTATTACATCCCTGCTACTGACGGTCCTTGGACAGGAATGAGTCACTGGAGAACTACAAACGTTCAGTGGAACGATATGGCAACTGTTGGTTTCGGAACTTCCGGCGTGTTTACAACAATGACACGTGCGGCATGGTTATTTGCAAATCCAGGCGAACCGTATATCCTTACTGATGTTCGTCCGGCTGCACCAACAATGACATGTCCTACGATCTGCGAAAATTCATCAGGTAACATTTTCATTGCAACTGGTGGAACAGGAACAGGTTATCAGTGGACTGTGCCGGGTCAAGGAACAATTATTGGCGGACAAGGTTCTGATTCGCTGTTTGTGGATTGGACAAACGGAACCGGATTTGTAACTGTAGTTGCAACTTCTCCAACAGGATGTAATTCACTTCCTGACAGCTGCTCGCCAACAGTTTCTCCTGCACCGGTTGCAGCAATCGTTGATTCTGCTACAGGAATGTTCGGAAGTACTTATGTGTTCATTGACGGAACTGCAGGTGCAACTTCATGGACTTGGGATTTCGGCGACGGAACAACTTCAACACAACAGAACAATACTCACCAGTTCCCTACAGCAGGAACTTACACCGTAATTCTCGGTGTTACCAACGCTAACGGCTGTACAGATTATGATACAGTAATTGTTACGATCAACGAAGGAATTCTGATACCAAACGTATTCTCTCCTAATGGTGACGGAATCAATGATGAATTCTACATCGCTACAAGTGGTCTTAACGAGTACAAACTCGAGATCTACGATCGTTGGGGTGTGAAACTCTTCGAATCAGGTGATCCTGATGTTCGTTGGGATGGCCGCACTACTTCAGGTCAGCAGTGTTCTGACGGAACGTATTACTTCATCCTGCGCGCTGTGGCTCCAACTGCCGATTACAGCACAACAGGTTTCCTTACTTTGATCGGATCAGGAAAACAATAACACAACACACAACTTAATTGAGCGGTTTGCGTCTATAAAATGCAAACCGCTTTTTTTATGCGCATACTTCAACTGATAATAATTTTCATTCTGATCAACGCTCAGAATATTTTGGCAGAAGGAATTGATTCCGTCCAGGTAGCACGTTTATACAATTCCAGCTGGAAGCTGGTGTCGCAGAAAAAACCTTCAGGTGCTTTCGGAAGATTGAAGAAAGCAACAGTTATTCCTGAACAGCGCATTACGATCTATAAGGATGAATTTCATCTTTCCGTAACGAACGGACCTTATCAGATCTGCACCTATCGACTGCGTAATGGCAATGAATTCTGGCTCGACGGAGCAAAGGACAATCAACTGATTTATCGTGTCATCAGCATCCGGACTCAAACACTTGTTATGGATGTTCTGGTGCGTGATAAAGAAAAGTATCGGAGAACATCACGTAATACGTACTCGCGCGAAACGAAATGATTACTGATTGTACAGTTTAATCGTGTCGGAAATGAAATTGAGAATTTCTTTGCGCCCGGTCTTCTCTTCGGCAGATGAGAAAAAATGAAGCGGAAGTTCTTCCCAGTCTTCGAGCAGGCGCTTCTTGTACAATTCGAAGTTCTTGTTCAGTGTTGTTGTTCCGAGCTTATCACATTTCGTGAATACGATGCTGAACACAATATTCTTTGCGCCGAGCTTTGCAATGAAATTCATGTCAGATTCCTGGGGAGGAATTCGAATGTCCATGAGCACAAACACGTTCATCAGATTCGGACGCGTAGTGATATAATGCGAAATCATGCGATCGAATTCCGTTCGCTTGTCTTTCGAAACTTTCGCGTAACCGTAACCCGGAAGATCGACCAGATACCACGATTCGTTGATCGTGAAATGGTTGATCAGCTGAGTCTTTCCCGGTCGAGCTGAAACTTTTGCAAGTCCGCTGTAACCGGTGAGCATATTAATCAATGAAGATTTCCCGACGTTCGATCTGCCGATGAATGCAAACTCAGGTTTATCCGGTTTCGGACATTGATCAGTGCGCGCACTGCTCTTCAGATAAACTGCTGAGGTGATTTTCACTTCCGGTTATTTTTTACGGGAACGTACGTTGTAACGTGGCGTTCTTTCTTTGTTGGATAAATGTCAGCGATTGTAACCAGAATTCCGGTTTCATCCACATCTCCGAATTCATTATTCACTGAAGTGCCGAATGTTTTCATTGTAGCACTCAGATTCATGTAAGCATTCACCAGCGGAGGAATATTTTCTCCTAGTGAGCGCACAAGTTGATTAAGCACTTTGTGACCTTCTTTGTAATCCAGAGATTTCAACTGTGCAGCAAATTCATCTGTTGGTGTTGCTGGAACTACAGGATGATGAGGTGTTACAAGATTTTCATTATCCGGAAAATAGTGCTGCATGAAACGCAGAATGTAATCACGCGCCTGCACATTGAAATGACGATATGTTGTGACCTTGCCGTAAAAATATTTCACATCCGGATGATCTACGACCAAAGCTCCGAGTCCGTCCCAAAGATTGTCCAGAGAAAAAAGCCCTTTACGGTTGTTCACTGCGGGCTGATATTTCGGTTGTACGAATGAACGACCCAATTCAATCGTGTAAGGCAGATATTCGTTCTTGAATTTCTCACTGAACGTGAACAATTCAGTCGTTGCTAGATGATAATTGCCGTCAGGCATGCGCGCATCAACACAGCGAATAAATCTGTAACCTCCTACAATTTCTTCTTCTTCCGGATTCCAGACGATCAGTTGATCATAACATTTTTCACAGGTGTCGAAATCATCAAGATCACAATCCAATCCCGTTCCGCCTCCGGCTGCTCTGAATGTTTCTTCTCTTAATCTTCCGATCTCAAGCAAAGTATTCGGAGCATTATGCTGATTGATTATGTAAATCTCGTTGTTTCCGTTATTCGCTTTACGGATAAAAGTCCGGCTGTTCAGTTCCTGACGGAGGAGACTTTTTTCAATCGGGGCGATCACGTTCTTCATCACTGGAATATAATTCCGTTGGAGTTAGTTTCTGACTTTCTTTTTCAAATCATACACATGCGTTCGGATACTTTGTGCCCAATGTGCATGCGTGTGAGCTTTCGTGAAAGTTTCCGGATTTACCGGTTGGTCAAATATAATGGTAATTGTCTTATTCCGTTGTTTGAACATCTCATCCGCGAGGTAGAACATTTCAATATTTGCCTTGATGCCAATGCGCTTTCGCCACATTGCGAGATTGTAAAAGAATGCAGTATTCGCCCCATCGATATAACAGGGAACAATGCTCTTTCCGTAGCGAATGGATTTTGAAATAAAACTTTTCTTCCATTCAAGATCCTCGACTTTACCGTTTTGTTTTCTCGATACAAGTCCGGCGGGAAAGATCAATACCGCATTATCAGATGCATAGGCTTCTTCGATTTTTGAAACTGCATGCTGCGAACCATGTTTGTTTACAGGAACGAACAGGTTATCCATTGTTTTCAAAAACAGCAGTATGTCATTTACCAGGAAACGAATGTCTTTACGTCTTGTACTGACAGCTTGCATCAACGCAAGTCCATCCAGTCCGCCCAGCGGGTGATTTGCTGCAAGAATGAAACCGCCTTCAAGCGGAATGTTCTCTTGTCCCTGCACGACAAGTTTGATGTTGAAATACTTCAGCACTTCCGAGATGAATTCGTAATCGCGTAAATGTCCGTGCTGCTTCATGAAAGCATTTACTTCGTCTTCATGAAGAATACGTTTGATGTACCGCAGAATGAATCCCGGCATCCACTTCAGTAAGCGTGGATTTTTAGCACCTATAATGTGCTCGATGTCAATGAATTTTTTGGCCGACACGATGCTGTAAAAGTAGAGTCTTTTTTCGTGAAGTGCGCACGCCTGATTTCATTAAAATAATCTTGTAAGCTCAAGGGATTCTTACTTTTTAGTGATTTTCTGATACTGGAATGAAGTTCTCATAATTTGCGGACTTTATAATATTTAGAAATCAGTAAAGACGCTGGTTACAAGGTCATCAGACTCGCATTTTACGAACTTCTTTTCTCGCTTTCCGGATTCAGGAAGGATGTTAATAAACCAGACTGTTTTGCGGACTTTTCCCACCTCTTTTACGTACCCTCAAAAACCTCTGGAAGCCTTGTAAATATTGAGTTTTATGCATTCAGACTACAAAGACATTTATACAAAAAAACGCGACAAGTGGTAAAGTTTTCAACAAAAGTGGTAAATTGTGGGTCAATGTGGGGATTTAATCCATAATTTTACCCTCAATCACAGCGAAAAATGACCGGATTGTTAGGTGTTTACGAATGCAGTATCGACGCAAAAGCGCGTCTGCTGTTGCCGTCTGCTTTCAAGAAGCAGCTCACACCTGTATTGGAAAAAGGTTTTGTTGTGAAGCGCAGTGTGTTTCACAAGTGCCTTGAACTCTACACAATGGAAGAGTGGAATGTACTTGTGAAGGACGTCAACAAACTGAATCGATTCAAGAAAAAGAATGTTGACTTCATCCGAATGTTCAACGCTGGTGTTAAGCCTGTGGAGTTGGATTCAAGCGGCCGATTGTTGTTGCCGAAAGATCTGATGACATACGCCGGAATCAGTAAGAACATTGTGATGTCTGCAGCGGTGAATATGATTGAAATATGGGATAAGGACCGATATGAACAGGCGATCAATGATCCGTCTGTTGACTTCGGAAGCCTTGCGGAAGATGTCATGGGAAGCATGGGTAACAAATCCGATGATGTCGACCTACCATAGCCCCGTTCTTTTACATGAAAGCCTGGAAGCATTAAGCATCAATCCGGCTGGAGTTTATGTTGATGTTACGTTCGGTGGCGGAGGCCACTCCCGCGAAATTCTGAAGAGACTGAATTCGCAGGGGCGTTTGATTGCATTTGATCAGGATCCTGATGCGGTGCAAAACGTGCCGGACGATCAACGTTTCACTTTGGTAAGAACAAACTTCAGAAATCTCCGAAAGGGATTAGCGGAGTGCGGTCTGCAGAAAGTGAATGGAATTCTGGCTGATCTCGGAGTTTCTTCTCATCAGTTCGATACTGCTGAAAGAGGTTTCTCTATACGGTTTGAAGGACCGCTTGATATGCGAATGAACCCTGAGCAACCGTTGAGTGCGAAGGAAGTGCTTGCAACCTATCAACAGGCTGAGCTAAGAAGCATTTTCAAAACCTACGGTGAAGTTGACAACGCCGGTTTGGTTGCGAAGAAGATTGTGGAAGCGAGGGAAGAGAAAGCGATTAATACGGTGGAAGAGTTGAAAGCGGTTTTGCTACCGTTATCGAGAAGAGGTAAGGAGAATCAGTACCTGGCTAAAGTTTTTCAAGCGCTGAGAATTGAAGTGAACAGTGAGTTGGATGCTTTGAAAGAAATGCTGGAACAAGCTGCAGAGGTGCTTGAAGAATCCGGAAGGTTGGTGGTGATTTCTTACCACTCACTTGAGGACAGAATGGTGAAGAATTATTTCAGATCAGGAAGTTTTGACGGTGATCAGGAAAAAGACTTCTACGGCAATCTGATAAGACCTCTTGAACCGGTTAGTATGAAGGCGATACTTCCGGAAGAAAATGAAATTGAATTGAACCCACGCGCACGAAGTGCAAAAATGAGAGTGGCAGAAATGCCCCGGAAAACCGGATGAGTAAAAACACAGTTAAGGAAAAGAAAGAACCTGAAACACAGACAAAGCCGCAGCAGAAAAGCAGCGGAGGAAATATCGTCACCAAAACAATAGGATCGGTGATGAGCGGGTCCTTCCTCTCAAAGGAAGCCGCAATCAAAGCTGTACCATTCATGTTTTTCCTGACACTGGTTGCACTGCTTTATATCTCCAACGGGTATTACGCGGAAGATCAGATCCGCAGAATGAACAAACTCACGAACGAACTCAAGGAGCTTCGCTCGGAGTACATCATTTCAAAATCTGAACTGGCTGCAGTCAGCAAGCAAACAGAAGTTGCGGTTCGCGCACTTTCACTCGGAGTGAAAGAATCGGTTGAACCGCCATCAAAAATTGTAGTAAACACTTTACCTGAATAGTGGAAGAGAAGAAAGAAATATTACGTCGCGTATATCTGATATACATCCTGTGCTGTGTGTTTGCACTGGCTGTGATCAGTCGCGTATGTTATATTCAGTTCGTTCAGGGTGACTACTGGAAGAAGGAAGCTGAGAATTTCATGATCCGAGAACTGGATATTGAAGCAGTACGCGGAAATATTTTCGCTGCTGACGGTTCGCTCCTCGCAACTTCACTGCCATATTACGAAATCGCGATCGATCCGCACGTAAACGATCTTGCAATTGACGACGCAATGTTTGAAGACAGTGTGTATGCGCTTTCTCAAAAACTTGCATCACTGCTTCCTGCGAAAACAGCTGATGAATATTTCCGCATGATGATGTCGGCCCGAAAAAACGGTTTGGGTTATCAGTTGCTTGCGAAGAATGTTTCCTACCAACAGTTGCAGGAAATTAAAAAGTTTCCGCTTTTCCGTTTGGGGCGTTACAAAGGAGGATTGATCTATGTGCAGACCAATCGTCGTGAACGTCCGTTCCGCATGCTCGCATCACGCACAATCGGTTACATCAGTGACAGCGGCAGGGTGAAAGTCGGACTGGAAGGTGCGTACGATTCTGTATTGACAGGTATCAGCGGTAAACGACTCATGCGCAAAATCGCAGGCGGAGTCTGGATGCCGTTGAACAATGAGAACGAGATTGAACCGCAACACGGGAAAGATATCGTTACCACAATCGACATCAACATTCAGGACGTTGCCGAGAACGCACTTCTGCATTCACTCGCAGAGCACAATGCTAAGTACGGTTGCGTTGTGCTAATGGAAGTTCAGACCGGAGAGATACGTGCCATTGCTAATCTCACGCGTAAAGATTCCGGTGAATATGTAGAAGACTTCAATTACGCTATTGCGGACGCTCGTGAACCCGGATCTACTTTCAAGTTGGCTTCTTATCTCGTTGCTATGGATGACGGTTTACTGAATCTGAATGATCGTGTGAATCTGAATGGCGGGGAGTATAAATATTTCGATCGCGTGATGCATGACTCTCACGATCCGAAAGAGAATGATGTAACAGCAGAAGAAGCTTTCTGGGAATCATCGAACGTCGGGATTTCACGATTGATCACTCAGGCTTACGGTAAAGAACCGCGAAAGTTCACTGATGGCTTGCATCGCTTGCGATTCGGAGAACCTCTTGGTTTGTCAATCAAGGGTGAAGGAAAATCGAAAATCAGAAATGCAGGAGAAAAAGGTTGGTCCGGAACATCGCTTCCATGGATTTCAATCGGATACGAATCACTCATTACTCCATTGCAAACGCTCACATTGTACAACGCAGTTGCGAACAACGGTGTTATGGTGAAACCAACTTTTGTCAGAGAGATTCTTGATAAAGGAAAAACAGTTCATCGTTTTGATCCCGAGATTCTCAATCCTGCAATTGCGAAACCTGAGACAATTAAGAACGCGCGTCGACTGCTTGAAGGTGTTGTACAGAACGGTACCGCGAAGAGCATGAAGAATTCTGTATACAAAGTAGCAGGGAAAACCGGAACGGCACAGGTTGCGAATGACAAAGGAAGATATAAGTCTGAAGGATTTGTTACGTATCAGGCTTCCTTCGTTGGGTATTTCCCGGCTGATGCTCCGCGTTATTCGTGCATTGTTGTAGTGAACGCTCCATCGAACGATGTTTACTACGGAGGTCTTGTTGCCGGACCGATCTTCAAACAAATTGCGGATCGCGTGTTCGCAACCGAGCTTGATATTCATGATCCGGTGAATACGTCAACTGCTTCGGTTAATGAAGCTCCGAGCGTAAAGTATGGTTTGCTTCGTCCAACACTCGCTGCGGCGGATTTGCTGCACCAGAACATTGGCGGAAATGGCACAACAGCGAATGCAACTTTTGTGAAAGTTGATAATGCTGATAACAAACTTCAGGCGCGAGCAGAAGATCCGGAAGCGGTTCTCAAATCAGGAGTAATGCCTGATCTGCGCGGCATGACCGGCGCTGATGCGCTTTTCATTCTTGAAAATAATAATGTACGCGTTCGTTTGCGCGGCGCTGGTTCTGTGATTCACCAATCCATAGCACCAGGCACAAAGATTCCTGCAACGCGTGAAGTAATTCTTGATCTGACTGTATGAAGCTGCTGAGAGACATACTTTATAAAACAACACTGCTTGAAGTGAATGGTTCCACCAATATTGCCATCACCTCAATCGCTTTCGATTCCCGAAAAGTAGCGAAAGACAGTTTGTTTGTTGCTGTACGCGGAACAGCTGCTGATGGTCATGCTTTTATTAGTAAAGCAATTGAATCCGGTGCTATTGCAATTGTTTGCGAAGAACTTCCGCAGGAACTCAACGACAAGGTAACATATGTTCGCGTGGCAGACAGTGCTGCTTCACTTGGAATGATGGCTGCGAATTACTACGATCATCCTTCTGAATCTCTGAAGTTGGTTGGAGTAACAGGTACGAATGGAAAGACTACAACAGTAACGCTGCTGTTCAAGTTATTCCGCGCGATGGGATTCAAAGCAGGAATGTTCACTACGGTTCGAAATATGATCAACCGCGATGAAATTCCTTCAACACATACAACACCTGATGCCATAGAGTTAAATCGTCTTCTGCGTCAGATGGTAGACGAAGGTTGCAAGTATGCATTCATGGAGGTGAGCTCACATGCGGTAGTGCAGCATCGTATCACAGGATTGCATTTTGCAGGTGCAGTGTTCACCAATATTACTCATGATCATCTCGACTACCACAAGACTTTCGATGCGTATATCAAAGCGAAGAAAGGATTTTTCGATCAGTTGGGAAGCGATGCATTTGCATTGATCAACAAAGATGATTCGCATGCAGGTGTAATGGTACAGAATACTCGTGCACTGAAGCGCAGTTATTCTGTTCGCAGCGCTGCAGATTTTCATTGCCGTATTCTGGAAAATCAATTTGCAGGTCTTCACCTGAATATGGACGGCACCGAAATGTGGAGTAAGCTGATCGGAAGTTTTAACGCAAGTAACATGCTCGCAGTTTATGCAAGCGCAGTGTTGCTTGGTCAGGATAAAATAAACGTGCTTACAACTTTGAGCACACTCGATTCTGTGGAAGGTCGCTTTCAGTATCTGCGTGGAGAAAACGGAATTACTGCGATTGTTGACTACGCACATACGCCGGACGCGCTGGAGAATGTGTTAAAGACAATTCGCGATATCCGCGGCGGGAATGAATCTGTAATTACTGTTGTGGGATGCGGAGGAGATCGCGACAAAGGAAAACGTCCAGTGATGGCTTCCATTGCCTGCACATACAGCGATCGTGTTGTTCTTACTTCGGACAATCCGCGCAGTGAAAATCCTGAAACAATTCTGCAGGAAATGCGCGCGGGTGTTACGCCTCAGCATGAACGCTCAGTGCTCAGTGTTTCTGATCGTCGTGAAGCAATTCGTACTGCAATCGCATTAGCTCAACCCGGAGATATTATTCTGGTTGCCGGGAAAGGACATGAAAAATACCAGGAGATCGCCGGAGTGAAACATCCGTTCGATGATATGCAAGTTCTACGTGAATCACTTAAAAACGCCAACGCCTGATGTTGTACTATTTGTTTACATGGCTTGATAATGATTTTGACTTTCCGGGCGCGGGAGTATTCCGTTATATCTCTTTCCGCGCGGCAATGGCGATAATTTTTTCGCTGATCATTTCGTTGCTGTTCGGTAAAAGAATAATCAATATTCTTCGCCGCAAACAGGTTGGCGAAACTGTTCGTGAGTTAGGACTTGCCGGTCAAAAGGAAAAAGAAGGAACTCCTACAATGGGAGGACTGATTATTCTTTCCGCGATTATCATTCCGACTTTATTATTCGCACGGCTAGAGAATGTTTACATCATTCTGATGCTGATCACCACAGTGTGGTTGGGCATCATCGGTTTCCTTGATGATTACATCAAAGTATTCAAGAAGGATAAGCAAGGTCTCCATGGTCGTTTCAAAGTAATGGGACAAGTCGGGCTGGGACTCATTGTTGGATGTACGCTCTATTTCAGTGATGCCGTTGTGGTGAAAGAAAAAATCGCACCTGCAACAGCTGATCAGTTCAATCTTACGCAGGATATCGGCAGCGCCGGAGTTACTACAATCACTCCTGCACAGTATACAGAAGAGAAACACTCGTTGGTCACAACAATTCCTTTTGTGAAGAACAATGAGTTCGATTACTCGGATCTCGTTTGTTTCCTTGGCGACAAAGCCTGTGAATGGTCTTGGTTGATATTTATTCCAATCGTGATTTTCATTATCACGGCGGTTTCGAATGGCGCGAACGTTACAGATGGTATTGACGGGCTCGCCGCAGGTACATCAGCGATCATCGGAGTGATTCTCGGTGTACTCGCTTACGTTTCCGGTAATACAATTTTCGCTGACTATTTGAACATCATGTATATCCCTGATACAGGCGAGCTGGTAATTTTTATTGCCGCATTCATTGGTGCCTGTGTCGGATTCCTTTGGTACAATTCGTTCCCTGCACAGGTGTTTATGGGTGATACGGGAAGTCTTGCGCTGGGAGGCATCATTGCAGTATTCGCTATCGCAATCCGAAAGGAATTGTTGATCCCGATTATCTGCGGAGTATTTCTGGTGGAGAATCTTTCAGTTGTACTTCAGGTGATGGTATTCAAATACCGCAAGAAGAAATACGGAATCGACTATGCGAAAGCGAACCGTTTGTTCCTCATGTCTCCTTTACATCATCATTATCAGAAGAAAGGATTGCATGAGTCGAAAATCGTTTCACGATTCTGGATTGTGGGAATCATGCTCGGTGTTTTGGCAATTGTGACGCTTAAGCTGCGCTAAACATGAAGCGACTTGTAATAATCGGAGCAGGTGAGAGCGGAACGGGAACCGCAGTGCTGGCAAAAAAGATGGGGTATGAAGTTTTTGTTACAGACAAAAGCGCAATAAAACAGAAGTACAAAGACGTTCTTTTAAATCTTGGAATTGAATGGGAAGAACTCACGCATACAGAAGAGAAAGTTCTGAATGCAGATGAGGTAGTGAAGAGTCCCGGTATTCCTTCGAAAGTTTCACTTATTGTGAAACTCAGAGAAAAAGGAATCCCGGTGATTTCTGAAATCGAATTCGCTTCACGGTATACAAACGCAAAGATGATTTGTGTAACAGGAAGCAACGGTAAAACCACTACAGCTTCTCTCATCTATCACATTCTGAAGAAAGCAGATTACAATGTTGCTCTCGGCGGTAATGTGGGACACAGTTTTGCGAAGCTGGTAGCAGAAGGGAACTACGATTATTTCGTACTCGAACTCAGCAGCTTTCAGCTTGACGACATGTATGCGTTTCGTGCACATGTGGCGGTTATCACCAACATCACTCCTGATCATCTCGACAGGTATGAGTATGATGTGAACAAATACGCTGCAGCAAAAATGCGGATCATACAGAATCAGACGTCTGAAGATGCACTGATCTGGTGTAAGGATGATGAGATCTCTGCCCGGGAAGTCGGAAGCAGAAAAATAATTGCCCGGCAATTTCCATTCTCAATTCATGAGAAGATTGAAGAAGGCGCATGCTTAACTGAAAATGAATTAATAATAACAATAAATAAAAACCCGCTGAATATGAATATTGAAGAACTGGCATTACAAGGTAAGCACAACGCTTACAACTCTATGGCTGCAGGAATCGCTGCACGACTTGTTGAAGTACGTAAAGAAGCAATACGTGAAAGCCTTTCGGATTTCCAGAGCGTAGAGCATCGCTTGGAGCCTGTAGGTCGCATCAACAACATTGACTTCGTCAATGACTCCAAAGCAACTAATGTGAACTCAACATGGTATGCGCTTGAGAGTATCAACACTCCTGTAGTTTGGATTGTTGGTGGTGTTGATAAAGGAAATGATTATACCCAACTGTTCGAACTCGTTCAGTCAAAGGTTCATTCCATCGTATGCCTCGGTACAGATAATCAGAAAATCATCGATGCATTCAGCGATAAAGTTGAGAACATAGTTGAAGCAGGTTCTGCTCAGGAAGCAGTGAATCTTTCATATCGCCTGGCAAAGAAAGGTGACACTGTTTTACTTTCTCCTGCATGTGCAAGCTTCGATCTTTTCGAAAATTATGAAGATCGTGGCCGTCAGTTTAAAAACGCAGTTCGTTCACTGTAAACAGTAAAGGCATGTCCGTAATCGCACAACAGATTATTGATCAGCAAGCAGCATTGATCAACGCCCGCAGGAAAATGCAGGGTGACGATGCTCATTGTTTTGAAACAGTTCATATACACAATGGAATTGATTGGATCAATCATTCAATGGCAACTTCTGTTGACCTTACCTGGCATGCTTTGCGCGATGTTAACGGTCCTGTTGTATTGATAATCGGTGGAACAGATCGTGCTGATGATCATGCAAAACTCGCGGATTTAATCCGTGAAAAAGTAACAGCAATTGTTTGTTTGGGTACGACGCCCTGGAAATATGTGCAGGCTTTCAGCGGGTGTGCACACTTGATTGTTCGGGCAACCTACATTCATGAAGCTGTTGCGACTGCAAAACTTCTGTGTAACGCAGATACAAAAACGGTATTGTTCGCGCCGGGATGTCCGAGCTATGATGCGTTTGATAATTATAAAAATCGCGGAAACAGTTTCCGTGATGCTGTAAAAACAGAATTCGGAATAAAGTAATATGAACCTGTTACGGTACTTCAAAGGAGATCGCGCAATCTGGATTATCGTCCTGAGCTTGTCGCTGCTGTCTTTGGCCGCCGTCTACTCGTCTATTGTTACGCTTGCTTACAAACATCACGAAGGAGATACTGAGTATTATCTCTTCAAGCACCTTCGATTGATTGTTTTAGGTTTTGTTCTGATGTATGTTACGCACAGAGTGAAGTACACCTACTTCTCCAGGATATCACAGATCATGCTGATCATCTCTGTGCCACTTTTGATGTACACTTTGTTGCGGGGTGCCAATCTGAACGAAGCGAGCCGATGGATTTCGATTCCGGGTATTGGTCTTACTTTTCAGACTTCTGACTTTGCAAAACTGTCACTGATCATGTACATGGCTCGTGTGCTCACGCAAAAACAAAATGAGATCACGGAGTTCAAAACAGTTTTGATTCACATAATGATTCCGGTTGCAATAATCTGCGGATTGATTCTCCCTGCAAACTTTTCAACCGCCGCGTTGCTTTTTACTACCTGTTTAATTTTGATGTTCATCGGACGTGTGAAGTTGAAATACATCGGTGGCGTACTCGGAATCGGAGTACTTGGATTCGTACTGCTGTTAGGTGTGGCAACCATTGCTCCCAAAGCTTTGCCACGTGCCGCAACATGGAAACAGCGTATTGTAAACTATATCAGCGGTGATGAAGAAGTTGATGCAGATAAAAATTACCAGGCAAATCAGGCAAAGATTGCGATCGCTACAGGGGGGATAGTCGGAAAAGGTGCGGGTAACAGTACACAACGGAATTTTCTTCCGCACCCTTATTCGGATTTCATCTACGCAATCGTAGTTGAAGAATATGGTTTGTTGGGCGGTATAGTAATTGTTTTACTGTATCTAATGTTGCTCTTCCGAGGTGTAAGCGTTTCAACGAAGTCAGAAAAAACATTCGGAACCTTACTCGCATTCGGACTCAGTTTCAGTTTAATTTTTCAAGGCATGATCAACATGGCTGTAGCAGTGAATCTTTTTCCTGTTACAGGTCAGCCTTTGCCATTCCTCAGTATGGGTGGTACTTCGTTGTTGTTCTCAAGTATTGCTATCGGAATCATCCTCAGTGTAAGTAAGGAATCTGCTGAATCATCAGAGTCGGAAGGAGGTGAAGTTGCGACCGCTTAAATTCATCGTGAGTGGAGGAGGAACGGGCGGACACATCTTCCCGGCCATTGCAATTGCGAATGCGTTGAAGGCTCGTGTTCCTGATGCGGAGTTTCTTTTTGTTGGTGCGGAAGGAAGAATGGAAATGGAAAAGGTACCGGCTGCAGGTTACAAAATTGAAGGTTTGTGGATCAGCGGACTGCAACGTAAACTAACGCTGGCCAATCTTTCTTTTCCTTTCAAGGTCATCAGCAGCTTGATGAAGGCGAAAAAGATTCTTCGCAACTTCAAACCGGATGCGGTAATCGGAACAGGTGGTTATGCAAGTGGACCTATGTTGCGGGTTGCTTCAAACGCAGGTATTGTAACTGTAATTCAGGAACAAAATTCTTATCCCGGAATTACGAATAAGATTCTCGCCCGTAAAGTCAATCGCATTTGTGTCGCTTACAACGGAATGGATAGATTTTTTCCGAAAGAAAAAATTGTATTCACCGGAAATCCGGTGCGTCAGGATATTATGAACTTGCAAGGCAAACGCGCAAGAGCAATGGAGTTTTTTGGATTGTCGGAAGAGCGTAAGACATTGCTGATTATCGGTGGTAGTCTTGGGGCAAGAACAATCAATCAAGGTATCGCTGCTGGTTTACAGGCAATCGTTACGGCAGGATATCAAGTCGTATGGCAGACTGGAAAAGCATTTTTACCTGAAGCAAAGAAAGCTGCTGAAGGATTGAATAACGTTTTCGTTAGTGACTTCATTACTAAAATGGATCTTGCGTATGCGGCAGCGGATCTTGTTGTTTCGCGAGCCGGCGCAAGTTCTGTTTCTGAGTTATGCCTCACAGGAAAAGCTTCCATACTCGTGCCTTCTCCTAATGTTGCGGAAGATCATCAGACTAAGAACGCAATGGCTCTGGTGGATGTGAATGCAGCTGTATTGGTAAAGGATCTTGATGCAGCTCATAAACTTATCAAAACGGTTCTTGAAGTGTTTGACAACGCTGATCGTGTTCAGGAACTTCAAATCAATATCAGTAAGCTTGCTACTCCGAATGCCGCAGAGTTGATTGCGGGTGAAATTTTACAATTGGTTGAAAAGAATAAAAAGTGAGTACACATACACCACATATCTACTTTTTGGGTATCGGCGGAATCGGTATGAGTGCTCTTGCTCGTTACTTTTCTAATCGGGGAGTTCGCATTTCCGGTTACGATAAAACTGCTTCGGATCTTACCGCGGAATTGCAGGCGGAAGGGATGAATATTCATTTTACTGATTCGCCGGAACTTATTCCTGCTGATATCGACTATGTGGTTTACACACCTGCGATTCCTGCAGATCAGAAAGAGCTACTTGAAATAAAGCGTCGCGGACTAACACTCAAAAAACGTGCTCAGGTTTTAGGTGATATAAGCAGAACAACTCGCTGTCTTGCAGTTGCTGGAACACACGGTAAAACCACTACTTCAACTCTGCTCACACACCTGTTGCGTCAATCTGAAGTAGATGTGACTGCATTTGTTGGTGGAATATCAGCAAACTACAATACGAATTACCTGATTGGGAATTCTGACGTCATGGTCGCAGAAGCGGATGAATATGACCGTTCATTTCTGCAGCTTTCACCACAGGGAATTATAATTACATCCTGCGATCCTGATCATCTGGATATTTACGGAAGCGGCGATCAGGTTCATTCTTCGTTCAATGAATTCCTTAATAGCATTGCTGTGAATGGTTGTGCGGTAGTGAAACACGGACTGCCATTAACATATAACGGATCTGCTGGATCATCAGCTTATATTACAACGTATGGTATTGATTGCGGAGAGAATTACGCAAGCAATATTTCAGTTGATAACGGAGCGTTCTGTTTCGATTATACAGGCAAACGTATTTCGATAAAGAACCTTCGCTTGAGTGTTCCGGGAAGACACAATGTGGAAAATGCAGTTGCCGCAATTACGCTTGCATTGGAATTCGGTGCAACTGAACAGGGAATCATAAAAGGAATCGAATCATTTAAAGGTGTTCACCGCAGATTCGAATACGCCGGACGGAATGCAAATTCAGTGGTGATTGATGATTACGCACATCATCCGGCCGAATTGCGCGCAACAATTGGTGCAGCCCGTGAACTTTTTCCAAAGAGAAAACTCACAGGGATCTTCCAGCCTCATTTGTTTTCACGGACCCGTGATTTCGAAAATGAGTTTGCACAGAGTCTTTCACTGCTTGACGAAGTGGTGCTACTCGATATCTACCCTGCACGAGAGTTGCCGATTCCTGGTGTTACCTCAGAGAATCTGCTTTCTAAGATCACTGCGGGTTGGAAGGCAAAATGGAATTATTCGGAGGTGGTTGCTGAATCTGCGAATCATAAGTTTGATGTTCTGCTCATGATGGGAGCGGGCGATATTGATCGACTTGTTAAGCCAGTTGCTGAAGTTGTGACCGGGAAAGGAGGTGCCAATGGTTAAGCGAATGCTGACTATCGCCGCATGGATCCTTTGCGGTATTGGAATTATTTTCCTCACCGGATTTGCAATAAGCAGAAATCAGGATCGTGAATTGCAATCGGTCGAAGTATCAATCGAAAGATCTGCTGATCATTTCTTCCTTCAGGAACAGGATATTAAGACACAACTCATTCGCAACGGATACGGTATTACCGGACAGAATCTGGGAAGTGTAAATGTTTCAGCTATTGAAAAGTTGTTGCTTGCTCACGCCGCAGTTCAGAATTGCGAGGCATCAGTAACTGTAGACGGTAAACTTAAGATTGACATTCGCCAACGCAGACCTGTTGCGAGGATCATCAACATGACAGGCGAATCGTACTACTTTGATGATCTCGGACATCTCATGCCATGGTCTGATGTGTACACCGCTCCGGTTGTTCTTGTTAACGGAAATTTCGCGGACTCTTACGCTGCCTTCAGCAATATTGATTTTCCTGCAACTCATCCCGATTCCGTTGGAAAAACATTAACCGCGCTGGATGATATATGGCAGATTGTAAGTGCTATTGAATCTGATTCGTTAATGAGAGTTCAGATTGCGCAGGTTTATTATAATCCATCCAAAGAATTTGAACTCATCCCAAGGGTTGGCGATCACAAAATAATACTTGGAACCGCAGATGGTGTACCGGGAAAATTCCGGAAGCTGGAATTATTCTATCAATACGGATTAAATAAAACAGGAAAATGGACGGAGTACTCTTCCATTGATCTGCGATTTAAAAATCAAATAGTTTGTACCAAAAAGCCGAATTAACATGGAATCTGAAATCGTTGTAGGTCTGGACATCGGAACAACCAAAATCGCTGCACTGGTTGGGCGTCGTACAGAGCACGGAAAAATCGAAATTCTCGGAATGGGTAAAGCGGAATCGCTTGGTGTTGCCCGTGGTGTTGTACTCAACATCGACGAGACTGTGAAAGCCATCAAGATGGCGATTGAAGATGCCAGCAATAAATCGGGCGTTGATATCAAAGTTGTAAACGTTGGTATCGCCGGTCAGCATATCAAGAGTCTGCAGCATCGCGGAATGAAAACGCGTCGCAGCATTGACGAGGAAATCAGCCAGAAGGATATTGATGAGCTCATCGAGGATATGTATCGACTCGTAATGTCTCCGGGCGAGGAAATCATTCACGTGATTCCTCAGGAATATATCGTGGATAACGAAATCGGTATCAAACACCCGATCGGGATGTCAGGAACACGCCTTGAAGCGAATTTCCACATCATCACCGGTCAGGTTGCGGCAGCACGCAACATCTACAAGTGTGTTAACAAAGCAGGTCTTGAAGTGGCCGATCTTACACTTGAACCTCTTGCATCAGCCGATGCGGTTTTAAGTGATGAAGAAAAAGAAGCTGGAGTTGTTCTGGTTGATATCGGTGGCGGTACAACGGATGTTGCCATCTTCCACGATGGAATTATTCGCCATACTGCCGTTATTCCTTTCGGTGGAAATATCATCACGGAAGACATCAAAGAAGGCTGCAGCATTATTAAAACACAAGCTGAACTCCTGAAGGTGAAATTCGGTTCTGCGTTGGCATCCGAAAATCAGGAAAATGAAATCGTTTCAATTCCCGGTTTACGCGGTCGTCCGCACAAGGAGATTTCCGTTAAAAATCTTGCGCACATCATACAGGCGCGCATGGAAGAAATTCTTGAGCACGTGTACTATGAGATCCGTAATTCCGGTTTCGAAAAGAAACTCATTGCCGGAATTGTAGTGACGGGCGGTGGTGCTCAGTTGAAACACATCACACAGCTTTTCGAATATGTTACCGGAATGGATACACGCGTTGGTTATCCTAACGAACATCTGGCTTCAAGTTCCGAAGAAGTTACAAGCCCGATGTACGCAACGGGCGTTGGTCTGGTGATGCGTGGAATTACTTCCGTTCAGAAATCGCGACCTGCTGAAGAGAAAGTAAATGTTGTTACCGGTCACAGCGACACCAAGAAACGCGGCGGTTGGTTTGATCAGATTTTCAGCAAGGGAAAACAATGGTTTGAAGAAGATCCGGGTAACTGACAGTAATCAACATTTGGGAGTTAACAAGTTGTTCTGCATCCTTGATTTCGTAAACGCGTCTTAAAGTAATTTTCAACGATTTTTAGACAATCCCGTACATGGACTTCTACAGCATTTTCGACGATAACAAGGAGAACAGCGAGAACAAAGCTTCAGAGAATAATTCTTTGAACAATAATCCTGCTGCTACTGATGCATCTTCATCTGCTCAGCAGGGCGTACCTTTTCGCTGGGATTTCAAATCAGTGTTGCGTCAGGAAGAGGAGTCTGTAAAAGAGCCTGAAATGAATTCAAGCTCCGAAGAAGTTACAATGAATGTTGATTCTGAACAAACAGTTTCTGCTTTGGAGGAAACATCCGGTGATCCTGAGTTCGATCGTCAATGGGCGGAAATGATTGCGAAAGAAAACAATACAGATGTTGTTAGCGAGGAAGAATCTATAAATGAATTTACGGCAGCACTTAATGAAGAACCTGTCGCTTCAGAGCTGGATAACGTTTCTTTCGAATCGGAAACAGTTGTATTTGCTGAGACGGAAGTAGCGGACCCGGTTTTCGAAGAAGAAGTTTTTGTAAATGAATTCTCCTCGGATATTCAGGCGGAATCTGATAATACCATCGTTTCGGAATTGGTTTCATCAGAAGATTTTGTCGCTGAAACTCATGCTGAGCCTGCCATTGAAATGGAAATTCCTTCAGTTAGCAATGAGGAATTTGCTTCTGAAATTGTTGCTTCAGTCGAGAATGAAGCCAATGTTGAAGTGAAAGACGCTGCTGATATCATGGCAGAGTTCACGCCGATTCAGCTGGCAGAGGAAGTTCAGGTAAATGCAGAATCTTCTCCTGCTCCGGTTTTCGTAAATGTGGAACATTCATGGATGTACGCAGAAGCGGATGAGATCAAAGCAGAAGCAGTTGCTGAAACACAAGACATTTTTAATACTTCACTTCCAGGTGAACTTCCGCTGTTTTGCGCCGAGGTGAATGCTGAAGTGAATACAGATATTACAAACACACACACAAACAACAATAACCAATCCGAAGAAGCTATGAAATTTGAACTTCCGGAATACTCATCAATCATCAAAGTGATTGGTGTTGGCGGCGGCGGCAGCAACGCAGTGAATCACATGTACAAATTCGGAATCAAAGGAGTTGATTTCCTTGTTTGCAACACTGATAAACAGGCTCTCGATCTGAGCCCGGTTCCTCACAAAATTGTCCTCGGTGCAACATTGACAGAAGGACGCGGCGCCGGCTCTATTCCTGAAGTAGGAAGAAATGCTGCAATCGAAAACATTGAAGATCTGCGTCAGGTTCTTTCCAAGAATACGAAAATGGTTTTCATCACTGCCGGAATGGGTGGTGGTACCGGAACAGGCGCGGCTCCCGTTATTGCAGGAGTTGCACGTGAACTCGGAATTCTTACCGTTGGTATTGTCACTGTTCCTTTCTCACACGAAGGAAAGAAACGTCGTCAGTATGCTGAAGAAGGTATCGAACAACTGAAACAGAATGTTGATACACTTCTTGTGATCCGCAACGATAAACTTCGTGAGATGTACGGTAATCTGAAGTTGAGTGACGCATTCGCTCATGCTGATGACGTACTCACCACAGCTGCTAAGAGCATCGCCGAAATCATTTCTCTTACTCAGCAAATTAACGTTGACTTCGCTGACATCTGCACGGTAATGCGCAACAGCGGTGTTGCAATCATGGGCTCTGCTCAGGCGGCCGGAGAAAATCGCGCAGTACGTTCTGTGGAAATGGCGTTGAACTCTCCGCTTCTGAATGATAATAACATCATCGGTGCACGTTATGTGTTGCTGAATATCATTTCCGGTTCTGATGAAATCACAATGGATGAACTCGGTGAAATCACTGACTACATTCAGGAAGCGGCAGGTCAAACTGCTGAAATCATTAAAGGTTACGGAGTTGATCCTTCACTTGGCGATTCTGTTAGCGTAACAATTATCGCAACAGGATTCCAGCAATCAAACCCTGTGAATTACGAGTACGCTCAGAAAGCACAGCCTTCTAAAGTTGTCTTGCAATTGGATGAAGTGAAGTCTGAAGTTCTGCCTGTTGCTGAAATCAAAGTGGAAGAGAAGGAAGTTAATCCTCTTGAACCGTTTCTCGTTTCAAAAACTGTTGAGCCTGTAGCAGAGAACGTAATTGAGCCTGAACAGAAGTTCGAAACTCCGGTTTGGACAAACGTAAATTCGATAGAGCTCGAAGTGGTAAACACTTCAGAAGAAATTCTCGAGCCGGTAAATCAGGTTTCTGAAATCAGCAATTCCTCTTCTGATATCGTAAACGAAGAGCAGGAGATCGTAGCAGAAGAAACGGTAGAGCCTGAATTGATCGTTAAGAAAGTGGTAGCTGAAATTGATCCGGTGGAAGCAGCTAAGAAAGCAGAGCAGGAAGAAATTCAGCGTCGTGCAAACGAACGTATTCAGAAGCTTCGCGAGATCAGCCTTAAACTGAAGTCTCCGGGAGTATTGAACGAGATGGAAAACGAGCCGGCTTACAAGCGTCGTAATGTTTCCTTGGATAACGTTCCGCATTCTTCAGAGTCGCAGGTTTCACGTTTCACATTGACCGAAACTGACGAGAAGAAAATCGAAATCCGTCCGAATAATTCCTTCCTTCACGATAACGTTGACTAGTAGCGCCAATGGGAATTGAGGAGAAAGTCCAGGCCGATATGAAGGCCGCAATGATGGCGAAGGATCAACCAAAACTGGAAGCGATCCGCGCTGTTAAGGCTGTGCTGTTGTTACTTAAAACTTCACCTGAAGGATTAACGGAGGATTCTGCAATGAAAGCTTTGCAGAAGGAAGTTAAAAAGAGAAAAGAATCCGCTGAAATATATAACGGTCAAGGCCGCAAAGATCTTGCAGATGTTGAGATATTTCAGGCCGGAATAATTGAAGCATATCTGCCGAAGCAGATGGATGAAAATGAATTGAGAACTGAATTGCAGAGCCTCATTGCTGAAGTTGGAGCGTCTTCCGCTGCCGACATGGGAAAAGTGATGGGTGCAGCTACAAAGAAGTTCGCTGGTAAGGCTGATGGCAAGATGATCTCCGCTATTGTGAAAGACTTGCTAAGCAAGGGTTAAGTGTGTTGTAAATTGTGTTTGTGTGTTGCGTCCGGTCAGTGTGTGGCCGGACGCGTTGTTTTACGTCAACTGCAAAATAAAAAGGGATCACATTGTGATCCCTTTTCTTTCTTCTGAATTACAGATTACTGATTCGAAGTGTGAACGATTTTCTTCGTGTAAACCTGACCTTCAATTTCCATCTGAACGAAATAAACACCTTCAGAAAGATTTTCCGGAGTCCACACGATTTCGTGCTGACCTGCAGGCATCATTTCGTCTTTAACTGTCTCAACTTTCTTTCCTGTTACATCATAAACATTGATCTTAACATCTGAGTTAGTTGTAGTGTTTACGAAGAAAGTTGTAGACTCTCCGAACGGAGACGGTGAAGCACTGATACTGTTCACACCTGCATTTACTGTTTGAACTCCGGTAGAACCTACAGTTACTTGCTGGCACGACTGTGCATTGCATGATGCTGTGTCAAACACATCGATAAAAGTTACACATACATTGTAGGTTCCTGCAGTTGCATAAGTATAAGTTGCAGTTTGTTGGTTAATGGTCATTTGAGAGTCGCCCCATTCCCAACCGTAAGCAGGAAACGCTGCAGTACCTGTTCCGGTTGCTGTAGCATTGATCGTTAAACCATTAACGGTGTAGGTGAATGTTACATTGCACTGTGCTGAAACAGCAGCTACTGCAAATACACCAATAATCATAGCGTAGATTTTTTTCATAGTAATTTGTTTAGGTGAGTTTTGGTTCATGTAAAAATAAAGCGGATTCGATTCATATCAAACCCGCTTAACATTTTTCTTACCCGTTCACCAACTAATCCGCCGGTTTCAGCATAGATTGATCCAATAACGTGCCGAATGGAACGAAATGACCCAACGGAATTACATCGAATTCCACTACGCCGGCTTTAACCATTGGAAATGTAGCCAACAAGGCTTTGGCTTCTTCCACATTCGGACATTCCAGTACTAATACAGAACCCGGACGATCTTTTCGGAAGTAGGCTTCCCGTACAACATCTTTAGTGTAGAGTACCCATGTATATAACGCATCGCGTACAACTACGCCGCGAAGATTTTCTTCTGTCGCGGTCGGAAGTATTCTGTCTATGGCGAGTATTTTCATCTTTAGCAGTTTCTTAAAAGTAGCTATTTATTTCTAAACGCAGGATCAACCTAGGTATTATTCATTAATTGGACCTGGTTACATTTTTAGTTCCGCCTTTACCAATCGGGAATTGAAAACCTGCATCCAGTAGCACCATACCATCCCAGAATCTGTGACTGATCAGAAAATCATTTATCGCAAGTACCTTATTGAAGTTCGCGTATACGCCTTTCACACTTGCTTCAATGAAAAAGAATCGAAACAACTCTGTCCGTACTCCCGCTTCAAATCCTGCAATCTGTCCCGCAACATGAAAGCAGTGGTTCCACCGTTGACCAAATAATGTAACATCAGACCTGGGAACTACTATTCCGGCTCCGAATTTTCCTACACCTGCAACAGTGATAAACCGTCGTGAAATGAAATTGTGACGGTACATGAAATTGAACATCAGAAAATTTGCTCCGTCGGTATGTTCAAGTAACAGAAAGTCCTCATTTACCAATGTGTCTTTATCTAGATACTCGCCGTTAATACTTCCTTTCACACGCACCGTTTGATCATTGTAAACAATGTATTTGGCGTGATCGAATTTCAATTCTATACCCAGTTTGCTCTTCGGAAGCCAGTATCCGATTCGGTAGCCGTATTGCGGAATCGTTAATGCAACTTTGAACAGTTCACCGATGTGAGTACGGTCATGTGCTTTCATACCATACAAGGTGAAATTGTAGGCGCCGGATTCGTCAAACACATTTACATTGCTCTTGGAGTACCAGTTTTTATTATAGCCCCAGGCGAAGTAGAACTTACCGCGTTCATCATTGAGAATGCAATTGCCATTCGGCTTGAAATAATCGCGGCTGATTGAATCCTGTTGTGCCGAAACACGCAGTGTGATCAGCATAAGTTGAATTGCAATTAATGAGATTCTGAGCATGTTATTATTGCTTCTTCTTTCTTGAAATATCAATGAGCAGCAACATTGCAAACGGCAATGCGTGCACCGCAGCAATTCCGGCGAAGTAACCGTTGAGAACCAGAACAGTTGTTACAATCGCAACTGCTATCAATCCGCCAATAGCGATTTTTCTCATTTTACTCATGTGCGTAAAGATACGATGGATGCCAAATAAAAAACCCGGAAATCATCAGATGAAATCCGGGTTTTATTTTCAGGAAGGGATGATTTACATCATGCCGTCCATTCCGCCGCCGCCCATTGGAGGCATTGCCGGTTTTTCTTCTTTAATTTCAGAAAGAACACACTCAGTTGTCAGAAGCATGCCCGCAATTGAAGCAGCATTCTCCAGAGCAACACGTGCCACTTTAGTAGGATCGATTACTCCTGCATCATACAGCTTCTCGTAAGTTTCAGTGCGTGCATTGTAACCGAAATCTGCTTTTCCTTCACGTACTTTCTGTACAACAATTGATCCTTCAACTCCTGCGTTAACGCAGATCTGACGAAGCGGCTCTTCAATCGCACGACGTACAATTCCGATACCGGTTGTTTCGTCTTCGTTGTCACCTTTCATTTTCTCGAGTGCTTCCTGTGCACGGATGTACGCAACACCACCTCCCGGAACAATTCCTTCTTCAACTGCTGCGCGAGTCGCATGCAATGCATCGTCAACGCGGTCTTTCTTCTCCTTCATTTCAACTTCAGTTGCAGCACCAACGTAAAGTACCGCTACACCGCCTGCGAGTTTCGCCAAACGCTCCTGCAGTTTCTCGCGATCATAGTCAGATGTAGTTGATTCCATCTGCGCTTTGATCTGATTTACACGTGCTGTGATGTCTGCTTTCTTGCCTGCACCGCCAACGATTGTTGTGTTGTCTTTATCAATTGTGATCTTCTCTGCTTTTCCAAGGAAAGAAAGATCTGCGTTCTCCAATTTGAATCCGCGTTCTTCGCTGATAAGCTGGCCGCCTGTAAGAATTGCGATGTCCTCCAACATTGCCTTACGACGATCACCGAATCCAGGAGCTTTAACTGCTGCAATGCGCAGTGATCCGCGGATTTTGTTTACTACCAGAGTGGAAAGTGCTTCTCCGTCTACGTCTTCTGCAATGATCAGAATTGGCTTGCCGGTCTGAACAGCTTTCTCAAGAACCGGAAGAAGTTCTTTCATATTGCTGATCTTCTTATCGTAGATCAGTACAAGCGGATTCTCCAATACCGCTTCCATCTTGTCGACGTCTGTTACGAAGTAAGCGGAAATGTAACCACGGTCAAACTGCATACCTTCAACAACTTCAACAGTTGTTTCCGTTCCTTTAGCTTCTTCAACTGTGATAACGCCTTCTTTCTTCACCTTAGCCATCGCTTCAGCAATCAGTTTTCCGATTGCGTTATCGTTGTTAGCAGAGATAGTAGCAACCTGTTCGATCTTCTCATTATCATCACCAACTTTCTTGGAAAGTTTTTTCAGATTCTCGATCACAGCAGCAACTGCTTTGTCAATACCGCGCTTCAGATCCATCGGGTTCGCACCTGCAGCTACGTTTTTCAATCCTGCACTTACAATAGCCTGAGCCAATACCGTTGCAGTGGTTGTTCCGTCACCTGCTACATCCGCAGTTTTCGACGCAACTTCTTTCACCATCTGCGCTCCCATGTTCTCAATAGGATCTTTCAGCTCGATCTCTTTTGCAACAGATACTCCGTCTTTTGTGATTTGCGGCGCGCCGAATTTTTTATCAATTACAACATTACGGCCTTTCGGTCCGAGTGTCACTTTCACTGCATTCGATAAAGCATCAACACCACGCTTCAGAGCGTCGCGTGCTTCAACATTGAAATTTATATTCTTAGCCATTTTTCAAGTAGATTAATTACAGATTAAACAATAGCGAAAATGTCTGATTCTCTCATGATCAGGAAATCTTTACCGTCGATCTGAATTTCAGTTCCGGCATACTTGCCGTAAAGAACGGTATCACCAACTTTCACAGTCATCGGTTCGTCTTTTTTACCTGCACCAACTGCAATCACAGTTCCACGCTGTGGTTTCTCTTTTGCGGTATCAGGAATGATAATTCCTCCTGCTGTTTTTTCTTCCGCAGCTGCAGCCTGAATCACAACACGATCGGCGAGTGGGTTGATTTTTACTTTGCTCATTGCTGAATTGATTTAATCGGTTAAACAAATTTAAGTTTCCAAATTCTTGGCGTTTCCTCTGATCAAATGGTTTGCCATCGGCTTAATCCCGCCATTTTTTCGCACTCAAATAAAAAATGTCAGGCTCATAAGACAACCTGACATTTTTTTTCGAAATGATAAGTGAAAATTACTGTCCTGCTGGTGGGGTTGGAGCTCCACCGCCCGGCATTGCTTGTGGTCCCGGTGCAGCTGGCTGCTCGGTGCCCATTTCACTTGCTTTATCTTTTGTTGCAGATGAACTTCCTTCTGAACTTCCTGTGCCGTCTGACAAGCTGGTTGCAAGAATGCTGAGTACCAGAATCAGAATTGCCAGAAACCATGTTGCTTTCTCAAGGAAATCTGCTGTACGACGCACGCCCATAACCTGAGCGCCCGACTGAAAGCCTGACGCAAGTCCGCCTCCTTTTGGATTCTGGATCAATACTGCTACAACAAGCAGTATGCACGAAAGGAAAATGATAATTGAAATTGCAGTAACCATTGTAAGTATTATTTATTCGGTGTTCGTTTCAGTTCTTCAATAAGGGCTGCAAAGTAAGCGGTTTTTTCCGGAAATTTCAAACTGAGTTTCTGGTAAGCCCGGATAGCCTTCGGAATATTGCCTTGTTTTGCGTAAATCCTTGCTAATGTTTCAGTTATGAACTCGTCCGACTCCTGTACGCTCTTCTTCGCCATGTTCACAGGATTGAAAAAACCGGACTTTTTGACCTGAATTCGAGGTTCTTCCTTGATAAAACGTTCAATCAGCTCTTCTCCGTTAGATGAAACAGGTGCCTTCTGTTCGGCAATTGATTGCTTTTCTGTTTGCTTAACAGGTCCGTTCTGCTTCAACGATGCAACCCAAGTTGCAAATGACATTTCGCCGATGTTGATTTCCTGTTCTTCTTTTACAGGTTCAAGCGGTTTTTCAATCTCCGAATTGATAGTGTTTTCGGAAACGGTCTTAAGTTCACTTACATCCGGTAACTTATCGTCTGCTTCAAGTTCAAATACAGAGTGAATTGCCTCTACAAGTATATCCTGTTGAACAGGATCCTGCGGAACTTCAACATGGACTTGAGCCTCTTCTTTTTCTTCCTTGGAATCTTCAACAGGATGAATTTCCCACTTGGTTTCTGCTGTTGTATTCTCGATTTCAGCAACCGGCTCTTCCGATAACTCTTCGCCGATATCTTCCGATTGACCGGGTTCTACCAATACATAAAGCAGTGTATTCAGTTCATCTTTGGCATCAGGAATTTCGTGCTTCAGAACTTCGTTCGGAACTTCTTTCTGTTCTGCAGCCGGTGTGGTGTTTGCAATCGGATGTATTTCTTCCTTCGGCTTAACTTCTTCTTTTTCTTTTCCTCTCCAGTGATGCAACAACTGAAGCTGACGCAACATTCCTGCTTCCCATTCATCGGGATTGGAAACGAATCGCTTCTCCGGAAATTTAGGCGGCGCAGATTTTATTTCCTGTTTTTGCTCTTCCACAGGCAAAGCAATTTCAACCTTCGAAACTGTTGTTTCTTCAACCGGCTCAACGGCGTCCTTACGTTTGATCAGATCATACAACACTTTACGATCAGCAACATAAATCGCGGCTGATTTAAGCTGATTGTTGTAAAGAAAACTTCCCTGATTGTGAAGATTCTTGATGTATAGCAAATGCGCAGTCTGAAAATACGGATACGATTGCAGAAGTGAATCCAGTTGCGCACCGTCTTCTCTTCCGGACATTCCCGGTTTTCTCATCCATTCCAGCAATTGCTTCGCGTTCATCACCAGGCGTAAATTGATCGGTTGATAATGTCCTGAGTGATCTGGTCGGTAATTTCTTTAATCAAAGCATCTTCCACACTCGAAATATCGGTGGTACTCGGGAAATCCGCAAATCGGCTGAAGTTTCCGTCGAAACTGTAACGATCTTCAATGTCGTCGGTGTACTTCACTTTCACAGTGATGGTAAGTCGGTTTAATGAAGCCTGATCAGTGGCACCTCCTGTAATCGCAACCGGCGCAACGGAATATCCCGTGATTTCACCTTCGTAATTCAAATCTCCGCCTGAAGGCAGCAGCGTGAAACGCGTTTGTCTCTGGATGAAATCTCGCAAAGATTCAGTCATCGTCTGCGCTAAAGAAGGCTTTGCTAGTGGTGCTGAGTTCGTAAACAGCAACACAGATACCGTTACTGAATCATCCAGCGTTCTACCACCAGCTCCGGTTTGGTTGTACTGAATATGCTTGCATGAGAAAATACTCAGAGCAAACAGAGTGATTACAACAGCGAAGTATGTCAGTTTTCTGCTCATCCCTTGATGTTGTATTCGTTGATCTTTCTGTACAATGTACGTTCTGAAATACCAAGTTCTTTTGCCGCATTCTTCCGTTTGCCGCGATGCTTGTCAAGCGCTTTCGTGATCAGCTCGATTTCTTTGTCCTGCAGGCTCAAGGAATCTTCAACAACTTCTTCCGGTGCAAGAATTTCTTCATGCGGATTATTCCATGTCGGTTGGTGAATTACAACGGCATCATCGCTGTTGCGTACTGCCGTTTGCTGATTCTGATAATCGGAAAAATGTTTCTGTATTACAGGCCCGCTTTGCTGAAGCACCTCCGGCGTAATGCGCCCTCCGTTCTGAATCAGTTGCATCGTCAGTGCTTTCAGATCGTTCAGCTCCGTGCGCATTTGCTGAAGCAATTGAAAAAGAAAATCTCTTTCCTGCGCTTCGTTGCCGGTTTGTTGTGCACGTGCCAGTACCGGAACTCCGGTCATGGCCGATTGATGATCCGGAAGATATTTCTTCAATGTTTCCGCATCTATCTCACGTGCTTTCTCAATGATGGAAAGTTGTTCAGTTACATTTTTCAGTTGACGGATATTCCCGTGCCAATAGTAATTCACAAGAAGTTTCTCGGCATCCGGCATCAGTTTAATCACCGGCATTCTGTACTTCGCTGCAAAATCAGCAGCAAATTTCCGGAACAGCAAATGAATATCCTGACGACGATCACGCAGCGGTGGCAAGAGAATCGGAACGGTGTTCAGTCGGTAATAAAGATCTTCTCTGAATTTTCCTCTGCCGATGGCTTCAGGAATATTTACGTTGGTCGCTGCAACCACCCGCACGTTGGTCTTCTGAACTTTTGAGGATCCTACGCGGATGAATTCTCCTGTTTCCAAAACACGAAGCAAACGCGCCTGCGTGGCCATAGGCATTTCAGCAACTTCATCAAGGAAAATAGTTCCTCCGTCAGCAACTTCAAAATATCCTTTGCGCGCTTCTGTTGCGCCTGTGAACGATCCTTTCTCGTGACCGAAAAGTTCGGAGTCAATCGTTCCTTCCGGAATCGCTCCGCAGTTCACCGCAATATAAGCACCGTGTTTTCGCGCCGACATCTGATGAATGATCTGCGGGAAAACTTCCTTACCTGTTCCGCTTTCTCCATTGATAAGTACAGCCAGATCTGTTGGCGCCACTTGCACAGCAATATCAATCGCACGATCCAGTTGAGGTGTCGTACCGATAATGCCGAAGCGTTGTTTTATATCTTGTATTGTCATTAAATATTCAATCAATAGAATTAATCAATCGCTTTGCCGATCAGCGTTGTCGCCGTACACTTCTCTACAAGCACGTTCACGTATTCACCTTTCTTGTAATTTCCTTTAGGGAATACAACAACTGTG
This sequence comes from Bacteroidia bacterium, assembly GCA_023151315.1. Lineage (GTDB taxonomy): Bacteria > Bacteroidota > Bacteroidia > Palsa-965 > Palsa-965. The sequence continues at coordinate 34,379 of JAKLJE010000012.1, forward strand.
TTCTGTGTGTTTCTTCCCATCCACATATCTGCTGACTTCTTCGACTCATGTTCGATTAACACGCGATGAACTTTCCCTACCTGAGCTTTCGTTTTCTTCTCTGAAAGCTTCTGCTGCAGAGCAATTACTTCAGTTAATCTACGCTTCTTAACTTCTTCAGGAATATCGTCTTTGTACTGACGCTCCGCCAAGGTTTTCGGACGTTCAGAATAGGCGAACATATACGAGAAGTCATATTCCACCCATTCCATCAACGATAATGTTTCCTGATGTTCTTCTTCTGTCTCTGTACAGAATCCGGTAATAATATCCGAGGAAATTGCACAGTCAGGCATGATCCGTTTGATGGCGTTAATACGATCCATGTATTGTTCCCGCGTGTATCCGCGATTCATCACTTCGAGCACACGCGTGCTTCCGCTTTGCACCGGAAGATGAATGTACTTGCAGATGTTGTCGTACTTCGCCATTACATGTAATACTTCATCTGTCATATCACGCGGATTCGATGTGCTGTAACGTATGCGAAGATCCGGATGAATTTGTGCAACCATTTCCAGCAGTTGTGCGAATGTGGTCGCATTGGCTTTTTGCTCTTCTGTGAGAATCTCTTTCTTCAGTCCGCCACCTGCAAAAATGTATGAATCCACATTCTGTCCCAGCAAAGTTACCTCGCGGTATCCCTGATCAAACAGTTCTTTTGCTTCTTTAACAATACTTTCAGGATCGCGTGAGCGTTCGCGTCCGCGCGTGAAAGGCACAACACAGAACGAACACATGTTATCACATCCTCGCATGATGCTGATGAACGCACTGACACCATTGGAATCTAAACGTACCGGTGTGATGTCTGCATACGTTTCTTCCTTAGAAAGAATCACGTTCACCGCTTTCTGCCCGCCTTCAACTTTACCAATGAGATTCGGTAAATCACGGTATGCGTCAGGACCTACAACGATATCAACGATTTTTTCTTCGTCCAGAAATTTTTCTTTCAATCGCTCTGCCATGCAACCCAGAACACCTACAATCATTTCAGGTTTCTTCTTCTTTGCATGTTTGAATTCCACCAAGCGATTTCGCACACGCTGTTCTGCGCCTTCGCGTATCGCACATGTATTTACAAATATCACGTCCGCCTCAGTGTAATCCTGAGTCGTTGAAAATCCTTCATTCTTCAGAATGGATGCAACAATTTCACTGTCCGAGAAATTCATTTGACATCCGTAACTCTCCAGAAAAAGTTTGCGCTTGCCTTGATTATTGTCTTGCAACATCAGCGCTTCACCTTGTCTGCTTTCATCGATCACTTTTTCTTCCATCGGTTCCTTTTTTCGGCTTCCCCGGTTTTTCGGGGACACAAAGTTACCAAAATTTACACCCACTGACAAAATGACAGATTTGTAAATCAAAAAACAGAAAAAAATCTACCTATATATATATAGGTAAGGCCCCTTCGCCCGGTCCCGGATTTGGAAAATTGAAGTTCTCTTCTTTTTCTTTGCAGCCTCCGGAACCGAAAAATCCGGCAAAATTCAAGTGTTGTAATAAAAAGTAAAGAGCTGATGGCAAAGAATTTAGTGATCGTAGAGTCGCCTGCAAAGGCAAAAACAATTGAGAATTTTCTCGGTAAAGACTTTACCGTGAAATCGAGTTTTGGTCATGTGCGGGACCTCGTTAAAAAAGGACTCGCTGTAGATACAGAAAAGGGATTCACTCCCAATTACGAAATCTCTCCGGATAAGGAGAAAGTGATTGCCGAACTGAAGAGATTGGCAAAGGACGCAGACATCGTCTGGCTCGCAACGGATGAGGACCGCGAAGGAGAAGCCATTTCGTGGCACTTGTCGGAAGCGCTGAAACTTGACGACAAGAAAACACGTCGTATTGTGTTCCACGAGATCACGAAACCGGCAATCATGAAAGCGATTGAATCGCCGAGAAAGATTGATCGTCACTTGGTAGATGCACAGCAGGCGAGACGTATTCTCGATCGTCTCGTTGGTTTTGAATTGTCTCCGATTTTATGGAAGAAAGTAAAACCATCTCTTTCTGCGGGTCGTGTACAGAGTGTAACCGTTCGTCTTATCGTTGAACGCGAGCGAGAAATTGCTGCATTCAAATCAACTTCTTCTTACAAAGTTTCAGCGGTTTTCATCAGCAACGGACAGAAGTTCAAAGCGGAATTGCGCTCTAATTTCAAAACGATTGAAGAAGCACGCAAATTCCTGCATGTGTGTTCCAAGTCAACGTTCACAGTTTCTTCTCTCGAAACAAAACCATCACGTAAATCTCCTTCTGCACCGTTCACAACATCAACGTTACAGCAGGAAGCTTCTCGTAAACTTGGTTTTTCTCCGAAGAGAACAATGGTTGTGGCGCAGCGACTTTACGAAAGCGGTAAGATCACATACATGCGAACTGACTCCGTGAACCTCTCTGAACTCGCTCTTGGTAAAGCCAAAGAAGTGGTAACTAAGAGTTACGGTGCAAAGTACGTTCACACACGTCAGTATAAAACGAAAAACAAAGGCGCACAGGAAGCCCACGAAGCAATTCGTCCGACTTACCTCGAGCGCAATATGGTCGAAGGTGAACGTGACGAACAACGCCTTTACGATCTGATCTGGAAGCGCACAATCGCTTCTCAAATGGCGGAAGCGGAACTCGAAAAAACAACTGCAGTTATTGCGGTGTCCGGTGCTTCAGAAACTTTCGTTGCGCAGGGAGAAGTAATCAAGTTCGACGGTTTCCTTGCTGTGTACATGGAGTCATCTGATGATGATAACGAAGATGACGACAGCGAGAACTCAGAAGCAATGCTTCCTCCTCTGAAAACAGGACAGGCATTGAATTCACACGCAATCACGGCAACACAACGTTTCACACATCATCCTCCGCGTTATACAGAAGCTGCGTTGGTGAAAAAGCTTGAAGAGCTCGGAATCGGTCGACCTTCAACTTACGCTCCGACAATTTCTACAGTACAGGAACGCGGTTACGTTGTGAAGGAAGAACGTGAAGGAAAGCAAAGATCTTACGATGTTCTCACGCTCTCCAACGGAACAATCAATGAAGAAAAGCGCACGGAGAATACCGGCGCAGAAAAAAATAAATTGTTCCCGACGGATATCGGAACAGTTGTAACCGATTTTCTCAGTCAGTACTTCCCGAAAATCATGGACTACGGTTTCACGGCAAACGTGGAAGAAGAGTTTGATGAAATTGCCGAAGGAAAAATTGATTGGAGAAAAATGCTCGAGCAGTTCTACCGTCCGTTTCACAAAGACGTGGAGAAAACGGAAGAAACTTCTGAGCGAGCAAGCGGTGAACGTTTGCTCGGAAAAGATCCGCTTACGAAAAAGAACGTTTACGTTCGTATCGGTCGTTTCGGTCCATTGGTACAGATCGGTGAAAGTGATGATCCGGAAAAGAAATTTGCAAGTCTGCGCAAAGACATGCGTCTCGAAACAGTGACTTTCGAAGATGCAATGGAATTGTTCAAACTTCCTAAGACAGTTGGAAGTTATAAAGGCAAGGAACTCGTGATTGGAATCGGTCGTTTCGGTCCTTACGTGAAATGGGGCGATCAGTATGTTTCAATCCCACGCGGTGAGGATCCGATGAAAGTGGAAGAGGAGCGCGCTGTTGAGTTGGTGAAACAGAAAGAAGCTGCGGATGCTCCGATCGCGCAATACAAAGGAACTCCGGTTACAAAAGGAAAAGGTCGTTTCGGACCGTTCATTAAGTTCGGTGATATATTCATCAACGTTCCGCGTGCATATGATTTCGATAATCTTTCGCAGAATGATATCGCAGAACTGATCGAAAAGAAACTCGAGAAGGAAGCGAATCGTTACATCAGGCAGTGGCCGGAAGAAAAAATTTCATTGGAGAACGGCCGTTGGGGTCCTTTCATTCGTTTCGGAAAAGCCATGTTGAAAATCACACGCAGTGATAAGCAGGAAAAACTTTCGCCGGAAGAAGTTGCTGAACTTTCACTCGAACAAGTGAAAGCCATGATCGAAGCTCAGGTTCCGGGTGCTTTTGACAAAAAAGGTTCTAAAGCTCCTGCGAAAAAGTCCAAAGCTCCGGCCAAAGCAACGAAGGCTCCGGCGAAGAAAACAAAGGCGCCTGCAGTAAAAAAAGCTCCGGCAAAAAAAGCTCCGGCAAAGAAAGCAGCTAAGAAGGCGGCAAAAAAACGCAAGTAGTACTCAAGAAAGTCTCTCCAATCAACGGAGAGACTTTCTTGTTTTACAATACTCACATCTCGCTATTGACAACTTTTCCCGTCCACGCAAGCGCTATTGAATCGGTGTTGGTAATATTGGATCATGGCGAACACCAATCTCGATTATTCTGATTTCTTCAAACCGCTTGATCTGAATTCCATCGCAGGCGGTAATCAATATCTGGCTACGCAACTCGGTAACCTTGCCGCAATTCATACTTCTGCATCCGGTTGGCCTGATCTTTCTGAATGTCACTTCGCAATTATCGGTGTGAACGAAGATCGTCCTGCTGTTAGCAATATCGGCGCTGCTGATGCTCCTGATGAAGTGAGAAAGTATCTGTACAGATTGTTCCAGGGAAATTGGAATGTGAAACTTGCCGACTTAGGAAATATTGCTGCCGGCGCAACACCGCAGGATACCGACTTTGCAATCAAAACCGTGATGGGTGGATTGCTTCGCAAGAATATCATTCCGATCATCATCGGAGGAAGTCATCATCTTACATACGCGCAGTATCTCGCTTATGAAGCTATTGAGCAAACAGTAAACCTGGTTGCAATCGATCCTCGTTTCGATATTGGTGTGGGTTCAGATGAATACACCAGCCAGTCATGGGTAAGTAAAATCATTCTGCATCAACCGAATTTCCTTTTCAATTTTTCAAACGTTGGTTATCAGACATATTTCGTGGAGCAATCTGCGGTGGAACTGATGAGCAAATTGAATTTCGATATTCATCGTCTAGGAGTTTGTCGCGATAAGATTGCAGACATAGAACCGGTAATCCGCAACGCAGATCTCGTGAGTTTTGATATTTCATGCGTGCGTCGCGCAGATGCGCCCGGTTGCGGATTTGCATCACCGAATGGTTTCTCCGGCGACGAAGCTTGTCAACTCGCTCGTTACGCAGGTATCAGTGATAAATGCACTTCATTCGGAATCTTTGAAGTGAATCCGTTGAAAGATCCGGAAGGTCATACATCACATCTTGCTGCGCAAATGATCTGGTGTTTCGTTGACGGATACTATAACAGAAAAAAAGATTTTCCTTTCGGAACGAAAGACGATTACACGCGTTACCGCGTGTTCCTCAAAGATCAGAATCACGAAATTATTTTCTTCAAGAGCAATCGCAGCGACAGATGGTGGATGGAAGTTCCTTATCCGCCGAATCAGAAAATACGCTTCGAACGTCACGCACTTGTTCCATGCACATATTCAGATTATGAACTCGCGTGTGCAGAAGAAATGCCGGATCGTTGGTGGCAGACGTTTCAGAAACTTTCTTAGTGCGAATGAAATAACTGCAACTTGAATTGCTCACTTGCAGTTGTATCTTTTTTTCTCTCGTCGGTTATACTTTCAAACTCCCCTGAACGGCAAACTCAGGGCTCAAACTCCGACGGTATGAAACGCATGTTTACTTACATGGCATTGCTATGCCTTGCAGCGAACGGATTTTCTCAGCAGGATCCGCAGTTCACAAACTTCAATTTCAACAGAACATTTTTCAATCCTGCTCACACAGGTGTTAAACGTGCACTGTGTTTTACGGCGCTTGCGCGTAATCAGTGGAGCGGATTTGATGGCGCACCGAAAACTGCAACACTGACCGGCGAATACTGGATGGAAAATCTCTCCAGCGGTATAGGAGGATCTGTGATGATTGATGAACTCGGTTTCGAAAAGAACATGAGCTACAGAATCAACTACGCATTTCACATGACTGAAGTTGCCGGAGGAAATCTCTCATTCGGTATTGATGCAGGTATAACATCGAAAGTACTTGGACCTACAGGATCACAATCATGGATATCATCTTCATCATGGCAGAATGATCCTTCCATTCCTCCGCAAATCAAAAAATCATCTCCGGATTTCGGTGCAGGAATCTGGTATCAACATACGAAATTCTGGGCGGGCGCATCCGCTTCTCACATTGGTACGCCGTCTATGAATCAGGGGAATGTTATTGTCAACACCAGTCCGCCCACTGTGCATTCCAGAATTTTTCAGGTAGCGCGACATTATTGGTTGACGGGAGGAGTCAATCTTCAGAAGCGAAACTGGTTGTTTCAGCCTTCGTTTCTGGTGAAATCAGATGCAGTTATTACATCATTCGATTTAAATTGTATCGCCACCTACAACAATGTTTTCTGGTTCGGAGCTACATACCGTTATCAGGATGCGCTTTGTCCTCAACTCGGTTTTACGTGGCAAACAGGAGGAGTGAAAGGTAAACCAGGAACTGAAGAAACCGCGCCTGCTGATCCGCGAAACAGAAAAAAGCCTGTTGCCACATGGAAAATCGGATTTGCGTATGATTACACAACTTCCAAACTGAATGACTACAACAACGGCACATTCGAAGTTTTCGTGAATTATTGCATTCCGATTACGCCATGGATTCAACGCCAAGGCTGTTCCAGACTGTTTGAATGATCGATTTTTTATGGCGTTTTCTGCCTGAATTGATCGATTTTCTTATGTTCCACGCTAAATTTTAAGTACTGATTATCAGTGGTATAGCTTTTATTCACAGGGTGTGTATCTTTTCCTGTTTCCTTGGTTATATATCTCAGAAACAGGTTAAAAAGCCCCAATCTGAACGAAATTCGGCTAAAGCCAGGTGTCGAGGTTTTGAACAGATTGGGGTTAAAAAAGATTTGGCATTAAAAAATGTTTACATATCTTAGCGACCTAGTGTACCGACCGTAAAGAGGAAGACGGGCGTGTAAACACCTTTTAACTATGAAGAAAAGCTTTACAATTATTGCTTTTGTATTGGGCAGCACGGCGGTTTTTGCTCAGCAGGATCCGCAATTCTCACAATACATGCACAACAAAATGTTCATGAACCCAGCTTACGCCGGCATGCGTCAGGCTCTGTGCGGAACATTAATCGCTCGCCAGCAATGGTCAGGATTTGAAGGTGCTCCACAAAGTGGTGTTCTTTCAGTTGACATGTTCACCCCGCAACTTCATGGTGGTGTAGGTCTCAACGTAATGTATGATAAGCTCGGTTTCGAACAAACAATGGCTTATCGTCTTGCGTATTCATTCCATTTGCCACTCGCAGGCGGTACTCTCGGTATCGGTGTTGAGGGCGGTGCTGCATCAAAAACTCTCGGACCAACAGGTTCTCAGTCTTGGATCGCTACTACCAACTGGCAGAATGACCCTTCTGTTCCGCCTCAACTGAAGAAAACTACTTTCGACGTAGGTTTCGGTCTTTGGTACCAGCGTCAGAACATGTGGTTCGGTATTTCTTCAACTCACCTCGCTGCAAATAAATTCGACGACGGAACAACGAGCGTCAACCTGATCAACCACAATCTTGTTTACCAGATGGCACGCCATTACTGGGTAACCGGTGGTGTTACTTTGATGCAGGGAAATACTTGGGAGGTTCGTCCTTCTTTCCTTGTTAAGTCTGACGCAACGGTAACTTCGTTCGATATCAACTGTATCGCGATGTTTAATCAGCGTTTCTGGTTCGGTGCTTCTTATCGTTATCAGGATGCGATTATTCCAATGTTGGGCTTCCAGATTCCTCACGCTGTAACTGGCGAGAATGGCGGTCTTAAAGTTGGTTTCGCATACGACTACACAACTTCGAACCTTGGTGATTACAACAACGGTTCATTCGAGTTGTTCCTGAACTACTGCGTTCCAATCAAGTTTGTACAGAAAACTGAGCGTCACGGAGACGTACGTTTGTTCGACTAATTCTTTAACCAACAATATCAATTGAAACTTTAAAAGTCCAGTTGACGTTAAATACAGTCCTGATTTGACGAACCGCCCGGAAACGCGGTAAATATCTTCAGGAGGGGACAATTTCGGGAAAGATTGTTCCGTTATTTGATAGAACCTGGCACAGAAAACAACTACTACAACCAAGGGAAACCAAAGGAGGCTAAAATGAAAAGATTGTTGTTCGCAGGCGTTGTTGCCATGTTATTGTTCACTTCCTGCTCACAGGAAAATGGACAATTGATTGGCGTTCAAAACCGACCGGCATGGTATCCGTTCGATCCGTACGGAATGCTGTACTGTCCAATGGGCAGCTACAACATGGGACCGTCAGATGAGGATATTCCTTATGCCCACACAACGAAAGCTAAAACAGTTTCGGTACAGGCGTTTTACATGGACCAAACGGAAATCTCAAACAATGAGTACCGTCAGTTCGTGTATGATGTGCGTGACTCTATCGCACGTCGACTCCTCTCCGAAGAATACGAGGAAGAATACCTGATTCCGGAAGAAGAATGGATCGGATACGAAGACAATGGTCCTTTGTACATCGATGTTGACTATCCTCAGGATCCTTATCGTCCGTTGAATCGTTTGGAGAAAATCCGTTGGGACGAAACAGATCCTGACTACAAAGCTGCGTTGAACGACCTTTATCTTCCTATCGAAGAGCGTTTCTACAGCCGTAAAGACGTTGATACCCGCAAACTGATTTTCGAATACTATCGTATCGACCTTCGTCTTGCTGCGTCAAAGTCTAACCGTTACAAGCCAAAAACAACTCCAGGCCCTGAAGGTCGTCAGTTCCCTACACGTGAACAGGGAACCTATGACGTAACTAAGAAAGAAGGACAGCGTAACGGAGTAAACCGAAGCATCTTCATCATTAAAGATGTGATCAACGTTTACCCTGATACTTTGGCTTGGATTCATGACTTTACGTATTCATTCAACGAGCCAATGACCAATATGTATTTCTGGCATCCGGCTTATGATGATTATCCGGTGGTAGGTGTAACCTGGAAGCAGGCTCGTGCATTTTGTGTATGGCGCACAATGTTGCTGAACAACTTCCTGCGTTCAAACGATGAAGCAACTGTTCAGGATTTCCGTCTCCCAACGGAGTCTGAGTGGGAATACGCTGCTCGTGCCGGTCTGCAATTGTCTCCGTTCCCTTGGGGCGGTCCGTATATCCGTAACGCACGCGGATGTTTCTTAGGAAACTTCAAGCCAATGCGCGGTTCATACATCGATGATGGCGGATTCCACACGGTTAAGATTTTCTCTTATAACCCTAACGACTGGGGCTTCTATTGCATGGCTGGTAACGCAGCTGAGTGGACGAACAACGCGTTCGATGAATCAGCTTATGACTTCATGCATGACCTCAACCCTGATTACCAGTACGAGACTACAGTTGCAGATGAGCAGATCCCTGTTCTGTGCCGCAAAGTAATCCGTGGCGGTTCGTGGAAAGATGTAGGTTTCTACCTGCAGAACTCTTCACGTACTTATGAGTATCAGGATACAGCTAAGTGTTATGTCGGATTCCGTTGCGTAATGACCTTCCTCGGTCGTTCGAAGGATGATGATCTATAGTAGTAATCCCAAAACCAAACATAATTTAATTCCTGTTTCTTAACCAACAAACAAGCACAAACAATGAGCGGTAAAAGTTTATTTGAAACCAAGAAGTGGAAGATGTTTATGGCGAAGCTTTACGGCTTCGGAGCGGCGGTTGTAATCGTCGGTGCACTCTTCAAAATTCAGCACTGGCCAGGGGCTAGTCTTATGCTTATCGTAGGTCTGGGTACTGAGGCCGTAATCTTTATCTTCTCGGCTTTCGAACCGATTCACGAAGATCTGGATTGGACATTGGTTTACCCTGAACTTGCAGGAATGAGTGACGAAGAAGGAAAGCGTGGTCGTGAACTTGGCGGTGGCGGTGCAGTAGGTGATCCGCTTACTAATCAGCTCGACAAAATGCTTGAAGAAGCTAAGATCGGACCGGAACTTCTTGAAAGTTTGGGTCAGGGAATGCGTAACCTCTCCGACAGCGTTTCTAAAATGGGCGAAATTGCTGACGCGAGCGTAGCATCTAAAGAATTCTCTGATAACCTCAACAAGGCAACTTCTAAAGTTGACAACCTTGCTCAGGCATATGATCGTGCTAACGAAAGCGTTAGTTCATCTGTTGATCAGTTGGCAAGCGCATACACTCGTGCGTCACGTACGCTTGAGTCGTTCACTGTTGCTAATGATGAGGCTTCTAATTACAGCGAACAGCTTGGCAAGGTTTCTAAAAACCTCGCTGCACTCAATGCTGCTTACGAGCTTCAGCTTCAGGGTTCAAACGAACACCTCAAGGCTACAAACACGCTTTACGAAGGAATCCAGCAGATCCTTGGAAACCTCAACGAGTCTATGGACGACACCCGTAGATATCGCTCTGAGATTTCTAATCTCGCGTCTAACCTCGAACAACTCAACACGGTGTACGGCAACATGCTGACCGCTATGAACGTTCGTCGCTAATAATTCTGGTATTGCCTAACAAAAATTAAAAGGAGGATACTCGAAAATGGCAGGTGGAAAACAGTCTCCGCGTCAGAAGATGATTGGTATGATGTACCTCGTACTTACCGCTCTTCTTGCGCTGAACGTATCAAAAGAAATCATCAACTCGTTCATGGTAATTGAAACGGGTCTGATCAGCACTAACAACGGTATCGACAACAAAAACGGCATTCTTTACAGCCAGTTCGAGTTGGCGTTGCTGAACGATGAGAAGAAAGCAAAACCTTTCTACGACAAAGCGATGGAAATCCGTAAAAAGTCGGATGAACTCGTGAAGTTTATTCAGGAACTTAAGTCTGAAATCAAAACTGAAACTCAGTTTGGTGTCAACTACTCTCCTGAACAAAAGAAGATCGGTGATACTTTGAGCTCACGTCTCATAGACAAACCGGATGATTACGATACTCCGACTCACTACATGATTGGTGAAGACCCGGCGAACGTAACCGGAAAGGCTGCTGAATTGAAGAAGAAACTGAACGAACATCACAAATTCCTGATGTCTCAGTTGGCTCCTGATCAGCAGAAAGAACTTGAGAACAACCTCAAGACTCTTGAAACCAAAGAACAGTGGAACCAGTCTGAAGAGAAGACTGTAAGCTGGGAGTGGTACAACTTCTACCATATGCCTGTTACGGCTATGCTTGCAAACCTTACCCGTATGCAGGTTGACGTAAAGAATGCAGAAGGTGACGTTGTAAACGAGCTTCTGGGTTCAGTTTCCAAGAACGACTTTAAGTTCGATACGCTTGCTGCGAAAGTAGTTGCTCCTACGAGCTACGTTCTTTCGGGTGATAAGTATGTAGCGAACCTTTTCGTTGCGGCATTCAGCACTACGCAGGATCCTTCAATCTGGCTTTGCGATTACGATTCAGTAACCAAACAGCCAAAAGGACCGATCGACTCAACTTCAGTTAAAGTTGCTCGTGGTATCGGAACTTACGAAGTTGCTGCTAACGCAGTTGGTCTTCAGACTTGGAAAGGTTTGATCCGCGTTAAGAAGCCGGACAATTCATGGGAAGCATATCCATTCAAATCGGAGTACATCGTTGCTACACCATCTGCAGCTGTGTTCCTCGAGAAGATGAACGTGTTCTACATCGGTGTTGACAATCCTATCACAATTTCTGCAGCAGGTGTTGCTCCTGGAGATCTTCAGCCTTCAATCACTGGCGGAACTATGCGTCCTGCCGGTAAGCCGGGATCTTACATTGTATCTGTTTCTCAGGGAACCAAAGCTACAATCAACGTAGGTGCAAAACTGAACGGAGTACAGAAATCAATGGGATCATTCGATTTCCGTATCAAGCGTGTACCGGATCCGGTAGCTTACGTAGGAAACATCAAGGGTGACGGACAGATGACGAAAGCCGAACTCAATGCAGCAAGCGGTGTGTTTGCTCGTATGGAAGGCTTCGACTTCGATCTCTCATTCTCAGTTGTATCTTTCGTAATGTCAATGAACGTTAACGGTGTATTCGTGGAGAAGAAAGGAAACGGCCCTGCGATTACAGCGGAAATGAAGTCACTGCTCGCAGGAGCTAAGCCTGGAAACAAAGTCTTCTTTGAGCAGATTACAGTTAAAGGTCCTGATGGATCATTACGTAAAATACCTGGCGTAAACATCAAGGTGAAGTAATCACCAACTATAAGGGAGGAAATAAAAATGAAAAGGTTCAGATTCTTACTGGTAGCGGTCATTACCATTCTGTCCATCAGTACTACTGATGCGCAGGTACTCGATCCGAATTTTCCTGACCAGGTTTACCTGAAGGAAAATACGAGAACGCGTCGCCCGATCCCGTACACATATCTGCGTGAAGCAGATGTGATGTGGTCAAAGCGAGTGTGGAGAACAATTGACCTCCGCGAGAAATTCAACCATCCGTTGTATTATCCGGAAACCAGAATTCAGGACCGTCGCAGTCTGTTCGACGTTTTGAAAGATGCTTTGATGGCTGGTTCTATCACTGCATTTGACAATCCTGCAATGGATGACGAGTTCAAGGTAAAAATGTCCAAAGCGGCTATTGAAGGTCTCTTCGTACAGTGGGATTCCACCAATCAGGTGGAAGATCCGAATAACCCCGGAACTTTCATTCTTGCTCCGATCAAAACTGAGCTTTTGTCAAACAACGTGAAAGCGTACTGGATGAAAGAAGACTGGTTCTTTGATAAGCAGCGTTCTGTAATGGATGTGCGCATTCTCGGATTGTGCCCGATGAAAGAAAAACAGGATCCGTCAACCGGTGAGGTTGTGGGTTACCTGCCGCTCTTCTGGGTGTATTTCCCGCAGTGCCGTCCGGTTTTCGCAACAGCTGAAGTTTACAACCTGAAAACAGATGCAGAGCGTCGTTCACTCGACGACATTTTCTGGAAGCGCATGTTCCAGAGCTATGTTCACAAAGAAACCAACGTTTACGACCGTAACATTCAGTCGTACTACACAGGTCTCGACGCTCTTCTGGAGTCAGATCGTATCAAGAACGACATTTTTGTTTACGAACACGATTTGTGGCACTTCTAAGACACGAATTCAATAAAAAGGTCCCTCGGTAACCCCGGGGGATTTTTTTTGCCCTTGTGCGTCATAATGCGTTCCTGAAGATTTTTTTTAATGTCGAGTGACTTTCGTCCGGCAGCTGCTTTATGCTTCTGAATCCACAAACAAGAAAGGAGCATAAAATGAAAAAGCAGATCATCATTATTCCACGTCCCGGCAGTTTTGTATTTGTTGTACTAATCGCTGTTCTGATGGCTTTACCGTCAATTCTGTCAGCGCAGATTCCATCAACATTTTACGTCAAGGAAAATACCCGTAACCGCAAGCCGGTAAGTTACAATCACGAGCGTGAAACGGATATCATGTGGTCGAAACGTGTTTGGCGCACTCTCGATCTGCGAGAAAAGTTTAATCATCCTTTGTACTATCCGGAGAATCCGATCAACGACAGAAAGAGTTTGTTTGACGTGATCAAGCAGGGAATTATGGACGGAGAGATTTGGGCTTATGATAACCCTGTGTTCGACGATGAGTTCAAAGTGAAAATGAGTAAGATTCAATTTGATTCTATGGTAGCCTGGGTTGATTCTGTTGACGTTGAGGATCCGTTTAATCCGGGTACTTACATCAGAGTGGCCGTGCCGGGATTTCTGGAGTCGCGTTCGGTGAAGCAATACTGGGTGAAAGAAGATTGGTTTTTCGATCGTCAACGTTCTGTGATGGATGTACGCATTCTGGGATTATGTCCGCTGCAGGAAAAGACAGATGCGAATGGCGAGATCATTGGATACAAACCTTTGTTCTGGGTGTATTTTCCTCAGTGTCGCGAAGTGTTTGCACGCAATGAAGTATTCAACACGCACAATGATGCGCAACGACTTTCGGTTGATGACGTTTTCTTCAAACGCATGTTCTCCAGTTACGTGCATAAGGAAAGTAACGTGTACGACAGAAGCATTAACAGTTATGCAAGCGGATTGGATGCATTGCTTGAAGCGGACCGCGTGAAGGATGATATATCGAAGACTGAGCACGATGTGTGGCATTTTTAGTCACGGGTGCTTTTTGCGGGGCGGCATTCTCTCTTCGGAGCGGATGCCGCTGTTTTTTTTAGCATTCCTTCACACTAAGCGGCATGGTGTTTCGTTATTAATAGAACAAAGCATCAACTCATGCAAACCGATACACGAGCGTATTGTATCCATTTAGAAAGGAGGAACCTATGTATTCTTCATTGCATGAGAAACGCGAACAGCCGGGAACCGCAAAGGTTGTGTTTCGCGAAGTGATTACATTCATCCGCATTTTTGTTTTTTTCGGTTTACTGTTTCTGTTTACGCAGGCGTGTGCACAGACTCAAACTGCAACACGTTATCCTGAATCGCATGTGATGATCTCTCCGGAATCGCACGGTGCTACTCTTCAGCGAAAAGCAGTTCCATATCCGTATGTACGTGAAGCTGATGTAATGTGGGCGAAACGTATCTGGAGAACGATTGATTTGCGGGAGAAAATGAATCACCCGTATTATTATCCCGAAACACCGCATAACGGATTGATGAGTTTGTTTGACATTGTTAAGGAAGCTGTGTTGACAGGACAGGCAACTGCATTTGATAATCCGGCGATGGATGATGAATTCAAAGTGAAGATGAACGCGGAAGCTGTAGCCGCATTGTTGCAGAGTAAAGAACTTGTAGAAGTGGAAGATCCGTACAACCCCGGAACTTACATTCTCGATACAGTTGTTAACGAAGTAATGAGTTCTGATGTAATGGCTTGGTGGGTAAAAGAGGATTGGTTCTTCGATAAGCAACGTTCGGTGATGGACGTTCGTATAGTCGGAATTTGTCCGCTGATGCAGAAGAAGGATCCTAACTCAGGAGATCCGATAGGAATGAAACCTTTGTTCTGGTGCTACTTTCCTCAGTTGCGACCGATATTGGTTAAGCATGAGATTTATCTCGGGCAAAACAACGGTCAACGATTAACCTACGATGATATTTTTCAGAAACGTTTTTTCGGAAGTTATATTCACAAGGAATCCAATGTTTATGATCGTCCTATCCCGGAATACCTCAAAGGATTGGATGCGTTGCTGGAATCCGAAAGTGTGAAAGAAGGAATAATGAACTTCGAAAGTGACCTGTGGCACTATTAGCAGTTCGCGGTGAGCAGTTGTCGGTATTAATCAATAGCACGTTGGAGAAAATCGTTCAAAGGTTTCATCGCCTTGAAGATTTTCTCCGCTGTTTTCGCGAAGTCTTTCGAAAGCAATTCTTTGTCAGATAATTCTGCGACAGCAACAAAGCTTTTCAGTTTCAGAATATCAATTGCTTCATGATCTTTCGGATATCCTTTCGGAGCAGTTGCCAGTTTATCTTCCTGATCGAGATCTCCGAAACAATCTTTAAATGATTTCGCTTTCAGAATCTTTCTGAATTCATCCAGATTGTAATCGATTTCCTGGCGGATCTTCGCCAACTCAGGAGCTGGTGGCATCCACATTCCGCCGGCTAAAAATGCTTTGCCGGGTTCGATATGAATGTAATAACCCGGAGCAATGGTTTTCTTTCCGCCCGGACTGATATAAGCCCCCATGTTTGTTTTGTATGGACGTTTATCACCTGAGAAACGCACATCGCGATAAATGCGGAATAAACTTTTCTTCGCGGTGATTTCATCACCAATGCGCTTATCGAATTTCTTCACCGCTGCGATGATTTTTTCTACACTCGCCTCCACATCCGATTTGGCTGCTTCATATTGCGCACGGTTTTTTTCAAACCATTCACGGTTGTTGTTTTTACTCAGACGGGTCAGAAAGTCAAGTGTGGATTTGCTGATCATGGCTACTGAAATTTTCAATCATCCGGCGTTACTTCGTCGAGTTCGTCGGTGAGTTTTTTTACAAAGCGGGATTGCGTTACGAATTCACGCAGGATAATACGGAACACCGTGTAAACAGGTACAGCTGCCACCATTCCGCCGATCCCAGCAAGCGATCCTGCGACGAGAATTACAGTGAATATTTCCAGTGGATGTGCCTTTACACGGCTGCTGAAAATGAAAGGTTGTACCAGGAAAGCATCAGTCAGATTCATTGCAACAAAGACAAGGAAAATTTTCAGTGCAAGAGGGAGCATACCATCGTAGAAATCGAGAGTGAGGTTAGTGGAAATGGCCACAACAATTGCAAATGAACCGCCGATGAGCGGACCGACATAGGGAATGATGTTCATGATTCCGGCAAAAATTCCTATGATGAGCGCGTTTTTAACCCCGAGTATCATCATACCAATCGTGATGAATGCAGAAACGAAGAGCACATCAATTAATACACCTGTGAAATACTTCGACAACATGAGTTGCGTATCCCGGATAACATTCCGGATACGTTTTACCTGCCGTGATGGAATAAGCAGGAGCAACATGTGCAGAATCACATCACCATCCTTAATGAAGAAGAATGTGAAAAAGGAGATACAGAAGAACGCAACGAGAGTTCCGCTCAGAATGGAAACAATTCCGTTTGCCACTGAAGTCACCTGCGCTGCACTCATGAATGAAGCTAAATGCTGTTGCATATACTGTTCCAGTGTGACTTGATTGGGCTGATTCTGCTGAAACTGGGCGAATAAGGCTTCCAGTTGAGAAATCGGCTCATGTAAAGCCTGTGTAACCTGTTTCTGATCTACACTGCTGATGATTTTTATTTCGTTTGCAATAAGCGGGATAAAAATCGAGATGAACGCAAAAATGAACACATAAACCATCAGCAATAAGGAGATGGCGCGCAATGCACGTGGGATTTTCCACTTCTTGATACGGACTTTTTCAAGTTTTTTATCAAGCGGGCGCAAAATCATTGTGATGATCGCTGCGACTGTGATGTACAGCAGAATGGAACGGATGAACCAAGCCACTACCAGAAAAAGGGCAATTCCACCAATCCACCACCAGCGATTCGATTTCATAGGCATAAAGATAATGAATTCGTTTATGGGTTACAGTTCCGAGACAAGCCGCATACTTACGGATCGCTGAATTGCTTACCTTTGCACCCCATGATTTCAGTGAGTAATTTAACAGTGGAATTCGGCGGTTTTACGCTGTATGATAACATTTCGTTCATGATCAATGCGCGGGATCGAATTGGTCTTGCGGGAAAGAACGGTGCCGGTAAATCTACGCTTCTAAAAATTATTGCAGGGTTGCAGAAATGCGATACCGGAGACATCGGCATGCCCAATGGCTGCACTGTTGGATACCTTGCTCAGGATATGCAGCACAACATGGGTAAAACCGTGTATGATGAAGCAGCATCAGCATTCAAAGAACTGCGTGAGATGGAAGAGAAGGTGGCTCGTATCACCAAGGAGCTTGAAACACGCACGGATTATGAATCGGATGAATACATGAATCTGATTACAGAGCTGACGGAAGCAAGCGAACGCTCGCATGTACTCGGGGGCAGCTCATTGGAAGGGCAGATTGAACAAACATTAAAGGGACTTGGATTCAAGCATGAAGACATGCATCGGTTGATGGATGAGTTCAGCGGTGGATGGAGAATGCGTGTTGAGCTTGCGAAGCTATTGTTGCGTCGTCCGGATGTTTTGCTGCTTGACGAACCAACGAACCACCTCGATATTGAATCTATTTTGTGGTTGGAGGAATTTCTGACAACATATGAAGGGTCTGTTGTGTTGGTGTCGCACGATAAATCATTCCTTGACAACGTAACGAATCGTACTGTGGAAATTTCCATGGGCAAGATTCATGATTACAAAGCGAATTACTCAAAATATCTCGTGCTTCGTAAAGAGCGTCGCGAAACGCAGCTTGCTGCTGCAAAGAACCAACAGCGTGAGATTGAGAAAACGGAGAAGTTGATTGATCAGTTCCGTGCGAAAGCGAGCAAGGCTTCATTCGCGCAATCGTTGATCAAGAAGCTGGATCGCATGGAGATTATTGAAATTGACGATGAGGACAATTCCACATTGCGATTCAAATTTCCACCGGCACCTCGTTCAGGTAAAGTTGTTGTGGAAGCAAACGACGTGACAAAAGTTTACGACGATAAAACAATTCTGAGTCGTGTGGATTTTCACATTGAACGCGAAGACAAAGTTGCATTCGTCGGAAAGAACGGAGAAGGAAAGTCGACAATGGTTCGTATGATCATGGGGGAGAAAACCACGAGCGGAACTGTTGGTCCGGGCTTCAGTGTTGAAGTCGGGTATTTCGCGCAGGACGATGCAGACAATCTTGATGGAAACAAAACCGTTTTCGAAACGATTGATGAGTTGGCAATCGGAGATGTGCGCAAACAGGTGCGCGGCATCCTTGGATCGTTCCTTTTTTCCGGTGATTCAATCGATAAAAAAGTGAAAGTATTGTCAGGCGGAGAGAGAACTCGTTTAGCACTGTGTCGTCTGCTGTTAAAGCCGCACAATTTGCTGATTCTCGACGAGCCTACCAACCACCTCGATCTTCGTTCGAAAGACGTATTGAAGCAAGCGCTGTCGAATTTTGACGGTACATTGATTGTGGTTTCACACGATCGCGATTTCCTTTCCGGACTGACAACAAAAACTTTCGAGTTCAAGGATAAACGCGTGAAGCAATACATCGGAGATGTGAACGAATTTCTTCTCGCTAAGAAAGCTGAAGATTTCCGCGCGATTGAACAGGCGGCAGCTTCAAATGTTTCCACGACCAATCAGGACAAGAAACAGGAATCCGGCGATACACGAGATAAAGAGTCGCGTACATTGAAATCGCAGCTCAATACAGTGGAGAAGAAAATCGCAGAACTCGAGAAGAGGATTGCGGATTTTGACGCGATTCTGAACGACGCGAACCGTTATCAGGAGTTGGTGAACGACCGCAAGAAGTTTGATGAATACGAGGCGATGAAGAAAGAGTTGGAGTCGAAAATGGAAGAATGGGAACGTATTCAGATGGAAATCGACAAATTGAAATAATCAGGTTGCGGGAATACTGTTTTTTATATATTTGCCACATGAAAATGAACAACACAATGAAACATCACCATCAGTTTGCAGGGCGCAAGCTGTGATTTTTCATTTGAGAAATATTTCACGAGGCTTGCTGTAAAGGCAAGCCTTTTTTATTTGTTAACGGTATGAAAACAGAAACGAAACTCAGAATTGCAATTCAGAAGTCGGGACGGCTGAACGACGATTCCATCCGGATGCTGAAAGAATGCGGAATTGAATTCGACAACGGCTTGAACAAACTGAAAGCATCCGCATTTAACTTTCCACTCGAAGTTCTTTTTCTTCGCGATGATGATATTCCGGAGTACGTTGAACAAGGTGTAGCGGATATCGGAATTGTTGGTGAGAATGTTCTTGTAGAATCAGGAGCCAAAGTGAAACTTATTGAGAAACTGGGTTACGGAAAATGCCGTTTGAGTATTGCGGTTCCGAAGGATGTTAAGTATTCCGGGATAAAAGATTTGAACGGAAAGCGTATCGCTACAACTTACAGTCGAGTGTTGCAGAAATATCTCGCGAAGAATAAAGTGAAAGCAGAGATACACGAAATCAGCGGATCAGTGGAGATTGCAACAGGAATCGGACTTGCGGAAGCAATCTGTGATATTGTAAGTTCCGGCAGCACACTGTTTACAAACGGTCTCAAAGAGGTGGAAACCGTGATGAAATCTGAAGCTGTTCTGATCGGTAACAATAAACTGAATGCAGCTCAACTGCGTATAGTTGAACGCTTGTTGTTCCGCATCCGTGCATCGAGAACTGCGAAGCGCAACAAGTATTTGCTTCTGAATGCGCCGGACAATAAACTTGACACTATCTGCAAATTGATTCCGGGAATGAAAAGTCCGACTGTACTTCCTTTAAAGCAAAAGGGATGGAGCTCTGTTCATTCAGTTATTGATGAGGAAAAATTCTGGGACATCATTGAGCAGCTTCGTGACGCCGGAGCTGAAGGAATACTTGTAGTGCCAATCGAAAAAATGGTAGTGTGATGATAAAGTACATTGAATATCCGGATGCGGAGATGTTGAAGTTGCTTCTGCAACGTCCCGTGAACAACAATTCCGCTGACGAATCTGTAGTTGCTTCAATACTTGAAGATGTTCGTGCGAATGGAGACGCAGCAGTGCGACAATACACCGAGAAGTTCGATCACTGCACAATTGGTGAAATGCTGGTCAGTGAACAGGAAATTTTCAATGCCTATCAGGCGGTTTCCATTGAATTGAAAGAGGCGATTGAGACAGCAAAAGCAAATATTGAACGTTTTCACCGAACGCAACACGTAGGCAGTGCACCGATAGAAACCATGCCGGGTGTTCGATGCTGGAGAAAATCGGTTCCAATTGAAACTGTCGGACTTTATATTCCCGGTGGTTCAGCTCCTCTGTTTTCTACTGTGCTCATGCTTGCTGTTCCTGCAGTGATTGCAGGCTGCGGAAGAATCGTGTTGTGTACTCCGCCGGATAAGAACGGGAATATCAATCCTGCGATATTATATGCCGCGAGTACTTGCGGTGTTTCTGAAATTTATAAAGTGGGAGGAGTGCAGGCAATTGCAGCAATGTATTTCGGAACGGAGTCTGTTCCGCAGGTTTCAAAAATCTGCGGCCCGGGAAACAGTTGGGTGACTATGGCGAAGCAACTCATCGCAAAAAACGGATTTCCTATTGACATTCCTGCCGGACCTTCAGAGTTGGCTGTGTATTGCGATAACACTGTTCCAGCAGAGTTCGTTGCAGCGGATTTATTGTCACAAGCTGAACACGGTGCCGACAGTCAGGTTCTTGTACTTTCAGAAGACAAAGGAATACTTCAGGAGATAATTGAAGCAATCAAAGTTCAGGTTGATGTTTTGCCTCGCAAGGAGATTGCGATGAAAGCGTTGGCGAACAGTGCAGCAGTTCTTGTAAAGAATCAGAATGATGCAATGGAAATCTTCAATAAGTATGCACCTGAGCATTTGATTCTCGCATGTGATTCCGCGGAGATACTGGCGCAGCAAGTAGTGAACGCAGGAAGTGTTTTCATTGGCGCATGGTCTCCGGAGAGCGCGGGAGATTACGCATCGGGAACGAATCATACATTGCCAACCAATGGAAATGCAAGAGGGTGGAGTGGCGTTTCTGTGGATACATTCGTTCGGAAGATAACTTTTCAGCACCTGAGTAAAGAAGGATTGCAACGAATCGGGAAGACGGTTGAAGTGATGGCGGAAGCAGAAGGCTTACAAGCGCACAGGAATGCAGTAACAATTCGTTTAGGAAAATAAAAGGAAGATAATGTTCAATTTAGAGAAACTGATCAGAGCTAACATTCTTGCACTGACACCTTACTCCTCTGCACGCGATGAGTTTAAAGGCGAAGCAAAAGTATTTCTTGACGCGAATGAGAATAGTTTCGGTTCTCCGGCTGGAGATTCGCATAATCGATATCCGGATCCGATGCAGAAGAATCTGAAGGATCGCTTGTCGGCAATTAAAGGCGTGCCGGCGGGAAATATTTTTCTCGGCAATGGAAGTGATGAAGTAATCGATATTCTGTTCCGCGTATTCTGCGAGCCGGGACGCGATAATGTGATTATTGTTCCACCCACGTACGGAATGTATGAAGTGAGTGCCAACATTAATGCAGTTGAGGTGAGAAAAGTTCCGCTGACGGCAGAGTTTCAGCTGAACGTTGAAGGTATTTCCGAATCGGTTGATGAAAATACCAAGTTGATTTTCATTTGCTCTCCGAATAATCCAACCGGAAACAGTATTGACCGAGATGATGTTGAATTCGTGCTCAATAACTTCAATGGCATTGTCGCAGTGGATGAAGCGTACATCAATTATTCAAGGCAGAAGTCGTTTATAGCGGAGCTGACAGAATATCCGAACCTGGTTGTGATGCAGACGTTGTCTAAAGCATGGGGGCTTGCCGGTGTACGCATAGGAATGTTGTTTGCGTCAGATGAGATTATTGCCGTGATGAATAAGGTGAAGCCACCGTACAATATCGGCACTCCGGCACAGGAGCTCGCACTAAATGCGTTAAACCGTATTCAGGAAGTAAATGAATGGATTCGCAGTACGGTGAGTGAAAGAGACAGGTTGGTACGTCAGTTGGCGCACAATCTGTTGATTCGAAAAATATATCCTTCAGATGCTAATTTTCTATTGGTAAAAGTTGATGAACCGAAGAAGGTATATAATTACCTTGTTGATAAAGGTATTATTATACGAGATCGTTCAGGGGTAACGTTATGCGAAGGATGTTTGCGAATTACCGTTGGTACTCCTGCAGAGAACGAAATGTTGATTACCGAGTTGAATAACTATTCGAAACAGTTTTCATTTAATCAATAAAGCGCAATGAAACAGAAACTGCTTTTCATCGACAGAGACGGAACACTAATTTGGGAGCCGCCGGATACTTTTCAGATTGACTCGTTCAGCAAGTTGAAATTTCTGCCGGGTGTTTTTTACTGGTTGAGAAAAATCGCCGAAGAACTGGATTATGAATTGGTGATGGTCACGAATCAGGACGGTCTTGGCACGGCTTCTTTTCCTGAGGATACATTCTGGCCGGTGCAGAATTTCATTGTGCAATCAATGAAGAATGAAAACATAATTTTCTCTGAAGTTTGCATCGACAGAAGTTTTCCTGCGGATAGTCTTCCGACGCGTAAACCAGGAACAGGAATGCTGACGAAGTATTTTGCTCCTGAGTACGATCTGCAAAATTCATTTGTGATCGGAGACCGTTTGACAGACGTGAAACTGGCGAAGAATCTCGGGGCAAAATCAATTTTCATCCGTAACTATGATGAAGCGGGAGAATACGCTGCTTCAATAGATCTCATCGCCGAAGATTGGTCGCAAATCTATCAGTTTCTGAAACTTCCTCCTCGCAGAGTTTCTCATTCACGCAACACCAACGAAACCAGAATAAGCATTGATTTGAATCTGGATGGAAGTGGAAAAGGTAAGATACGAACGGGTCTTTCATTCTTTGATCACATGCTGGAGCAACTGGTTCGTCACGGAAATATTGATCTTGATTTGGTAGCAGAAGGAGATCTTCACATTGATGAACATCACACAATTGAAGATACGGGAATTGCGTTGGGAGAAGCGTTCACCGCCGCATTGAAAGAGAAGCGTGGAATTAATCGTTACGGATTTCTTTTACCCATGGACGATTGTTTGGCGCAAGTAGCAGTTGATTTCGGAGGAAGACCATGGATTGAATGGAATGCCGAGTTTAAACGGGAAAAAGTCGGAGACATGCCAACAGAAATGTTTTTTCACTTTTTCAAATCATTCAGTGATGCGGCGCGATGCAATCTGAATATTAAAGCAGAAGGTGATAACGAGCATCACAAAATAGAAAGCATTTTCAAGGCCTTTGCGAAAGCGATCAGAATCGCAGTGAAGCGGAATCCGGATGATAATTCATTGCCGACAACAAAAGGGATAATCTGATTGACGACTATTTCTGTTCTGGTGATTTAATCGGATAATACGTGTTCAGAAGATTGTAGTACGGACCGAAATAGTGATGTGTGAAAATACTTTTACCGTTATCCGGAAAAAGTTTGTGATAGTTTTCGTCCGGCTGGAGAATAATAGGAATGCCGCATGGATAATAAGCCATGCTCTTTACGTATTTCTGTTTAGGCATACCCGGAATTCGCTTACGCACCAGTTTTCCTGTTTTGTGAGCGAGATATTTTCGGAATCTTCGTTCCGCTCTTTTTGCTCCGCGGTTCATTTTTTTAATCACGTGATTTCCGATGAGTTTGGCGGGGAATCCAATTCGCACGCGTTTATCAAATTCCGAAAAAGGATTTCCGGGGCTAAGATCATTTATGGTTTGTACACTGAATGGAACTTCCGGGACCCAATCAGCTGTGTTCACTATTCTGAATGCCCATCCGCCCCGCGAAATAAAATCGAAGTCGTATGAATACTTCAGATTTCCGGGTTTTGGTGCAGCACTTCCGTAAACTTTTAATCTGATATCTGCAGGAATCGTTACTCCTCGTTTGTAATGAAGATACGAGTACAGCAGAAACGAAATTGCTGCACCTTGTGAATGACCGACGATTATAAAATCGCGAATACCGTTTTTGTACTGTTCATTGATTTTATCAGTCACGTTTTTAGCAATGCTCGCGAGTCCGATTGTCCATCCGATATGCACATAAGCCAGTGAATCCTGCGCAAGTTTATAATCGAATAATATTCCGTTTCCCAAGTTCAGCTTTCCGGTTGCGGGAATCATTCCGGCATAGAAATTCTCCAACCAAGAATCATTAGAAGCAGTAGTTCCCCGCACGCTGATTACTGCCACTGAATCGTTGCTCAGCCACATGTCCCAGCGGTTGTCAAGTCCGCCAACGGTAGAGCGATGAATCATATTATATCCGGCAGGATAAGGAACCCGCATTTTATTCCAAGGCGTGTCAATCTGATGAGCACTGATCTGAAACATTTTTCTGAATTCAGCACCGTCAAAACCCGGTTGAATACGACGGGCTTCAGCCGCAGCATCAAACTGCAGCAGAAATAGTAGCGTTAAGACGAGAGCTCTGCCCATGACGTGAAATTACGCTATTCCATGTAAGATTATTCTCATTTTGCCTGTGAAAATATTAAGGCTGGTATCATTTACGTGTGATCTACGATTATATTTGCCTTATGATTCTTAAACACATCTCAGTACATCATCATTTCTTATCGTTTTAAGGAAGCGATGGTAACTCTGTTGATATAAATCAGAACCCGCTTCCAAAGCGGGTTTTTTATTATCTTGAAACTATGCCTGATTTCAGAATCTTGATTATTGACAACTACGATTCGTTCACCTACAATTTGGTGCACGAAATCGGGCGAGTGTGTCCTGAGGCATATATACACGTTGTGCAAAATGATGTTGTAGATCCGTCGGATTGTTTCAACTACAATTGCATTGTGCTTTCTCCGGGCCCGGGTATTCCTGAAGAGTCCGGAAAATTGCTGGATGTGATTCGGGTGGCGGCAGGAAAGATTCCTATTCTCGGAGTGTGCCTTGGTCACCAAGCTTTGAATGTTGCATGCGGAGGTCAATTGAAAAATCTCAGTAAGGTTTTTCACGGCGTGAGTACGCCGATCGTTGTTACCGACAAAGACTCTGTTTTATTCCAAGGTTTTGGAACACAGTTTAACGCAGGTCGCTATCATTCCTGGGTGATCGATGAAGAAACGCTGCCGGAGTCATTTACGATTACAGCGCAGGATGAATCAGGTAATGTGATGGCCATCGAAAACAAAGAGAAAAAAATGTTTGGAATACAATTTCATCCGGAGTCAATCATGACACCTGAAGGCAAACGTATCATACGTAATTTTTTATCCGTTGTATGAAGATCGTAATTGTTAAATATAACGCTGGCAATGCAACGTCTGTTCGATTTGCGCTGCAACGTTTGGGAGCAGACGCTGTAGTCTCCAATGAACCGGAGATTATCAAGAGTGCAGATCGTGTGATTTTTCCCGGAGTTGGCGAAGCGTCTTCTGCAATGCAGTTTTTACGCAAAGCCGGACTTGATAATGTGATAAAGGAACTGCGTCAACCGGTTCTGGGTATTTGCCTTGGAATGCAGTTGATGTGTTCCCAAAGTGAAGAAGGTAATACCGAAGCGCTTGGAATATTTCCTGTTCAGGTGAAGAAATTTCCTGAAGCTGAATTCAAAGTTCCGCATATGGGATGGAACACGCTGTCCAATCTTAAAGGACCATTGTTTGCAGGCGTTCCCGATCAGGCATTTATGTATTACGTACATAGTTTCTATGCCGAACAATGTGCGTATACTATTGCAAGCACTGAATACATTCTGAATTATTCTGCTGCGTTGCAAAAAGACAATTACTTCGGTGTGCAATTTCACCCTGAGAAAAGCGGCGCTGAGGGAGAACGTATTATCAAAAACTTTCTGGAAGTATGATTGAGATTATTCCTGCAATAGACATTATTGACGGCAAGTGCGTGCGACTTACCGAGGGGGATTACCAACGCATGACCGTTTACAATAGCGATCCGGTTGCGGTTGCGTCTCAGTTTGAACAGGCGGGTGTACGCCGACTGCATCTCGTGGATCTGGATGGAGCGAAAGCGGGAACAGTGAAGAATCTTGCGGTACTGGAACGCATTGCTGCAGCTACTAAACTTATAATTGATTTTGGTGGCGGAGTAAAAACAGAGACAGAAATGAATTCTGTTTTATCTGCCGGAGCTTCTTTTGTAACGGTTGGTAGTCTGGCTGCTAAATCGCCTGAAGTATTTGAAATGTGGTTGGCAAATTCCGGAGCGGATAATTTTTTCATCGGTGCGGATGTCAGAGCGGGAAAGATCGCAGTGAGTGGTTGGTTGGAGCAAACAGATATCGAAGTGGTTGAGTTTATTCGCGATCTGATGAATAAACGGGTGCATTATTTTTTCTGTACGGATATTTCAAAAGATGGTAAACTGGAAGGGCCTTCGGAAGAGCTTTACAGAATGATCATCGCTCGCTGTCCGGGAATACGTTTGGTGGCGAGTGGAGGTATCAGTAATTGGGAAGATATTTATTGCATGGAGAAGCTGGGCTGTGAAGGTGTGATAATTGGTAAAGCATTTTATGAAAATCGTATTTCTATCAAGGAAATCGAAAAGTTTAATCTGAACGCTTTGTGAAATGCTGACGAAAAGAATTATTCCATGCCTTGATGTGAAGAATGGTCGCACCGTTAAAGGTGTCAACTTTGTAAATCTGCGTGACGCAGGTGATGCAGTTGAACTGGCTTCGCGTTATGCGGAAGAAGGGGCTGACGAGTTGGTGCTTCTGGATATCTCTGCAACCGATGAAAAACGGAAAACATTAGCAGAACTCGTTAGGAATGTAGCAGCAGCGGTGAATATTCCATTCACTGTTGGAGGCGGTATTGTCGGGATAGAAGATGTGCGTTCAATACTTGAAAACGGTGCGGATAAGGTTTCCGTGAATTCAGCCGCAGTGCGGGATCATCTGTTGATTGATGCGTTGGCGCGCGAGTTCGGAAGTCAATGCGTGGTTGTGGCGGTAGATACGCGTCGCACTGCTCAAGGGAATCGCGTATTTCTGAATGGAGGAAAGGTTGCAACCGAGCTTGATACTTTGGAATGGATCAAAGAAGCAGAACAACGCGGTGCAGGAGAAATTCTTCTGACTTCCATGGATCATGACGGAACGAAGAACGGTTTTGATGTGGAATTTCTGAAAGAGGTTTCCTCATCCGTACGGATACCGGTTATCGCGTCAGGAGGAGCGGGCACAATGGAACATTTCGCAGAAGCATTTCTTAAATCGGGAGCTGATGCAGCACTGGCAGCGAGTATTTTTCATTTCGGTGAAATCCGCATCAAGGACCTGAAGGATTATCTTTACAAGCAAGGAATTCAGATTCGCTTATGAGAACATTTACTATTGCAGCACTTCTGATTGTATTGATATCAGGATGTTCGCATTCCAGATTTGTGAAGCCGCTCAATCCGGGGCAACATGCAGTTACTGCTTCGTTCGGCGGACCATTGATAAAGTTCAGCGGTGCGGTAATTCCGATTCCGCTTACTTCGATAGGTTACGGGTACGGAGTGGATACAAATCTTACGTTGTTCGGGAATCTGCACACTACTTCATTGTTGTACGGTACAGGACAAGTTGATGCCGGTGTGTGTTGGAATGTGTTTACCGTAAATCGTTTCGGTTTAAATGCTGCTGTGTCCGCGAATATGACCATGGATAAGTGGGAGAAGAATTTCAGAGCGTGGCCGGTAGTTGATTTGAATCTCACTTTCGACAGAAAGCAAGGCGGCTATTGGTATCTGGGATGCAATAACTGGATTGAGTTTACAAAGCAGCGCTCTCATGGCGTGAATCAGGAGCGACAATTGATATTCTCTCCGCAAATCGGGCATATGTTCCTGAAGGAAAAGTGGCGTTTCCAGATTGAAGCAAAATACATTTTACCATACGTGAAGAACCAACCCAATGCAGTGGATTACATCGGGTTGAATCACTACGGAGCAACAGGAGTTTATTTCGGACTTTACAGAACATTCTGATGAGAAATCTGATCATAGCATTCTTAAGCGCAGCGTTGATATTTACTGCCTGTCAGCGCCTTGATACCAATCTGTACAACAGAACTGATAAATTGACGCAGTATGAACTGGATGATTACACAGGCGAACAGGATTTCAAACTGGATGCGTCTTACGATATTCCGGATTCGCTTGTTCATGTTTTCTCATTGCAGAGTCAGGCTGACGGAGAAGGCAGTTCGACCACGATTTATGCAATTTACATTGGTGAAATTTCCAACATAGCAACAGATACAGTGATTCTGTATTGTCATGGCAACAAGTGGCATATGGATTTTTACTGGCAACGTGCGAAGTTGCTGGCTCATTGCGGAGGAAAGAATCGCTTTGGTGTGTTGATGATTGATTACCGCGGATATGGAATGTCTGATGGAGATCCTACCGAAGAAGGTTTGTATGCCGATGTTGATGCTGCAATGAAATGGTTGCAACAAAACGGGATGAACAATGATCGTTTAGCGATCTATGGTTTCAGTATGGGAAGTGCCCCTGCAACTGAACTTTGTTCAAAGCCAAGAACATTAACTCCGGGCTGGTTGCTGCTCGAAGCACCGTTTGCGTCAGCTGCTGTTATGGTGGAAGACGGTACACAACTGGCAATGCCTTCTTCGTATTTCACCAATCTCGAGATTGACTGTGCTGAAGAAATTAAACGTTGCAATCAGCCATTGTTCTGGACGCACGGGCTAGCGGATATGTTTCTCGGATACAACACGCACGGTCAGGTTGTATATGATAACCATCGCGGTGTGTACAAAGAATCTCATCCGGTTGACAATGCCGATCACGGAGAAGTGCCTGCGAAAACAGGATTCACAACATATTGCAACAACATCAGCAACTTCATAACACAACATTAATGAAACCGGATTATTCCAAATATTCAGACGGACTTGTTCCCGCTGTAATTCAGGACGCAGCTACAGGAGTTGTGTTAATGCTTGGCTTTATGAATGAAGATGCATTGCAAGCAACTCATTCTTCGGGGAACGTTACGTTCTGGTCGCGCAGTAAAAATCGCTTGTGGACAAAAGGAGAAGAGAGCGGTAATTTCCTCAGAGTTGTCGATGTTCGTATTGATTGCGATAATGATACGTTGCTCGTTAAAGCAAATCCTGTTGGGCCGGTGTGTCATACGGGTGCTGATACATGCTGGAATGAATTGAACACGGGAGATTTTCTCCGTCAGATGGAAAGAGTAATTCAATCGCGAAAAGGCGCTGATCCTTCCACTTCATATACAGCACAATTGTATTTCAAAGGAATCAACAAGATTGCTCAAAAAGTAGGAGAGGAGGCGGTTGAATTGGTGATTGAAGCGAAGGACGATGACAAAGAAAAGTTTTTGGGAGAAGCAGCAGATCTGCTGTTTCATTACACTGTTTTACTTTCTGCTAAAGGATTTGCAATTAAAGATGTGGAAGAAGTGCTGAAAGCACGTCACAAGAAATAACCCTACATTTTTTTCTCTTCCACCATCTGTCCGCGAACGTACTCCTGTACTGCGATCAGTTTACCGGTTTCGTCGTACACATTCCACTTGCCTTCTTTCAGAAAGTTATCCAGTTCTTCATAATACTGCATCGTGCCTTCGGTTTGCATTTTGCCGTTTTCGAAATATTCCTTGTGTGAATACCTTTTCTTTTTCTTGTCGAGCAACTGCATGTCGGATTGCAGATTTCCGTTTTCGTAATAAAACTGACGGAACTTCAGATAGTCACATTTATCAGCAAACTCTTCCATGAATTCCGGTTTACCATTGGAATAATATTCCATGGTAATCATTTCCGCACCTTGATAATATGTGATGTTTGATCGAATCTGTCCGTTGTCGTAGTACAGAATCATTTGATAACGGAAATAGTCAAGCGACTTGAACTCGCGCTCCATCTGTCCGTTCTCATAATAGTTTTTGTAAGTGGTGAGCATTCCATCCTGATAATATCCGGAATGCATCAGCGTGCCGTTTTTGTAGTAATCTTCCCACCAACCTTGAGACGCGTATCCTTTTGGGTTATAGCGAACGGAATCACCGCCCATTAAACGGTTCAGCTTTTCATAAATATCTATTCCCGAAGCGGAATCATAAATAGCTGCGAATTCATAATACTTCCGCGTGTCTTTCTGTTTACCGAACTGGGCAAAAGAAGGAACCGAAATGAACAGTGCCAGAAATAAAATTGAAATCCGCAGAATCATGGTGTTCCGCGAAGATACAAAATCGCGCTTACAGGATTAGTGTCCTTTGGCTGCTAAATAACGTTCAGCATCCAAAGCACCCATACATCCGCTTCCTGCAGCAGTTACAGCCTGACGGTAAACTTTGTCCTGAGCATCACCAACTGCGAATACACCTTCGATATTGGTTTTGCTTGTGCCCGGAATAGTTTTGATATAACCGGATTCATCCATATCCAGCCATCCTTTGAAGATGTCCGTATTCGGTTTGTGTCCGATCGCCACGAAGAAACCGTAAATATCTATTGTACGATCCTGACCTGTCTTGGAATTGTGAATGATTGCCCCGGTTACACCGGTATCATTTCCGAGAACTTCTTTCGTCTCAGAATCGAAAAGCACTTCAATGTTCGGTGTATTGAGTACACGATGTTGCATTGCTTTAGAGGCACGCATCTCGCCTTTGCGAACAATCATGTAAACCTTATTGCAAAGTTTAGCCAGATAAGTAGCTTCTTCAGCCGCAGTATCTCCTGCACCAACAATAGCTACATCTTTACCGCGATAGAAAAATCCGTCACAAACTGCGCACGCAGAAACGCCACCGACTGAACGATATTTTTGTTCTGATTCAAGTCCTAGCCACTTCGCAGAAGCACCTGTAGCAACAATTACCGTATCAGCATGAATTTCGATTTTGTCGTCAATCCACACTTTGTGAACCGGTCCGGAAAAATCCACTTTAGTTGCCCATCCGAAGCGAATGTCAGTCTTGAAACGCTCCGCCTGCGCTTTGAAAAGTTCCATCATCTCAGGACCCTGTACTCCGTGAGGAAATCCCGGATAGTTTTCCACTTCAGTTGTTGTGGTCAACTGGCCGCCTGGCTCAGGACCCATGTACATCATTGGTTTCAGATCTGCACGAGCGGCATAAATTGCAGCAGTATATCCGGCAGGACCTGATCCTATGATCAGGCAGCTAACTTTTTCAGGTGATTGGCTCATAGTGCGTGTTGTATTTTTTGTGTTGAGTGCGGACAAAAATAGCAACTATCCTGAACCTTGCACATTCGATTCGGCTGATACCCCGATTGTTTTTGTCTATCCGGGCTGATTCATGTCATTTCTACTGACAAATCAGCGTATCATAGGTTGGCGCGTAACCGCAGAAAATACCAAGACCGCCGGTTACATTATGCTCGATAACGCCTGGTGCTGCAAACGGATTGCCGTTGTTGCTGACCTCAATTTCATAAGTACGGAAAAAGTCAGCTTCTGCCTGGCCAATCGCACAGAACTTCACAACAACAACGTCGCCTGTGATGAAGTATCCTCTGCGGAAGTCGTTGTCTTCAGGCAAAGTTGAACCGGGTGCTGCCGGACGGTTGTAAGCAAAATCGAAACTCTTGCCTTCAATGAAATTATCGTCGAACGTAGAGCCGAACGGAGCAAGAAATGCATCATCTTCTCCAATGCGTTTTGTGAACCAACGATAACCGTTACCCATACCAACAGGTTCCGTCATATGTGCCCATACGAATCCTAAACTGTCGCCAGGGATTTCCGGTTTGAACCATACACTGTCCAGCGGAACAGGTTGAGGAATTGTTGTGGTTGCAGTTGCGCTGTGATCAGTGGTGCTGACATTCAATGTGTAGGTTCTTCCTGCTTGACCAATAATATTGCTGCCACGATACACAAACGGAATAGGTCGTGAGAAGTCCACTGTAAGGTTAAGTGTGTCCGTTGTGATTCCGTCAGTAACTGTTACTGTTGCGTTCGTTATAACGTAGTTCGCAATGGAAGCAGAATCGATAGGATCGAAGTAACCCGCACTCCAGGTCAATGTTACTTCTGCAGGCTCACCTGTTGTAATACCACCGTCAACAACGATGAGTTGTTCCGGTTGCGGAAGATCAACGGAAATTTCCTTTTCACATGAAAAGAGTGCAAAGCTCAGAACGAAAAATGCGATTGTTTTTTTCATGATTCTCAGAATGAAAAGTTCCACGTTACAGAAGGAAGAATAGGGAAGAGCGAAACCTGCTTCGCGGTTACGCGGAGATTTCCTTCCTGAATGCTTCCTTCGTTATCGAAATAAATGAAATACGGATTCATGCGGTTGTAGATGTTGTACACCGAGAAGTTCCAACTGCTGCTGTAAGGTACACGGCGGAAAAGTTTTTTCGGTTTGCATGTATATGTTACCGAAATATCCGCACGGTGATAAGCCGGCATACGGAAACTGTTTCTGTCACCGTATTCCGGAACAATCTGTCCTTCGATGATGTAACGTGATTCCGGCAAAGTGATCGCGTTACCAGTTCCGTAAACAAATACAAAACTGAATGTCCAGCGTTCATTCAACTCGTAAACATTTACAAAGCTCACATCATGACGACGGTCGTAGCGTGCATAAAAAACTCTTCCGTCTTCAATGTCCGGGAATGATCTTGTAGTCCATGATAAAGTATAACCGATCCAGCCTGTGTACTGACCTTTTCTCTTCTTGAAGAAAAATTCCGCGCCGTATGATTCGCCGGTTCCGAAAACGAAATTATTATCAGTGTTGTTGTTTACATTGTCTTCTGGCAATGCACCAGGTGTGAATTCAACCTGGTTGAGCATTTTCTTGTAGTAGATTTCCACTGACGATTCGTACTGATTGTCGAAGAGATTCTTGAAGTAACCCAATGCATATTGCGTTCCGATCTGCGGTTTAACAACATCTGAACATGGAACCCAGATGTCTGTAGGAAGCGAAATAGGGGACAACGTGGCCAGATGCACATATTGGTAATTGTGTGTATAAGCTGCTTTGATAGATGAGGTTTTGTCAATCTGGAAGCGCACTGTAAGTCGCGGTTCTATTCCGTAATAGTCCTGAACTTTATCAAACTTTCCGTAGGAGACCGTGTCAACAGTCCGGCCGGTTACATCTTTCACGTAACGATCGAATGGACCAACCTGCATGAAGTAAGAAAAACGCATTCCACCTGAAACTCTCCAGCGTTCACTGATGTCCCAATCATCGTTGATGTAAACACCGGCTTCATGTGCGTATTGCTTTACGAGTCCGCCAAGGTCAAATACAGTTTCACCTGATTTCGCAGAGACGTTGTTCGGGGTGAAAATATGCCATGTGTACGCACTGCCGAAACGGATGTTGTGTTTCGTGTTTGGCTGATAATAGAAATCGGTTTTCACATTGAAATCTCGGATGCCTGAAAACAGTTTAAACTCGAAACCATCCTGCTCTGCAGCAAACTCAAATTGATAATCGCTGAACACCGCTGTTGTATTCATAAACAGCTTCGGACCGAAAAGATGGTTCCATCGTATAGAAGTGGTCGCATTTCCCCAAGGAATACTCACATTGAAATCCGCTTCCGAATTTTTGTAAGTAAACACATCTCGTCCGAAATATCCGCTGGCAAAAAC
This sequence comes from Bacteroidia bacterium, assembly GCA_023151315.1. Classification (GTDB taxonomy): domain Bacteria; phylum Bacteroidota; class Bacteroidia; order Palsa-965; family Palsa-965. The sequence continues at coordinate 68,245 of JAKLJE010000012.1, forward strand.
ACGGTTACGGTCATTGATCCTCCAGTTTACTTTAGCGTTCATGTCGTAGAAGTAGTATCCGCTGCCGTTGAAGCGCGATGTTTCCTTAATGAACGGTTTCATTAAAATATCGATATAAGTTCTTCTGGCTGACACAATGAAAGAGGCTGTATCCTTCTTGATCGGACCTTGTACCGTGAGTCGAGAAGCAATTACTCCGATTCCTCCATCTGCCTGAAAGCGTTGATCATTTCCTTCTTTCATGGTGATATCCAAAACGGATGAAAGTCTTCCTCCGTACTGTGCAGGCATACCTCCTTTGATCAGATTGATATCTTTCACAGCGTCACCGTTGAACACAGAGAAAAATCCGAATAAGTGTCCCGCATTGTATACGGTTGCTTCATCCAGCAGAATCAGATTCTGATCCGGTCCGCCTCCTCGTACATAAAATCCGGAATTTCCCTCCGCTCCGCCTTTCACACCCGGAAGAAGCTGAATTGTTTTTAATACATCCACTTCACCCATGAATGCAGGAATTACCTTCACCTGCTTCATGTCCAGTTTCATCTTTCCCATCTGAGGATCCTGCACGTTACCATCAGCTTTATCTGAGGTAATTAATACAGTCTGCATTTGTTTCGATTTCAATCTGATCTCGAAAAATGTATCTTTCTGCAGCTTGATGTGTGTATTGAAAGGTTCAAGACCGATATACGAAACCGTCATGTCATATTCTCCTGCTTCAGCAGTAAGAGAGAAAAATCCGTAAACATTGGTTGCTGTTCCTTTGATAGGATCTTTAATCATCACCGATGCACCAATGAGTGCTTCACCGTTTGATTCATCACGGACATATCCGCTGATGGTGAATTTTTGCGTTTGCGCTTCTGCATTAAGTCTGAGGAAAAACATCATCAGAAACAGAATGAAACGGGAGTGCTGCTTTAACATCTTGAGTTGGAGTGCTGCTGGGTGGCAAAATTAGTCATATTGCTTTGCGGGTTTATCCGTATTTGCCCGTTTCTTGATGGTAATTGAAGCTTTTTTAACAAACGCGACGGTATTCTGCTAATGTTATCTATCCATAGACGTGCGTCTGGTCTGAAAGTTACTTGCCATCTGAAAAGTCTGGTCTGAATTTTCCACTTTGTCGACCGGTGCTCATTATGTCACGACGAGTTAAGTGCATTTTGCATTCCCATTAAATTTTTGTAAAGTTGTTAAGGCAATATGAAATCACTTTTACCATCACTTTTTATCGGCATTTCTTCACTGTTTCTCATCTCGTGTGAGGAAGCGCAGAAAGTTCCTGTCGTGTCAGCAGATCCCGTTCCTCAAACTATCCAGCCCGAAGCCTATTCAGCTTCTGCTTTTGAGGTTGTGGACAGTACCGGGAAATTTCTCGGATTCGGTTATGACATTTACAATGGTTCAAAGAAAATGATTCATCAATCCACTATTCCGGGAGAACCTGGTGTCAATGGATTCGTAAGCGCTGAAGAGGCAGAACGTGTTGCCAAACTGGTAATTCATAAGCTGGAAAGTAATGCGGGGTTTCCGACAATTAACAGGGCGGAGCTGGACAGTTTGAAAATAACATTGCAAACAATTACTCAATGAAGAACATTATTACGCTAACCTTATTGTGCATTGTGTTGGTTGCGGAGGCGCAAACACAATACGGTTGGGTGCAGAAAGCGTCCATCCCGGCAACAGGCAGACATAGATCTACAGCATTGTCTTGCGGCAATCGTGGTTATGTTGGATTGGGACACATCAATTCCATTGTAGATGTGTTATTCGATGACTGGTGGGAATATGATCCCGGTTCTGATACCTGGTCGCAGAAGGCAAACTTTGCAGGTGGGTTGCGCTATCATGCAGCAGGATTTACAATAGGAAATGAAATATTCGTTGGAACCGGACGCGCACCAAGTTCTGTTTTGATGAATGATTTTTACAAATACAGTCCTGCAACAAACACATGGACACCTGTGGCAAGTTTTCCCGGAACAGCACGTCGCGGTGCAGTGTCGTTTGAAATAAATGGCGCCGGTTATGTAGGTACCGGATCGTACTATGGTGATTGGTACAAATACAATCCTGTTACCAACAGTTGGAGCGGAATTGCATCAGGACCGCCCGCTCGTATTTCAGGTGTGGGAATGTCGGTGAACGGAAAAGGTTATTGTGGTACGGGTGATGTTGGCGGAAATACAGGAGACTGGTGGGAATACAATCCTGTAACCAATCAATGGACACAGAAAGCAACATTGACCGGACTTCCGAGAATGGAAGCATGTGGTTTTGCATATGATGGAAAATGTTTTGTGGGCACGGGTGATGATTATTCCAGCGGAACAAACTATCAGGATTTCTGGTGCTGGAATCCGGTAACGAATGCATGGACACAGGTTACTGATTTCGGTGGTGCTGCGCGCCGTTATCTTGTTGCATTAACTATCGGACAGCGCGTCTATGCCGGTACAGGAACCAGCGGAATGAATTACAATGATTGGTGGGAATATGGTTCTATCTCCTCGATTGATGAGCAGCAGGTGAATGCAGAAGTAGTTGCATTTCCTTCTCCGGCAGTAGAGTCGGTTACGTTGCGATCCGATGTTTTTCCATTGCAGAACATGACTTGTGTTCTCTATGACGTGAACGGAAAAGCAGTTCGAATTGAGAATTTCTCCAATGAAGCAATGCCTGTCATTCAGCGCAATGATTTGCCGGCAGGTGTTTACACATTCGTGTGTACGGCGAATTCTCAATTTGTTTCAACCGGTAAATTTATTTTCCAATGAGAACGCTGCTGTTCATTATTGCGACATTGATTGTAACGAACATTGGTGCGCAGAATTCGTGGGAGAAGAAAGAAGCGTTCGGCAGCGACAAACGTTCGCGAGGAATAGCATTCGCTATCGGTAATCGCGGTTACTATGGGATGGGTGAGGATACTGCCGATATGGTGCGCAATGACTTGTGGGAATATGACCCGGGAACAGATTCTTGGATGCAGAGAGCAACGCTTCCTGCACCGGGAAGAAGAGATGCCGTTGGTTTTGCGATTGGAAACAAAGGTTATGTAGGTACCGGAATTGATGCTGCTGAATCTTTGTTTGGAAATAACCTTAACGATTGGTGGGAATATAATCCTGCAACAAACACTTGGACTCAGAAAGCAACTTATCCTGGAAGTTCTTCATGGGGAGGTATTTATTTCGGTTGCGGATTCACCGTGAACGGGATGGGTTATATTGTTGGAGGCAAGCAGGGCAACTCTCAATATGTTGCCGGATTATGGCAGTACAATCCAGCAACTAATTCATGGTTGCAAAGAGCAACTTTCCCCGGAGGAACGCGCTACGCGATGAGTGCATTCACGATTAATGGTAAAGCTTATGCCGGCTGCGGTACAGATGAAAATATTCTTCAGAACGACTGGTGGCAATACGATCCGGTAACGAATATCTGGACCCAGAAGAATAATTTTCCGGGAACAGGCAGATTCGCTGCCGCAGGATTTGCAATCGGACAATACGGTTATCTGTTGGGTGGATCAGACGGCGGTTACAAAGATGAATTATGGCAATATGATTACACGTCGGATTCCTGGTATCCGAAAGCACCTTATGGTGGCGGAGAACGTCGTTCGTTGGGTGTATTCGTAATTGCAAACGCGGCTTACGGATGTTGCGGAAGCGGTTTCTCGGGTAAACGCCGCGACGTGTGGCAATACGAACAGTTCCTCACTGACATCGAGACACGTGACGTGCATACAATTTCAGTTTACCCTAATCCTGCGTCTGATCGCATTACAATCGCAGGTGGTAATACTTCAGCTAGATATTCGGTTGAGATAATATCAGCGTTTGGAGAAATTGTAAGCATTGAAAATTACAATGGTGTGCAAAACGCAACCATTGATATCGCTGATCTCACTCCCGGATATTACATCATCCGCATGACGTCAAACGGCGTTGCAACCAACAGCTCATTCGTAAAACACTGATTCATCATTATGAGAAAATATATATTTCTATCCGCCTGTTCGCTGTTGTTCACCGCGTTCTCTGCAAAAGCCTGGATACAGCGCGATACGATAGGTGGAGGTGCAAGATCTTCTGCGTGCAGTTTCAGCATTGGCAGTGCTGCCTTCGTCGCTACTGGACTTGATAGCAATTCATTCAAGCGGAGCATGTGGATGTACAATCCGGCTACAGACATCTGGACACAAATGACCAGTCTGGGAAATTCCACAGGACAAGGTCTGGAGCGTAACGTGGCAATGAGTTTTTCTATCGGGAATAAAGGTTATGTCGTTGGCGGACAAGGTTCCAACCCTTATTTCAGTGATACGTGGGAATGGGATTTTGCAACTGACACCTGGTCGCAGAAACAGACTTTTACGGGCGGCGGTCGTCGCGCCGGAGTGGGATTTGCTATCAATGGAAAAGGATATGTTGGATTGGGGCAATCTTCAACAGGTTTGCGTAACGACATGTGGGAGTACAATCCAACTACCAATCAGTGGACCGCAAAAGCGAATTTCCCGGGAACAGCAAGAAGATTTCCCGCATGCTTTATCATTGCGAATGTCGCGTACATCGGAACAGGAGATGACGGAGCATTCAAGTCGGATATGTTTGCATTCGATCCTGCTTCCAATTCATGGACTGCCAAAGCTTCTTTTACAGGAACACCGCGTTATTCAACCGTGAGTTTTTCACTCTTCGGTAAAGGTTATATCGGACTCGGTTACGACAATACGTTGCAGAATACCGATGATATATGGGAATACGATCCTGTTGGCAACAACTGGATTTTCAAAGACAATTTCCCGGGATCAAAACGTGCCAATGCAAGTGCCGTTACAACATCAAACAACAAATGTTACATCGGTTTGGGATATGATTCACTGCTGCGTGATGACTGGTGGGAGTTTGATCCGCTCGTTGACGGAATCAATGACAACAACGGCCTTGCTTCGCGTGTTGAAGTTTATCCGAACCCTGCTCAGGAATTTGTTACGATCAGTATACCATCAACCGCTGTTCCGTTCAATTCAGATTATGCAATCCGTATTTATGATGCTGCAGGAAGAACCGTGTACTGCAGTAATGCATTCGGCACCGGCCCGGTGAACGTCAGTCTGGCAAACTTCAGCAGCGGCTCATATCAGATTGTTCTGGAGAACGAACATTTCGGTCGTGTTACCAAACCTCTGATTGTTCAGTAATGGAACAGATTGTTCGCGGACGTTACCTTCATTATAAAGGCAACGAATACGAAGTATTAGGAACCGCCCGTCACAGCGAAACCGAAGAAGTTTTTGTTTTGTATCGCCCGCTGTATAACACGAAAGAAAAAGGTGAACACCAATATTGGATTCGTCCAATAGCGATGTTCACCGAAAATGTTTTGGTTGAAGGTAAATTACAACCTCGATTCGCTTTAATTGAAGCGTACTAGTTACGCACGTCCGCCTTCAGTATTTACAGGAGGAGCCGGATCCCAGCAGCCTTGATATTTGAATGAAAGTTTGGAATAGTAGTCGGTGCTGTAAAACGCAACGCGATCCAGCGATGCATCAATTTCGCTTTGATCAATATTCGCAGTTTCACGCAATGTCAAAACATAAATCCATCCGTCTTTCTTACACATCCATGATCCGTACATCTGATAGTTGATTTCGAGAAGATCCTGGTAGAATTCTGCCGTTTTACGAGCAGGCAGAGCGCAGAGCGGACTCATTACCTGAAAATACCATTTACCTTGATTGGCGTCTGAACTGAAGACATCGATCCAAACATTCGCGTCTTTCAATTTGTATGACCATTGTCCGGGTTTCTGACCTCTGCACAATGCAGGATCCACTTTCAAACCGGCAAGACTGTTTTCGATGAGCGGTGTGATTTCCTGAAGATTCATAATGATTTGTTGTTTAGGGTTTGTGATTGTTTCAAATGTGAAGTTAGAAGACAAATTACCAATCACAAGCGGAGAAAGCGATTTTATTTTGTGCATTGACAAAGATCATTTGCGACAAACGTCAATTCTTTGCGGGTAAACACAGCATGTTTTAACACGGGTTGTGACTTCAGGCGATTATCTTTGCCCGATGATCACCGCGAAACGGTTTATTCTTGCGACACTGTTGCTTCTTGCGGCTTCTTGCGGTTTGAACGCGCAGGTAACTGTAAGCGGACAGCTTGTTAGTACGCGAGACACTACAGCACTCTACGGGGCCGTGATTGTGATGCGGAGTTTCCCGGATTCCACATTGATCGGAACAACAGCTGATACTGCCGGCAAGTTTGAACTGAGCAACGTTAAAGACGGTCGTTACCGTATGACGATTCGATATTCCAGTTTTCTACCGGTTGTTAAGATGATTCGTGTGGAAGGAAAAGCAATTGATCTCGGAGTGATTCCAATGTATCCGGATTCCTCTTATCTGAAGACAGTTGTTATAGGCAGTACAATGATTCGTGTTGTACAGAAGAACGATACAACGGAAATGAACGCAGCGGCATTTAAAACAAATCCAGATGCAACTGCAGAAGATCTTGTGGGTAAAATGCCCGGTATTCAAGTGCAGAACGGCGAAGTAAAAGCTCAGGGTGAAACTGTGCAGAAAGTACTCGTTGATGGCAAAGAGTATTTCGGCGATGATGCGTCTTCGGTATTGCGGAATATGCCTGCCGATATGGTTGATAAAGTCCAGATTTTCGATCAGCGCAGCGACATGGCAATATTTACAGGCGTTGATGACGGGAACACGAAAAAAACACTGAACATCATTACTAAGAATCAATATTCCAATGCAACATTCGGAAAAGTGTACGCAGGTTACGGTACCGATAATCGTTATCAGGCAGGTTTCGTGCTGAACGATTTCAGAAAGGATCAGAAAATCACGCTGCTTGGAAATTTCAATAACATCAATCAGGTCAATTTTTCCATGCAGGACATGAGCGGAATATCAGGGAATAATTCCGGCGGCTCACGCGGAGGAGGAATGATGGGCAGAGGCGGAATGGGCCGTGGAGGCGATAACAGTTTCATGGTTGGACAACAGAAGGGAATAACTCAAGTGAGTTCATTCGGTATGAATTATGCCAATAAGTGGGGAACGAAGACACAGTTGTCCGGAAGTTATTTCTTCAACGCAACAGACAATACCAATCAGTCGTTGACTGCGCGTACGTTTTATGCGCCTGCATCAGGAACATTCTATTATCAGGATAATTCAACTTCTTCGTACAACCTCGGACATCGTGCCAATTTGCGCCTCGAATACAATCCGGATTCAGTGAACAGTTTCACATTTGCACCTCGTTACAGTTATCAGTATACGGACTATCGTAATCTGATTTCCGGAGCCAATTACACAACGGAAGATACGTTGAACTCAACTTCTACTGATAACGCGTCATTGAACACATCCAACAGCATCAGCGGAAATCTCAGTTACAGACATCGCTTTAAGAAAGCGGGACGCACTTTCTCGGCTGAAGTCAGCGGCAGTTTTCTCAGCAGAGACGGAAGCGGAGATTTGTTTTCTCTGAACAAATGGTTTTCAGGCGGTGATTCAAGTGTAGTTGTTGATCAGAACTCCGATTTGAATTCCGTAAGCTGGAGTGTTGCACCGACCCTTACCTGGACTGAAAAAGCCGGTAAAGCAGGAATATTGTCATTCAGTTACAGTCCGTCCTACTCATTGAATGCATCAACGAAGATGGCACTCAGCTTTGATTCAACCTACAGTGATTACATTCTCGTTGATACTACAGTCAGCAATGATTACGACAACTATGTTGTGGTGAACAAAGCCGGAGTGAATTACAGAACAGGCGGTAAGGGAAATATGTTCTCTTTCGGATTGGATGCGCAGCGCACTGACTTAATCGGTTATCGGTATTTTCCTTCCGAGGTAAATACAGAAGAACAGTTTTATAATCTGCTCCCGAGTTTTACCGCACACATTAAAAAAGGGAAGAAGATTTCCGCACGTATCAATTACCGTACTTCAGCAAATGCTCCTTCACTATCCCAATTGCAGAACGTAATTGATAACTCGAATCCGCTTTCATTGTCTGCAGGTAATCCGTTTCTTAAACAGAGTTATTCGCACACTTTGTTCTCACGCTATTCGTATAACAATACTGATAAAGCACGAAATCTTTTCCTCTTTGTAACTGCAACGTTGACGAACAATTACATTGGTTCATCATTACTTCTTGCGGGTGCGGATACTGTTCTCGGCAACGGTGTGGTACTTGGAAAAGGAGCACAGTACTCGCAGCCGGAAAATCTCTCGGGTTACTACTCAGCCAGTACATTTGGTGCATACAGTTTTCCATTGCTGAAACTTAAATCGAATTTCAGTTTTAACTGGATGTACAGTTTGCTCTCTTCGCCGGGATTAATCAACGGAGTAAAGAATATTGCCTTGAGCAATACTGTTGGTGGCGGATTTACTTTAAGCTCCAATATCAGTCAGCGAATAGATTTTTCTGCAGGATGGAATGCTAACTATGTGGTTGTGGCGAATTCAGTGAATGAATCTTCCGACAACAGTTACTATTATCATACTCCGAACGCACGACTTAATCTTCTTCTTGGAAAAGGATTTGTATTGAGCAGCGATGTAAACTTTACAAGTTATCGTGGATTAGGAGATGGCTTCAATCAGGATTTTCTGTTGTGGAATGCCTCATTCGGATACAAGTTTGCAAAGAATCGTCAGTGTGAATTCCGTATTACAGCGTTTGATATCCTCAAACAGAATCAGAGTTTATCGCGTACTATCGGAGAAACTTACATTGAAGACCAGCGCACGCAAGTATTGCAGCAATATCTGATGTTTACGTTCACCTGGAACTTCAAAAAGTTCAGAGGTGGCGGCGAGCCTACCGAAAATCAGACTCCTGCGGAAGGTCCTCGTCCGCAATTTCCTCCGGGACCACCTCCCGGACACATGCATTAATTATTTAAGAGCCTGTGCTGCGGCGAGATTGTTTTTCGCCAATTCCCATTCAGGATTCAATTCAACAGCCTTCGTGCCTGCATCAATAGCGCATTGCTTGTCTTTAAGTTGCGTACACGCTGCACAGATATTGTTGTAACCTGCTGCGCTTTTCGGATCGATCTTTACTGCCTCCTGTGCTGCATCTCGGCTCGCTGCATAATTTCCTACGTTGTAATAACCTAAACTCAGGTTGAGCCATGTGTCATGTGTAGGTGTTGCATCTACTGCAGCCTTCAGCGACTCAATCTGCGCTTTCTGACGCTGCGCTTCCGCAAGGTTATTGCGACTCATTTCATCGGTTGGTAACAATTGCACGGCTTTTTGTCCGGCTTCAATTGCTTTGTCAAATTGTCCGAGTTTATTGTAAGCTGCGCAAATATTATTGTACGCCAATCCGTAATCGGATTTCATCTCTGCAGCTTTTTCCGCTGCCAATGCGCTCTCCATATATTGACCATCAAGATAATATTGCAGAGAGAGATTAACGTAGTTTTCCGGAGTAGGTTTTTCCGTAGCCGCCTTCTTGGCTAAGTCCAACGCGGAAACAAAATTCGGAGTGTCGTAGAATGCCAGGTAATTGTTGATTCCCTGATGTCCCGGTGATTTCTCATGTCCTGTTCTCAGGAAAGGGATTGCTTCTTTTTCGCGATGTGTGCGAATCAGGAAATCTGCGTAATAATAGTAAGGCTCCGGATTTCCGGGATCAACAGCCAGAGCTTCCTTATAATAACGCTCCGCTTCCGCATTCATATTCTTTCTGGAAAGCGCAACTCCCATGTTGATTTTCGCATAAGCGTAGCCCGGAGCGAGATCAAGTGCTTTCTGGAATACAATAATTGCGCTGTCAACATTTCCACGTGCCATCAAAGCGTTACCGTAGTTCATCCAGCCACGTCCGTTTTCAGGACTCTTAATGGTTACATCTTTCCAAAGAGATTCACCGCTGCCCCAAACTTCACAACGTTCTCTTGTTCCGATCATATGAGCAGTCAGAAGGAATCCCGTAAATCCGAGAGCAACCATTTTGTGCAAGCTGAATCCGGATTCTGTATTAATGCGTCTCCAGCCAATCACAGCGAAATTCGCAACTACCAGAATCAATCCGATATAAGGGAAAAAGACACGGTGATCGTTCATCACTTCCGCAAACGAGAATATACTGCTTGTAGGTGCAAGTGCTATGAAGAACCACGCAATGCCGAATGCCGCTGCCTTTGTTTCTTCTTTGAATGACCAGCGTATACCTGCAACAATCAGTGTTCCCAGAATAAATGCCCCTGCAAAAACACGCGTATCAAACAGATTGGAGAAATATGCCCAATCTGTATCAGCGCTCAGATTAACAGGAAGTATGAACGTGTACAGATAATGGACGATCACGAACGATTGCGTGAACAAGTAATGTAAAGGGTCTGCTCCTCCGCTGGTCCAGGTTGACAGTGTCATTTTTCTCGAAATCAGAAATAACACGGCAGCAAGTATGAATGAGACAATTATTCCCGGGGATACAAGATTGCGATTGGATTCATTTCGTACAAAGAGCAAGTGGTATACGAGCAACATTGGAGCGAACATGATGGCTGTTTCTTTAATCAGGAATCCATAAGCTATCGGTAACAGATAGATGTAATATTTTCTTCCTTTTTCCCAATAGAAATACAGGTTGAAGGCCAGAATGATAAATAACGTGGATTGTGAATCAGATCGTGCCGAGATATAATTAATGGTTTCCGCATTGGCGGTATGCAGCATATAAAACCCGGTTGAGAGAAGAGCAATCCAATTTGTCCACTCAATGGAAGGGAAGCATTTTTTCAGCAAGTGCAGAATGAAAAAATAGAGCAGCACTCCAAGTATCAGATACAGAATAAAGATGTGAATGTGAAACACTACCGGATCAGGTGTGCCATCAGATAAAATAGTGTCAATACTATTGGTAATTGTCATCCCGGGTCGCCAAGCCTGATTGGCAGGAAGTGTGCTGAACGCTGTCGGATCAGTCAGAAATCTTCCGATATCAAGAGTGTCGAGAGAACTGTTTTTGACAATAGTGTGGTCATCGTCAAAGTGAAAAGGATTGTCGAAATGATTCTGGTAGGCTAGAAACACCATGAGGAGCAGTGCCAGGGCCACGCCGAAGAATGGAATAGAGTAGGGTTTTTTCATACTGGAGGAAGTCCGGAATACGGATTCTGCAATGGTTCCGAAGATAAGAAAAGTTCTACCTGCAAGTGCTTTATCGTGCCGGTATTCATACCTGTATCCGCATTGTAATTGTATCTTTGCGCCCTGTGGGACTTTTTACAAAACGAAGCGATAAGAAAGAAGGCGAAATGTCTTTCCTAAGCCACATCGAAGCATTACGATGGCATTTGGTGCGTTCCGTTATTGTAATTCTGATTCTTGCCGGCGTAGCATTCGGCTTCCCGGAAATATTATTCGGCAAAATAATACTCGGTCCTTCAAAACCTGAATTCGGTACTTATCAGGTGTTGTGTTCACTATCAAACAGCTGGGGCATGGGCGACGCTTTGTGCTTCAAAACATTTGAGTTTACTTTTCAGAATACCGCTGTAACCGGCCAGTTTACTTTGCACATGTGGGCGGCGTTCGTAGCCGGCCTCATTGCCGGATTTCCTTACCTGTTGTGGGAGTTATGGAGATTTGTGAAACCGGCATTGCAAATCAAGGAAATCAAAGCTGCCCGCGGATTTATTTTTTACGCTTCTGTACTCTTTCTCATGGGCGTTGCTTTTGCCTATTGGATCGTTTCGCCGATGGCCATCTACTTTCTCGGTAACTACAAGGTGGATCCTACGATTCAGAACGATTTTGCCATCGACTCCTATATTTCTGTAGTTACCACTCTGGTGCTGCTGATGGGTTTGGTGTTTGAGTTGCCTATCATCATGTATTTTCTCGCACGTTTCGGAATCATCACTGCCGAATTCCTTCGCAAATACCGAAAGCACGCGTTGGTTGTGATCCTTATTGTTTCTGCTGTTATTACTCCGACTACCGATGTGTTCACGCAGGCTTTGGTGGCAGTTCCGCTCTGGATTCTTTTCGAAGCCAGCATCATCGTCGTGGCACGCACGCAGAAGCGGAGCGAAGTCTGATCTTCATGCATTGGTTTTTTACCGATGCGAATTCCTATTTTTAACATCCTAAAATTCTACCGACCATGACACTGGTAAATGAGTTCAATGCATACAGAGAGAAGATGAATGCGAAAATTCTGGACGCAGACAATCTTGTTCTTAAACGACTTTTCAATCTCGACACCAATACGTATCAGGACGGAGCATTGCCTGCGAAAACGAAAGAGCTGTTGGGCCTTGTAGCATCAATGGTGCTGCGTTGTGATGACTGTATTAAGTACCATTTGGGCAAATGCTATGAACTGGGTGTTACTAAAGAGGAAATATTTGAAACATTCGCTGTGGCTAATATCGTAGGCGGTACGATTGTCATCCCCCATACACGCCGTGCTGTGGAGTATTGGGACGCATTGAGCGAAAACGCAGACTGATTGTGCCGTTTTCCCATTGTCAATTCTTATATTCGTAGGGATGATGCGCCCCGTATTTTCGCTTCTGATATTTATACTGTGTTTTGCACCTTCCGGTGTATTCGCGCAGGCGCAGACCATCATCACCGGTACTGTTTACGATTCATTGACAAACGAACCAATGCCGTTCGTCAATATTATTCTTCCCGGAACGAAAGCCGGTGCTGTTTCCGATATCGAAGGAAAGTTTACAATCGTTACAACTGTGCATGCAGATTCCATTCGTGCACAGTACATCGGTTACAAACCAACAACACTTCCAATTCGTAACGGGGTTAAACAGAATATCAATATTCCCCTAAGTAAAAATACGGTTGCACTCGGTGAGATTATAGTTTATGCAGGAGAGAATCCCGCTCACATTCTGCTTCGAAAAGTTTGGGCGAAGAAGCCGGACAACAATAAAGAGAAACTGGATTGCTACCAATACGAAGCATACAATAAACTGGAATTCGATCTGAATAATATTTCCGAAGATTTCCAGAAGCGTAAAGTGATGAAACCGGTAAGTTTCATTTTCGATCGTATCGACAGTACAAATCCAACTGAGAAACCGCATCTTCCGATGTTTTTCTCTGAATCCATCTCGGATTTTTATTATCGCAAGGATCCGAAAACAAAAAAGGAGATCATCAAAGGCTCGAAGGTTTCCGGCGTTGAAGATGCTTCCATCTCTCAGTTCACCGGCGAGATGTACCAGGATGTAAACATCTACGATAACAATATTATTCTTTTCGGTAAGCATTTCGTCAGCCCCATGAGTACCAACGGCTTGTTGTTCTATAAGTACTTTCTGGTTGATAGTATGAATGTTGACGGACATTGGTGTTATCAGGTACAGTTCAAACCGAAGCGTAAACAGGAATTACTCTTCGTAGGGAATATGTGGATCGCTGATTCGTCATACGCTGTAAAACGCCTTGAAATGACAATCACTGAGGATGCCAACCTTAACTATGTTACTGCGTTTTATGTGATTCAGGATTACGATAATGTTTCAGGAGAATGGATGCTCTCAAAAGAAAAAGTTGTTGCGGATTTCGCTCTCACAAAACGACAGATGGGATTGTATGGACGCAAAACAACGTCGTATCGTAATGTCAAAGTGAATCAGTGTAAGGACGATGAGTTTTATACACGCACCGAGAATCTGATCGTGGAGGAGGGCGCGGAAAAGAGAGACAGTGTATTCTGGGCTCAGGCACGTCACGATACACTTTCGCGAACTGAACAGGGTATTTATGATATGGTGGATTCAGTGCAGAATCTTCCCGTATACCGAACGTGGGAGAATATCATGATCACTGCCTATTCCGGTTACAAAATCATCGGTCCGTTTGAATTCGGTCCTTGGTATAAAACGGTTTCCGGCAACCAGATTGAAGGAGTTCGATTCCGTTTGGGAGGTCGAACGAGTAACGCGTTTTCAAAGTGGGTTGAGTTCAGCGGTTACGCTGCTTACGGGACGAAGGACGAAGAGTTTAAATACAATTTCGGATTCAAATCATTTATCACGAAGAAACCGCGTCAACTCGTTGGTGTAAACTACAAGAACGACTACGAGATTCTCGGCCAAAGTAATAACGCATTCACAAGCGATAACCTCCTGGCTTCCATCTTCCGGAGAAATCCACTGAACAACATGACAAGAGTTGAGCAGTACGAAGTTTGGTATGAACGTGATTGGTTCACCGGATTCAACATGCGACTTTCATTGGTGAACAGAAACATGTACGCGTTGAACGATACTGCTTACTATCATCTCATGCCTTCCGGAGCGCCTGAGTATCACTCTTCAATTCAGACTTCTGAGGTCCGCGCCAATTTCCGTTTTGCGTGGGATGAAAAGTATATTGAAGGTGTATTCTCCCGTGTAAGTATGGGAACACGTTATCCTGTTGTACAAGTGCAGTATGTTGCAGGATTGAAAGGAGTTTTCAATTCCGATTACACTTACCACAGAGTTAGTATTAACGTGGACGACAGAATACGTATCAATCCGATCGGTTATACCAACTACATACTGGAAGCCGGAAAAATTTTCGGAACTGTTCCTTATCCATTAATGATCCTGCATCCGGGTAATGAAACCTACGTGTACGATTGGGCGTCATTTAATATGATGAACTACTATGAATTTGCAAGCGATCAGTACGCAATGGCAACGCTGATTCATCACTTCGACGGATTCTTCCTCAATAAGATTCCACTGATGCGAAAACTGAAATGGCGTGAAGTGGCATCGTTCCGTGCAGTATACGGCAGTGTTTCAAATTCAAACAAGGATGCGCTCGTGTTTCCGTCTACTTTGTATTCTCTGAATCGCGGTCCTTATATGGAAGCCGGTGCAGGAATCGAGAATATATTCCGTTTCTTCAGAGTAGACTGTTTCTGGCGACTGACTTATCTCGATAATCCGCGCGTGAAACCTGTAGGAGTGCGGATTTCACTTCAGGTATTGTTCTGATGCGTTTGTAGCAGATCAAACTGATCGATTTCCCAAAATAATCCAACTGAACTCAACCTGTTCTGCAAATACATAACTTTACTTCATGATTCTTGGTGCAGATAATATCATCAAAAAGTACAAGAGCAGAACAGTGGTTCAGGGCGTTTCTATTGAAGTGCGTCAGGGAGAAATCGTGGGTTTGCTCGGTCCGAACGGTGCAGGAAAAACCACTTCGTTCTACATGATCGTGGGGATGATTCAGCCGAATTCAGGTCGCGTTTATCTTGATGATGTGGATATCACCGGAGAACCTATGTATCGCCGTGCGCAGCGCGGAATCGGGTATCTCGCGCAGGAAGCATCAGTGTTTCGTAAACTCAGTGTGGAATCAAACATCAAAGCGATTCTCGAGATGACGAAACTTACGAAGGGAGAGCAGGAGAAGAAGCTGGAACAACTTCTGGATGAATTCGGCTTGCAACACATACGCAAGAACAATGGTGATTCTCTTTCCGGCGGTGAGCGTCGCAGAACGGAAATTGCACGTTGTCTGGCAAACGATCCGAAGTTCATTCTATTGGATGAGCCTTTCGCAGGTGTGGATCCTATTGCCGTGGAAGACATTCAAACTGTAGTATATAGCTTGAAGAAGAAGAACATCGGCATTCTGATTACCGATCACAACGTTCACGAAACGCTTTCAATTACTGATCGCGCTTATCTGCTTTTCGAAGGACGTATCCTGAAAGCAGGGACCGCTGAAGAACTTGCTGCCGATGAAAAAGTGCGGCGCGTTTATCTCGGTAAGAATTTCGAACTACGCAAACACGTATAAAAAAAGGCTCTGATTTCAGAGCCTTTCATTTTTTACTTTCCGCTTCGTTTCTTGAATTCACTTACTCCTGATTTCAGCAGGTTGGAATACTGGGTAACATCAGGTGTGTATGGAATAGGAGGAAGGAGTGTTTTTTCGTTATGATCGAGTAAAACATATAATGGCTGCGCATTACTTCCGTAACGGTCAATCTGCATCTGACTCCATTTATTTCCCCATGTTTTAATCTTTATTCCGTCAGGAGTTGTGTATTGCAGGTTTTCCGGCATTGCTTCTTTGTCGTCGCAGTATAATGACACAAGCACGTAATCATCGCTCAACTGACGCAGTACTTCCGGCTGCGGCCACACGTTATCTTCCATACGACGGCAATTTGCGCAATTGTATCCTGTGAAATCCACAAACAAAGGCTTGCCTACTTTCTTTGCATAAGCGAGTGCAGCATCGTAATTATGGAAGCAGTTCAGGTTAAGCGGACAATGCGCAGGATCCACACCTTCCGGCAATGCTTCTCCGTCTGATTTAGCTGTTGTTTTCGATCCGCTGAAAGCTGCGATGT
Source organism: Bacteroidia bacterium (assembly GCA_023151315.1). GTDB lineage: Bacteria > Bacteroidota > Bacteroidia > Palsa-965 > Palsa-965. The sequence goes on from JAKLJE010000012.1 coordinate 84,678, forward strand.
TTTCACTGTAATAGGAAGGAGGAAGAATTCCGCTCAGCATACGAACAGGCGCTCCCCACAATCCCGGAATCATATACATCACAAAAGCGAATGTAATGATGGCGAAAGTGATTCGCGGTACAGAGATAAACGGCAGATCACTGTCGTGTGAGAATTTGAGTTTCCCGAGAAGATAGAATCCGATGAGCGAGAAGCAAACGATCCACACCGCAAGGAAAATTTCACGGGTTACAATTCCCCAGTGGTAAGAAAGGTCAACGTTGGAAAGGAACTTCAAAGCAAGTGCGAATTCCAAAAGTCCCATTACCACTTTAACAGAGTTAAGCCAGCCTCCAGATTTCGGAAGTGAATTCAACCATCCCGGGAACATCGCGAACAACGCGAATGGCAATGCAAGTGCAATTGAGAAACCAAGCATCACGAACAATGGACCTGTAATTCCGGCTTTGGTTGCTTCTACAAGTGCTGTTCCTACTATCGGACCTGTGCATGAGAATGAAACAAGTGACAGCGTAAACGCCATGAAGAAAATTCCCATCAAACCGCCTTTGTCTGAAGCACGGTCGATCTTATTCACGAATGCTGATGGTAATGTAATTTCAAATGCTCCGAGGAATGAAACACCGAATACGATGAACACCAGGAAGAAGATCAGGTTGAACCAGATGTTGGCACTGAGCTGATTCAATGTTTGCGGATCTCCTGTTGCAAGCGTTACAAGCAATCCGAGTGATACATAAATTCCAATGATGGACAACGCATAAATAAGTGCATCGCGGATTCCTTTCTTTCTGTTCTTAGCGCGTTTCGTGAAGAAACTCACAGTCATCGGAATCATCGGGAATACGCATGGCGTAATCAATGCAAGCAATCCGCCTGCGAATCCGCCGCCGAATGCAGTCCAGATGGATTTATCTTTCAACTCACCCGATTGGGGAGCAACCGATGCGGTATCACTGTTCTCCGGAGTAATTGCCGTTGCAACAGAATCTGTATTGTGGTTGCTTGTGTCCGATGTTGTTGTTCCGCCGGTCAGCGTTGCGATCACCTGATTCAGACTGTCGCAATTACAGCTTCCGCCATTAGTGTTCGCTCCGTTTTCCGGATTTACATTTTGCGAAGCGTCACCGGGTTTGCCTTGTACATTAAATGTAAATGCAGGTTGCGGAAAGAAGTTCACACATTGCTGATCGCTGCAAACCATTCCGTCAATAACACCTGTAATTTTTACCGGCTTGTCTGTTTTTACTTTGATTCGCTGCTTGAAAACGGCTTTGTCTTCAAAGTATTTGATCACCTGATTGTCAAATACAGGTTCAGCCTTTTCAATTCCTTTCGGCTCGGTTGCTTTACCGACCAAAACGTAATCCGGACTTGGATCAAAAAGGAATGCCGTAGGAAGCGGGCCGTCTTTTACTTCAACCTGCGAATACAGATGCCAATGTTTATCAATTGTTGCAGTGAAAATCAGATCGAATTCAGAATCATTGATCTGTTTGGTGGAATAACTCCATGAACAATGCAGATCCGGTTTTTGCGCATACAGATTGCTGCCGCTGAATAATAAAGTAAGCAACGCAATCATTGCGCTGAATCCAAATGTTCTTTTCATCACAATTCGCTTCATATTTTCTTCGGTTGAAGTATTGATGCGGCTAAGTTAACGGTATTAAACATCTTGCTGATGCGCGGACAGAACATGCAAACAATCAGTCAAAATCGCTCAGTTCTGTAAAAATAAAAAGAGGCTGTCCCTTAAACAGCCTCTTTAACATAGTTTTCAAAACACTTACTGTATGGTAATCTCAAAATCTTCGTCGTCAGGTGAAAGACTTTCTCCTGTGCGGTTGAGCATGTAGTTTGCAACAGCCTTAATAATGAAGTTGTTTGCGCCGTCTTTAATTTTAATATGCTGAATGTAATGAACTTGTCCTTCCAGACACGTCACTTCAAAGCCATATTGAGAATCATAGAAATTGGTTGTCTTCCCTGATTCTTTAAGTTCTCCAACCAATTCATATGAATCTGAAGGATCGAAATCAATCGTTGTTGCCAAAGGACCGTCTTTTCCTACCATTGATTTGGAGTAAATCTTCCATCCGGCAGGAACTGAACCGATAAAATGTACATCCGCCTCATTATTCTGCTGGTGTACTACATAGCTCGACCATTTAACGCGAACAGCATTGGTTTGCTTAAAACTGCCCATTAAGATGATTGAGGAAAGGAGAATCGCAACAAGCGAAACTCTTGAAACTAACCCTGATGCCTTCATTTTCAGCTTTTTAGTTAAAATAAAGGGCAGATATTGTGCCTCCTGCCTTAAAACAAAGGTAAGAAACAAAAAGTTATTAACAAAATAATGTTGAAGGGAATAATCGGCGATTTTAAGCTAAAATCGCAGGTTAGGTAATAATCTGATGAATACGACGAATCGGAATCACCATTCCGCTCTTAAGAATGATACGTTCCTCTGTTACTGCCCAAATGGTGGTTTCCACCTGCTTCATTCCTGTCATATCTGAGAATATGATTTTCACTTTGGAATGATCCACGTTGCCCAATATAAGCGCACGATCCAGCTCATTTCTCCTCTGTCGGCGTTCGTCCGCGTTGGATAAAACATCTTCTTTAGGAAAGCTCATTTCGCTGATAGTTTCCTTTTCGATTTTCTGGATGTTGGTAGCTGAGAACGACATGGGAGTGTGTTTTGATGCGTGTGTATACGTTTTACGTAAAATTGCGATAAGAGTTCAGCGACTCCCGCATGTAAATAGGGACGAGTTATACCCAACTTTCACAATTAATAGAAAATCCTCTAAATCTTATCAATTTTCAGGGTTTTGACGTTGTGTGTGCAACAGGCTTCTCAGTATTTGAACCAATTCACCCGATTTCTGCGTGCCGATTCTGTAAATCTCTCCGGCGTTATCACGGATTTCAACGAATTCGTTGCCCCAGGTATAAAACCTGATCTTGCCCTTAATTTTCAAATTGAAAACCGGTCGCGCAAAAATTGTAGGTCGTACCGTCACTTTTCTGACTTGAACAATCGATTGAATCGGGATCTCAACTATTCTTCCCGCAAGCTTCCCTTTAATTCTGATGATTCGATTGTCCACTTTGATTTTCATGTGAGGAACAAACAACAGAATCACCGACAATGCAACTAACGCTAATCCCAGTACGAAAAAGAGTTCACCGTATCTCACATCACCCGGATATTCACCAATGTGAATCATCGCCACGTCAACCGGTTTCGGGTTTTCAGACCAGTAATAAGCAACGAAGCAAAATACACTCAGAAGCAATCGCCTGATCATGGAGTGTTTGTTGAGACCATGATATTGCTGTTCTTCAAAAATCAGTTTTTCCATGATAAATGAATTACTGTTGTTGAAGAAGGTGTGACTTTGTATTTGTCGGCAATTCTGTATCCCGGCACCCAAACAATTTCATTATTGAAAACCACAACAGGATAATTTCTTTTAAGATGCGACGGAACCTGAATTTCATTCAGCACATCACTGATTTTTTTTGTGCCTGAAAATCCGAAAGGAACAAATGCATCTCCGGTTTCCCATTGTCGTACTTCAAGTTCTCCCGCGCCCGGATCAATACTCAGGAGTGCATCATATCCGCGAAATTCTCGAGGATCTGCTCCACTGATAATGCGACAGCTCCAACCATTATGTGTAACTGAGTCGGGCTGCAGGCGGAATGAAATAAATTCATCACTGTTTTCCTGTTTCAGAATAAAATCTTCGCGATCCACATGCAGCGACATTCTATTGGAGAGGAATTTCTTACCGGTTTGCAGTTCGAAAAGTGAGTCGAATGTTGCTTCGTCGAAGTAAAAATCAAATCCTTCCTCTCTCAGCAAATGATTGAACAGCAATCTCGGTTCCGGACTATGCCGCAGTGAACTTTTCCTGAAGTGTATTCCGTCTTTATGCGGTGTTGCAATTTGTTCTGCAAATGAATCGGCAAGAGCATTCAACAATGCACTTTCATCCGCAAGGTTGTCAATTGAATTTTTCCAACCTTCTCCGTTCCGTTCATCACATTCATTAAGCACCGGAATCAGGTGGTGACGGATTCTGTTGCGGAGGTACGCATCAGAGCTGTTGGAAGAATCTTCTCTCCAGCTGATATTTTTCTGTGTGAGATAATTTCTCAGTTCAGTGCCTGAAACATTCAGAAACGGGCGAACAACTTTTCCTTCGTGAAATTTCATTCCGCTCATTCCGTTAATTCCGGATCCACGCAGAAAATTCATGAGCACCGTTTCCAGTTGATCGTCGGCATGATGGGCAGTAGCGATGAAATTGATTTGTTCCGTTTCAATTATAGTGTGAAAGAAATCGTAACGGATTTTCCGTGCCGCATTCTGAAGATTAGAAGAAATGGAATCAAGCTCGGCCTGCGATGTTTGCCGGATGTACAACGGAACGTTAAGTGTTGTGCACAAATCAGAAACGAACTTTTCATCTCCGCCGGATTCGACACCACGCAAATTGTAATTCACATGAGCAACGCAAAACGGGATTTCGCATTCCCGTAATGCATGAACGAGAGCAACCGAATCAGCACCTCCTGAACATGCGGCAAGAACGGTTTGCCCCGAATGGAAACCGCAACGCGTTAATAAACTATTCCGAAGATGATCCGCAATATTCATTTCCCTGTTCTTGATCAGGCATTTTCGATTACTCGTTTCATCGCTTCCATTTTCAGCATGCACTCTTCATATTCGAGGTCAGGATCTGAAAGTGATGTTATGGCACTCCCGGCCATTACTGAAAGATAACCCGTTTTTGCATTCCAAGTGATGCTTCTGATCACAACGTTGAAATCAAAATCGCCATTTGGACTGATTACACCTACGGTTCCGGAATAGATTCCTCTGGATTGCGTTTCAAATTCTTCAGCAAGTTGGAGTGCACGTCGTTTCGGCGCTCCTGTCATTGATCCCATTGGAAATGTGTTCCTGATGATTTCTGAAGTTGTAACGTTGCTGTTAACGCTGCAACGCACGGTTGAAATCATCTGATGAACAGTTTTGAAAGTATAAATTCCAAACAGCTCTGCAACCTCCACCGTTCCTCGTTCAGCAATTCTGGACAAATCATTTCTGACGAGATCAACGATCATCACATTTTCCGCGCGTTCTTTTGCATCATTCCGGAGTTCATCTTTCAGTCGCGCATCTTCAATCGTATCGTTGCTCCGTTTGCGCGTACCTTTTATCGGCTGCGAAATAAGCGTTGACCCTGTTCTGTTCATATATCGTTCCGGACTTCCGCAAATGAGCCAGGAGTTGTTGAATTTATATAACGCACCGAAAGGCGCATCCGTCAATTCCATCAGACTTAGAAAGGCATTAGCCGGATTGAATTCAGTATTCATTGCGCTGAAGCCCTGACAAAAATTTACCTCGTAAATGTCGCCACGCTGAATATGCCTTAGCAACGATTGCACTCTTGAAATGTATTCTTTTCTGGTGAGATGTGGTTGTAATTCGACTGAATTCCCGGAAGCTGTTCTCTTTCGGATGTGAGCCAGTCTGTACATGAATGTATTCAGATGAAATTCGCTTTGGTATCCGATTTCAACGTTGTTGCTTTCGCTGTGGCGAATTACAATTTCCGCATTGAAAAAACCATAATCAGGAAATCCATCAACGTTTGGGAATTGGCAGCGAACATCTGCAGTAGCGGATTTAAAGTTGTACCCGACGTGTCCGAAAACGTACTCATTCCTAGTAGGGTTTTTCAGATCAAGTGCAGCTTCAAAAGTTGCATTTGTTTCAGAATCGGAAAACGCTGCGATCACGCCGGTTTTCCACCCGTTCGCAGATTTGTTGAAGAATATCGCGTGTTTGTATGCAGAAGTTGCATCGGTCAGGTTTTCATTTGTGAATAGTCCGGCCATTTCCGGTGCAACCAGTTCGAACTTCATTGGGTAAATCTCCGAAAAAAAAGCGATTTTCAACGAATAACGCGATATTAACAGGAGTGAGGCCGTTGTTAATTTTCACTGACTATTTTCGCTTCCAAAAATTGGAAAGATCGGTGTGTTTTTACGTAACTTGCGTACCTGAATAACCTCCTACCCAATGAAGAAAATTTACGTTTTGGCTGTTACAGCCTGTTCTATTCTTGCGTCAGAAGTAAGTGGACAAAATGTAGCAATTAACGCTACCGGAGCAGCTCCAGCGGCTTCCGCGATGCTTGATGTCGCATCTACAACCACCGGTATTTTGATTCCCCGAATGACATCGGCGCAAAGAACTGCAATTGCCGCTCCTGCAACCGGCCTGCAGGTGTATGACACAACTACAGGAACTTTCTGGTATTATGATGGTACACAGTGGTTGGAAATGCTCAATGGCAGTATCGGATGGAGGCTCACAGGAAATTCTATCGCTGCTGCAAATTTCATTGGTACAACCAACGCGCAGCCGTTCCGCTTCTACGCAAATAACGTTGAACGTATGCGTATCAACCCAACAGATGGAGAAGTCGTGGCAGGAGCTACCGCATCACCGTATGCGGGAGATATGATCGCGGCAGTCGGTTCGGCCGCACTTCCATTCGCTGTGAATGGTTACAGCGCACAAAACGGTTCCGGCACTTGGGGTGAGATTCTTGCTGCTGGTACAACAGCATTTTCTGCCGTTCAAGGTGTATACGGTGGTAGCGGTGCAGGAGCCGGCTCACTTGGAAACTATAATGGAACGAATACATCAAATGTGCGTGCCGGAGTGTATGGTGTAGCAAGTACACCTGCTGCCAGTGCTGGAGGAGCCGGTGTTTACGGATACAGCGCAATGACAAGTGGAAATGCGCACATGGGTGTTTTAGGATTTTACAATGGATCTTCATTCGGGCTTGGTGTTGTTGGTATTGGATTTGGTGGAGGTATCATGACCGGAAATAATGACGTGGCTGTAGTTGGTTGGCGCGCGAACAACCAGAACTACTCAGGTTACTTCAACGGTAACCACGTTATTGCAAATGGAACGAAGACAGCGTCTGTAGGTACTCAATGGGGAAATCAGTTATTGTATTGCCAGGAATCCCCGGAGGTTTGGTTTGAAGACATCGGTGGCGGTCAGTTGGTTAACGGTGAATGTCATATCGAACTTGATTCTATTTTCCTTCAGGTTACAGTTATTGATGAAGCGCATCCAATGCGTGTTTTCATTCAGATGGAAGGAGAATGTGAAGATGTTTATGTTGTTAAAGGTGAAACAGGATTCACTGTGAAAGAGAAAAACGGTGGCAGTTCTAATACATCATTCTCTTACCGCATCGTTGCTAAACGTGTAAACTTCCAGGATCACCGTTACGGAAACGACCCGCTGTGGGGACCAGGGGATACGCGTCAGTATATGCAGTATGCTCCACCACCACCGGTTGACTACAATGCTAACGTAGCATTCCAGGATTCTCTCAAGAAGAATTACAAACCAACACCGATGCCGCAGGGCTTTATCGATTATTTCGAATTACAGCGTCAGACACAGCAGTTTAATACTGTACGTAATACTGCACCGCGTCCTGTTGAACAACCGGCAGAACAGAATAACGGCACTCAACCTGTTGTTAACCCGAATAAAAAATAATCCATGCGTAAAGAGCTCTCTGTTCTTATTTGCAGCTTAGGATTTGTCGGGATCTCCGCTCAGGGAATCATTAACAATGGTGCTTACATTGTTATGACCGGCGCATCACGCATATATGTTGACGGTGGCACCAATGGAGATTATCTAAGCCAGGCTAACGGTCGCATCACCCCGAGTGCAACGGGAATCATTATGCTTGAAGGAGACTGGACGAATAATTCTGCAAACACCGGATTTACGGCTGACGCAGGAACAGTGCAGCTTGTTGATGCGGCACAATCCATTAACGGAACCAACTCTACAACGTTTTACAATCTGACGTTGTTAGGAACAAATACAAAAACGCTGAACGTAAATACTTCAGTAGGTGGCGTTACCACTACAACCGGAGTTCTTTCTCTCGGCACAAGACCTTTGAATCTTAATACGAGAATGCTTACAATAACGAATCCGGCTACAACTGCAATCACAACTACAACCGGTTATATAATCAGTGAAACCAATGCCGCAGCCAATTCCAGTATTGTGCGTTGGAACACAGGAGTGAATACCGGTAGCTATATTGTTCCTTTCGGAACCACAGGAGGCGTAAGTATTCCTTTGACAGTTGGAATTACTGCGGGTCTTGGAGCCGGACAGTACTTTCAGGTTGCAACGCGTCCGACTGCAACATCAAACAACTTGCCTTGGTCAACCGGTGTTACACACATGTATGATCCGAATCTTGCGCAAGATGGTTCTGATGAAGCAGTAATTGATCGTTGGTGGGATTTCACGTTCTCCGCTGCGAATACTCCGAATATAACATACACATATCGCGGTGTTGAGAATACCATGATTGTTCCTTACAACACAGGAAACATCGGTGCTCAGTATTGGTCAGCAGCGTGGTTGCCGAATAACGCGAATATCGGTAGTGCGCCTGCTGTTCTTGCGGGTGTGGGAACTGTAACTGCAGCGGTACCTTTCGCGGCCGGAGCATTCACTCCGACTGTGCTTTCGTCGTTAGCAGCACCGCTTCCAATTGAACTCGTTAATTTCAGTTCGCAGTGCAGCGGAAATTCTGTTCTCGTAAGTTGGTCAACAGCAACAGAAACCAACAACAGTCATTTCACATTGCAACGCAGTGATGATGGAATTAACTTCCGTGATATTGCCGTTGTTCAAGGCGCAGGAAATTCTTCTCAGTTACTGAGCTACAGCTTTACAGATTCAGAGCCGGTTAGTGGTACCGTTTATTACAGATTGAAACAAACTGATTACAATGGACAGTCTTCAACTTCTTCTCTGATTGCTCAGGAATCCTGCGGTAACCCCGGAGAAGTAATCAGTGCGTTCGGTTCCAACGGACAAATTGTAGTTGATGTTTTCACTCCTGTTGACAATAATTACGTGATCTCAGTGTTCGATCCTCAAGGTAAATTGGTGCATTCAGAATTTATGCCGGCAACTGTGGGCAGTAATCGTCGCACAGTGAATTATGCTGCTGCTACCGGCGTTTATCTGGTTCGTGTTACAGGAGCTGCTGAAAACTCTGATTTTACCTCGCGTATTTACGTACAGAAGTAAATCACTTCATTTCATCCAGAAGGATAGTCTTTACAGCTTGCGCCCAGTCGTTATTGGCATTCAATGATGGGACAAGTTGTACTTTTTCTCCACCGTTTTCGTGAAACAGTTCCTGATACTCAACACCGATTTCATGAAGCGTTTCAAGGCAGTCAGCAACGAAAGCAGGTGAAAATACCAATACTTTCTTCTTGCCGTTTTTTGCAAGTTCTGTGATCACTTGATCTGAGAACGGTTGCAACCAAGGAGTTCTTCCCAGTCGCGATTGAAAACCGATCGTGTACTTATCTTCCGAAATGTTGAGTCTTTTAGCGAGTATACGTGCCGTCTGAATGCAGTTTGCACGATAACATAATTTGTTGCCTTCAGTAATGGTATCGCAGCACGATCCGATTTTGCAGGAACCATCTCCGGACTCAACAGAAGATTTGTAAATCTGGCGCTCAGGCACACCGTGAAAACTGAACAATACGTGATCGTAATCTTCAATTCTGAATCCGCGAACTGTATTCAGCACACAATTCAGGTAAGCTTCCTTATGCCAGAATCTGTCAATTATACTTACCGGAATTCTTACACCGTTAGTCCGCACCACACGATTAACTTCATCAATCGTTGATCCTGTTGCTGCAGACGAATATTGCGGGTAGAGTGGTAATACAACGATGCGTTCAACCTTCTTTGAGATGAGTTTCTTCATTGCTCCTTCGATGGAAGGAGATTGATAACGCATTCCCAACTCCACTTCAAAATCACTTCCCATTAATTGAGCAACTTTATCACGCAACTGCTGACCGTAAATCAAAAGCGGAGAACCTTCTTTGGTCCAGATACTTTGATACAGCGCTGCTGATTTCGGTGCACGGAATGGAGCGATGATGAGATTCACAAGAAACCATCTGCCGACAGGGTTGATGTCAATTACACGAGGATCCATCAGAAATTCACGCAGATATTTTCTGACATCAGGTGTTGATGGACTGTCAGGTGTTCCCAGATTAAGCAGCAGAATTCCGGTTTTCATTTTACGCAATTTGCGCGCAAAGATACGGGATGCAGGATAACCACGGTATTGCCATCGCGCTGTTCATTAACTTACATAGCAAGCAGGCAAAGATTCAACAATCTAGTTGGCTCCTTTACGCGGAATTTTCATGAACTGATCGCCGGGATTCGACATGATCATGATCTGCAGAAGCATAGGATCAATTTCCGAAGAAATCTCTGAGTAATAAACAATCCTGCTTTTGTCTTCCACCACTTCCACAACCGGCATTTGCGTCTGTAATATCGAATTCAGGTTTCCTTCGTTGGCAAAAGTGTACAATCCGTCTTCCACAGTATTGGCCATGTCTTCCAGATCTTCATTTTTCGTGGTGCCGAATTGCAGGACGCAAAGTGAAGTGTGCGTGCGGATTAGTACGGAGTCGGCTTCCGCTTTTGTTTTCAAACTGATTCTGAAAATTCCATCAGTTGCAAAAATAACATGGCATCGGGCAGGGAGTTTCAAGCTGTCAATGTATTCATACATGCGTTTTACAGCAAGATCTCCGTTGGTTGTGCCCTTCGCTTTGATCTTGTTAATTTTTTTCTCGATTAGTTTATCCTCATTTGCACCGGTAAATGGAAGCAGAATGGAAGGTGTGCTGTTGAAGATCATGATTCCTATTTTATTTTTGGAATCAATACTGTCAGCAAATTTCATGATTTGCTGCTTCATCAAATCAAGTTTGCCGGATTCGTTCATTGAATTGGACGCATCGAGAACGAAAAAATAATATTCTCCTTCTGATTTTTGCTGAGACGCACCCTGCTTGCAATCACACAATTTTTCATCAGCAGGCGATACACAGACATCATCAATATAAAAGTACACGTGATTGCTGATGTGCGGAGATGAAATGAATGTGGCCGCAGCAGTTCCGGGCTCTGTCAGTCTTACGACTGAAGTGTCAGAATAACTTCCAAGTGTGATGTATTTTTCTCCGCCCTTAGCTTTGAATGTTCCGCTGATCAGCGTCCATCCGTCTTTCCATGTGATTTTCTGATAACTGATAATTTGCGGATTCACATTGAGTTTTTCTTTTGAGTTCTGCTGAATGCGTTCTGAAGAAAAATACGCACCGATTCCGGTTGATGTTTGCGGTGAAGAACAATCCAACGTTACATAAAAACTCACTGCGTATTCTTTTCCTGCTATCAAAGGCTGAGTGAGTTCTCCCTGGAGATATTCCTTATAATTTTTCACTCCGGGTAATTGATTTTCCATTCCGCAGATAAATGCGCCGCGCCCCGTTCCTGTACGTGCAATCGCTACCGGAAATCCGTCACACAGTGAACGATCGGAATTGTAATAGTCAGGTGTGGCAAGAGTAGGAGTGAGCCAACCGTCGGTAAGTTTTGTGCCAACCGGATTCTCTTTTAGCCAGGTTGAAATCACAGGCTCTGCTGCAGATTCAAATCCTCCGTTGCGGACAAGGTTTCCGGTTTGAGCAGGCAGAAATGCAGCGATGCAGACTAAAAGTATTGATAAGAGTAATCTCATGGGAATTTACTTTGTTCTTCTACTGCAATAATGATGCTGCAATTGTGCAGAATCCACAAGCAACCTGTAATTAATTTGTATTCTTCTTTCTGGATGCCGCAATTCGCATACCCAAACGGATAAAATACCAGATTACGCCGCTCCAGGCAAGGTAGAGCATCAGTATTCCCACATAATCGCCGTGACGTGTATAAAATGTCATCCCTTCTTCTGAACGAATAACAGAACGGATTGCATCAGCTGTCCACCAATCCTGTGCACTTTCAATTTCACCGCGGGTATTTATGAAGCAACTGATTCCGGTGTTGGCAGAACGTGCAATCGCCTTACGCGTTTCAATTGCCCGCAAAGTTCCGTAAGCAAGATGCTGACGATATCCGGGAGTGTCGTCCCACCAACCGTCATTTGTCATAATGAAAATAAAATCTGCACCGTTGCGGACGTATTCACTTACATAATCGCCGTAAATGGATTCGTAACAGATTACAGGAGCAATTCCTGTTTTACTTACCGGATGAACAAATACTGTTCTTTCATCCTGTACTCCCAAGCTGCCTTTTGTCCCGCCTAAATCAAGTGCAAATCTTTCGAGATAACGCAGATATTTAGGGAATGGAAGTTTTTCGCTGCCCGGAACAAGTTTGGATTTATGATAAATCTTCAATTCATGCGTTGTGTCAAACTGCAAAGCCGTATTGTAGTTGTCATACCAACCGTCTTGTTGCTGGAACTTTCGTGCGGTTAATGTCGGGGCTTCTGTTGCTTCGTAATACCTTCCCGTTGCGGCTCCGGTAACAAAAGCAAGCTGAGGATACGCTGAGCGGTATGCGAATATCCGTCGAACACTCCAGGCGTGATTGATATCGTTTTCCCAAAAGTCTTCCACTAAAGCGGTTTCCGGCAACAAAACGTAATCAACAGACGAATCCATTTTCGTTTCGGCAATTGCCAGCATGCGTTCAAGATGGTCGCGGAATTGCGGGCCGAACTTTTTATATGGATCAATGTTCGGTTGCACCACTACTACGTCTGCAGAAATTTCACCGCTTTTCGGATCAATGCGATTCCATATTAACAGAGAAATGATCAGTGGAATTACCAATAATGCACCCAGTACGGAGAAGTAAATGATGCGTCGTTTAGCAGGGCGTAACAGAGTATTACGATGAGTGTATAAGTCGAAAATCAGGACATTAATAATGAGTACCCAGAAACTTCCTCCGAACGTTCCGGTGTATTCATACCATTGTACAGTTGAATTCCATGATGCAAAACCGTTACCAAGTGTGAGCCACGGCCAAGTAAGATCCCAATCGTGATGCAGATATTCAAAAGCGATCCAAATCGGAATGAGCGCAAAACTTCCAACACGTTCAGGTAATGCCCGTTTTACTTTATGGAATACCAGAAAAGCTATGGACATAAGAAGTGAATTCGCGCCGAAAGCCATATATGCTGCTTCCTGCCCGTAATGAATGCATCCGACCCACCAGGTGGCGCCAATGTTCCAGATGAGAAAAGCGATGTATGAATAAAGGAAAAGATGCCGCGCACGCAGACGATTATCTGAACTGATCTGATGTTGTACAATCATCAGAGGAACAAATGCGGTGAAAAGCAAAAACGGAAATCCGTTTACCGGCCATGCCAGAAAAAAGATTAAACCGCTTAGTGCCGACAATAAAAACAGTTTCAACCGCATCGCGCAAATATAACGCTTCAGTATGTTAAACCCGAATGAAAAACAGCCACACGAGAATTCGTATGGCTGTTCATATATGGTCCGGGGAACAGGTATTCGAGCGGTGATTATTCCATGTCGCCCAGATCAATTTCAGAGAGCGCGGCATTGACGAAGTCTTCGTCTTTAGTTGAATAGCCGGGCATGTTGTTGTTCAATTCCGTGTCAAGCTCCGCATCGCTAACCGTTTCGGAATTCATAATATCATCATCTTCTTTTTCATTTGCTGCATTCGCAGGTTCTGTGCCTTTGTTTGCTTTGATAGAAAGAACCGCTAGCTGACGTGCACGGCGTGACTGGTGCATGGCACGCAGATATTTTCCATCGAAATACAGTTTTCTTGCATAACGCTGATGCGCGATGGAACGCGCAAGATCACCGGTGTAATTTTTATTCTCGCGTACGCACGTTTGCGCATGGCGTATAACAATAGCGGTACGACGAATAACTCGGCGTGCATGAACTTTCTCCGCTTTGCGGGCTGCCGGACGATTGGCAGGACGTCTGCGCCCTCCGGGTTGTGCATCTGCATCAATGGAAATCAAGGTGCCCGCAAGCATCATGACCAGAAGAACTAATCTTGAAATTTTCATAGGTTTCAGGTTAATTGTATAGGTTAGATAGCTTGGAACGATGAAGGTTTAATGCCCGATAAAAAATATTATCGCATCAGATACATTTTCCCCCATCCGTTAATGATGTAAGGATCAGCGCCGCTTTCACGGTGTTCAATTTCATCTCCATTGATCCGTGTAATGACACGATAGAGATAAACTCCGTTCGCTAATGGATCTCCAAACTCATCCATTCCGTCCCACGCATAGTCCGTAATGTTGCGGCCAATATGGATATATCCCAATTCATCTTTATCAATTTCACGAACAACTTTTCCTGTAATGGTCATGATCTGAATTGTGAACAGATCCGGCACTTCGTTTCCGGTTAATGTGAACACAAATCGTGTTGAAGTGGAAAACGGATTCGGATAGTTCAGAACATTGGTGATTGTAGATTTATTAATCACTTCAAAACTGATACGGTAGTCAATCATTCCGCTTTCATTATCTGAGCGGTCTTTTGCCTGTACAATCAGTTCATAGATACCATCCTGGTTCAACATTGGCGTAAACAGAATCTTGCAACTGTTGTCAGGTAATAGGGCCGGAGTAAAGAGCATCTCATTGCTCCAAGGAATCAGTTGAGCCACTGTTTGTCCAGGATAACGCAGAAACACTTTGAAGTCGGACGTGTCGTTCAGTGCGAGGAACTGATTTTCATCTTTCAGCGTTACCAGAATGGTAGGTTTTCCGGATACAATATCGCCGTCCAGAATGTGAACACCATCAAAAGTTACATCCAACAGTGGATTTACTTTATCTGTACTCACTTCAAACGGTTTCATGATTATGTTATTGAAGTGCACGTATTCAGGCTGAGTATTCGTGTCGCCAAGCGGATTGATTTCAACCCACAGTTGATTTGCACCCGGGAAGCCTTCGGTAGAGAAATTGATATTCTGTGAATACCAATTGTATCCGTTGAATGAAGGCGCGCGCAGAATTGAAGGAAAGTCATGACGCACATTGTTGTTGTCAATAATCCAATACTTGACAAGCATACTGTCTGTGAACGCCCATGGCGTCAGATTTTCAACGCCAATAATAAAGCGGGCAGAATCTCCTTCCTGCAAAGTATCATTATAGAAGTTGTAAGCGAGTTGCGGGTTCACTGCTGCATCCGGCCAAGGTGTATAGAGAACGTGCCATCTGTCCATTTGCGCCGGAGTACGAGATGTGTCATCCTTCATATACGCAATGAGTTTGATGTAAGGATAAGTGGATGCGTTGATGACGGAATTAAGATTCAGAACATCAGTAGTATTTTCATTCAGCGTCAGCATCAACTGAGTTGTTCCGTCGGCACGCACACCAACAACTTCCAGATAAACGCTATCGTTATCCGGCACTTCAACTTCATGTTGCTTCCAATGCACAGATCCCCAGGATTGAGCCGGTCCGATTAACGGTGTTTCAATGTAACCGGTATTCCAATTTGTCTGAATCGTATCGTTGAAGGTGATGTATTGTGTTGCGGATGTACCCACTACTTCCGTTCCGCTGCTCATCCCTTTGCGACCGAAAAGTATCCAAGGTAATGTGTCAGGAACTGAAGCAGATGAAACTGCGCCCGTGTAGATGTTGCCCAAAGCCGTTTGCAGGGCGGGATCATACGCGAGGTTGTTATGATGATTCTGACTGTAAACAAGAACATAGTATCCGACCGGAATACTGTCAATGAAACTACGAATGAAATTTCTGTTCGTTGCATCCATGTCGGAAAAATCGAATGCGTATAAGTACTGAATAGGCGACCCTGCAACACAATTCAAAACGCCGTTCGGATACACATACAGCGAATCATCTCCGTGGCGCCACGGTGTTCCGCTCGTCGGATCCAATACTGCAATTGAAACACCTGAAAGTCCGAATGCAGGCGTACATGAAAAAATGTGCTGAGTTGCACCATTCAATTTCCACCACACTTCGTTCCAAACAACATTCACATTGTCATACACACCGTTCTTTACACTAATGGTTTTGATGTCATTTACAAATTCGAATGAACGTTGCGCACGATTCAGGTTTACGAACTGATACTTATCTTCTGTGTATTGATAAATGTGGTCCTGTCCCCAACCGGTTTGTCCATTTATATATTGGAAAGAATGCATGCGCCAGAGGAACTGATCTCCTGCCGTGATGGAATCCGGACTCACCCGCCAGAAATAAACCATGCTGTCACTGAAATTGATATTCGGTTTCCAGCGAACCACTCCTCCGGAATCGAAAAGCTGAACTGAAATCTTGAATGGTGAATTGAAAAGATCGGTCGTGTCAATTTCGAATCTCCAGGAACGATACGGTTCCATAGGATTTACCGTAGATGCTTTTAAAGTCACTGTATCCGTTGGAATCACAGCGAAATTGTACGGATACACGGGAACAATTGCACTTCCGCGAATGAGAAGTTCTGCATCCGGAATATTCTTGTTATTCAGGAAATTGTCCAGTTCGTCAATCTGATTGAAATAATCCAGTGTGACGCGGAATTTATTCAGACCAACCGCATT
This sequence comes from Bacteroidia bacterium, assembly GCA_023151315.1. GTDB lineage: Bacteria > Bacteroidota > Bacteroidia > Palsa-965 > Palsa-965. The sequence continues at coordinate 101,293 of JAKLJE010000012.1, forward strand.
CTGAATTACGGTCGGAATTACAAACGACACGGTATCTCTGAATTTCGGAGCAGCAACAAAACGATAATGCATTGTTGTATCACCATTCGGGAAATAACGTTGCAGTTGAACAATCATTGAGTCGTTAACCGCTTTACCGATGTTGGTAACAGTAACGTAAACAATGATGCTGTCAGGCTGTGATTCCGCATCAAAAGTTATGTCAGGTGTTGTGATGGAATAGTCAGGTTTCGGAAACGAGTTGATTACTATTGCCGGATCACCTTGCAGTGTCATTTCAAGCGCTGTTGCTTTCATTGCCGGCAGATTGCCTGCTTGCGACTGACTTTGAAGAACTGCGTAACGGATATTGTATCCAATACTTTGTCCGTAGTTAACTTTGCTTATTCCTGAATACAATGCCGTTGTATAAAGATTCAGGAACGGAGCAACTCCTAATCCAACTGAAGCGACATAACCAATTGTTCCTCTTCTGTCGAGTAGAGTGAAAGCTTCGCTGGAGCTCACTCCCGTTGTATGAATATCTCCAGCATAACATGAATTTGCAATGAGAAGCGGATATCGATCGAAGTTGTCGTAATTCTGCGGATCATCAATGCTCTGATCGAATCCCGTTCCGGACGCATGTCCGAAAAATGTCATTATCGACACGCCACCTTCTATTTGATCGCGTAGTGTATCACTTTGATTGATCTGAATAGGTGCGCTGCTGGTTTTGAAGTAGGAAGTAACATTCCCACCGAAACTGGTGTCTTCAATGATTGACTTGTATCCGTCAAGATAGTATCGGAAAGAAGTTTGTTCGCCCAGGCTTGTACCACCGCCGAAATGCAGCACATTTTTCATCCAATCTGCAGGCGCATTATTTTCGTATTCGACTACTTTGTCGAAATACCATTTCGCTTGTGAGCTGTCACGTGCGGCAAGTCGACCTGTAGGAATTGCAGGCTCCCAACCATTCGTGATGAGTCCTTGGGTGAGCAGATTGTCACTGGCCGGATAGCCGAAGGTCGGAATGAGGTTTTGTGCAGAATATGCATAACGGGAATAGGAACCTTCAATAGATTTTCCAAACAGGAAAAGGTGTGCCGGAGCAGTCGGGAATGTATCAATCAGGAATCCGCAGAAATGCTTAATCGCAAGCGGATTGTATGCGATACCCCATGAAAACTGATCATATAGTTCATTGATGTCAGCATGGACTACTTGATGCGCACCTCCTGCAACCGATGCTCTGTATGCACTGTAATCATTCGCCACTGATCTCGTAATAGCATGACTGATTAATACGAATGCGGAATCACCGGACGATTGTGTGTAATCAGTAAAAGTTCCTGCATTACCCGCAGGAACAATAGAGATCACATTTGTAACTGAAGATTCGGAAAAAACCATGAATGATTTTTTAGAGCCGTTACCATTTGGTATCAGAAATTCCCAATGTGTTCCGTTATAAACGCCGTCTGTGCGTGTGTGGTTATAAAAATCATACCAACGTACAGTTCCGGTACCTCCGATATTGTTAAGTTGAATGCGGCTTTTATTTTCTGTAGGATGGTCCTGCAACGTACCTTGAAAATTAGTGCGACCTTCCATGTTGAACAAGTGTGCATACTCCATCGTGATCCACGCAACCGCAAAATTTCCTGAGGAAACAGAACTATTGATATTTACGTTCTGGATCGTAAAGATTTGCATACTGGAATTCAAAGTTGCGTTGGCAATTGAATCCGTGTGTGTGAATACTCCGTGACCATCGTAAATGGTGTCAAAAGTTGTACTTCCGAATTGAATGCGAATGTCATTGTCGTTTGCGGTATTGTAATCATTCGAGTGTGTGCCGATACGAAAACGCAATTTTGCCGGTGGGCCAGACGGATCTGCATATTGGGAGTTAAGTCCGAAATTTTGCGGCGAGCCATAGCCTGCGGCATAAAAATAAAATCCTTCACCTGCCAGAAATTGAGGATCTGTAATGCCTGATGGATCCTGATATCCGGGCAAGTACAAATGAGAACCTGCAAATTTTTCGGTACTGAAAAATGAACTTGTATTCAATGAGTAGTTGCTGAATGCAGTATCCTGAGCGGGGGAAATTCTTCTGTTGTTGGTGCTGTTATTCCACGTCAGGAAATAAACCGATGTGTCTGTGAATAGACTGTAGAACGGGTTCAGAAGACTATCCGGATGGCTGTACAATTCGGCATCCATCTCTCCGGTATTTTTGAATCCTGCAAATTCAATGTAATCTCCGCTATTGAAAGTACCGTCCGATTCACCTTCAATCCAGATGTATTCTTCAATTCCGTTATGGAAGAGCTGAAAATTTCTTGGGTCAATAAAAGATAAACTCCCGCCAGTTGCGGCAACAGCATTAGAGAGTACAGTCGAATCTATTCGGTAAATCCCGTCAGTCGCAACTTTTATCTTCAGATACTTCTGGGAATAATTAATCCATTCATTCCCGCGATTCTGTGCATTGAGGGAAAGTGCAATCAGAGAAGAAAGTATCAGCGTGTAAAGCTGTTTCATGCGGGGTTACATGTTATTGCTTGCTCAGGTTTTCTTTCTGTTCAGATCGATCCGCAGAGAGAAAACGTTGGAGTAAAGTGCTATTGATTGATCTCCGATATCGGTAAGGGAATAATCAATGGAAACGGATTTGATTTTTATTCCTACACCGAAATTGGGTTGAAAGGTTGTTACGGATTCTCCCAAAACATCTTTTGCTTTCTGGATGTTTGAAATTCCGGTGCGAAGGAAAATCATATTCTTCAATCCCAATTCAATTCCTGCAACCGGCTCCATGCTCCACAATCCTGTTCTGATCGGAACATTACGTTTACCGTCGAATGTATTTACGAAGTCAATTTCTCCTCCTGCGCTGAACTGATCTTTCTTGCCGAATGTCCACGTGCGCGATACTCCGAAAATCAAACGTGGCATAGTGAGTTCGAGTCCGTTCTTCGGAATTTCATTTCCCGTTTGAGTGAATGCATCAATCATTTCCTGAGAAAGATTGTAGCTCCAGGCATTGAAGGTTGAAGTTACATCACGAACTACAGCTCCCATTTTCCATTCACCCAATTGGTATTGCGCACCCGCATCTATACCGAATCCCCATGCACCTGCAAAATCTCCGACCGTGCGACGAATTATTTTGAAGTTGCCTCCAACGCTTAATCCGGGAACAGTCATTTTTCTGGCATAAGAGAAAATGAAAGCATAATCCTGCGCACTGAAAGTTGTGATGCGGTCATAATCCAGATTGCCACCTGCGTCAATCAGCTGCGTTGTGTTAGCGATATCGTCAACTGCAAATCGAATCACACTGATACCGAAAGCAGAGCTGCTGTCAATTTTACCGGCAACCGCACCGTAGTCGTACTTGGCAATGGACGCAAAATATTCTGCGTGCATCAACCCGGTTTGAAAGTCATTGTTGATTCCCGTTAATCCTGCCGGATTCCAGTAACCTGAAGTTACATCGTTACATCCTGCTACAGTTGCACCTCCCATACCGAAAGCGCGGCCGCCAACGCCGATTGCGAGAAACTCGTTGCTGTACTTGCGAATCTGAGCGGAAGCATCAACAATCGCCAAAGAAAGAATGGAAAAAACGAGAATAATACGTTTCATAAGTGCCAGTATAAAAATACGATTTAAAACCGAATCACTGCATAACGGATTAGTCCCGCAAATATTGTTGAAGCTCGGAACAAAAACGGCGGGTAAAGTTTATCGCTCCCTGTTTATTCAAATGGGCAGGATCACCGTAATATTCGGAACGGAATCGTATTGAATCGTGATCAAGATCTATCCACGTCAGTTGATTTTTGGTGGCGAAACCTGATATCTGCTCTTTGGAGGAGGAGTAGGAGAGAGCCGCTTCTTCCTGCCTGTAGAACAGCGGACTGACAGTTAGAATCAATCGTATGTTGTGTTTTTTGCAGGTTTTCAGGATGTTTTCAAGCGCATCGATTATTTCCTGAGATGGTTTCGCATGGGTTTGGATTAATTCGATGGAATCAGCACTTCCCATGCGCGGATCAGGTTTGCAAGGCGCAAATCCCGAAATATATTCTGTATCATATTTTGTGGGAATGCCGAGCCAGCCGTGTAAAGAATTGCTGAGATATTTTGTGCCGAAGTACGGCATACTGTAAACTGATGTCCAACGGAATGCCGGAAATCTGCTATCGCACGCAGTTAAACCTTCATATAATTTTCGGTTATCGAGATACGCAAAGTATCGAGGGAATTTATACACGGTGTCTGTTGCGTCGCCCAAAGAATGTAAATCAAGATTCAGGATAACATACTTTGGCGGAGCACTGTTCTCGAGATACGCTTCCAATGACGCCGCAATGAACGGCATTACAGCACCTGTCATTCCGATATTGTAACTGCGCAATCCGGTTGCCGAATCAATCACGGGAGGATAGAATTGACATTCAGCTCTGGAAGATCCGATGATAAGAATGTCATAGTCATTCGTTTTCACGAATGCAGTGTTCAGTTTATCGAATTCCCCGCCTTTGTTTTTCCGTATTCCGATGTACAGCAACTCTCGTATCACGTACGTGAGAGCAAGTGCGAAAAGCGCATATATGAGTGCACGTTTCATCAGAAGTGGAAGTAGATAAATTCATTGGCTGAAAATTCGCCAATGGTGAATAATGAAACAAACAGAAGTGTATAGAACAGCGGTCGCCAAACAGTTTTCATTTTCGGTATTGTTGAGAGCCAACGATGTTCTTCACGAAGTTCATAGGCAAACAGACATGCAATTCCGACAAATGACAACACCACAGGTAGACGATCGGCAATGGCGGTGAGTTCTGTGTAACTCACTTCTGCACTCCAGTGGAATGAAAATATGTGATGGTAAATTGTTGTTAGATCGGTAAAACTCTGCGCGCGGAAAGCGATCAGTGCCAGCGAATGAAAAAGGAAAAGGTAAATCCAGCCACCGAACGGAATTCGGAGTTTGTCTTTCAGTACTATTTCAACAATGTACACTATTCCGTGAAGTGCGCCCCAAACTACAAATGTCCAGCTTGCTCCATGCCATAAGCCGCTGATAAGGAAAACAAGAAATAGGTTTAGCAGCCATCGTGGGTATGCTACACGACTTCCGCCCAATGATATGTAGAGATAATCACGGAACCATGATGTCATGCTGATATGATTTCTTCCCCAGAATTCATGCAGCGATTTCGATAGCAAAGGTCGTCTCCAGTTCAGCTTGAGCTCGTAACCGAAGAAGCGCGCAACTCCTGCTGCAATATCTGAGTAACCTGAAAAGTCGCAGTAAACCTGAACGGTAAAGAAAATGCCGGCAATAAAGAGTGTTAGTCCATTATATGTTTCCGGATTTTCAAACACAGGATTTACAATTGTTGCGAGGCGATCAGCAATGACAATTTTTTTGAAGTAACCCCAAAGCACGAGGCGGCATCCTGACAGAAATTGTTCGGTGTTCCATTTTTTCTCTTCACGAAACTGTACTCCTAATTCTCCGAAACGTGCAATTGGTCCTGCCACGAGTTGCGGAAAGAAGGAAACGAACAAAGCGAATGTTCCGAAGTTGGTTTCCGCTTTTATTTTACCTCTTGAAATATCAATGATGTAACTGAGTGAATGAAAAACGTAAAACGATAATCCAACCGGAATTATTAATGCCTCCATATAGTGTGGATTCATTCCACTGATTTCAGATCTCGTCCATTCAAAAGTATTATAGAGAAATGCAGTGTATTTGAATGCTGCCAGGCAACCGAGATTAGAGATCAGACTCAACGCAACAAACAGTTTCTTTTTTTTCGGAGAGACAGACTTTTCGATCTGCATTCCCAACATCCAATCAATGAATGTTGTTGCGAACAGCAAAGCTCCGAAGCGGTAATTCCACGTCATGTAGAAGTAGTAACTCGCTGCAAGCAATAGCAAATTCCTCCACCGCACCGGAATCGTCCAGTACAATCCGAAAACAATCGGAACAAAGAATACAAATTGCAGGGAGGTAAAACCCATTTGGTAAAGTTAATCAGTTCACTGTTTATTTATCATTGATATTCAGATGTGAACTTTTTATCCCATTCACAGGAAACAAATCCGAATTAGTAATTCGCAATACGGAATGCTGAATAGTTTAACTTTACACCATGAAATTATTTACCATTCCGAACCTCATTACCCTCGCTAATTTAGGTTGCGGTTGTCTTGCAATAGTATTCGCTTTTCAAGGGAATCTGATTTGGTCGGCGTATTTGGTAGGAATTGCGGCGGTGCTTGATTTTCTGGATGGCTTTGCTGCTCGTGCGCTCAAACAATATTCACCCATTGGAAAAGATCTGGATTCACTTGCCGATATGGTAACGTTCGGTGTTGTGCCGGGCGTAGTGATGTATAAATTACTGAACCTCTCTTTTTTTTCGGAACATTTGAAATCAACTTCCTTTGATCTCAATCAGTTCGGTACTTACACTAATCCTGCCTACTTCGTTAGTCCCCCGATCATTTATGTCAGCTTTCTCATAACGCTATTCTCTGCACTCCGGCTCGCAAAGTTTAATAACGATTCCAGACAAACGGATTCTTTCATCGGTTTACCAACTCCTGCTAATTCAATTTTCATTTGTTCGCTGCCTTTGATTCTCGGCTCTGATGTCAGCTACGAGTTGAACGGTGCCGGCGCACGGAAATTGATGGCGTTAGATAGTAATTTGTTGGCAAGTCTCTCCGTGTCTCCGTGGTTTTTACTTGCTGTTACTGTAGTGTTTTCGCTTCTTCTGATCTCCGAAATACCCCTTTTCTCTCTCAAAGTAAAATCATTCAGATGGAAGGGTAATGAACTGCGTTATTCTTTTCTTGCTGCTTCTGTCTTAATGCTTGTATTATTGAAATTTGTCGCATTGCCATTAATTATTGTGTTGTATGTTCTGCTCTCAATAATCAACAATCTGGTGAAACCGAAATCGTAAGTGAAAATGAAAACACTCTTTTCAGTTCCCAATCTGCTTTCTCTTGGCAATCTGCTTTGCGGTTGTATTGCTGTGTTCAATGTTATTGATGGCAACATCGGAATTGCAGTTTATCTGGTAATGCTGGCTTGCGTTTTCGATTTTCTTGATGGATTTGCTGCACGAGGATTGAAGCAAGGTTCTCCAATGGGAAAAGAGTTGGATTCACTTGCAGATATGGTAACCTTCGGTGTTGTACCCGGAATGGTAATGTTCCAGTTGATTCGCTTTGCGGGATTACCGCATGATTCGCTCAGCAACGATACCGGCTGGCGCGAGTATCTTCCCTACGTTGGATTTATCATTCCGCTTTTTTCCGGACTGCGTTTAGCGAAATTCAATGTGGATACACGCCAATCGGAATCGTTTATCGGATTGCCCACTTTGGCAAATGCACTCCTGATTTGCGGACTTCCTGTGCTTTTCGGTATTGATAATCAGGAAGCATATCGCTTCTCCGGATTCAGTTATTATTTGCAGGATGCCGTACCGAATGCTTGGGGAATGTTTAACGAATTCGCCTTGGCTGTTGCTTTGTTCTGGAGGTCGCAAACAACTCTTGTGGCGATTTCCGTGGTCATGTCGGTGCTTTTAATATCTCCGCTTCCTATGTTCTCTTTCAAGATCAAATCGGTAAAGTGGAAAGGCAATGAAATACAGTACATTTTTCTTGCGGTAACGCTTTCCTTATTCGGAATTCTTCATCTGGCCGCGCTGCCGCTTATTATTCTGACATACATCCTTATGTCAATTGTTTATGCTGTGCGAATAAAGCCGCGTTCCTAAAGGAATTTATCAACATTGCCCCGAATTCGGTTAGTAAATCCGAGCAGAAAATCTTCGCAACAAAACCTTTAGTAAATTTGTCACCGCTAAGGAATTCTGATTTGCGCGCTTTTGTGCAAATGCTGAAATTTCCCGGCCTAGAAAGAAATGAAATTCATTGCAGAAATTGACGTAATGCCATTGAAGGCACTTCTCGATCCACAAGGGAAAGCGGTTACCGGAAGTATGAAGAATCTTGGCTTGCCGGAAATCGAAAATGTCCGCATCGGAAAGCACATCACACTGGAAGTTGAAGCACCTTCGAAGGAAGTAGCTCACACAAAGGTGGATGAAGCCTGCAAGAAACTCCTGGCGAATCAGATTATGGAGTTTTACGAATTTGAGCTTCGTCAGGCGTAAGCTTGAATTATCGCGCAGCTATGAAATGGTACGCTTATCCGTTGGCACTGGTTGCCTGGCTGCTCATCGCCATATTTCTTTTCATCATTGCATGGAATCTGATCGGTGATCATTCAATTCCGGATTGGAGCTATTACCTTCTCTACATTTCAGGAGGCTTTCTTCTCTCTTCATTTATTCTCGCCAAGATTAGCTTGTCCTGGGAATTGGATGTTTTCATACAGGCAGCATTGGTTCTCGGACCACTTTTGTGGTATCTGAATGAACGGGATCCCTACAAAGCACCGGTGTACGTTTTCCTTATTGAAGCCGGTTACACTGGAGATGTGAAGGTTGAATTCCTTCACGATGAAAACTCTAAAACAAAAGTTGGAAGTACGGCTGATTCATTGTTCTTTCGCTTCAACAGTCAGGGTGAAATTCTGCTTAACGAGGATTTCAGAACCGTGCGGGAATCTTTGGAACGCAATTTCTATTATCTGTATCCCGACGGAACCAGAAAAAAACTGGAGTCCATAAAAAAGGGTGAAACCGTTGTTTCCGATTCCACCCGTTATATTTTCTGGGAAGATACTCTCGCTGCCGACAAGGGCCAGACCCAATACATGATCATGAAACTGCGTCGGGCAGATAACACTTCAGGTAATTAATCCTGAGGTGGTTCCGGAGCGCTTGAATAGCCAACTTTTTTCGGCTTCAGTGTTTTAGGGAAAATAACGTTGATGAGTTCATCATCAACACCAAGAAGCGAAACCGAAATACCATTGACTATTTTCATCGGAACGTCAAACTTCAGCTTCGGTTTATAAACTTCATAAGTTCCATCCTGTAGCTTTCGGTACATTGCGGTTATCACTCCGCCTTTCACTTCAACTTTTCCGGTCCAGCATTGTGCATCAGCCCCGACACGGACTGTAATGATCACATCTTCGTGTGTTCCGTCAGCCACTTCTTCTGCCCCGCGTTCTTCGAACTTCTGTTCCCACTTCGTGTAGCAATTGGATGGTGTAGTTGTTGGTGTTTGCGCATACAAAGCTGCGCTCAATAAAAGGCAAGAGAAAGCTGCGTAAATTCTTTTCATCGGTGATTGGTTAAGATGATTCTAAAGATAACAAAATCCGTACCGCTTCTGATTCGACCTCAAAACGATCAATTTTTGCGTTTAATCATTAGTTTAATGAATAAACAAAATATTTATATATTTGCAATCATAGATTGAGTAGGATTAGATGCAAGCTCGTTACGAAGAATCAGTACTTATTAAACCTTTTATTAATTATGTCTTTAGTCAAATCTTTTGGATGTGCCGTGTTCGGCATTGAAGCGACAGTAGTTACGGTAGAAGTAAACATTGATACAGGAATCAACTACCACATTGTAGGATTGCCGGACAGCGCAATCAAAGAATCGCAACAACGTATTGATGCCGCACTGCGGAATAACGGATATAAAATTCCGGGAAAGAAAATCACTGTGAATCTCGCCCCGGCTGATGTGCGCAAGGAAGGTTCAGCCTATGATCTGCCGATTGCGATTTCAATTCTTTGCGCTTCAGAGCAATTGGTTACGGATATCCTGGACTCAACAATTATCATGGGTGAATTGGCTTTGGATGGAGTTCTTCGTCCTGTGCGCGGCGCATTACTCATGGCCATTCGTGCCAGAGACAGCGGATATAAACGACTTATTCTTCCATCAGAAAATGCTGCGGAAGCGGGCGTGGTTGATGGCGTTGAAATCTACAGTTGTGCGCACATCTCAGAAGTGATTTCAATGCTTCAGAATCAGGAATCAATGAAACCCTACGTACACTCGGTGATGACAGTGGTGCGTGGTGTTCAGCAACCTGAATTTGATTTTGCAGATGTGTGCGGACAGGAGAATATTAAGCGTGCTTTGGAAATTGCTGCATCCGGCGGTCACAATATTCTTATGATCGGTCCGCCCGGCGCAGGTAAAACCATGTTGGCACGCAGACTGCCTGGCATCTTGCCGCCGATGACAAATGATGAAGCGCTGGAAACAACAAAGATTCATTCCGTTGCAGGCAAAACAGGGAAGAACACCGGCCTGATTTTAACTCGCCCGTTTCGCGCACCGCATCATACAATTTCTGATGTGGCTCTCGTTGGAGGAGGCGGTAATCCGCAACCCGGAGAAATTTCATTGGCGCATAACGGTGTGTTGTTTCTCGATGAATTACCGGAATACAAACGCACAGTTCTTGAAGTGATGCGTCAGCCGCTTGAAGATCGTGTTGTTACAATTTCCCGCGCGCGGTTTTCGGTGAATTATCCTGCAGGGTTCATGCTCGTTTCGTCAATGAATCCTTGTCCTTGCGGATATTTCAATCATCCGGAGAAACAGTGCGTATGTCCGCCGGGAACAGTACAGAAGTATCTGAATCGCATTTCCGGCCCGCTTCTCGATAGAATTGATATTCACATTGAAGTAACTCCTGTTTCATTCAGTGAACTTACCCGGAAACATCATTCGGAGTCAAGTGAAACAATTCGGGAAAGAGTGGTGCGCGCACGTCGGATTCAAATGCAACGCTTTGCAGATAACGAAGGTGTTCACTGTAACGCACAGATGAGCGCAGGATTGTTGCGACACGTCTGTCACATCGATGAAAGCGGAATGGCATTACTGAAAACCGCAATGGAAAAACTCGGATTGTCGGCGCGTGCGTATGATCGCATACTTAAAGTTTCGAGAACAATTGCAGATCTTGCCGGAAGCGAAAGAATAGAAGCAGAGCATCTCGCCGAAGCAATTCAATACCGCAGTCTGGATCGAGACAGTTGGGCAGCGTAATCAGGACTTGCCCAATAATCCTGGAGCAACGCGATCGGTGTTCGGAAGGTGGCCATATACATCCTCAAACGAATAACGGCAGAATTCCTGGTCAGGATATTCCTGCGCTTGCGATTTTACGAAGTGAACAAACTTATTGAATTGTTTTTCGTTGTTCAGTTGATCGAGAAACTCTTCGTATTTTTTGTATTCGGAAAAGAAATCTCCGGCAAGCAAGTAATGAAACGCTTCATACGCATTCAGAAACTTCTGGTAGCCGTTATCGTTTACACCTGCATGTGAGAAGTTGAGTAAGTCGGGTTGATAGAATAGACGTACAAATTTTTCTACCAACCGATACGCTCCTTCAATTTTAGAGAACTCCGTTTTGAATTGCTCCTGACCGCGTTCTTTGCCTTCGCGAAGTTGTACGTCAATGCACCTTGAAGCACGCTCGGCAACCTCCATCGCAATGTAAATTCCGCTGGAAAAAATCGGATCGAGAAAAGCGCCTGAATCACCTACATGTACATAGTTGGTTCCGTATTTCTTCTCTACACTGAATGAGTAATCGCCCAGAACCTGTACTGCATGTTCTATATCAGCATCAGCAAGTATCTGCTTCAGGTTTTCGGCAAATCCTACTTCTTGTCTGTAAAGCAACTCCTTCCAATTATCACCGAGAATTTTCTTTTGCTCGCGCACATAAGAATTGTTGAGCGTAACACCAATGCTCAGGTGATTTCTTCCGACCGGAATTACCCAAAGCCATCCCAGTTTTTCTCCTCCGAGGTAAATTATCTTGATGAGTCCGCCGGTTAAAGCTGCATCGTATTTCGTATTTATCCAATGTGTGAATAATGCAACACGATCCAAACCTGGATAAGGCTTGCGAACGTTCATTGATGAAGCCAAAAAAGAATGTTGACCACTGGCATCTATCAGAAAGCGTGCTCGAACCGTTTGTTCTGTCCCGTCATGCAAAATCACTTTTACAGCAGCACTTTCCGGATCACTCAGATCCGCTGAACGCACTGTTGCGCCTTCATAAATTTCCGCACCGAGAGTTCTTGCTCGTTTCAATATCGCATGATCAAATGGTGCTCGCAGTGTATGCATTGACATCTGAGCTCCGTCATTCATTATGCGATCAAAGCACCATACAGATTGACGCTTACCATCTGCATCGACAAAATTCACACCCGGCTTCATCGTCGAATACTGCATCACATCTTCCAGTACACCCATCTCCTTCAGCTTGTAATAAGTGAATGGAATAAGTGATTCTCCAACATGGTCACGCGGGAAAATTTCCTTTTCAAATAAGGCAACTTTGTAGCCTTTCTGTCGAAGGTAAATTGCGGAAGAAGACCCGCCGGGACCTCCGCCGATAATGATTATATCGTAGTTGAATTCAATCATCAATCTAAAATTAGCAATAACAGACGGAATTATCTAGAAATCGATGTCAATCATTAATAGTAGTAAACATTTATTTGGACACACTGATGTTTGCTGCAAAACGATTGCTCTTATAGTTTGTAGTGGTTTCTTATGGTTTATCCCATCTGTCCAAGAACCGCCCCGAAGGTATTATGATATATATCATTTATCAATCAACTCCATGTGAGGAACTTTATGAGATAGTCAAACAGTGCAATTCATCCGGATGTCTTCAATAAAAACGGGTCTGATCATATTGGCGGCAGGAACTTCTTCCAGGATGGGCACGTGTAAATATTTATTACCCGATCGTAACGGTCATCCCATTTTAGAAAGCATATTGAAGAGTGCATCTCAGTTTGCTTTTTCAACTGTTGCAATTGTGACTTCTTTTGAGAACGCAGACGCTGTTGGGGAAATATGCCGTCAGTTTAAGCAACTGAACGTGGTTGTTGTGTGTAATCCGAAGCAGGAGTTGGGGCGATTTTATTCTGTACAACTTGGACTGCGTTCTGTATCGGAAGCGGATTACTGTTTTATTCACAATGCAGACAATCCTTCGCTGCAAACGGCGACTTTGAAGTTGATGTATGCCAATCGGAGCAACGCTTCGGTGATTATTCCTGTTTACGGGAACAAGGGCGGTCATCCGGTTTTAGTTAACGCCAACGTAATGGTGAGTTTGTGTTCTGCAGATAGTGATAGCGTATTGAATGTGGAGTTAAAGAAAGCTGACAATCTCAGAGTGGAAACAAAAGATTCGGGCATATTGATTGATCTTGATACTTCTGATGCGTACAGAGAATATATCACCGGAGAATTCAGCTTAATATGAAGAACATTTTTGATGAAATGCATGAAGTATTGAAACGCGGTGAACATTGTGCGCTGTGCACCATTGTTGCTACCAAAGGTTCAACACCATTAAAGGCCGGGGCGAAAATGGTTGTTACATCTTCAGGAAAAATATTCGGAACGATCGGCGGCGGAGACCTTGAGAAAACGGTAATCGAAAATGCGCTTAATGTAATCAACATCGGACAATCGGAAATGTATTCGCACAATTTGCTGCAGCAGCACGGAATGTGTTGTGGTGGTTCGGTGAGTATTTTCATTGATTTTATCAGCGCTCCCGATCGCCTTTACATATTTGGATCAGGTCACGTCGGAAGGGCGTTAGGCGAGGTAATGAACAGACTCAGCTTTGAGGTGTACGTGATAGATGATCGCAAGGAGGAACTGGATAAAATGCGTTCATCAGAGATACACAAACTGCCGTTTCACCATTCAGAAATACTGCCGCGACTGCCTTTCGGTAAGAATGTGTATGTCGCTGTAATGACTCGTGATCATACGATGGATCGGGAGATTCTTGCTTCATGTATTCAGCGCAAATACGGATACCTCGGAATGATCGGAAGTATGCGCAAAGTTGAAGTGACGCGCAAAATGTTCATTTCAGGATGCATTTGTACTGCAGAAGAATTTGCTGCGGTAGATACTCCGATGGGTTTCAATATTAATGCACAAAGTCCTGAGGAAATTGCGATAAGCATTGCAGCGAAAATCATACAGGTAAAAAATACGGCATTCAGTGTTTCAAACATTGAAGCCGCTCAAAAGATTAATAAGATCACAAAATGAGATTGATAACATTAAAAGTAAACGGAACCGATCATACAGTTACAGCTGAAGACCATGATACATTGGCTCGTGTTTTACGTGACAAAATTCATCTGACCGGAACCAAAACAGGATGCGAACAGGGAAGTTGCGGAGCATGTACCGTGCTTGTTGATGGTAAACCGGTTCAAAGCTGCATTACATTGGCTTTTCGTTGTGAAGGAAAGAACATTGCAACTATTGAAGGTGTTGCGGAGAACGGACAGCTGCATGCCCTGCAGCAGAAGTTTGTAGAATACGGAGCGATTCAGTGCGGTTATTGCACGCCCGGAATGATAATGACGGCGCTCGCGTTTCTGAAGGAAAATCCAAAGCCGACCAAAGATGAAATCCGGGAAGCTATTTCAGGAAATCTTTGTCGCTGTACAGGTTACATAAAAATAATTGATGCCATTGATGCATATGTGAACAACAAAAGCAATTGTGGCTGCGGTGGTACATGCTCAGAAGACAAAGAGAAGCATTTGGTCGGTGTAGGACGACCATATATTGAAGCCGGAAAGAAAGTTACCGGGTCGGCCGATTATGCAGATGACATAAAAATCAAAAATGCACTGCACTGTAGATTTCTGCGTAGTATTTTCCCTCATGCACGGATAAAATCGATTAATACAGAAGCAGTTTCAGCAATAAGAGGAGTCAAGTATGTACTTACGGGAAAAGAGCTGCCAATTGCTTTCGGGGTACTTCCTATTTCTCAGGATGAAACTGCTATGGCTGTTGACAAAACCAGATACGTGGGCGAAGTCGTGGCTGCAGTTGCTGCAGAAACGGAGGAAGCTGCTGAAGCCGCATGTAAAGCGATAAAAGTGGAGTATGAACAATTGCATCCGTTTTTTGAAATGGATGAATCCGTAAATGATGTGGGAGCCAATGAAAAGATTCATGCGCATTGCAAATTCAACAACAATATTCACAAGAAAGCCGAATTGCGTTTCGGAGATCAGAAGGCTGAACTTGGCAAAGCTGAACACCGACTGGATATGTCCTTTGAATTCAAAGGCGTGACACATGCATTCACTGAACCGCATGCTGCAACTGCTTGGTGGGACGAGAACGGTTTGACAATTATTACTGCCACACAAGTGCCTCATTACTTGCACCGATATCTTGCAAAAGTACTGGAAGTGCCAATGAGCCGCGTTCGCGTAATAAAGCCGTACGTTGGAGGAGGATTCGGTGGTAAGAGTGATCCTTTTCCACATGAGATTATAATTGCTCATCTGGCGAGAAAGACAGGAAGACCTGTTAAAACAAGATTCAGTCGTGAAGAAGTTTTCCTGAGCAATCACGGACGCCATCCAAGTAAAATTAAAATGTCACTTGGTGTGGATAATAATGGACTTATGAAAGTGCTGGATGCCGATATTGTTATTGATGGAGGTGCGTATGGCAGTTTCGGAGTTGTGACATCTTACTATAACGGAGTACTGCTCCAGGCTCCTTATAAGCTGGATAATTTCGGTTTTAAAACGCTGAGAGTGTATACAAATAAACCTCAGTCGGGGGCAATGCGAGGTCATGGAGCGGTCAACTCTCGCTATGCAATTGAGACGATGCTGGATATCATGGCAGCAAAACTTAAGATGGATCCTTGTGAGTTGCGCATGAAGAATTTCCTGACTTCTGATACACTGACGGTCGGACAGTACAGAATCACTTCCAACGGAAGCAGGTTAAGTCTTGAAAAAGTAATGGAGCAATCGCGGTGGAAAGAGCGCTATGGAAAACTGCCATACGGTCACGGTATCGGTGTTGCATGCGGATTCTTCATCAGCGGAAGTGCTTTGCCGATTCATTGGAATGAATATCCGCAGTCTGTTGTACATCTTAAAGTAGATCTTGATGGAAGAGTTCTGATCACTTCTGGAGCAAGCGATATAGGACAGGGAAGTGATACAATGCTCGCGGTGATAGTTGGTGAAGTGCTGGGAATCGGAATGGAAGATATGTTTGTGGTTGCAGCTGATACTTTGCTGACTCCGATCGATCTTGGTAGTTATTCAAGTCGCGTAACGTTTATGGCAGGCAATGCTGCAAAGTCTGCTGCAGAAAACCTCAAGGCGAAAATACTTGAAGGTGTGGCGAAGCATACACAGTCGGCAATCGAAGATCTGATAATGGAAAAAGGCCGTGTGTTCACTTCGGATAAAAAGGTTGACTTGTCCTGGAAAGATGCAATTGAAATGGCAACCCGGAAAGTCGGTGCGCTGAATTCAAGTGGCGCTTACAATTCTCCGAAACTCGGCGGAGATTTCAAGGGTGCTGGAGCCGGACTGAGTCCTTCATACAGCTTCGGTGCACTTGTTGCGGAAGTAAAGGTTGATCCGAAAACCGGATTTGTGAAAGTATTGAATATGTGGGGTGCACACGATTGCGGCAAGGCGTTGAACCCGTTGGCTGTTGAAGGTCAATTACAGGGATCATGGCATATGGGAATGGGGCAGGCCGTAAGTGAAGAAATGTTGTACTACAAGGGACTTCTGGCAAATGCAAATTTCATTAACTACAAAATCCCGACTTCACTGGATGTGCCGGATATTCACACCAATATAATTGAGACAATTGATCCTGAAGGTCCGTTTGGAGGTAAGGAATGCGGTGAAGGAGCTTTACATCCTTCAATTCCGGCAATCACAAATGCGATTTACGATGCAGTAGGAATCAGAATAACATCATTGCCGGTTAAGCCGGAAGATGTGCTTCAGAAGATCAATGAACTGAAAAGTAAAACACCTGAATTAGCATGAAAATCATTGATAAAAAATACATAAGAGCCGCGGGCGTTCAGGAAGCACTGGATATTGCGCGTCATAATAACAGGCATGCACGTTTCATTGCAGGGGGTACTGATGTAATGGTTAACAAGCAGCAGGGTAATGAGAATTCAGAGGTGCTTATTGACATTTCTGATATCCATGAACTCAAAGGAATAAACGTGGGGAATGAGTTCGTTAGCATCGGCCCTCTGGTTTCACTCGAGGAGATAACCAAAAGTGCGGAACTGCGAAAATTATTTCCTGCTTTGTGCGATGCGGCCAGATCTGTGGGAACTCCTTTGATCAGAGCTACAGCCACTATCGGTGGAAATGTCTTGTGTGAAAATCGTTGTCTGTATTATAATCAATCTGAATGGTGGCGCGAAGCAGTTGGGTATTGCCTGAAATGTGAAGGTGATATTTGCATTGCAACGGGCGGACCTAATGCATGTTTTTCAGAGTTAGTGTCAGATACTGTGCCGGTTCTTGTGAGTATGGAAGCTAAAATCCGTTACTATCATTTCAACGGTGAAGAAAAGTATGTTCTGTTGAAAGATATCTACACAGGCAACGGTGTTCGTCCCCGACTGATCAGCAATACTGATCTCGTTACGGAGTTGGTAATTCCTGCCAATAAAGGTTTTCGCTGTGTCTTCAATAAATTGAGATTGCGCGAATCCCTGGAGTTTACATCATTGTCCAGTTCGGTTTCAATTGACAATGAAGGAAAGATAAGAATTGCACTGGCCGGTGTTGATCCGAAACCGGTATATCTCGAGACTCATAAAGGTGAAACCGTAGAAGAAGTAGTTAAAAAACTGCTGAAGTTGTCTCGTGCGGTTGATAACGATGTCTTCTCGCGAAACTATCGCAGAGATATGGTGAAAGTCTTTATTGAAAAAAGTTATAAGGAGCTTGGACTGATATGAGCGAAAAAAATCCGATTAATGTTCTGATGCATGAGCACGGAATAATTCAGCAGCTTGAACCGGTTATCGCATCTTTGAAAGGTTTGTGGGTAAGTGATGTTGAAGCCTACAAATCGTCAATAACAAAGATTCTGCGTTTTCTCAAAGATTATAGTGACGGTTACCATCACAATAAAGAAGAGGAAGTGCTTTTCCCGGCATTGACTGATCATCCTGATTTTATTCTTGAGCCTGTTCTGGACGAACTGCTGGAGCATCATGAGAACTTCCGCGAATATGCTGCGGATATAAATATTGCTCTGAATGAACAGCGATGGGCCGATGTTCAGGCTATTCTTGAGAAATACTACGATCAGTTATTGGATCACATTGCCATTGAAAATGATGAATTGTTCATCATGGCAGAAAATCTGTTCAGCGAAAAAGAACTCGAAGAAATGTTCTTTCGCTTTGCAGATAAAGACCGTGAGCTAGGGGAGTCCCGCAAGATAGAGTTGGAACAGGATCCCGAAAAAATAGCTTCTGCACTGGTATAAACGACCAATCAGCAATCAGCCCATTCCGGTTTTCTTTTTTCCAGAAAGGAATTGATTCCTTCGTTGGCATCTTTTGTCTGCATCAGTTGATTCAGATACAAATGCTCCAGTTGCGGAAGGAAATTGGTGAGGATATGATTAAACTTCACTCGTGCAGCTTTTACGCTGTATCGAAGCGATGAAGCACTCTTTGGAAGAATGTGCTTGGTGATCCACAGATCTGTTTCTCTTTCCAGTTCCTCTTTGTTTTCAAACACGTTATTGATCAGCCCCATTTGTTTTCCTTCCTGGGCGTCAAATGTTCTGCCGGTTATCAGCAGTTCTTCCGCTTTAGCATAGCCGATTTTCAGAGGAAGAAGCAGAGAGGCTGGTGGAGGAAATACGCCTAACACAATTTCCGGTTGACCAAGTTTAGCAGTATTATCGGCGAATATAAAATCACACATTAATGCAACTTCAAGTCCACCTCCGAGACATTGTCCCGAAATTCTGGCCATTGTTGGAATCGATAGATCACGCAGTGTGTAGAACAGTTTATGGAAATTCTTGATCATAGCGTCAGCAAACTCTTTGCGATGTTCTTCGACACTGGCTCCGAATGAAAAGTGTTTGCCTTCACCTTCAAAAATAATAAGCTTGAGATGATTGTTGCCGCGTTGAGCATCGAGAACGCTCTGCAATTCTTCCATCATTTCATAATCGATGACATTGCCTTTTCCGTCATTGAATGCAATCTTGAGAACTGAATCTCCATTGCTGAAACCTTCGATGAGTTTGCTCATGCGTTTTGTTTTTGTGCGTTATAAAGCGGAGAGATCACATTATGCATTTCTTCAGTCCATGGATTTCCTGCTGCCAACAATGTGCGCAGTTTCAGGAAGTCAATTTCACGGTTTTCCTTCGGGCCTTCGTTGAATGCTTTGAAACCTGCTTTTGCTTCTGTCATCATATTAAGCGCAAGCCACTCTCTGCTGCTTTCCTTATTCTTATCCCAATGTTCAAGTTTGAATTTGCGAACCTCACTGATTGTCTTGTTAGTGCAGTTCGGGAAAGTGTAGAGCAGCTTTGTAATAAGTCTGTCAACTGCTGTATCGAGTAAACTCAGATCGGTTTCTGCTGTAGCAACAAGATCCTTGGCTTTCTTAAGTTCTTCACCTGTTTTACTTGTGCCGTATACGATCTTTCCGAATTCATCAAACATTCGGTCGGTAACAACCATCGGATTGGCGATGAACTTTCCGTTTACTTTCAGTACCGGAACGATTTCAGTAATCACGCCGTTAAAGTATGCCTGTTGAGCAGACCATGGCTCGCACAGTGTTAGTGATGCCATGGCGCGCTCTACACCGGTGTACAATGGAAGAAAATCAGTTGCACCGCCTATCGGAGCGCTTCCGTGTTTCGGTCCTGCCTGACCGAATCTTGCCATGTCACTGGAGATGCTGAAATCACACGCCATTCCTATTTCCTGACCACCACCGATTCTCATTCCGTTGACACGACACACCACAGGTTTTTCACATTTCAGGATTGCAGAAACCATGTCATTAAAAAGTCTCATGTACTGAGAATACTCTTGAGGATTACCTGCGTAGTATTCCGCGTATTCTTTGGTATTTCCTCCGGTGCAGAATGCTTTATCTCCGACCGCAGTGAACACAACAGCAACAACGCTTCTGTCATTCGAAGCTTCTCCGAATGCGAGAATAATTTCTTTCACCGCTGCAGTTGTGTACGAATTAAATTGCTTGGGATTGTTGAGAATTATCCATGCGTTAAATAAACCGGGAACAGCCTGCCCGTTCTTATCCAGACAAGGGCGTTTCTCGAATATTATTTCCGTGTATTTCTTGTCAACAATATTGTGGTTCTTCAAGGATTCCATATTAATCAGAATTAACGTGTAACTTCTATTTTACGGATAACAGTTCCGGAATTTGTTGTGATTGTTAAGATGTATAAACCTTCAGAAAGTGAAGTGATGTCAATTTCATTTTTATTCTTTACCGTTAGCAATTCAGCCCCGGTAAGGGAATAAATAGTGGCGCTGTAATTACCATTCAGGTAATTATTGTTTATGTACAAAACTGAGTTGGCTGGATTGGGGTAGACAACAACGTTATGGAAGGCTGGTTCGGCCACTGATGTATTAACGCACCAGGTAATACCTGAGGAAACAGTCCCGAAATTGAAATCAATATAAGGTGCGGAGGTAGGAGGAGTGAGGTCACAAAAATCGAACGACTGTTTCATGTCACCGTAGTTTACCGAACTGTCCTGAACAATGAAACTTCCGGACACACCTTTTATCGTATCAAAATTATACCAGCTGTCCAGGACATTCATTCTGCCATTGTTGTCAATCATGGCATCTTCTGTTGTCAGATCGTGATTCAGAAATCCATTGTTGACGAGAAAGTAAGAACCTGACGAGAGCACGAGGTTGCCTTGATTCCACCCGCTGTTCAGCGCTGTAATGGTGTCGTTATTCGTCATTGTACCGTTATTCGTTACATCTGTAAAGGTGAGATTGTTGTTATTGGTATATGTGCCCGAATTCGTAAACTGATTGTATGTGCTCACACCGTTGTTGGTAAACGTTCCTGCAGTTGTGATGCTATCGATATTCAGGAAAATACCGTTGTTGATTACTGCACCGGTGAGATATAAGCTATCGACGTTCTGAATGGTACCGGTGTTGGTGAAATTGACATAGTTCGCCATCGCGGTCATTGTCATCGTTCCGCCATTCGAAAATGTTCCGCTCTGTACAAACAAATAGCGTACATCGACATTGCCGTTATTGGTAAATCCTCCGCCGTTAACCCAGATATCCCGGGTTGGTGTGTCCTGAACCAAAGAACCGCCGCTGTTAATTGTTATGCTGCCTGATGTATATGCAAAACTGGTATTAAGCGTGATGTTGTGATTAATGACAACCGTATATCCGGGAGTGGGAACACAACTGCAGCTCCAGGTTGTTGGCATCAGCCACGGTCCGTTGTTTACTGAAGTTGCCGTTTGGGACATCAATGCACCAGGGCATAGCAACAGAATCGCGTAGAGAATAGATTTTTTCATATCAATTGAAGTCAGGAACCAGTACAGAACGTTTCGTGTACTTATGTTCAAGCGTATTTTTAAATACTTCGTTGATCTTCGACATTGGGAAAGTTTCCACGAACTGACCGATCTTCAGACGATCATCAGCAACCAGTGCCACAACTTCCGGATATAACTCGGCTTTACATCCCCATGTCCCGATTAATTTTGCATCGAAGGCCATCAGATTACTCAGGCGCACTTCAACCTTATCCATGGTGAATCCGACAATGGAAAGCGTTGAAGCAAATGTGATCAGATTGAAAGCGAGATCCTGTCCCGGTTTGGTTCCGCTGATTTCAAATATTTTCCATCCGAACTTAGGAGCTCCGATGTTTTTAGCAAGTTCTTTGACTTTGTCTTTGATTGCCTTTTGGTCAAGACCTTTGATATTCAAAGTGGCATCAACACCGTTGTTCTCCGCAACTTTGAGTTTCTCGTCGCTGATATCCAGAGCAATGACTTTAGCACCGAATATCTTGGCAATAAGAGCTCCATAAATTCCGACACCGCCTACACCAATAACAATTGCCAGATCTCCTGCCTTGAGTTCTGATTTTTTCACCACCTGATATGGCGTCGAAATTGCATCTGCAATTACTGAAAGTTGTTCCAAAGGATATTTGTTCAGAACTGCATCCGGCACCACACACAGAAACCGGGATGGTACAACAATATGTGATGCAAACCCGCCATGGAAATCATTGCCCGGCATCAATTGATTTCTGCACACATTGCTGCGATCGTTTTTACAGAAATCACATTCGCCGCAAGGCAGAACTGCGGGAACGATTACATTTTTATTTAGAACTGATTCAGGACCTGCCACAACTTTACCACTGATTTCGTGTCCCAGTGTAAGCGGCATTGCATGTTTGGTCTGAACTCCGTGATGCCAGAAGCTGATATCTGTATGACATACTCCGCATCCTGCAATTTTAACGATTGCATCTCCGGGTTTAAGGTTCTCGACGGTTTCATGTGTCAGTTCAAAATCTTTGTCCTGACCAACCATTCTCCATTGTGAAATATTCGTAGGCATAATTATCAGATATTAATATTTTCAAAAAGAATTGCAGTTCCTTGTCCTCCGCCGATGCAAGCCGAAGCAATTCCGTATTTTACTTTTCTGTTGTTCATCTCACGGGACAAAGTGAGAGACAGTCTTGTGCCGCTCGCCGCTAATGGATGTCCCAATGCTATCGCTCCGCCGTTCACATTGCAGATGTTTCTGTCAAGACCAAGTTCTCTTTCACATCCTATGAATTGTGCTGCGAATGCTTCATTGATTTCCACCAGACCGATATCGGAAATCTTCAATCCGGCAACTTCAAGTACGTATCGGATTGATGGCACAGGACCAAGGCCCATTACATTAGGATCAAGGGCACTTGTTGCTGAAGCAACGATACGTGTGAGAGGCTTCAGATTTTTACTTTTCACTGCGGATCCTGATGCCACAATTGTCATTGCAGAGCCGTCAACTATTCCGCTGGAATTGGCCGCAGTCTGAACACCATCCTTCATGAATACTGACGGCAATTTTGCCATGTCTTCCAGATTTGCCGGACGAATATGTTCGTCAGTTTTGAAATCTTTCACACCGCGCGGAAGATTTACTTTACGCGGTTTCAAGCCTTCTGCTTCGAATATCTGGGAATTCATCGGAATGATTTCGCCGTCGAAATATCCGCGTTGTACAGCAGCCACAGCAAGATCAACCGAGCGCTTGGCAAATTCATCTGCATCCTTCTTTGTGATATTATGTTTCTTCGCCACATTTTCTGCCGTGCATCCCATCGGAACTGCTGCGGTGTCATTCAGTGCTTCCCAGAGCATGTCAACAAATCCTGGTTTGCCCAATGCATAGCCCATGCGATTGCCGAAAGCTGCAGTAGGAGAGAGCGACATATTTTCAGTCCCTCCGCTCAATGTGATTCCTGCTTTGCCCATTGCAATTTGTTCGGCACCCGCAATTATTGTTTCGAAACCCGAGCCGCAGATCCGTTGCAGCATAACTGCCGGAATTCCGGCGGGAATACCTGCGAACAAACCGATGTGCCGTGGCAGAAAATAACTGTCTGCGGAACTTTGTCCTATGTTGGCAACGAAAATCTGATCTACATCTTCAGGTTTAACCCCGGATCTTTCCATCGCCCCGCGGGAAGCATATATGCCCAAATCTGTAGGTGAAATATTTCCAAGCGTGCCGCACAATTTCCCGAATGGCGTCCGCGCTCCGTTCACCAGAAAAACATCATTGTAAACAGCTGCTATTCCCTTGACTTTGTCGTGATATCCTTTTACTGACATAATTCTGTATTTCAATTAATGATGCACGAAGGCGGCTTTCGCTTTCGGACCGTTGGCTTTAAAGTTGTCCAACCCGATTTTCATGTCGTCTGTTTTCATGCACTCTGCGAACATCTGCGATTCCAGCTTAAGTCCTTCGCGAAGATTCAGTTTGGAACCTTCATAAATTGCTTTGACCAGGATGTCATCGATTTTTTTACTCAGATGTCCTAGATCAACAGATACTGGTGAAGTATTGAACTGAAGCGGCTCTTTACTGAAGTGTTTAATATTCAGTTTACCATCGGCAATATCATTCACAATTGAAACTGCTTCTGAAACCAGATTGCCTTCTACACGCTTGTAAATTAATCCGATTTCTTCTGCTTCTTTGCAGGAAACTGGTCGGCCGGTTCTGAGGATCTCTGCTGCTTTTTCAATTCCGACAATTCTAGGAAGACGTTGGGTGCCGCCAGCGCCAGGAATAAATCCAAGGTTGACTTCCGGTTGACAGACCAGAACATTCAGTCCCTTACGACAGATTCTTGTTGTGCATGCCATTGCAAGCTCATTGCCACCTCCGAACGCAAATCCATTCATCGCGCACACGATCGGCTTGGAATAGTTTTCTATGTAATTCAATACAGATTGAAAGGTTTGTGAATTATCAAATCCCTCTTCCGGTGTTTTCAGGGATGCAAGCATACCGATGTCTGCGCCGCTGACAAAAGCTTTGACTCCGAATCCGGTTATGACCACTCCTTTGATTGCGGAATTATTTTGCACTTCTTCCAGAGCATGCTGAATCTGTTTTAGAATATTCAGGTTAAGAGCGTTTAGCGCTTTTGGTCTGCGAATGGTGACAATAAAAACATTGTTCTCAACTCTTGTCGTAATGTCACGGAGATTCCAACCACCGGATGCTTTAGCAGCCTTAAGTACTTCCGGAAACGGGAATGACTTATGTGCGCTGCAAAATTGCTCCACCAATTCATACGCTTTATCAATTCCAATTTCATTCATGAAGGCGAACGGAGGTTTGATAACCAATGAAAGTTCGGTTGCCATATTGAAATCGTTGATATCAACTATGCCGATATCCAGAATGTAAGACGTCAGCGCAAAATATGCACCGCGAAATTCATTGACGAGTTTCCTTTCCTTTGCCGGATCGAGTTCAACCTTTTCCCCGCGTTGCGCTGTATTCCAATTCTCTTTCTTGTTGTTCTTGTCATGAAGCGCTGCAGGTGTATGGAACCATGGCATCAGCAGTTTGTTGCATTCATCCAATCCATGTGCGGTAATCGGATTTCCTCCCGTCAGGTTAAGCGCAGTGAACGGACCGACTCCGAGCCCCAGAGCTTTTACTGCGGCCGCATCAATTTCCTTTTCATTTCCCCAGCCTTTCTCGAAGCACATAATCGCGGTCTGACATAATCCTTCAAAGACGGGGTCAATTGCATATCCATACGAACTGCGCACCTTGATCGGAACTTTCCCTATTGATTCGTAGAAATCAAGCAGATTATTTGTAAGAACAGTGCTGCTTTCCTTTCCAGGGACGATCTCTACAACCGGATTGATTTCGGCCGGGAAGAAGTAGTGCGCAACAAGACAACGCGATTTGTTTTTGATATTTCTGAAAATTACTTCAGGCTGCATGTGCGAAGAATTCGAAAGGAAAACACAATTATCGTCCGTCAGTTGCTCAATTTGCCTGAATATTTTGTCTTTAATAATTTCATCTTCTGTCGCAGCTTCCACAACAAGTTGCGCGCCTTTGACTTCGTTGTAGTCTGCAGTAAACTGAAGCGCAGACTTGATCTGTTCGGCCTGCGCAGGTTTGAATGCTCCCGTATCAACACCCTTGTCAATTTTTTTCCATGCTTTCGCTTTTGCCTTTTCTAACGCAGCTTCTGAAATATCCAGAACAATTACTTTTGTGTTGTTGCTGCTTAATGATTTGGCGAAATGCAATGCGATATCTGGTCCGATTTGACCTGCACCGACAACTGCTACTTTAGAAATAAGATCCTTATTCATATTTATTCTTTTTAATTCACTTTTTACCTTCGGTCAATCTGGCTGGAATTGAGAGATGAGTACCAGGCGCATTGTGTCTGGCCAGCAATGATGCACCAAGAGCCACTGTATACTGCGGCGACTCCAGCACTGAAATGTCTTTGTTGAATTTCCGGTTCAGAATTGTTTTCATGAAGGGATGATGAGCAATCACACCTCCGATCATCACTGTCGGAATGCCCGGATCCAGGCGCATCTTGGAAACTTTATTGGCAATTGAAATGTAAATGCCCCGTGCAATATCAGCAGGTTTCATTCCATCAAAAATCCAGTTCATTATTTCCGTCTTGGCAAAAACAGTACAGAAACTGTTCAGTTCACTGTCGTAAGTCGACATTTCGGCAAGACCACTCATTTCCTCAACAGGGATATTCGCCCGTTCTGCAACTTCAGCGAGAAATGAACCCGTGCCTGCAGCGCATTTATCATTCATTATGAATGTCTGCACTGCATCGTTTGCATCGCACCTGATCACTTTAATATCTTCTCCGCCTATATCAATTATATTCTTTTCTCCCTTTTGATAATAGGAAGCTCCGGCAGCAGCACAGTTGATCTCAGTCTTAATGATGTCTGTGCTTCCGAAATGTTTGCGACCATATCCTGTTGCACAGCTGTAAACTATATTGAAATTTGATGCAATGGCCTGCATCACATTTTTCTGGGTTTGTTTATCGCTACCCATACTCGGAATCAGATACCTGAAAACAATATTGCCGTCTTCATCCGTAACCACAAATTTGGTATAAGCAGATCCAAGATCTATACCCAGATAACAATTGTGATGTTTGAAATGGGCAAGTGAATGTGTTTTATCGACAAGACCCTTTTCCAGGATCTTTTTATTGACTTCGCCTGCAGCGCCGGGGACACGCGATAGAATATTCTTATTGGTCATCGCCTTCACCATATTTGTGAAGGAAAGATTAAGTGATGTCCTTACGTAATGTTTTCGTCCGTATTCTACAATCTTTCCGTTGAAGTAGTCAATTTCAGTGGGCCTGTTGTTGATTAAATCCACTGCAAGTGACGGGAAGTGATCGCCGCCTTTTTTTAAATAACGCATGCACTGACGAATAAAGTCGTCAGGGAAGTGAATTTTCTCTGCAGCAGCAACATCAACACCTTCACGAATAATCTGCTCGATAAGTTCAACGGTATCGGGATCATTCATGGCTTCAGCCATAGTAAGGCGTCCAACACCGCACAACGGACTCAACGAAGCGTTGAGAATTGTTTTTTCCCAGCTACGCTTGACAATTTCAAATGAATCAACAGCTTTTGTATCAAGACCTGAAGAGGAAAGCAGCATAGCGAGTTCCTTGGCCTGTTCTGTTCTGGTGTCGTTGATGGAGCCGAGATAATTTGGTGGATTGAAAAAAGTAACTTTGGTTGTATTCGGACTGACACTGTTGCCTGCGAAATTAACAACCATGCGAAGTGTTTTCGACTCACCGAAAGTATGCGCAAGAATGGTCTCGACTTCAATACCGTTCTGGGCTGAAACAACAGTCAGATTCGCGTTATTCAGAATTTCTGCTTCTTTGCCGGCTCCCGCTGTGTGATGCGACTTAAGCGCGAAAATGATGTAGTCTGTATTCCAATCTTCAAGTTCTGAAACGGACTTACAGATTTTATCAAATTTCACACTGGCGCTTATAACATTCTCCAGAACGAGACCATCCTTCTGTATTCTTGAAAGTTTTGTTTCGTTGTTTTCGCAAAGTGCAACCTTACAGCCGGCTTGGTTGAGTTTAACCGCGAGTATCATTCCTACCGGTCCAAGCCCGACTACTGCCACTCTGATGTCTTCCGGTTTTCTCATCTTATTTCAATTCTATTGTCGAACTGCCTTTACATCTTCCAATTGTTCAAGAAATGTTTCAATCTTGGTTATGCTCTGACCTTCGCTGAAGAACCGGAGATCACATAGATCACCTTCGATTACCAGGAAGGGAACGCCGGTAATATCTTTCAACCGTTGAGGCATTCCGAATTTTGCGTTGGAATTATTGAAACAGGTTTTTGTATCGTGATAAACTATGCCGTCTATGCTGTATTCTTCGAACCAATCTGCGAGCATTTTCATTTTCGCTTTTTCACTGCGATTAATAAAAATTTCGGTATAGGCTCTTGCAGCGGAATTCCAGGGATCGTTCTCATCAAATTTGTCAAATACCCAACTGCTGCAATATGTAGAAGCAACAACTGCAGCTCCGTTTGATGTGAACAGATCACTCATCATCCGGAGTTTGCCCCAAATCGGCATTCCCTCCCAAAAAATTCTTGTTTTCGCATTAGGCAAAAAGCCTTTGTTGTTCTGCAGATTATCTTCGAGTTCAGAAAGCAATGCGGTATAATATTCTTTTGCTTTTTGTGTACCGCGGAGTACAACAATAGGACCCATGTGAATGGTCCCGTCGAAAAAACTCAGTGGCGCATTGGCAGCAGTCGACGTTTTAAGAACTTTCTGCCACAACAAGGTAGCCTCCTTGCTGAGTCGCAACGTCTCTTTGTACCGGTCAATATCGAATTTCTGACCGCTGACTTTCTCACATAACGGTATGATATCTTTGAATTGTTGTACTACCAATTCTACCTCACTATCACTTACTTCATCCATATGTCGCGGAGGATGTACTCCGCAAACCGGAACCTTGTATTCGTTTCCGAAGAAGTTAAACCAATCCTGAACTTCTCTGCATTGATTTGTATTGTATACAATAATGGAAGGCACCGGATGACCTTTCATTCCGTAATGTGACTTCAGTGGCGACTCTTTTTTAAGATAAGAGCCGATATCTGCAGTTGTATAGGAGCATACATGCCCCGAATATCCGCATTTGATTGCTTCCGGAATATAGTCCATAGCAGCACGTGTAGCTCCAAGCAATGCTCCGTGATTTTCCGGAAAAAAAACTTCAAAACCGAAAGATCGAAGTAATTCAGCGGGACCAACACTCGTGCACCATGCTACCTTGTTGGCGCCGGTATCCAATGAGAGAAAATAGTCTCCCATTGTTTTCTTCATCAGGTCCGTTGCATTTATCTTGTACACTTTTCAGTTCGTTTAGTGGGATCAAGTTCAATTACATATACCTCTTCGTTAACCGGAACATGATCGCCGTATAGATTGTGCAGGTGGGCTTTATATTTCGCTACTACATTCTTCGGAGCAACTTTAATCGATGGAGTCAACGTGTTGGAATCCAGTGAAAGTTCATCCATGATCACAGCTGCAGACTTTACTTTGGAAAATTTCTGACCTATACTTTCATTGGCTTTTGCCAAACATCCGGTGAGACAACGGCCGAGTTCATTCAGACTGCGAGGGCAGAAACAACCTTCTTCCGGCGATAGTTGATAGTCTGGATTTGTAAGCAACTTTTTATTCGGGAAAATCAGCGCAACAGGATACTCTTCACCGCCGCCTGCAACCACAGCATACTGAACATAATGACATTTAAGCTCAATAGCTTTTTCAAGATCTGATGGAATAACTTTCTCTCCGTTGGAAAGTTTGAAAATTCTGTCCTTTCTTGAGATAAGTTTAAGTCCATTCGGAGTAATTTCTCCGACGTCGCCGGTTCTGTACCAGCCATCATCTGTAAAAATATCTTTATTGGCTTCGTCATTTTTATAATAGCCAACCATTACATTCGGACCCTTCACTTGTATCTCATCTTCTTCACCTATTCTGACGCTTACACCGGGAATTGGTTTTCCAACTAGACCGGACTCTCTTTTCAGTGATGGATCTGTAAGAGTACAGCAGGGAGAAGTTTCGGTTAATCCCCACCCTTCGATTACAGGTATTCCTCTGCGTTCAAATTCATTGGATAATTTCTCCGGAAGTGCCGCCGCTGCTGTGAAAATAAATTTCAATCCTGAATTGAACAGAATATTTTCCGCCTCTTTATCCGTGATAGTAATTTCATAAAGAGATTGGTAAACTTTCGGAACACTGAAAAATACAGTAGGCTTGACAATTGTCCAGTTTTCAAATATAATCTTAGGGTCCTTACCGTAACTGCTTTCGAGATATAACGATGCTCCGTTGTACAACGCAGAGAACAGTTCAAATATGCCACCGAAGCTGTGATGCCATGGGAG
This sequence comes from Bacteroidia bacterium, assembly GCA_023151315.1. Lineage (GTDB taxonomy): Bacteria > Bacteroidota > Bacteroidia > Palsa-965 > Palsa-965. The sequence continues at coordinate 131,238 of JAKLJE010000012.1, forward strand.
ATAAGATAAAAACCGATCTTCTTTGTTGAGTTTCCATATGCTTTCCAGTGCAGCCTGTTGAGACAGGATATTTTTGTGTGTCAACTGAACGCACTTCGGAATTCCCATTGTTCCTGAAGTGTACATATTCAGGCAAATGGTATCGGATGACAGATCAGTTGAAATTTTAAAATTTGAGTCTGTGCGTTCGCCCAACAGTTCATTGAAAGGCGCAACATTGCTGAATCTGGAGTCTGTACTGTTATCAATGACCCAAATCTTTTTAAGGGGCAACTTCTCATCAAGCTGTTCAAGTTGTTGTCTGCCGGCTACAATCAGAAATGATGAATCTGAATGTCGGATCAACAACTCAGCAGTGTCCTTCTTGAAATTTGCAAAAATCGGTACCGCAATTGCGCCGATACTCATAATCGCAAGTTCAGCCTCAAGCATCCGAAATGAATTGCGGGAAAACAGAACCACCTTAGCACCTGGCGAAACGCCGGAAATTTTGAGATGCCATGCAATATTCTGAACATCATTATAAAAAACCTTCCATGTCGTTCCTTGATATGTTCCATGCTTGTCCTTCTCGTAAAATACGTTTCTGTCAGCGAATGATTTTACATTTCGCTCCAGCAATGAACCGATATTAGGCAGCATTGCCGCAGATGTTATTTCGGAAGAAAGTTGTCGCATAGTGTTATTTATTCATTGCGTTCATCCGATTCAGGCTGTTAATACTTGTTTCTTCTCCTTCAGTTTGTGATATCGGAAGCCTCCCCAAAGCGCTGCGCCAATCGCTCCGGAATAAATCGCATCCGGATGTGAAATAAATTCCATTGCTTTCTTCTTCGGATCCTCGGAGAGTTCTGTAATTGCCTGAATCATTCCGGCGTTCATTCCCATTCCTCCAACAAGTGCAATCGGTGACTCCGCATTCAGCGATCCAAGGAGTTTCACAACGCGTTGCGCAATTGACACGTTTATACCCTTTACGATGTTAGGAGTTGACAAACCTTTTGATACAAGATTGATAACATCAGTTTCTGCAAGAACGGCGCAAATACCGCTCGGAACTTCCGGATTATCCGCCTTGAGAGAGATTTCACCTACTTCTTCGATTGCAAGACCGAGATACCTGGAAATGTTTTCAATAAACTGACCGGAACCTGAAGCACACTGACCTGTCATCTTGTAGTCAAGAACTTTTCCCTTGTCATTAACCTTAATTGCACGGACATATAATCCCCCCATATCAACAACTGTTTTCGCGGTAGGAGCAAAGAAGATTCCGCCCCGTGCATGAGACGTCATACTATAGAAATGTCCGGTTTTTTTCTGAACCATTTCGCCTTCACCAGTTGATGCCAGATAGGCAATATCCTTATCGTAATTGAGCTTGTTGCGCTCAAGTATCATATCAACAGCATCCACTACCACATCTTTAGGATTTCTCTTACGTATTTTTTCTGTCTGTTTGTCGATAAGCTTATGGTTGCCCGTAGTGTGATCATATGACATAAGAACGGCTTTAACATAACTGCCGCCCACGTCAACTCCCATTGTCAGAATGTTGTTTTTCATGATTAGTGTACAGGTTGGTGGATAGATTCTTTGCGCAGTGTAACACCACGTTCATTGAGGTAACTGATTATTCGGTTAAAGCAATCCGGATCAGCACCTGCATATTCCGGAGGGCTGATTCCTTTTCGTGAAAATGTTCCGTTCAGAATCAGATCTGCGACCGCAGTGCATGTGTATGCTGTGGTACGGGCCATCGATGTAACTCCATAATTATCCATTGTATCATAAAGGAAGTAGGTGTGATGCCCTTCCTTATTTTTCAACTTCACCTGCATTACAGTAAAGTCCCGCTCTCCTTCTTTCAATTTCCATTGAGGAAAGAGTAAAGCAGATGTAAATTCCAATGGCGATATTTCTGATCCTTTGATACTTTTGGGCTGTTTGGAGAAAAAGCCGCATTCACGGAAAATGCGCATCAGGTCTGCGTGACCCGGATAACGTAGTGTTTTCTCCTTCATATAGTTTACGTGCGGTAGCGTTATCGCGAGCGATCTCAAACCATCCGTGTTGAATGATTCAAGTGTCCCGGTTTCAGGAAATGAAATCAATTCAACATCGCTCAGAGCTTCACGTACTACAAGTTGACCGCTTTCCACGTAGCGTGCTGGTCTTGTATATTCTTCAAGCACATCAGATGGAGAAAATACCGCTTTGTATTCAAACGGCCATTCGCGTACCTGAGGAAGACCACCAACCAGACATTCGTAAAAACTGAGAGGAGATTTCTGATTGTGAAAGCCGGCAAGTATATTGCATAAGCCCGGAGCAACTCCGCAATCAACAACAGCTGTAACACCTTTGGATTCGGCAAGTGTATTCAGTTCAAACGGATCTTCGGGGAAGAATGAAATATCTGTTACATTTTTACCGGCAGTGATAGCAGTTTTCAGAACCGCATATCCCATAAATCCGGGCACAGCTCCGATTACCAGATCGAAAGGTGCAATTAAAGAAGCAAGTTCTTCGGAGTCTGAGAGATCAGACTGCACAGTCTTGATATTATCAGCCTTGTTCAACAGATTAAGAGAAGACTGTTGAATGTCAGCACTGGTCACTGCATAACGGCGTGAAAGATCGGAAGCTATTGTTCTTCCGATCAGACCCGCGCCCAATACGATGACCTTTTTCATTGTTTTTAATTTAGAACCGTTTGCGCTTTCTCAGTGCTTGGCTGAAGTTCCGTATTGCGACGTGCGAACATAGCCCCGCCGAGCGCGCCCATAAAGATTGAGTCTGTATGAATGTTCATTTTAACGTCACCATAGGAAGAGCGAACCATGTCTTTTACATACTTCAGTACTGCTTCATTTCGTGCAACACCACCAGTGAATGTAAATTCATTTTTCACACCGCCTGAACGTGCAATCAGCGACATTGCACGTTGTACAATGGCTTTGTGCAAACCTGCAAGAATGTTCGGACGTTCTTCTCCGTTGTGAAGCAGTTCCTTCACTTCCGCTCCGGCAAAGACAGTACATGTTGAACAAATAGTTGTTTCTTTGGTTGCTTTGTTGGCTTCCGGTCCGAGCTCATTCAACGACAACCCAAATTCATCTGCTATGTATCCGAGGTATCTGCCGCAACCCGCAGCGCAACGATCATTCATGTGAAAACTGGTTACCAGTCCATGACTATCTACTTGTATCGCTTTCGTATCCTGTCCACCTATATCCAGTACTGTTCGTGTGTTCGGAAATACCGCATGAGCCCCGAACGCATGACATAATATTTCTGACTTGATGCAATCTTCCGGAAACGGAAGCAACGCCCGCCCGTAACCGGTACCAACCATGTTTGCAATGTGGATGTCCTCCGACGCAATATCTTCAATATGCTGGCGAAGTGTGTACTCCACGTTTTTGTAGTTGTTCCGCACAGCATTCAATTCAGCCCAATACCAATCTTCCTTACTCCCGTCTTCCTGCTGATCTGCCAATCCCTTGTACTTATCTTCAAGTGCCGACATAGATTCAAGAACTAACTCCTTGAAGTTATATTGAACCATTTCGTTCTCAATCGGAGTGATACTTTTATCGAATGCGAGCATCAACGGTTCGTAAAGTTCTTTACCGATTTTTGCCACTTCAAAATTGTATTTTTCACTTACTATATCACGAAAGAATTGATTCTTTGATCCCAGATCACCATGAATGAATTCACTTCTGATCTGTGGACGAATGGTATTGATAATTTTGTCCAGAGCATCACAAATAGCGCCTTTGTTGACGTATGCAAATTCATCAGCTGTTTTCTTAAGCATAGCTTCCAGTTTCTCCATCCGTCGGGTGAACTGCTGAAACCTGAATACCAAACGTATGTCATTCATGTAACGTTTGAATTCAGGTTTCGATTCCATGTCCTTATTAATTCGCGCCGAGAGCAACGTAAATCGCGCGTCATACACCGCTTCATCTCGCGCAATATCAGCCGCCACTTTATAATTGGCACGTGTGTTCGTAATCCCGCGGCCAACAATTTCGTCATGCTCGTTTATAATTACGGCTTTAGAAGTTGTTGATCCAAGGTCAATTCCCAGATAATATTTGTTCATCTGATTTCAGTTTTGAAGTGTGAATTATACTGCGGGCTCTTTCTCACTTCCGATTAGTTTGCGTTGCGACAACATCTGGAAGTAAGACTCAAGGCGGTTTTTGATGTTGGAATATGAAAAGTAACGCGGGTCAACAAGATCAGATTCAATGAAACCTACAGGAACTTCAAGCTTATCCTCAATTTCGCGCATCATGGCCAATTGACCTGCAGAAAATGAATTGCAACTCTTTATCGAATTCGTTACATACCCGTCCGCTTTATAATCAGTAATGCATTTAGAGAGAAGTTCTATGCGCTGAGGAAGATTGAGATTGGTGTAACAATTCATACAATACTCTGCAAGTGCCTCAAGCGGGCGTTCCGGATCGTGTCTCCATCCCATATCATAAACACCACCCACTTTTGTATACGACGAAGCAACAATCACTGCTCCCATATCATAAAATATTTTCCAGAACTCACGAAAGTTGGTCCAGTTCGGCGGCCCTTCAACAACCAAACGGTATTTCTCCTCCTTCATTTCTCCCTCAGGTGTAATCGGACCAAGACCTTTTTTTACGCGGTCCATTATTTCATTGTATAATTCTTTGTAATACTCAACGGCCTCCGGTGTACCGCGGAACCCGATGTTTATTGGACCGATATAATAAACACCCGCGAAGTATGCATCAATCGGTGATGGTTTGTGTTTTGTCGTATCGAAAATCCTCGCGATCCAATCACCCGCTTCCTTCGAATGTTTGAGAATCGACTTGAGTTTCGTTTCATCGTACTTAACTCCGCTTACTTCTTCCATCACCGGAATTACTTCTTCCTGCAGCTGTTTCACCATATACTGAATCATCTCCGGAGTCATTTTCCCGTTCTCCTGATACGGAGTGTGCAGCATGATCACACGCGCATCAGGATATTCCCGCTTTAGCGTTTCAAACCACTTCATGAATGTGAAACAACCGGTGTAGCTGAGAAGAAGTATATCGGGATCCGGAAGTTTTTGCCCCGTTGGTCCGATATTGCCTTTAAGCATCATTCCTACATCGCATTTCACATACGTACATACGTCTTCGGAATGTGCATGCTTCTCCGCTTCTTTGATGTATCCGCCAGACAGCTTGCGCATGGCACTTTGCAATGCGTTGATCTCCGGATAAACCGGGAGCATATCGAATGTGCGTATGAGTTCCGAAAGATTCCCTGGGACAAAAGTGTAACACACTTTCTTTCCGGTTTCCTTCACTTTTGTTAATTCATTGAACAGTCCCTCCACCATTTCTTTTTGAAGAACCATACTTTTCTCTTTCTGCGCTTCTTGTGCCATGTTGTAGAGATGTAGTTATTTTACTGCGAGTGTATCGGGTTCAGGTTCCCAGAGTTTGATGGAGTCGGAAAACGCTCCAACCTGTTCCTTAATCACTTTGTATTGATTGATGTTCTCACTGAACTGAAAGGCGATATACCGGATTCCCATCTTGTTAAAGGCGTTCTGAAATATCGGCGCATCAAGTAAACTCGGATCACAAAAACTTGCCGATGCGAATATGACCCCATCCGCTCCCCGATCCTTCACAATCTTGGCAAGACGAAACTCCTTGGGATCATGAACATCATAAATGGAAGAAGAGTACTGACTCTGTTTCAGGAACGCATTGGCAAGCGCCTCAAGCGGTCTATCACTCGTTGTATCAATATCTCCTGTTATCATTCTCGATCCGAGTTGATAGTCATCATCAACTACATAACATCCTGCTTCTTCAATGGCTTTGATTAATCCTACGGCAGGTTGTTCGCAAAAAGCACCTGAGATCACAACCTTTACTTTGTCTTGCGGAGTGCCTGCTGTATTCTGCACATACGTGTAAATCTCCTCCAGGATTTCATTGTGATCTTCAACAGGCATTACCGTTCCTGCTCTGATTACATGATACAATTCCTCCATCGTCAGGCGCCACGGGTAGTCTTGCCTTACTTTGTATATGCCTTCTATCAACTGACGGTTTTTGTTGTAGAGCGCAATTGAATGATTCAGCCGCTCTGCAGTTACTTCAATCCCTGTTATCGCAGTGATGTAATCAATTACATGTTGCATTTCCTGCTGATAAAATGTGCCACCGATAGATGGAGAAAAATTCTGCGGAAAATCAAAATACTTGATGAACGAACCGATTTTCTGCTGACGAAAAATGCCGGATAGATTGCGTATCACATCACATATTGACGGAAATATAAAACCATCGAATCCCTCGAAGTGATTGTCTAACGCCAATTCAATTATACTTCTGGGAATATGACATATGTAAGATTGATAAAATGCGTCGCCTTTAATTATTTGTTTACGATCACCGCCACCGAATATGGCCACGGGAAGTGCTCCTGCAGCGTGTGCAATTTCACGCGGAAAGTAAATCGGCATGTAACCGATCAGAACGCGGTTTTTACCGGCCGACTTCCACGCTTTGGCTTTGGTATAAGAAAGATCAAACGAATCTATACGGCACTGTGCAATGATTTCTGCTGGATTTTTCATGTTAAAGGGCGAAGTCATTATTGATAATAAATGACATAAGTCATAAAAAATGATCTTCAATCGCCAAATTACTACCTGTTAACACGCATAAAAATGATATACATCATAAAAGAGAATTCCAACTCGAGCTACCTTGTATGCTCATTAATTCAATAATTCAGTTTTATCAAGCTTATGTATGAAGAAATCAAAGGTTTGTGTTGTCACCGGTGCTTCAAAAGGAATCGGAAATGCGATTGCAAAAAGATTGAATAGTGATGGATATCATAGCGTTGCTGTAGATATTAATGAACCGGACGATGACGATTTTAAAAGCGCTGACGGAATAACTTTTATAAAATGTGACGTAACAAACGAGGAAGAAGTACACAAACTTTTTTCATCTGTGATTAGCGATTTCGGGAGTGTTGATGTGCTCGTTAATAACGCCGGAATTATTCGCGATAATATGATCTGGAATATGCCTGAGCAGGATTTCGACAACGTCATCAACGTGAATCTTAAAGGTACGTGGCTGATGTGTAAAGCAGCATCGGGCTTAATGAAAGAAAAAGGTTCCGGATGTATTATCAATATTGCTTCTCGTGCATGGCTGGGTAATGCCGGACAAACGAACTATGCTGCATCAAAAGCTGGTGTGGTTGCGTTAACGCGTGTATTGTCTCTTGAGTTGGGCAGATATGGTATTGCGGTGAATGCAGTTGCTCCCGGATTAATTGATACTCCTATGACAAGAAAACTGCCCGCAGAGGTTTTGGAAAAACTGATACTCGCGCAGCCCACACGAAAAATCGGCTTACCCGAAGATGTAGCACATGCAGTTTCATTCCTTGCTGACAGTCGAACCTCATTCATTAACGGACAAGTAATTTATGTTGATGGGGGTAAGAGTGTTGCTTCGAATATGGTGTAATTTACAAACGCACAGAGGCTGAGCAATGATGCGTTCTGCTGTTTCCTTTGCGGTGAATCTGGATTGGATAATAGAGATCGCGAGGTTTTCGCCGTTTGAGCGAAGGCTGCCGGCTTCGCAATACAATATTTATACGCAGGGAATTAACTTCCGCATCTTAGCAACGCGTCACAGGCAATAAAAAAGTCCCGCCTAATATAGGCGGGACTTTTACTTTTCACTATCCATTCAATTATTCTGCCAGCACTATCAGCTTATTGTTATTAACCTCAGCAACACCACCGTTAATATCAAAAGTGTGCGTCTGCTGCTGTGCATCAACAACTTTAATCTTCCCTTTTTTCAAAGTGGAAATCATTGCTGCATGATTGTTCAGAATGCCGAATTTTCCTTCAGCACCCGGAAGTACAGCCGACTTAATATCGCCGCTGTAAACTTTTTTGTCCGGAGTGATTATTTCTAAATGCATTTCAAAGTTGGTTATAAGTGATTGTCAGACTGAGCGTAGTCGAAGGCTGACGATTACTTCGCTTCAGCAAGGATCTTCTTACCTTTTTCAATCGCGTCTTCAATTGTTCCAACAAGGTTGAACGCAGCTTCAGGATATTCATCCACTTTACCGTCCATGATCATGTTGAATCCTTTGATTGTGTCTTCGATTGATACGAATACACCTTTCAGACCTGTGAACTGCTCCGCAACGTGGAAAGGCTGTGAAAGGAAACGCTGAACACGACGCGCACGGTGTACAACGAGCTTATCTTCTTCAGAAAGTTCGTCCATACCAAGGATCGCGATGATATCCTGCAATTCTTTGTAACGCTGAAGAATCATTTTCACACGCTGTGCGCAAGAGTAATGCTCGTCACCAACAACAGCAGGAGTAAGGATTCGTGAAGTAGAATCCAATGGATCCACCGCAGGGTAAATTCCCAACTCGGCAATCTTACGGCTCAATACTGTTGTAGCATCAAGGTGAGCAAATGTTGTAGCAGGCGCCGGGTCAGTCAAGTCATCCGCAGGTACGTAAACCGCCTGTACAGATGTGATTGATCCGCGTTTAGTTGAAGTGATTCGTTCCTGCATCACACCCATTTCAGTTGCAAGTGTAGGCTGATAACCTACTGCAGATGGCATACGACCAAGAAGTGCGGACACCTCTGAACCTGCCTGCGTGAAACGGAAGATATTGTCGATGAAGAAAAGAATGTCTTTACCACCACCTGAAGATGCTCCTGAATCTCCGTCACGGAAATATTCAGCGAGTGTAAGACCTGAAAGCGCAACACGTGCACGTGCTCCAGGAGGCTCGTTCATCTGTCCGAAGATGAATGTTGCCTGTGAATCCTTCAGTTTATTCATGTCAACGGTGTTCACATCCCAACCGCCTTTGTGCAAAGACTCGTTGAATGCGTCACCGTATTTTACGATACCTGATTCAATCATCTCACGGAGAAGGTCATTTCCTTCACGTGTACGCTCACCAACACCCGCAAATACAGAATAACCATCGTATCCTTTTGCAATGTTGTTGATCAACTCCTGAATCAATACGGTTTTACCTACACCGGCACCACCGAACAGACCGATTTTTCCACCTTTTGAATAAGGCTCGATCAGGTCGATTACTTTAATTCCAGTGAAAAGTACTTCCGCAGCAGTTGATAGATCTTCGAACTTCGGTGGCTGACGGTGAATTACATATCCACCTTCGTTGCTTACGTTTTCCAAACCGTCAATCGCTTCTCCAACTACGTTGAAAAGACGACCGCGGATCTTATCGCCGATAGGCATTTTGATTCCTGAACCGGTTGCAACTACTTCCATTCCACGGAACATACCGTCTGTGGAGTCCATCGCAATTGTACGTACAGTGTCTTCACCGATGTGCTGCTGGCACTCGAGAACCACTTTCTGCCCGTTGGACTTAATTACATATAATGCGTCCAGAATGTTTGGAAGCTTGCCCGCGTTGTCCGTGAAGCTCACGTCGATTACCGGACCGATTACCTGAGAAATTTTGCCTTTTTGCATATGAATAACGTATAGGTCGTTAAAACCGGTGCAAAAGTAGCAAGTTTTAGTTCTAATCCGGTGCTGAATGTTGACAAATTGAGAAGAACTTGACCTTAAACGGTGACTTGTTCAATTTATCCGACGAACGAACCTGAGGAAGATCATGAAATCGGTGGCCCCGCTAAATTTCAGGTAATTTTAAGACTTTGGGTAAGTTATATTTGCGTCCTTGAAGATTTACAACAACATAAACCAGTTCAGAACGGATAAACCTTTGGTAGTCACTGTGGGTACTTTCGACGGTGTCCACAACGGTCATCGGAAAATAGTCCAGAATCTGAAAAATGCCGCTGCGGAAATTGGTGGAGAGTCGGCAATCCTGACATTCACTCCGCACCCGCGAACCGTACTTTTTCCGGATAGTGAGCAAGTTTGTCTGACCACTAATGATGAAAAGGCTGAGCTTCTTGGTTCAACCGGAATCGATCATCTGATTGTGCATCCGTTTACCCGTGAATTTTCACTGCTGAGTTCTTCGGAATTTATTAACGATATTCTGGTGAAGAGCCTGAATACCAAGTATCTGGTTGTTGGGTTTGATCACCATTTCGGTAAAGATCGTCAGGGTAATTTCTCAAGTTTGAAGGAAACGGGTCGTGAACTCGGTTTCGATGTCGAAGAAATTTCAGTGGAAGAGTCTGACAATCACAAGATAAGTTCAACCCGGATCCGCCAATCTTTGCTGGATGGTAACGTGGTTCTGGCAAACGATTTGCTGGGTTATCGGTATATGATAACGGGAACTGTGGTGAAAGGCAAGCAACTCGGAAGAACAATAGGCTTCCCGACTGCAAATATTTTTCACGAAAGCGGCAAACTAATTCCTAAAGACGGCGTCTATGCTGTGAGCATTGTCCACAGCGGTCAGGCTTACAAAGGAATGATGAACATCGGGAACAGACCAACCGTGAACGGAACCGACAGATCTGTAGAAGTCAATATTTTTGATTTCAACAAGGATATTTACGGTGAAAAAATCCGGGTACACATTGTCGATCGTTTGCGCGATGAACAAAAGTTCAGCGGTGTGGATGCATTGAAAACGCAGTTGCACGAGGATGGTGTGAACGCAAGAGAAATACTTAAATCGATTTAATGAAAATCGCACGTTACATAGGAATTGTAATTCTGCTTTTTGCGGCGGCACAGAATTTACGTGCGAATAAAATGGCAGAGATTATTCCTTTGTATGACTCTCTTGCATTAGAGAATATGGAGGGCTTCACCAGCCTTGATTCCGCACTGAAGAATCCGGAGAAAGTGGTGAAGCTTATTCTGCGAAAACAGAAATACGATCAGTTCCCTGCGGATTTGTGGAAGTTCCCGAATCTGCAATATCTGGATCTGAGTAAAAACAAAATCACTGAAGTGCCGGACTCAATCGGATTCTTCAAGCAGTTACAGATACTTCATCTTTCGAAGAACAGCATTGAATTTCTGCCACGTGAAATCGGCGACTTGAGCAATCTGATGATTCTTGATATCAATCAGAATGAACTCACTGCAATTCCTCCGCAAGTGGGAAAATTGAAAAAACTACGCTACCTCGATTTGTGGAGCAATAATATTTCCGTTTTCCCTGAAGAGCTCAAAGATCTTGCAGGAACATTGATGGTTCTCGACCTGCGCGTGATTCTCATCAACGCAGAAACACAAGAGCACATTCGCGCTATGCTTCCCGGCACAGTTATTTACATGTCGCCACCGTGTAAGTGTGATCAGTAGTTCTGCACATCTGCTGCAGCGAACGAGGTAAGTATTATTTCCCGAATCTCATCGAAACCATTCCCATTACATTTATTCCTGCCTGTGGATAGTAATAGTTGTAACGGTAGTTGGTGCCTCCGTATATGAAACCATACGTATAACCGTTCGCAGAATACATCGTATTCAAAAGGTTGTTGATCTGTAAACCGACGTTCAACGATTGCATCACACGATTTTCTTTCTTCGATGCTTGAATGATTTCCCACTGCACATTCATATTGAGCGTGTAGTAAGCATCAATGCTTCTCAAATCATTCGCTGTATTATCAAGATATTGCTTACCCACATATTTACCGTTCAGCGTCGCAGTCAAACCTCTTTTGTTTTTCCACGTGAAGTTGATCGCAGAAATAACAGCAGGGGAGAAGGCGATGTCGACATTATCGAATGTAGAATCAATCTGAATGCCGTTGTCGTAATCATCAATGTACTCTGTGAACGACACAATTTTATTCTGACTCAAAGTAGCATTCCCGGAAACTGAAAATTGCTTGGAAATATTATAACCTGCGGTCATTTCAATTCCGCGACGGAAACTTACGTCAACGTTTTCTCTTGTATACGCACCTACATCATTAACTTTCCCTGTCAATACCAGTTGGTTGATATAATGCATATAGTAGAAGTTAACTTCTGCGCCGAGTTTCTGTCCGGAATACTTCCAACCTGTTTCCAGATCATACAACGTCTCCTGTTTCGGACGGCTTTGCGGACTTGAGTTTGTGAAATCATCACGATTCGGTTCTTTGTTTCCAACTCCGAATGAAAAGTAAAATCTGTTGCTGTTATTTGCAGCGAAAAACAATCCTGCTTTGGGATTCATAAATGAATAAAACTGTTCCTGCGGTAAAGGATTGCCACTGCTGTCCGGCCCGACAAATTGATAATTGATGATTCGTGATTGAACATCCGCATAAACGGAAAGTTTTTCATTTAGAGGCCAACTGGCTTTTACATACAAATTGATGTCGGATTTTTCCGCGTCGTTTTCGTAATACCTTCTTCCGGTTTCAGCTCCGCTTGGCAATCCTGTTGCCCAGATTACTTCTCCGAAATGTTTACCGATGTAGTTTGTGGCCGCACCTCCAATAGTCATGCGCAAACCGCGATCTCCGTAGTAATTGGCACTGTACGTTATACCGTAATACCAGTTGTCCAGCCAACGTCTGCGGATAAGATCGTTCACATTCCCCGTAGTATCTGCATATCCGTACTCATTCAGATCCTGCGCTACTTTGTACTCTTCATAAAATCCTTTGCCTTTGGTTGCAAACAATGCGCCATTGAACAACCAGTTTTTATTCAGATCATAAATGAAATGCAACTGATAATAATCCTGTCCGTAATCATCAACCTGATTTTTGTAATACGCAACCTGACCAAGACTATCATAGTACATTCCCGCTTCATTGTAAGTGTAGTTTCCCGCATTGATGGAATCCTCCGGAACTCCATACCAGCATTGATAAGTACGTTCTCTTCCTGAGAAAGTGATTGCCTTTATACCAAGCTTTTTTCCAGAATATCCACCGGAGAAATACCACGAACGCAGATCTGATCTTCCTCGTTCAATAAATCCGTCAGAACCCAATTGTGACAAACGCATATCGAAATTCCATTTCTCATTGATCGTTCCTGTTCCCGCTTTCGCTGTAACGCGCCAGGTGTTGAATGAACCGCCGGAAGCAATAAGTTGACTGTATGCATTCGGATTGTTTGCTTCCGTCTGCAGATTCAGTGATCCTCCGAATGCTCCTGCTCCGTTAGTAGATGTTCCGACACCACGCTGTATCTGAATATTGTCTGTTGATGACGCGAGATCAGGCATATTCACCCAGAATGTTCCTTGTGATTCCTGATCATTGACAGGAATACCATTGATGGTAACATTCACTCGGGTGGCATCACTGCCGCGTATACGAATTCCGGTATAACCAACTCCATTACCGGCATCTGAAGTTGTAACCACGGATGTTTGATTGTTCAATACATACGGCAAATCCTGACCGAAATTCTGTGATGCAATTTCATCGCGATTTACGTTAGTGAATGCGGTGCCGGAATTGTCTGTTGCGCGGGTTGAAATTACCAGCACTTCAGGATTCATGACAGCAGAAGCTTTTAATCTGAACGAAATTGTTTCATTCGGTTTTTGTGTACACATTTTCTGCGTCTCGTAACCAATGACTTTCACAATCGTGCAAATCGAAGAATCTCTGATTCCTGTGATGGTAAAATTTCCGCCAATGTCTGTTGTTGTGCTGGAATAAGTTCCTTCAACGTACACCACAGCAAATGGAATAGGAACACCGGCTGTGTCGCTTACGTTTCCTTTAATGTAAAAATTCTGAGCCGCCGACTGAATTGTCGTAAGCAACAACGCTGCAAGCAGCATTTTAACGTATTTCATTTTACTCTTAAGTTTTTGAAAACGCAATTAAAATTACGTTTTCGGTTTCCCTACGCAGGTACTAACCTGATCAGGTGTGCGGTTATCCATTGCTGTTGGTTCAGCTCTTGATTCCGCCGGGTATTCTCTCAGCCCTCTTCATTGGGGCACCCCGTCTTTCTTGCAGCAAATGTATAAAAAACAGATTAATCCTGTTTTCCGAAATGTTTTTCTATGGCACGGATGGCATTCAGTAATCTCAATTCATACCGACCGTTAATAATCTCAAATGGAAGATTGTACTCGATCAATTCACGTTTGTACCAATTGAAAAAATAATCCCGTCGCTGTGCATTTACGCGTGCCGGATCCGGAACCCAGGTTAAATCATTTGATGTTAACAGATACAAATCGTATTTATGATTTTTAATCTGTTCTTCAATCCAAGGTGTCGAACGCGAATACAAGTCCATGCACCAAACTTTGGAAACAATAAATTCCGTATCGCAAAACAAAAAGTTATTGGCATTCGCTGCTGCACGGTTCTCTTGGGATAATTGTTCGCGGGAAATGGATTCAATCGTTTCGAGAGTAACAGGACCGGGATTCAAGTTCACATAATCACGTGCATATTCCGGAACCCAGATGGTCTGAAAGCGCAGTGCCAAGGAGCGGGCGAGAGTGGTTTTTCCGGTACTCTCTGCTCCGAGTAATGCAATTCGTTTTACACCTTTAGTTTTTTCTTCCATGAAATGTATCCGGACAATGCCATAAATGTGTAAAAAATAAATAACAATCCTACTAAATACATAGAAGGTCCTTTCAGAAAATAAACATACGATGACAACGCATCAATGAGAATCCAGAAAATCCAGTTCTCCAGAATTTTTCTTGCAGTCAGAACCGTTGCGAATATGCTGAATGTGCTCAGCATCGCATCTGCATAAGCAAATTCAACTTTAAGAAAATGATGTGCCGCACTTCCAAGTATTATTCCTGCGACAGTTGAAGCGATAATTCCGGATGCAAGTGCTCTGAATGACACACTATGTATTTTTGCGTCATCTTCATTTGTACGGTTTCGCCAGCTGATCCAGCCATACACTCCAAGTGCGGCGTAAACCAGGTTTAAAACAGCTTCGTAATACAGGTTTGCTTTAATGTAGATAAAAACGAAAAGCAATGACGATATAGTTCCCGCAATCCAGCACCACCGTGATAAGCGCATAGCCAGGATCACGTACACAATGGCAAACGCAGTTCCTGCCCAAGTAATCGCATCCGTAGATTGCGCACTGGTACTTATTATCGCGGTGAATTCAGAAAAACTAGCCACTGACTTTTATTCCTTCTGCTTTACAAAAATCCAGAGTACGTATCCATGCATCAACCGGATTGGGTTGGTCCCAAATGGAACTTGCAAACGCAGCACCGGCAAAGCCAAGCTCTATACATTTGGGAATGTGTTCATAAGTTATTCCGCCGCGTGCAATCAATGGAGATTTACTTTTCTTGATTGCTGCAGCAACACTATGCGCATTATATCCCGTGCTGAAATTTCCGGTCAGACGATCAAATACAGCACCTAAGAAAGCATACGTATAAACTTTCTCCGATGAATAAACGTGGCCGAGTTTTTGAAATGAAGTGGAAATGATAGGATTTACAATAGCAATTCTTAAGCGGCGAATTCTCCACCAGGTCGAGAATTTTCTTTTACGGTGAATACCTGTCAGATGTATTCCACCTAAATTATATTCAGTTGCCAGTTTGTGATGTGAGTGAATTACTATTCTGTCTCTGAAAGATTCAGGAATTACTTCCAACAAACTTCGCATGTCAGTTGTACTCATCGACGGCTTACGAAGATGAAATCTTTCAACACCGTTTTCCATCAGATCCTTTATAATCTTGCCGTCTTCCAGTGAATTCTTTGAACGGGAAATAACAATTAGCCTCATTGTTTGTTAATCTTATTGCGAACCTCAATAAACTTGATCAGATCTGCTGGGTTATTTTCAAGTGCCGTTCCTACAACTGCAATATCTGCTCCGCAATCGAAAATACGTTCAAGTTGATCACCTGTTGTTATACCTCCGCCGCATATCAATACTCCTGATATCGTCTCACGTACCGAACGGATTATTTCTTCCGGTACGGAATCCTTTGCGCCGCTGCCCGCTTCAAGATAAGTTGCGCGAAGCCCAAGTTGTTCTCCCGCTAAAGCAGTGGCACATGCAATTCCGGGTTTGTTTCGCGGTACCGGCAACGACTGACTCATATACTGTACCGTTGTAAGTGTTGTTCCTTCAATAAGGATATATCCGGTTGGAATTATTTCCAACTGTGATTCACGCAATCGCATCGCTGCTTCAACATGTTTACCGATGAGCAATTCAGCGTTGCGTGATGATGTTACCGAAAGCAACAGTATGGCGTCAGCGGCTGAATTAATCTGCGATGTATTACCTGGAAAAATGACAATAGGAGCAGAGCTGCTCTTTCTTATTTGTTCTATAGTTTTTCCGAGATTTTCTTCACCTCTGAAACTCCCGCCGATCAAAACCAGATCAGGAGAGGCATCCTTCATTGCATTCAATAGCAAATTCAGCGCAGACGTGCGATCAGGATCAATCAATACCGCGAGTTGCTTGCGACCGGATTTTCTTGATTCTTCAATTTTCCTGAATACCCTCATCTTCTGTAATTGTTTCTGTCCAGGCAAGAATCATGTTATCTATGACTTTGAATGGAATCTGTCGCATCATCTCAACATCTCCATCCACAAGCTTCGCAATACATCCGCCGGCAGAAAGTTGCTCAACAAAAATATTGTTTCTTAAGAACACACCGTCTCTTCCATACACTTTAAACATTGCTTCCTTCGCCGACCACAACCTGATAAGATCATCAACCGATTCAGAAGTAAGATATTTCTGCTCTGTCTCATTGATGTATTTATGTCTGATTCTCAGCACACGTTCATTCAGTTGTTCGAGATCAACACCGCACGCATTTGCTGACTTGTACACAACGATATGATGCGTACTGTGCGAGAAAGAAATATGTCCATGAGGATATAATACAGGCTTTCCTGTGGGCTCATAACGGATCTCAGTTTCAGGAGCAATCATCTTGTGCAGGATTCTCATCACAAGAATTTGCTTTTGACGCGCTTCAATATAATCAGGTACTGTGGTGTTCAGATTCATTTCCGCCGCCTGTCGTTTTAACTCCTCAAGGCTCTCCTGCACGTCCCAGTGCATGATTTCTCCGTTT
>JAKLJE010000013.1 GCA_023151315.1 Bacteroidia bacterium
TCAGACTCCGTGGGATGAGGTGAGCGCCGGTAACACTCCAAATGACCGTCGTATGCTCCAATCTGCAGGACCATTTACTTTGCAGCCTGGTGCAGTTAACTACATAACTGTAGGTGCTGTATGGGCTCGCGCTTCCAGCGGTGGCCCTACTGCGTCTGTTGAATTGATGCGTACCACTGACGATAAGGCTCAGCGTCTTTTCGACAACTGTTTCCGTACTCTTGACGGTCCGACAGCTCCGGATCTGACACTTCAGGAATTGAATCAGGAGATCATTATTTACATGACAAACAAGGAAGGTTCTAACAACTACCTTGAGCGTTACGAAGCTTATGATCCGGGTATCGTTTATACGTCACTCGATCCTGCTCTTGCAAACATTGATACTACTTACAACTTTGAAGGATATCAGGTGTTCCAGTTGAAAGACGCTACAGTTACAACTGCGGATCTTTACAACCCTGATAAGGCTCGTCTTGTTGCTCAGTGCGACATTAAGAACGGTGTTGCTCAATTGGTGAACCGCGAGTTCGATCAGTCACTTGGTGCTGACGTTCCACAGGACATGACAATTGATGCAGCTGATGATGGACTTGTACACTCTTTCTCTATCAAGACAGATGCATTCGCTTCAGGTAATACAACACTTGTAAACCACAAGACGTATTACTTCATGGTGCTTGCTTATGCGCACAACAATTACATTTCTTACAATGATGTTTCTTTTGATCCGCTGAACCCATTGACTCCATCAAACATCGGTCAGAAGAAGCCATACCTCGCAGGTCGTAAGAACGTTAAAGTTTATTCTGCAATTCCGCACATCACTTCACCTGAAGCCGGCGGAACTAACCAGCAGGCTTCTTACGGAAGCGGTCCTAAATTGACTCGTATCGAAGGTTGCGGTAATGGTGCGAATGTCCTTGAACTTACTGAAGCTTCAGTAAACGGTATCCTTAACGCCACTACTGTAAACAATGGCGGAACTTCACGTCTTGACGCTGTTCAGTATGAAGGTGGTGCAGGTCCGGTTAACATTAAAGTAATCGACCCACTGAACGTACCCGAAGGTTACTTCACTATCCAGATGGTGAACAACCCTGCAAGTGGATACATTGCAAAAGACACAGCACGTTGGTTGTTGAAAGAAGTTGACGCTGCCGGCAATATGCTGCGCAGCTGGTCATCAGATACAAGCATTAACTTCCAGAGCAGTTACGCAAACGAACAGATCATTCCTGAAATCGGAATGTCTGTGACTTGGGCGCAGGTTCAAACTCCTGGTTTCAATGCAAACCCTGACCGTAACGGCTTCCTCGAATCTAGCATGACTTTCGCTGATCCGACTAAAGATTGGTTGTCCGGAATTGTGGATGACGATAGCCAGAGTGAAAACAACTGGATCCGTTCAGGAACTACTCAAGGAACCGGTACATGCGTTGCTGATTTCAACGACCGCTATCAGTCGAGTCAGCCGATTGACGCTGACGGAATCTATGAGAAAGTAGTTGATGGAATCTGGGGGCCTTATCGTTTGGGAGCATACAACCCGACTCCAACTCAGGCTACAATTTGTTATCCTGCAGGTCCGGCATGGAGCCCGAATCCGTTTGCTTCGACTTCTTTGAACAAATTCGATCAGATGCCGAACGTAGACGTGGTTCTTACGAACGATCGTTCGAAGTGGACACGTGTACCTGTTATTGAAGTTGGTCCTAATACTTCACAGAACCAAGGTGGTCGCGAGAGCTTCCACTTGCGTGCAGCAGCTTCTGTTGACAAGTACGGCCGCACCGGTGACGGAATTGTAAGCAGCGATCCGAACGATGCAGACTTCATTGCATCCCGCGGTATGAGCTGGTTCCCTGGATACGCAATTAACCTGGAAACAGGTGAGCGTTTGAACATGGCATTCGGCGAAAACTCGGCACTTGCTTCTGATAACGGTCGCGACATGCTTTGGAACCCGACTTCAACTGTTCAAACTCAGCTTCCATTCGGATATGATCTTGTTTGGGGAGGAATGCACTACGTGTATGTATTCGGTCACAATGGTAACGCTCGTTTCACCAGCGGAACTTTGATCAACGAACTTACTGACGTTCCTGCTTACGACTGCGGACAGATGATTCAGAAAGTATTGGCTTCTGACTCTACTGCAAACTCAGAGTTGAGAGCAGTTTGGTCTGATGCACATTGGGTTTCAATTCCAATGCTGGATGAAGAGTTCTCTACTTGGAACTATGGTAACAATTACCAGGGCTCTCAGGTTCTTCCTTCTGATGTTAAAGTTCGTCTGCGCGTAGCTAAACCATACCGCCGTTTCTTTACAGGTATCACTGGAACCAACAGCCCGATTGCAAGCGACAGTGCTGCAGCTCCGGTGAACATGAACAACCCGATGTATTCATTCAATACATTTGATCTGAACGTTGTTACGGCTGATAATGAATCAGCGGTAAACGCACTTGATCTGATTAACGTTGTTCCGAACCCTTACTACGCTTATTCCGGATATGAAGTGAACCAGTTCGATAACCGTGTTAAGTTCACGAACCTTCCTGAGAAGTGCGAAATACAGATCTATACGGTAAGCGGAACATTGGTTCGTAAGTATACTAAAGACTCACCTCAGACTTACCTTGACTGGGATTTGAAAAACCAGGCAGGCATTCCGGTTGCGAGTGGATTGTATATCATCCACGTGAATGTTGAGGGTGTTGGTGAGAAGATTCTGAAATGGTTCGGTGTAATGCGTCCTATTGACCTTGACACTTATTAATCACAAAGGATCGCATGAAATTCAAGTTATTCAAGTACAGAAAGCACGAGACTATGAAAACAACGAATAAAGTTCTTACAGGTGTCCTGACGGCCGGATTGCTTTTCGCCGGATCATCCTCTGCAGTTGCCGGTAACGGTGACCGCGCAGGACAAGCGGGAGCAACAGAACTTCTCATTAATCCAATGGCGCGCAGCAGCGGGTGGGGCAGTGCAAACTCTGCTTCAGCACGTGGACTTGATGCGTTCTATATGAACGTAGCAGGAACTGCGTTTACCAAGCGTACGGAGCTTATGTTTTGCCGTACCAACTGGTTGAGCGGAACGGATATTGCAATTAACTCATTCGGATTTACACAGCGTGTTGGTGAAACCGGTGCAATCGGATTGGGTGTAATGTCAATGGATTTCGGTGAAATCCAGATTACAACTGTTGATTTGCCGGAAGGCGGCGTGGGAACATTCCACCCGACTTACACCAATATCGGGTTGTCGTACGCTAAAGGTTTTTCTGAAAACATTTACGGTGGTATTGTTCTCAAAGCGATTTCAGAATCCATTGCGGACGTAGCTGCACGCGGTATGTGCGTTGACGCCGGCATCCAGTATGTAACCGGAAAGTGGGAGCAAATTCACTTCGGAATTTCCCTGCGTAACGTAGGACCGCGTATGCGCTTCTCCGGTGACGGATTGTCATTCCGCGGAACTTCTCCAACAGGAACGTACGCAATGACTTTGCAACAGCGCACTGCAGATTTTGATATGCCTACACTTCTTAACATTGGTGGATCTTATGACATCTATTTCAAGAAGGACAGCACATCAATGAAAAATCATCGTGTAACGGTGGCGGGTACTTTCACTTCAAACTCATTCTCTAAAGATGAGTTCCGTGGTGGAGTTGAGTACGCTTGGCGTAACATGCTGATGCTTCGTGCAGGATATGTGTATGAAGAAGGTATTACTTCTGTAGATACGCGCACAACTGCTTTCACCGGATTCAATGGCGGTGTATCGGTTGAGTTGCCTTTCGGCAAGCGTGGATCATCTTTCGCAGTTGATTACTCTTATCGTCACACAAATCCGTTCAATGGTTGCCATACTTTCGGCGCTCGTTTGAACCTCTGATTCTTCGGAATTCACGGAATTTTATTACATTTGATTCAATCAGGAGAGTCCCGCTCAGGCGGGATTCTCTTTCTGTTTTAAGTCAATTACTCAATCATACACAATGTCACAGATTGTATACTTTACTGAAGAAGGCCTGCAGAAACTGAAAGATGAGCTGCATTTCCTGAAAACGAAGGAAAGGCCTTCCATTTCGAAGCAAATCGCTGAGGCAAGGGATAAGGGCGATCTTTCTGAGAACGCCGAATACGACGCAGCTAAAGAAGCGCAGGGGCTATTGGAACTGAAGATTTCCAAACTGGAGGAAACACTTCAGAACGCACGTGTCGTGGATGAGTCGCAGTTGGACACTTCGAAAGTTCTGATACTTTGTAAAGTGACGATCAAGAACGTCAAGAACGGTCAGAAGATGACCTACATGTTGGTGCCGGAAAATGAAGCAGATCTGAAGTCAGGAAAGATTTCCGTGAACTCTCCGATTGCTAAGGGATTGCTTGGCAAAAAGAAAGGTGAACAGGCGGAAGTTACCGTTCCCAATGGTAAGATGACATTTGAAATCGTCGATATCGCTCGATAATGGCAAGTATATTTTCCAAAATAGTTGCAGGGGAAATCCCATGCTATAAGATTGCGGAAACAGAAAACTGTCTTGCCTTCCTTGACGTTTTTCCTCTCGTTCACGGTCACGTACTGGTGATTCCGAAAAAGGAAGTGGATTATATATTTGATTTGGAGCCGCAACTTTTCACTGAATTACATTTGTTCTCACGCAATGTTGCCAAGGCTATTAAAACAGTGGTTGAATGCAGAAGAATCGGTGTGGCAGTGATCGGCCTGGAAGTGCCTCATGCGCACATTCACCTGGTACCGATGAACACCATAGGAGATATTAATTTCTCCAGAGAAAAACTTAAGCCTGCACAACAGGAACTTGAAGTGATGTCAGGTAAGATACGCGCGGCTTACGAACAGATGTTTTCCGCTTAATTACTTTTTTTTCTTCTCAGTAGAAGCTCGCTCCGGATTCTTATTGATGAACGCGTCCCATCCACTGTATTTGGTGGAAGTCATTCCGGCAGGACCGCTTTGAAAGTGGTGACATACCGCAGCAGCTAAACCGTCCGTAGCGTCGAGTAATTTCGGGAGTTCCTTGATTGAAAGAAGTTGCTGCAGCATTTTGGCGACCTGTTCTTTCGAAGCATTACCATTTCCTGTAATTGACATCTTGATTTTCTTCGGACTGTATTCGAAGATTGGAATATCTCTGTACAGTGCGGCTGCTATTGAAACACCTTGTGCACGACCCAATTTGAGCATGGATTGAACGTTTTTCCCGAAGAACGGTGCTTCAATTGAAAATTCATCCGGCATGTGTTTGGCAGCAAGTGCTGTTGTCTCTTCGAAAATCTTTTTCAGTTTCAATGCTTGATTTTCGAGTTTCTCCATACGTACAACACCGAGATCAACAAGTTCCATCTTATTGCCTTTACACAAAATAACTCCGTAACCCATTACAGTTGTGCCGGGGTCAACTCCAAGTATGATTTTCTCCTTCTGCATTTAATTGTGTGGCGGCGCAGTCTTCATTATGTTATTTTTACCGTAATGCTTACATCCCGGCAAAAGAACATCGCACTCAACTTTTTAAAGGTAGCAATTGTTTGTTTTGCCGTGTACAGTGTTGCCAAATCGACCTATACCTTTTTCGCTGAAAAGGGAGGGACTTACCTGTTCTCGAATACACTCTGCAATAGCAAACTGCAGTTGCTCATCATAGTTGCATTAATGCCTATGAATTGGCTTGCAGAAGCGCAGAAATGGAGAATCATTGCAGGTCGTTCCGAGGAAATCTCATTGATGAAAGCGCTCACCGGTGTTCTTGCCGGATTGGCAACAGGAGCTGCAACACCTAACCGCTCAGGAGAGTTTGCAGGCAGGATAATGGCACTACGCGAGACAGGATTGAAAGACGGAATCGTGCTTACTTTCTTCAGTTCTGCTGTTCAGGTGATGATTACAATTGCGGCCGGTATTGCAGGGCTAGTTTACTTCCGCAATCATGAGCTTGTTACGGAACATTCGAATCATTTCATTTTGATGATCGGCTGCTGTGTGTTTGTTCTTGCAGTTGCGATAATTGTAATTCGTAAAAAGGAACTGAAAGAAAAGATTCGCGTGTTATCTGCACTTGATATGGGATTGCTGAGTCGTGCTATGTTGTGGTCTGCATTGCGTTACTTGATTTATACACTGCAGTTTTTTATTCTGCTTCGTGTAACGGGAAATGAATGTTCTGCCACTGCAGTTTTCGCGGCGATAGCAGTAAACTATCTTGTGATAACGATCATTCCCACATTTATGATACTGGAAGTTTTTGTTCGTGGATCAGTAGCATCCGGTGTAATCGGTGCGTTTTGCGGAAACGGTGAGACCGCAGCAATGTGCGCCTTATTTCTGTGGTTGCTGAACGTTGGAGTTCCTGTTGCCGTGGGTGTGTTCGCTGTGTTGCGTTTAAAAGTTAATAATTCGCTCTGATGGAATTCGCAGGGTGGATATTGCTGATAGCTTGTGTTGCATATGCAGCAGTGCTCATTGTTGCGCTTCCGGGATTTTTTGGCCCACCCAAAGTTGTTGAATCGCATTCCGCACCGATAAGTACCGCTGTAATTGTTGCAGCGCGAAATGAAGCACACAACGTGAAATCGCTGATAGATTCGCTAAGCAAGCAATCATTGATGCCTGATGAAATTATTTTTTGCGATGATCATTCGGAAGACGGCACTTCTGAAAAAATCAAAGAAGCAGCGCGAACGGCACGATTGAATATTACGGTTGCGGCATCGTCAGGAATCGGGAAGAAGAAGGCCTTAAGCACTGCGATTGCACAAAGTACCTCTGATGTGATTATCGTAACCGATGCTGATTGTACAGTGGCGCCGGACTGGGTTGCGGCACATGTAAATGAATATGCAAATCCGCAGACAAATTTTGTTGCCGGAATGGTTAACTCATGGGAAAGCGGAGGACTGTCTTTCGCGTCAGCAACTGAGAACGTATTTCTGCAAATAGTTTCAACCGGACTCGGGAAACTTCGCAAACCCATAATGTGTAACGGTGCCAACATGAGTTTCCGTAGGAACTGGTTCATGCACTCCGGTGGATTCGAAGGAGATCAATTGGCTTCAGGCGATGATATTCGCTTACTCACACGCGCATCTTCGGAAGGTGATTCAATTGAGTGGCTCGGCAGAAGAGGAATTGTATTCACACGAGCTTCAGAATCATTTCGGGATATAGTGCTGCAAAGATCACGTTGGCTTTCGAAGACAGTAAAGATGCAAGGTTCATTGGCCTGGGTTGCTGGAGTTCTGTTGCTGTGTATACAGCTGATCGTTCCATTATTCATCTTGCAAATCGCGGTGTTTGGCGTTGCGGAAACGGGATTAACCATCGGATTTATTCTGAAATCCGGCATTGAGGTTTTGTTATTATCTTTAGCGGTTCCGTTTTTTAAACGACCTGTGCTGTTGTTGTTCTATCCTTTGTCGGTGATTATTTATCCTTTCGTTGCGGTGACGTCGTTAGTTGCGGCAATGATCGGAAGAACAGAATGGAAAGGTCGTGTGTTACGAAACGGTATGCACTGATGAAAGAGAAACCGGAGAAATCATTTTCATTGGCATCGTTTGCCTGGCAACGCCTGAAGCGTAACCGGCTTTCTATGTTCGGTATCGGCATCATTGCTATAATGATGCTTATTTCCATTCTCGGTTATCTCATTACACCGGATTCAAGTCCGGATGCTGCAACCCACATTGAAGAGATCAGTATTCGCAAGCCAGGGTTTTCGTGTCAGTTGATCAAATTGAGGAAGAATATTCCGCCTGCAGATCAGAATTTCTTGTCCACGATGTTGTTTGGTCAGCCGAATGAATATGAATACCATGCAATTAATAAATATTGGTTCAAAGGAAACGACATTTACTGGGAAGAGTATCAGGAAGGAGAGATGGGGCGTATCTGGCGATACAATCTCGCTGATGCGATCTACGCGATTAATCCTACTTTCCAGATCAGCAACGATTCTGTTCGAGGTACGATAGATTTTTACGCTTATGGCGATGCGCGTAAAATTCACAAAACGGTTTCTGAATTACAGAAGGAAATTACCGCAAACATCTATGACAAATCTTTCGTTCTCGGCACTGATCATTTCGGTCGTGATTTGCTGAGCCGATTGATGATAGGTTCCCGTATTTCATTGTTCGTTGGATTCATCTCAGTTGTAATTTCCATTTTCATTGGTATTCTCATGGGCGCATTGGCCGGTTTCTTCCGCGGATGGGTTGATGATCTGATTATGTGGGTGATCAATGTGGTATGGTCGATTCCAACGCTGCTGCTTGTGATTGCAATCACTTTAGTATTAGGACGCGGGATCTTCCCGATTTTCGTTGCAGTTGGTTTAACAATGTGGGTGGAAACAGCACGCGTAGTACGCGGACAAATTCTCAGTGTTCGCGAGAAAGAATTTGTTGAAGCGGGACGGGCATTGGGATTCACGAATGTTCGTTTGATTCTTCGTCACATTCTGCCGAACGTAATGGGACCGGTGATAGTAATTTCTGCGAACAACTTCGCGTCAGCAATTCTGATTGAAGCCGGCTTGAGCTATCTCGGAATCGGAGTTACACGTCCTACACCATCTTGGGGAATGATGATCAGTGAATACAAAGGTTACATTCTCACAGGCGACGCATATCTCGCAGTATTGCCGGGCATTGCAATTATGCTTGTTGTACTCGCGTTTATGTTGCTTGGAAACGGTTTGCGTGATGCGATTGACACCAAGATGGCTGAGGATAATATCATGACGTAAGTATTGCGGAGGGCGGTCAATTGTCGCAATATTCAGCCTTCTGATTTTGTGAACAATCGTTGAATTCCCGTCAGTATTTTTCTATTTTTACAACACACACAACAATACACACATTTTATGCATATAGCTATTGCCGGGAATATCGGCTCCGGTAAAACGACACTGACCACTTTACTTTCCAAGCATTATGGTTGGCAGGCGCTTTACGAGGACGCAGATGAGAACCCTTATCTCAGCGATTTCTACGAAGACATGCAGCGTTGGTCATTCAACCTGCAGATCTACTTTCTGAACAGTCGTTTTGCGCAGGTTCAGGAAATAAGAAACACCGGCAAGAATGTGATTCAGGACAGAACCATTTATGAAGACGCGCACATCTTTGCTCCCAATCTTCATGCAATGGGATTGATGACCACACGTGATTTCGAAAATTATTTTTCGCTTTTCCGTTTGATGGATTCATTGGTGAAAGCACCGGATCTGATCATCTATCTGCGCGCTTCCGTACCTGTACTCGTTTCTCAAATTCAGAAACGCGGACGTGATTACGAAAACGCAATTCGTATCGATTATCTCAAGCGATTGAACGAGCGCTATGAAGCGTGGATTTCCACTTATGATTCAGGTAAGCTTCTGATCATTGATGTGGATGAGAATAAATTCCATGAAAACGCAGAGCATCTTGGTGAGATCATCAACAAGATTGATGCGCAGATAAACGGACTTTTTTAATCAGACTTCGGCTTCGCTCAGTCTGACGACGTTAGCAAGAAGAATTGTTTACTCTGAAACATTCTATAAAGTCAATTTGCCACTTACGGACTGAATAAGTTCACGTCATAATAAACTAAAACTCATTCGTAATATCGGATGAGTTTTTTTTGTGTCACTGCAGAGGCTATCTAATCAGTGTAAGAAATCCTGTGAAGCGTTTCGTTAAACCGGCTTGATCGTTAACGCGCAGAATGTAGTAGTATGTTCCGTCTGTGCATTCTTTGCCGGTATTGTTCATTCGTCCGTTCCAATGCAGAGTGGAAGAGTTCGAATGAAAAACTTCTATTCCCCATCGATCAAAAATGGTGAGTTCGTAGTTCGTGTAACCAATGGCGATGATTTCAAATTCATCATTCACAGCGTTGCCGTTAGGTGAAAAAACATTCGGGATGAACAAAGAATCAAACGTAGGTTCAGGAATTGAATCCGGTTGTCTGCAACCGCCGATGCAACTGTAGTCGGGAACAAATCTCCACAGGTCTCCAAATGCAAATCCATTGCCGCCGCCGAACAACCAAAAGTTGCCGTCATTATCAGTGAACGGAAGAGCTCCTGTTTTTCCTCCCGGATGGTTTGCGGGACTGGAGACACCTTGCGTCCCGTAAACCGGCAGCATCGGTAACGCACCGCTTCCTGTGACAAAAATCCACTCATTACTTTCAGGCTTATAACACCACAGGTTTGAATACGCGTACATGAGTGCGCCTCCATACAGCCAGAAATTTCCGCAGGTGTCTGTCCAGCACGATCGTGTTTCGGTTTGTGCTGGAGCCTGAGCAATTCCCGATGTGTCGCAATGCGTGCCGTGATATCCCGTGTCTTCAGGTACGATGGAACCATCGATCCAGGTCCACATGTTTGTAGCGATTTCATACTTCCACATATCACCAAGCTGATAGGTTTGCTGGCTGATGAAAGTTTCTCCTCCGAAGATCCATAGATTCCCGGATTGGTCTTTCCAATGCGCATAAACCTGACGAGAGCCGGGATCATTTGAAGGAGCAGCCACGCCTTGTGTGCCGTAATTTGCAAGCGTACCGGAAGTGGAAGTTCCAGTTATCCATGTCCATTCGTTAGTGCTCAGATCATACTTCCACAGATCATTCATCAATAAAGATCCCGCATCCATGCCGCCGAACATCCACAAACAATTGTTCGCATACCATGCGGCTGCTGTTTCGGATCTGCCCGGCGGATTATTACTTGGAGATGGAACTCCTTGCTGACCGTAAGAAGCTGGTCCGTTAGCAAAACTGGTACCGCTCATCCATGTCCACTGATTGGATGCGATGTTATAGCGCCATAAATCTCCAAGTGTACCAAGCGATGGTCCCGATCCGTATCCCACTCCGCCAAACATCCACAGGTTGCCATTTGAATCGACCCATGACAGAGCTCCGTATCCACGTGCACCCGGTCTGTTGAGTGGAGAAGGAACTCCGATCGTACCGTATATTCCTGACTGGTTAATTGTGGATGATCCGTGCATCCAGGTCCAAAGATTGGTTGAAGGTTCGTAACGCCATAATGCGCTTTCCAATCCGGTTCCGCTTTGACCGCCAAACAACCAGAAATTTCCCTGCAGATCTGTCCATTCACAAGCTTCATATAATCCCGGTGGTCGATTGCCTGGTGCGGGAACGCCCATTGTACCGAATACTCCTGCAGGTGAAAGATTAGAGTTGCTGCCGCTCATCCATGTCCATTCGCCCGGCACCTGTGCAGATACAAGTGTTGTAAGCAGAACGAAAAATATCGGCAGAGTGACTCTCATGCGAATTAAAGTTACCGCGATTGTAGTAAATAAAAAATCCCGCCTTGAATTAAAGCGGGATTTTCTTACTCGTTGAAAGAGGTGTTAGTGATGGCTCGCGCACTTATCACCGCAGCTCTTAGCACATTCTTCTTTGGTTTTGCAACCGTGTGTGCAACCTTCCATGCATGAAGAATGTTTGTCGTCGTGTTTGCAGGCTGCAGAATCAGTTTTTCCTGCGCAGCAACCTTTGTCATTCATTCCTGCGTGTGATACACACATTGCTTTTTGCTCAGGAGTGCAGCCCATTGAATCGCAATACGCAGCGCACTCTTCTTTGGTCATGTCCATGCACTTGCTCATGTCGCATTTGCCCATGTCAGGTTTTGCACAGCACTCCATCTTAGCACCTTCACACTTGTTGTTCATGTTTGCCTCAGCATTGTGCCCGCCCAGAAGCGGTGCAAGTGTAAGACCAACAAGACAAGAAAGTTTGATGAGGATGTTCATTGAAGGACCGGAAGTGTCTTTGAAAGGATCACCAACTGTATCACCAACAACTGCAGCTTTGTGCGGTTCAGATTTCTTATAGAAGATTTCTTTTTTACCGTCTACTTCAATCTCCACGCCTTTTTCGAAAGACTTCTTCGCGTTATCCCAAGCACCACCGGCGTTGTTCTGGAAGATAGCCCAAAGTACACCTGATACGGTAACACCTGCCATGTAAGCACCAAGAGCCTCAGCACCCATTACAAATCCAACGATGATTGGAGTAACGATAGTGATGACACCCGGAAGCAACATTTCGCGAAGAGCTGCTTTTGTGGAGATCTCAACGCATTTGCCGTATTCAGGTTTTCCTGTTCCCTCCATGATGCCAGGGATGGTGCGGAACTGGCGGCGAACTTCATTCACCATGTCCATTGCCGCTTTACCAACGGAGTTCATTGCGAGAGCAGAGAATACAACCGGAATCATACCACCGATGAACAATGCTGCGAGCACTTTTGCATCGAAGATGTTGATTCCTTTGATTCCTGTGAATGTTACGTATGCTGCGAAAAGTGCAAGAGCCGTAAGGGCTGCAGATGCGATTGCGAATCCTTTACCAACAGCTGCAGTAGTGTTACCAACAGAGTCAAGGATATCTGTCTTTTCGCGTACTTCAGCAGGGAGCTCAGACATTTCTGCAACACCACCTGCGTTATCCGCGATCGGACCGAACGCATCGATAGCCAACTGCATTGCAGTGTTTGCCATCATAGCCGAAGCAGCAATACCTACACCGTAGAATCCTGCGAGCGCATAAGCACCCCAGATAGCACCTGCGAAAAGAATTACCGGAGTCGCTGTAGAAAGCATACCTGTTCCAAGACCCGCGATGATATTAGTTGCAGCTCCTGTTGCAGATTTCTGTACAATTCCAAGAACAGGTTTTTTACCAAGACCTGTGTAGAATTCAGTGATGTAAGAAATTGCACCGCCCACGAACATACCGATACATACCGCCCAGAATACATTCATGCTTGTAGTTTCAGCTGTACCGAATTCGCCAGCGTTGAAAACGCTGATGGTCATAGATTGCGGCAAGCACATCTTGATCAGGAAGAATGAAGCGATCAATGACAGAATGATGGAAGCCCAGTTTCCGATGTTCAACGCATTCTGAACTGTATTCGTGTCCTGCTTTGCAGAATCAGAAATCTTCACCAGATAGCTGGAGATGATTGATGCAAACAATCCTACTGCTGCAATAAGAAGCGGAAGGAATATCGGACCCATACCGCTGAACGGAATAGAATCATATGATCCTGTTGCTTCAATTACATCGCGGATAACATAGTTGCCGAGAACCATTGAAGCAAGTACAGTTGCAACGTATGAGCCGAACAAGTCAGCGCCCATACCTGCTACGTCACCAACGTTATCACCAACGTTATCTGCAATAGTTGCAGGGTTACGTGGATCGTCTTCAGGAATTCCTGCTTCCACTTTACCTACGAGGTCAGCACCAACGTCAGCAGCTTTGGTATAAATACCACCGCCTACGCGTGCAAACAAAGCGATGCTTTCAGCACCTACAGAGAAACCTGCGAGAACTTCGAGTACTTGTGTCATAGCCTGATAACCGCCATTAGCAAGGCTACCATTCATGAAGAACTGGAAGAAAAGGATGAACAACATTGAAAGACCCAATACTGCAAGGCCTGCAACACCGAGTCCCATTACTGTTCCGCCTGTGAAAGAAACTTTCAGTGCCTTGGAAAGTGATGTGCGTGCAGCCTGTGTTGTACGTACGTTAGCTTTCGTTGCAATACGCATCCCGAAGAATCCTGCGAGAGCAGAGAATACGCATCCGAGTACAAATGCAACTACGATCAGAATGTGTGATGTTGCAACTACTTGTGAAAGCCATCCGAGACCCGCACCTGCAATTACAACATAGATAGCGAGAATTTTGTATTCCGCTTTCAGGAATGCCATTGCACCTTCTGCAACGTATCCTGCGATTTCTTTCATTCGATCAGTTCCGGCGTCCTGTTTTCCAACCCAAGCAGATTTCAATGCCATAACAATAAGGGCAAGAACACCGAGAGCCGGTACGAGGTAGATAATTGAATCGTTCATAGTTATTCTTAAGTGTTTATTTTCAAGAGGTTAAGGTATTAAACACCTCATTTTAGGGGCGCAAACATACAAAGAAATTCCGATTCTTGAAAAGAAAAACGGCGCCGTTTTGGGGTGAACGACGCCGTCGGAGGCCACAGATAATCAGATGATTACTGCTTAGTGAAGGCCTTGGTATATGTTTTCCCTTCTGAACTGAGGATGATGTAGTAAGACCCGACACTCAGATTTGAGATATCCTGCTGAATGAGGATTGACACATTCCCCGTTATTCGGGTTTGATCCGCGACTTTCACAACGCGCCCGAATGCATCTGTGATAATGATGTTCAGATTCATTGTATTCGGTGCTTCGATCTCGAAATTAACTACATCAGTTGCAGGTGAAGGAAAAATACTCATTTCAACAGCGAGTGAATTTTCTTCTATGCTGCCGCAAATGTTGTAATAGTTACAGGAGTCTGTGACCATAAAACACACATCGTTCATTGCGGTCGTGTACTTGCATGAATCAAAATAGACTTTTGTAAGGTGATCAAAGCAAGTCATGTATTCATAAGAGTTTTGAGGGTAATATTGACACTGCCAGAAAATAGGCATACCCATTGAGGCATTCATTGAGTGCAAGTAAAACGCATTCATCAAACAACCAACTCCTTCTACCCAATAAAGTGTCGGACTCCACGATGCAGTATGATTCTTCAGGCAGAACATTCGCGACGTGGTGTTGCGTATTGGGAATGGCAGAATAGAATCAACAGTGTAGGTACCGTTTGTATAAAGTCCGCCATTAACGATGAACGTAAGCGGAATTGTATCTGCAACCTGCAGAGAAAAATCGTACAACAGGACTTCAGGATTGCCTGCATTATCTCTGAACCAGACTTTACGCGCAGCCGTATCTTCTCTTACGTATCCAAAGTCGCAGGATGCGGGATTGAAATCAGTTTCCTCTCTAACAATTTTATAGGAAAGGGAATCTATTATTGTGTCATGAGAGGTGTACTGCTTTTTCGAATTGCTGTACCAATTTCCATACGAACACGCTGAAGCAGTTTGCGGACCCGGAGGTGGTGCAACAGGTAACATTGACGTGTTGTACTGCCAGAGATTCACGGAGTCGAGCATGGGGATGTAGCTCTGAGATTTCAACGCAATCGGAATAGTAATAACAGAAAGTAGGAAGTAGAGTTTTTTCATGCTCATGATGTTGATTCAGTTGTGAAATTCGGCAAACAGAATCGGAGAGGCAATGATACCTGTCACGTGTCTTACTTCTTCAAACAAGAACGCCACCCTTGAGAGGTGGCGTTCTTGTTGTATTCCTGTATTTGAATTATTTACTGATGATCAGTTTCTGAGTTTGATCTTGATTATCAGAGATTACTTTGACGAAGTAAATTCCGTTAGCCAATTGATCAACAGCGATATCAGTTTTAGTGTTAGTTGCTTTAGAAGCAGCGACCTGATTACCGATAGCATCTAAGATTACGATAGTTGCACCGATCTGAGTTTGTACGGTGATGATATCGTTAGCAGGGTTAGGGTAGATTGAGAAGTTGGTTGCGGAGTTTTCATCGATTCCAACTGAGTTTATGCTGAAGCATGTTGAAGTATCAGTACAACCGCTCTGTGTTACAATAACCGCAAACTGTCCGTTAGCACTAGGCGAGTACGACTGCATCGTTGCACTGATGATCGGCGTGTTGTCCTGACAGTTGAGCCAGAGCCACGACGTGTTCGGACCGGAAGCGTTGGACATGAGTGTGCCTCCGAAGCCTGTAACTGTAACGGATACGTCAACAGTGTTGATGTTAACCACGGTGTTGATGATACTGTCGCAACCATTGATGTCAGCGATGGTATCTGCGTAAGTACCCGCGGTGTAGTAAACGCTGTTGCCAACGTTGATAGAATCACCTGCACAGAGTGTGATGTTCTGGTTGACGATGTTTGCCGGCAATACAGTGAGCGTAGTTGTAACCACACTGTCGCAACCGTTGATGTTGGTGAGTGTATCGGCATATACACCGGAAGCAGTGTAAGTGTTAGCTCCGATAGAATAAGATCCACCGTTACATACAGTCACCGCCTGCGCAGAAGAATCAGGAAGCGTTACTGTAAGATCAGTAGTCACAAGACTGTCGCAACCGTTCACAGCAGCGAGCGTGTCCATATAGATGCCTGTTGCTGTATAGGAGTTAGTTCCCACAGTTACCGATTGACCGGAACAGATGGTGAGCGTTTGTGTTGCAGTGATCTGATTAAGCACAGTGATTGTAGAGTTAAAGATGCTGTCACATCCACCAAAGTTGATTGTGTCTGCATATACACCCGACGCGTAATAAGTGTTAGATCCGATCGTCACACTGTCACCGAAGCAAAGTGTGAGTGATTGATTGATTGTAACGGCGCCTGTGTTG
This sequence comes from Bacteroidia bacterium, assembly GCA_023151315.1. Taxonomy (GTDB): domain Bacteria; phylum Bacteroidota; class Bacteroidia; order Palsa-965; family Palsa-965. Next base: position 16,366 of record JAKLJE010000013.1, read on the forward strand.
ACGGTAACAGTAACCGGTACTACAGCCGAGTAACATCCAGCTGAGTCAGCTTGTACGTAGTAAGTCGTAGTTGTAAACAACAGCGGCGTAGTGTAAGAGTTACCCGAGCTCACGTTCGTTGTCAGAGTCGAGTCGCTGTACCAAATGAGGTTCGCTCCACCTGATGCCGCAGCACCAAGAGTAACTGTACCTGAGTCGCACACAGCCGCGCTGGTAACGCTGATTACAGAAGGAACAGGATTAACAGCGAGAGCCGTTGTAACGATACTGTCGCAACCGAGTGTAGAAGTAAGCGTATCAATGTAGGTTCCTGCTGTTGAGTAAACAGAAGCACCCACCACGAGCGAGTCTCCGTTACAAATCGTCACAGACTGTGAAGTTGTAATCAAAGCCGGTTCCGTAATGTTGAAAGTAGCAGTAGAAGTACAACCGTTCATGTCGGTAACAAGACACGAGTACGAGCCAGCAGTTAAGCTGTTAGCAGAAGGGGAAGGTGGCAATACCGGCGTCCAGAGGTACGTGTACATTGCAGTACCGCCAGTTACAGCAACCGAAGCCGAAGCATCATTACCACCGAAGCAAGTAGCGTTCACTTGTGACGGTAACGTAGTAAGAACCGCAGGAGAAGTGACAGCAACTGTAGCAGTACTTGTACATGTGTTGCCATCGGTAACCGTTACGGTGTAGTTACCAGCAGCAAGACCCGAAGCCGTTGTGCTTGTTCCGCCCGTTGGAGCCCATGAGTAGGATAATGAAGGTGTACCTGTAGCAGATACAGTAGCCGATCCGTTGCTGTCGCCGAAGCAAAGCACAGCAGATGACGTTACAGAAGTAATAGCAGGTGGAGTATCAATAGTGACAGTAATGCCCACAGCTGCAGAGTCACCGCACCCGTTCGTGTTTGTCTTGCGCATGTTGTACACACCTGCAAGTGTAGCGAGGTATGTATTGTTAGTAGCGCCTACGATAGCCACACCGTTCAGATACCACTGTGAAGTTCCACCTGAAGTACCTGTGAGCAACGTGCTTCCTCCCGGACAGAAATGGTTGGTACCGCTGAGAGTTACGGAAGGGAGCGGGTTTACAGACACGGTAAGTACCGTTGAAGCAGTACAAGTATTAGCGTCCGTTGTTACAACAGTATAGGTTGTAGTAGTGGTTGGGGTAACCGTGTGTGAAGGACCGTTGAGACTACCCGGTGTCCACACGTAGGAGAACGAACCTGAACCTCCAGTGGCAGAAGCTGCGATCATGGTAGATTGTCCTGCGCAGATTACCGTAGGCGTTGCTGTTGCTGTTAAAGCAATAGCAGACGGTGAAGTAATGTTGAATGTAGCAGTTGCCGTACACCCGTTGTTATCTGTAACAGTACATGTCCATGAACCTGCAGTAAGTCCGGTAACTGAAGTAGTACCATCACCTGTCGGGTTGCCCGGAGTCCAGTTGTACGTGTAAGGGGAAGATCCTCCAGTTGCTGCATTTACTGAAGCTGCACCGTTAGAACCGCCAAAGCAGGAAACGTTCGTTTGAGAAAGAGCCGTGAGAGTCGGAGCCGCAACACCACCCACTGTAACAGTACGTGTTAGTGTGCAAGAGTTGGCATCAGTGATTGTACACGTGTATGTACCTGCAGCAAGACCCGTAGCTGTTGCTGCAGTGCCTCCTGTTGGAGCCCATGAATAGGTGTATCCGCCTGCGCCTCCGCTCACACCGGATACTGTAGCTGTTCCAGTGTTAGCACTGCATGAAGTAGGCGTAGAAGAGATGCTTGCATTAAGTGCAGTAGGTGCGGTGATGTTGAATGTAGCAGTAGCTGTACATGCGTTCGCATCTGTTACAGTGCACGTCCATGTGCCTGCTGTAAGACCGGTAACAGAAACAGTACCATCACCTGTCGGGTTGCCCGGTGTCCAGTTGTAAGTAAATCCACCAGCACCGCCTGTTGGTGTGTTGATAGACGCTGCGCCATTAGTTCCTCCGTTACATGAAATGTTTGTTTGCGATGCAGGAGTAACAACTATTGCAGAAGGTGAGGTGATATTGAACGTCTGAGTTGCTGTACAAGAGTTAGCATCTGTTACAGTGCATGTCCAAGTTCCTGCAGTGAGTCCTGTTACAGAAACTGTACCATCACCTGTAGGGTTGCCCGGTGTCCAGTTGTAGGTGTATCCGCCCGCACCGCCTGTAGCGGCAGTAACGGAAGCAGCACCGTTAGTACCACCGAAGCATGAAACGTTAGTCTGCGCGTTTGCGTTGAGTACGATTGCAGTTGGAGACGTGATGTTGAAAGTTACAACAGCGGTACAACCGCCGGCATCTGTAACAGTACAAGTCCATGAGCCTGCTGTGAGTCCGGTTACAGAAACAGTGCCGTCACCTGTAGGGTTGCCCGGTGTCCAGTTGTATGTGTAAGGAGCAGTTCCTCCGGTTGCCGCGTTTACAGAAGCCGCGCCTGATGCACCACCGAAACACGCCACGTTAGTCTGCGATGCAGCAGTTAACGAAGGACCTGAAGAGGTTCCTACAACAACAGTGCGTGTGATGTTACAAGCGTTCGCATCGGTGATGGTGCAGGTGTAGGTACCGGAACTCAGGCCAGTAGCAGTAGCTGCAGTTCCGCCAGTCGGCGCCCATGAGTAAGTGTATCCACCTGCACCTCCTGTTACACTGGAAACAGTAGCAGTTCCTGTGTTTGCTGTGCACGAAGTTGGGGTGGAAGAGATGTTCGCTGTGATTGCAGTTGGCGCAGTAATGTTGAACGTTTGCGTTGCAGTGCATGAGTTTGCATCAGTAACGGTGCACGTCCATGAACCAGCAGTAAGACCGGTAACCGAAACTGTACCATCACCTGTAGGATTACCAGGTGTCCAGTTGTAAGTGTAACCGCCAGCACCGCCAGTCGGCGTATTGATGGAAGCAGCACCCGTAGAACCTCCGTTACAAGCCACGTTTGTTTGTGAAGCAGGAGTCACCACTAATGCTGTTGGAGCAGTGACGTTGAATGTTTGAGTTGCAGTACATGAGTTTGCATCAGTAACGGTGCACGTCCATGAACCAGCAGTAAGACCGGTAACAGAAACCGTTCCATCACCTGTAGGATTGCCCGGTGTCCAGTTGTAGGTGTAACCACCTGCGCCCCCTGTCGGAGTGTTGATCGAAGCCGCTCCGTTATTTCCTCCGTTACAAGAAATGTTTGTTTGTGAAGCAGGAGTAACGACTAATGCAGTTGGAGAAGTGATGTTGAATGTACGTGTTGCTGTGCAGGAGTTGGCGTCTGTAGCTGTGCAGGTCCACGTTCCTGCAATAAGACCGGTAACAGACACTGTGCCGTCACCAGTAGGGTTGCCTGGTGTCCAGTTGTAGGTGAAGCCACCGGCACCACCTGTTGCAGCATTAACAGAAGCAGCTCCGTTAGTTCCTCCGAAGCAGGAAACGTTTGTTTGAGAGGCGGCTGTTAATATAATAGCTGATGGTTGTGTGATGTTGAATGTTTGCGAGGCGGTACATCCTATGTTATCAGTCACTGTACAGGTCCAGGTTCCCGCAGTAAGACCCGTTACAGAAGTTGTACCGTCACCTATCGGGTTGCCCGGTGTCCAATTGTAGGTATAAGGGGAAACGCCGCCGCCAGCAGCGTTCACGGATGCTGCTCCGTTTGTTCCGCCATTGCAGGCAACGTTAGTTTGTGAAAGAGCTGTGAGAGCCGGGGTGGAAACCGTGAGTGTAGCATTATTTGAAGTTGAACTACATGGCGATTGTTGTGCGAGGCAACGATAAATACAGCCATTCATTCCTGTAGTCGCACCGGTAATTGTAAGTGTCGCTGTTGTTGCTCCACTGTAAACACCGCCATTAGTTACGTTCGAAAAACCGGAACCGCAGTTGACTTGCCATTGGTAAGAAGTTGCACCGGTTGCAGCAATTGAAAATGAAGTATTACCGTTGTTACATACCGAAGCGTTTGACGGTTGAGTGGTGATGGTCGGGTTACTACAAGTAGGTACTTCGTATAATCTGATGTCGTCGAAAATCATTTCTTCTACTAACGAGTTGCAGAACACCTTTACGCGTATTTCCATAGTTGTACCTGTACCCGAGATGTTGAACTGAAATTCCTGCATTGTGTTGCTCAAAGTGCTTACATTTTCGCCAATGGAATCGCCCGTTGTTTCGAGGCCAAGAAGAGTGGACGCCACTGTTGAGATCGGCAGGAAACGCACAGCACTGGTCCATGGACCGCCGTCAATACGGTATTCAGCAATCATATAATCTGTACCGTTACCACTTACTGCAGTATTGTCAAAAGCGCCGGTAGCGCCGCCGGTTCCGAATAGTCCGCGGAACTGTAAACCTGTTCTTCCTGAAATGTTGATCCCTGTCCATGTTACATTCTGGTGAGCGGTCTGAAGGTTACCATTATCAACATCTTCTGCAGCCCAACAATTTGTACCTTGAATACCGGTAACAGAGAATGAAGTATTTATTCCGCTTAGTGGAGTGCGGAAGAAATATCGTGTTGCGGGAGGTCCGCCGGAAGAAAATGTGAGTGATGGAGTTCTTGTTCCGCCACCCAAATTAGGGCCGCCGGCTCCTTCCATATCATCTTCCCAGAACATCGTTTGTGCTGACGCCGGAGCCAAAATCAGAAGGGCAAAAAACAGTAATAGATTTTTCATGATAATCTGTGAGTGGGTTGGTGCAATTTTGCTTTAAGCAGTGTAAAAATATAACATTTGGTTTAACATTGAAGCTCAATGTTCGTTCAGAATTTAATTATGATTCAGTATCTGATTATTTTTTGAAAATTCAGAATTGATATCAAGCCCGAGTTCCCTTAGATAATTCAGCCCTAATACACCGAAATCGCTGGAAATCTGAGGAATTACAATATATTTTTGATCAACGCTACGCACGACCCATTTCTGTTCATCAAGCAGATCGACAATGATTCCGGGACGTCCGTGAGGGTATTTCAGTGATGAATCTATTGTAGCTTCCGGAATACGGAGCTTTTCTTCACCCAGCCAGGTGATTGCGCCTCGTGTCCAATCGCTGCATGCTCTGATCAGATTCAATACTTCATCTGAGTTCATTTTTTCCCAGTCAATCTCAAAATCTGAATCTTTAGGGAATGGATAAAACGTTGCAGTGCACTCATCCTGTACTGTACCTGCAATTTTACTGCGACTGAATTTCAACATTTCCGCAAGGTTGACAACCGCCATACCTGTAATGCGCGAGAGTTTTTCGGCTAACGCAGCATAGGAGAATAATTCTTCAATTTTAATACGTTCGGAAAATATGATGTTGCCGGAATCATACTCCGCGTCCATTCGGTGTACAGTTAATGCAGTTTCACGCCGCCCTTTTTTCAGTACTTCAAAAATCGGGGCAGGTCCTCTGAATTCCGGTAATGGCCCGGGATGAAAGTTGTAAATCTGTCCTTCAAATTTCTGAATCAATTCATTGCTTAATTTGTACGGAAAGCAAATTGAGAATACAGCGTCCGGTTTCAATTCAATCAGCCAATCTTCGAGTTGTGATATATTCCTGCCTGAATTAATTTCAAGAAATGCGAAGTTGTTTTTTTTGCACTCTTCTTCAATGTTGGCTGTTACTCTGAAATCGGATCCGCCTATTGCCACACCGCACAAATATTTTTCAAAGGCCAATTTCTGCAGTGCGGGAAACGCAAATGGTCCTCCGCAAAGTATCGCTATACGTATTTCGTTCATCAGCAACATGTGTAACTGTTGAACCAGCCGGAAATTGTTTCTCCTAGTTCGGCAGACACCATTTGACTGAAATCGGCGTCAATGTCATTTATTTTTCCTGTGACATTCAGTGCACATTTACCGTCGTCAGCAACGGATACTTCCGCTTCATACATAGGGCTTAGTGAGGTGTTCCATTCGTCGTTGAAGCGAATGATTCCACGTGGCGATTCATACGATGCAGTCTTGATGACTTCACCGATCAGGTTTCCCTGAAAGTTATTTTGCACCATCGCATCAGTTACCGAGGCTGAAATTGTCGCAGCTTCCCACCCGAGTAAACTAAACAGACTAGCTTCCCTTCCCATTGATTTCATGCTTTCCATGAAAAAATTATTCAAAGGATTGACAATCTTTTTAGACCAGCTAGCTACTCCTTTTGTTACACCTCCGTTAAAAACTGAACGTGAGAGTAAATTTTCTTCAAGCATGAATGGAGCAACGTAGGATGCCGGCAATTTATTTCCGAGCAGTGCTTTGGTATCTTCGTAATACCATTGTGCAAAATCCCCGCTTGCTAATCCGAGCAGGCAGGATTCAGGATATTTATCCAGGTGTTCAGTAAGAGCGTCGAGTTTATATTCTTCACGGAGATATCCGGTGGCAATGTTGAAACGTATTGCTCCACCGTTTGATGTGAATCCTTCAGTCAGCGCGAGGGTGTGAAGATATCCACCATCGTAGTAGTTTGTTACCATTCCTCCTTCTTTAAAGCCATCATGTGCGGCTCGTTTGGCAGCTAGTCGGGCGCCGAGCGCATTATTGAGTGAGAGGTAAAGTATATTTGGAGATACAGGCCATTCCTGAGGCAAACTTGCTCCGGAGTCCAGCACAATTAGAAGGCGATTGGCTGACATGAATAGTGGTCGCAGCAATTGAGTTGTCCGCATTCCTGCAAAGGCAAAAATGATTGCGGTATCATCGTCCATCAACATTTTTTCTGCTGCCCGATAAACCTGTTGCTTGTCAGTGCCGAAGCCAATGTTGTCAGTGATAAGACGGATATCATTATTACCTGCATGTTTAAGCCCGGCTTTAAACCCGGCGCTCATTTCAAAAGAAAGAGAGTTGTAATAAGGTGAGCGAGGAAGAAGCAAGCCAATATTGAGCATAACATATAACATTAAAAAAAGGAAACATGCCTTACGACATGTCTCCTTTTTGATAAGTAGTAATTAGTTGCGAGATGGGAAGATCCCGTACTGTGCAATGCAATAGTTCATTACGAGATAAGGATTTTGAACAGCGATCGGCATATTGTTTCCGGAAATATCCGTTGTTCCGCCGACATTAATCGCATTCGCAGCGAGCGTGGTTCCGCCGGAGTTGCTGGATGCATAAGCGGCTTGTGATGTGTTATTGCCCGGGAAACTTGAGTCCGGCGCATTCTCTCCTCCATTACTTCCGTTTACAGCAACTTTCACTCGTAAACCCGAAAGTGTATGGATGTGCGCTGGCAGATTAGATGAAAGCAGCGTTACATATGTATTCCCGGATATTTCTCCGATTGTATGTGATGGAAGTCCGCTGCCGTTTCCTTGGCCAATCGGAAAACGTCCCTGCATGTTAGGTAAAGCAAAGGTGGTTTGTCCGTTTCCGCCATAGGTAGTTCCCAGAAGGGAGAACAAGGCAGTGTTACTTGCAATGGATAGTATTTGACCATTGCACTGCGCGTACATTTTTGGAGCGAAGTTGAACCCAAATATTTTCACTTCGCCGATAAATGGTTCTGTTGACATATCTTATTTCTTTTTTTGTAGTAAGGATGAATGTTGATCACGATTAGTTACGTGAAGGAAAAATACCGGCTGTTGCGATGCTATAGTTCATAACCAGATATGGATTCGCAATGCTGAAAGGGACAGAGCTTCCGGTAGGATCAGTCGTTCCGCCTACGGTTACAGCACTCGGATTCATAAATTCATTGTTACCTGCGGCGGCAGCGTAAATACCCTCAGAGCCGTTCATTCCGGGATAGGCACCATCAGGACTGTTTGCTCCACCGCTATTACTGTTTGAGCGTAACCGGAAAGTTGTGGAATTGAGTGTGTGAATATGAGGCGGCAAATTCTGAGTATTCAATGTTGCGGAGACGTTGCCGATTTTTTCACCCATAGTAAAGGTTGGCAGCCCTGCTCCGGTTCCTTGTCCAACCGCCATGCGGCCTTGCAGATCAGGAAGTGCAAACGTTGTTTGACCATTACCTCCATATGTGGTTCCTAATAAGGAGAACAATGCGGTATTGCTTGCAATGTTTAAAATCTGTCCATTGCAGAGAGAATGATATTTCGGGGCAAAATAAAAACCGAAAATTTTGATTTCGCCGATGAAAGGTTCAGTTGACATGAAGTATATATTTTATGTGAATGTGATTGTTTTAGTTGCGGGATGGAAAAATTCCTTCGATTGCAATTGAATAATTTATGCAGAGCAGGGGATTGGTAATGTCGATTGGTGTACCGCTACCTGTAACGTCAGTAGTTCCAGTAGGAACCAGAGCTGCAGCATTCATAAATTCATTGTTCCCCGGAGTTTCAGCATAAAATGCCTGTGTCGTGTTGGTACCGAAGAAAGCTCCGTCCGGTGTATTTTCTCCGCCGGCAGTGCCGTTTACGTTCATTACTGCACGTGCGGATATCATTGTGTGAATGTGAGCCGGCATGTTAGCAGTTGAAAGAGTTGTGGAGTAATTTCCTGACGATTCGCCGATCGTAAACTGGGGTAGTCCCGGGCCTTGTCCTTGGTGGATTGGCACTCGTCCTTGCAGATCAGGAAGTTTAAAAGTCACTTGACCGTCTCCACCGTAGGTGGTTCCCAGAAGGGCGAACAAGGCAGAGTTTTCTGCGATGGACATTGTTTGTCCGGCGCACAAAGAATAGCCTCGAGGAGCGAAATTAAAGGCGAGAATTTTTACTTCACCAATAAATGGTTCTGTTGACATAAAAATGTGTTTTGGTTATACTGTTTTAAAGTTTCAAACGAAAGATATTAATTAAAGTAAGATATTAGATGTTGAAGAATTAAAATAAAAATTAATTGCAGTTTAATTAATGAAATAAACAGTCAATATTAAATTGAATTATCAATTATATGTTTAAGAATGTAAACAAAGCATCGGGAGATGATTTCAGTAATAGCCTTAAACCGGCAGGGAATGATTTTCTGCTTCTTGATTTGACTTTCAAGACGGAACTGCTTGAAGCGGATTACAATAAAGTTTCGAATGCAGAATGGGTACCACATTTTCAAAGGAAAGATTACAATGGTAATTGGGATGCTTTGGCTTTGTATTCTGAAAGTGGAAATCAGAGTACCGTGTTCACAGAACAACGCGCTCCTCAACGCACTGAAATATTGAATTACTGCAAGTATTTTGATTCGGTGTGTAAGTCATTTGATGCGCCGATATTAAGTGCAAGAATCTTAATACTCAAAGCCGGAAGTGAGATCAAGGAGCATACTGATTACAAAGCTTCTTACGCTGATGGCATAATGCGAATCCATATACCGATTGTAACTGATGCCAATGTACTTTTTCTGATTAATGGTAAACGAGTAGAAATGAAACCGGGAGAATGCTGGTATGGCAATTTCAGTTTGCCGCATAGTGTCACACATTCAGGTGCGACTGATAGAGTACATATTGTAATTGATCTCGAGCGAAACGAATGGACAGATGCTTTGATGAAAAAATCCGGGTACGATTTTACTTTAGAAGGTGATAAGTTACCGATTGAAGTTGTGCGACGAATGATTAATGAGTTGGAGTTATCGCACACACCGTCAGCTGCAGGAATAGTGAATCAATTAAAGGAGCAGTATGGAATCTGAGCGTATACTGCAACATCATATTCCTTCCCGTTTTTTTAAACTCGCTGATGGTTCTGTTGCTGTTCGCTGGATTAGCGTCAACGGAATCGATTATACTGATCCGTTTTTCGAAGAAACAATTCAACGTGCATTGTCACTTCAGGAGAATTCTTCCGGTGGTAAATTAGTAACTACTCCAGGTGAGCTGATAAGGATAGCGGAGCAAATGCCTGAATCTTTTCCTGACGCATTTATCTTTCATCTTTCCAGATGCGGATCAACATTGCTTTCACAGATGTTGTGTCAGGATGAAGATAATACGATACTTGCTGAGGTTCCGATTCTTGATCAGGTACTTAATGCAGAACATTACGGATTTCATTTGCCGGAATACAACAAACGAAAGTATTTTGAAAGTATCATACGAATACTTGCACACTGTAATGACAATTACAGTAACAGGTTAATTGTAAAAGCAGACAGTTGGCATATACTGCATTATGCAGTGTTACGTGAATGGTATCCGGAGATTCCATTCTTTTTACTTTATCGCAATCCGGTGGAGATTATAAATTCTCACTCCAAGTTGCCCGGAATGCATGCGGTGCGCGGAAGCGGAATAGCAGAAATACCGAACACGGGAGAAGCGGATCATTTCAGTTATTTGTCTGCTGTATTAACAGAGTACTACAATAGATACAGGACGATTGCAGCGGATGACGCAAAGGCAATATTTATTGGGTATGAAAGAGGTCCGGAGTGCATGCTTAAAATCTTGACTGATTCAGTTTACGTGAATTGCGAATCAGCAAAATTCAATCACATGCTTCAGAGATCAAGATATCATTCGAAGAAGAAAGACTCGGAGTATGTTAGTGATTCCGAAAGCAAATTGAAATTGATGTTGCTTGCCGAGACTTCAGAAGCTTATAATGAATTGAGAAATGTAATTGACATTAAAACTGCTGTGCATGAATGATATTACAGATAAAGCCATTGCGTTCTGCAGAAGAATCGGACTGACAGTTTGCGAAGAGAAAGTGCGTGATAATACTTTTTTACCCGGCATTGATATCATTGACGGATGTTTGATAGTGGATCGCGAACTACTGCTTTATCCCGGCGATATTCTGCATGAAGCGGGTCATATTGCAGTGAGTCATCCTGATTGCCGACATAAACTTAACGGCAATGTAGTTGATTCAGATTCAGATAAGCATGGTGAAGAAATGGCCGTGTTGCTGTGGTCGTACTTTGCTGCTCAGGCGGCTGAGATTCCGGCTGAAATAGTATTTCATGCGGAAGGATACAAAGGAGAATCAGAATGGCTATTAAGTAATTTCCAAGCGGGCAATTACATAGGAATACCCCTGCTCAAATGGATGGGCATAATTGATGTAAAGCCGGAAGGGGAGCCTGAAATTCTGGCGTGGTTACGAACTAGCTGACGTACATCACGTCTTTCACTGCCTTCACGGTTTTCTCAACATTCGGGAGAGCAGCGGCAATAAGTGTAGGCGCGTATGGAAGCGGAACGTCAGCAGAAACAACACGCTTAATCGGAGCATCCAGATAATCGAATGCATATCTCTGTACATGGAATCCAACGTCGGTTGAGATACTTGCCAGCGGCCATGCTTCTTCAACGATAACTAAGCGATTGGTTTTCTTTACAGAATTAACAATAGTCGTATAGTCAATCGGACGTACAGTACGCAGGTCAATTACTTCTGCCTGTATACCTTCTTTAGCAAGTTCTTCAGCAGCAGTCAACGCAACTTTCAGGATTTTTCCGAATGATACGATTGTAACATCAGTTCCTTCGCGCTTGATATCTGCAACGCCGAGCGGCAACAGATATTCCCCTTCAGGAACTTCACCTTTATCACCGTACATCAACTCCGATTCCATGAAAATAACAGGATCGTTATCGCGGATTGCGGATTTGAGAAGGCCTTTTGCGTCGTATGGATTTGCCGGAACAACCACTTTCAATCCCGGAGTATTTGCATACCAATTCTCAAAATTTTGGGAGTGCTGAGCTGCGAGCTGACCGGCATTTCCTGTAGGGCCACGGAATACGATCGGCATTTGAAACTGTCCGCCGGACATACTGAGCATTTTTGCTGCAGAGTTGATCACCTGATCAATAGCTACCAACGAGAAATTGAAGGTCATGAATTCAACAACAGGACGCAGACCGTTCATGGCAGCGCCGGTAGCGATACCTGCGAAACCGAGTTCTGCAATTGGTGTATCGATTACGCGTCGAGGTCCGAATTCTTCAAGCATGCCCTGACTCACTTTGTACGCACCGTTATACTCGGCAACTTCTTCTCCCATCAGGAAAACGCGTTCATCTCTGCGCATTTCTTCATTAAGAGCTTCTCTCAGGGCTTCGCGGAATGCAATTGTTCTCATTGTGTTCAATAAATCAGTTTCAAAGACGCCAAATGTACACATTTTAGTCAGTAGAAATGCTGCAAAATTGTTGTTGTTCAATGATTCAGCTTAATGGCACCCAACATTTCAACCTTTGTAATAAACCATCTTAAAAATCATTTTGCCGAACCCCTCAAAATCTTAATTTTGCACCTCTTTCAAACTAAAATTCTCAGGATATGAAAATCCTCGTATGTATCAGCAGTGTACCGGACACAACCACCAAGATTGTGTTCACACCGGACGGCACTCAGCTCAATAAGCAAGGCGTTCAGTTTGTAATCAATCCGTATGATGAGTGGTATGCACTCGTTCGTGCTCTCGAGCTTAAAGAAGCAAAAGGAAGCGGAACGGTTACATTGATTCACGCCGGACCAGCCGAAAACGATGCGATCATCCGTAAAGGACTCGCAATCGGCGCTGATGACGCTGTGCGAATCGATTTCGATCCTGCGGATTCATATGCAGTTGCAGAGCAAATTGCTGCTTATGCAAATGGTAAGGGTTACGATTTGATCCTGGTTGGTAAAGAGACCATTGATACAAACAGTTCACTCGTTGGCGGAATGATTGCTGAGTTCATGCAGCTTCCTTTTGTTTCGCTGGCTTCCAAGCTGGATGTAAACGGAACCACAGCAACTCTTGAAACTGATATCGACGGCGGAACTGCTGTTGTGGAAGCTTCACTGCCGGCTGTTGTGAGTTGTCAGAAAGGAATGGCGGAAGCGCGTATCCCTAACATGCGCGGAATTATGGCTGCGCGTACGAAGCCGCTTACGGTTGTACCTGCTGCGAATGCTTCAGCGTTGACATCGGCTGTTAAATACACGCCTTCTGAAGGACGTAAAGCGGTGAAGATGATCGATGCATCCAACATGGATGAACTCGTGAGTCTGTTGCACAACGAAGCGAAGGTTATCTAATTCCATTGATCAATTAAGAAATTCATATCATGTCAGTACTCGTATTTACAGAAGCAGGCAACGGAAAAATCCGTAAGAATTCACTCGAAGCAGTGAATTATGCTGCGAACATTGCTAAAACGATTTCAGGTTCTGTTGTTGCTGTTATCGATGGAGAAACCGATGCAGCGCTTCTCGCTGAACTTGGCAAAGCAGGTGCGAACAAAGTAATAACTGTTGCGGGTGATGCAATATCAAACGGTGACGCTGCTGCGTGGGCAAGTGCAATAGAGCAGATCGCAAAAGCAGAAAATTGTTCTGTTGTTGTTTTCTCTCATGACTTGATGGGCAAGGCTATCGCACCACGTGTTGCGGTTAAACTCAAAGCGGGTTGCGTTTCAGGTGCTACAGGAATTCCTGTTGCTGAAGGAGGAAAACTGCTGGTTGAAAAAGCTGCTTATTCAGGAAAAGCAAGCGCAGTTTTCGCGATATCTTCTGAAAAGAAAGTAATTACTTTGTTGCCGAATTCTTTCCAGGTTCAATTGGGAAGCGGCACAGCTGAAGTTGCTGCATTCAATGCAGATTTCTCTTCAGTGAAAGGTTCTGTTACAGTTAAGGAACGCAAGACGCGTACAGCTGCAACAGCGCCACTTCCGGAAGCGGAGCTTGTGGTTTCTGCAGGACGCGGAATGAAAGCGCCGGAGAACTGGGGAATCGTTGAAGATCTTGCAAATTCATTGGGTGCAACAACGGCATGTTCACGTCCGGTTGCTGATATGCATTGGCGTCCGCACCACGAGCACGTTGGACAAACCGGCGTTGCTATACGTCCGAACCTTTACATTGCAATCGGCATTTCAGGAGCAATTCAGCATCTCGCAGGTGTTAACGGATCGAAAACAATTGTGGTTATCAATACCGACAAAGAAGCACCGTTCTTCAAGTCTGCTGATTACGGAGTTGTAGGTGACGCATTCGACGTTGTTCCGCGTTTAACCGAAGCAATTAAAAAATTCAAAGCTGCTCAACATTAATCCGGAATAGTCGTTATCTTTAAGATTAAGTAAGTCTCCCGTGAGTAAGGACATGAAGAAAATCAAGCTGGAAATTGTAGGGCTGTCGTACAGTCAGACACAATCCGGTGCATACGCTCTTGTTCTCGGCGAGGCAAAAGGGAAACGACGTTTACCGATTATTATTGGCGGATTCGAAGCGCAGGCGATTGCAATTGAGTTGGAGAAAATGACTCCGAGTCGCCCGCTCACTCACGATTTATTCAGAAGTTTCGCTGATACATTCAGCATCAACGTTAAGGAAGTTCTCATTTACGATCTGATCGAAGGAATTTTCTTCGCGAAGATTGTGTGTGAGAACGGAACGACTGAAGGAGAAATTGACGCACGCACTTCTGATGCAATTGCTCTTGCAGTTCGGTTCAATTGTCCTGTTTACACTTACGAGTTTATACTCTCTCAAGCAGGAATTGTTCTGGATGACGATAAAGATGCGCCTGCAACAGATGAGGGAGATCTTACTGAACAGGAAGAGGAAGAGTTGCTTGCGGAAGTGACCAGCGGCAATGATTTTGGCAGAAAATCCGATAAAGAATTGGAGGAAATGCTGAACAAAGCATTGGAAGAAGAAAATTACGAGCGCGCATCGCGTATTCGTGACGAACTGAATCGCAGAAAATCGGCATAAGCGAACCGATGTAAAGACAGATATTCTTTCTAGCTTTACGAGTACTCAATTTCTTCTGAATGAATATCAAGTCTCGACTTACGATCATGAGCTTTCTCCAGTTTTTTGTCTGGGGGGCTTGGCTCATCACCATCGGAACATATTGTATCAACGGAAAAGGATGGTCGTTTCCTGAGTTCGGCGCGATTTTCTCAACGCTTGCTTTATCATCTTTGATCATGCCTGCGATTACAGGAATCATTGCCGATCGCTGGATGAATGCAGAGCGACTTTACGGTTTACTTCACATTCTTTACGGAGTAGTTTTGTTCATGGTTCCTGGAGTGAATGATCCGGGCGTACTGTACTATTACATCCTTGCGGCGATGTTGTGTTACATGCCGACAATTTCGCTTTCGAATTCGATCGCGTACAATATTCTTAAGAGTAACAAATACGATGTGGTGAAAGTATTTCCGCCGATTCGTGTTTGGGGAACAATCGGTTTCATTGCGGCAATGTGGGTGACGAATCTTTCCGGAAGTAAAGACAATGGCAATCAGTTTTATATTGCCGCTGTTATGGCAATTGCGTTGGGAGTTTACTCTTTCACGCTTCCGAAATGTCCGCCACAGAGAAGTATTTCATCCGACGCAAGCCTGATTGAGCAGCTTGGATTGAATGCATTCAAGTTGTTCGCGAATTATAAAATGGCCTTGTTTTTTATTTTCTCCATGTTCCTGGGCGCGGCTTTGCAGTTGACTAACATGTATGGTGATGCGTATCTCGACAGTTTTCGTGAGATCGAACAATATGCAGATTCAATCGTGGTGAAATACTCCACGATCATCATGTCGATATCGCAGATTTCAGAAACCGTTTTCATTCTCACAATACCGTTTTTCCTGAAGCGATTCGGTATCAAAAATGTGATGCTGTTTTCGCTTGTCGCATGGGTGCTGCGTTTCGGATTGTTTGCATATGGTGATCCGGCAGGCGGATTGTGGATGATTGTTCTTTCGTGCATTGTTTACGGAATGGCGTTCGACTTCTTCAACATTTCCGGATCACTGTTTGTGGAAACCACCACGGATCCGTCCATACGTTCAAGTGCGCAGGGATTGTTTATGATGATGACGAACGGAATCGGCGCATATCTGGGAACGATTGTAAGCAGCTGGGCAATTGGTAAGTATTTTATTCTTGCTGATGGTAAAACCGATTGGCATGGAGCATGGCTGGCATTTGCCGTATATGCATTGATTATTGCGGTTCTTTTCGCGGTTCTTTTCCGTCACAAGCACGAGCCGGAGAAAATCGGGGAAGTGAAGCATTAAGTCCTGATTTTCCGTTTCATAAGTCGAATTTCTACGGTTGAAAAATCATTTATAACCTGCATTTTTACGAGCGGGAACCGAAGGTTTTCATTGGTAATTTTATACGATTCAAAGATTTTTCCCAATGAAGCAATATCACGATCTCATGCGCCATGTGCTCGAACATGGAGCTACAAAAACCGATAGAACAGGAACAGGAACCGTTTCTGTTTTCGGATATCAAATGCGATTCAATCTGGAAGAAGGTTTTCCCGCGCTGACAACCAAGAAGCTTCATTTGCGTTCTATTATTCATGAGTTGTTATGGTTTCTGAAAGGAGAAACCAACATCGCATATCTTAAAGAAAACGGTGTAACCATTTGGGATGAATGGGCGGATGAAAATGGAAACCTGGGGCCGGTATACGGTTCTCAGTGGAGATCATGGCCAACTGCAGATGGTCGTCACATTGATCAGATCACGCAAGTGATCAATCAGATTAAAAACAATCCGGATTCACGTCGCATGATTGTGAGTGCCTGGAACGTAGGTGAAATCGAAAAGATGAAACTGCCTCCGTGTCACGCATTCTTTCAGTTTTATGTTGCAGATGGCAAGTTGAGTTGTCAATTGTATCAGCGCAGTGCGGACATATTTCTGGGCGTTCCGTTCAACATTGCTTCGTATGCATTGCTTACCATGATGGTGGCGCAGGTATGCGGTTTGAAAGCCGGAGACTTTGTACACACACTTGGTGATGCGCATTTGTATTCCAATCACATCGAACAAACGAAGCTGCAATTGTCGCGTGATTTTCGTCCTTTACCTACAATGAAAATCAATCCTGAAGTGAAAGATATTTTCGGGTTCAAGTACGAAGATTTCACACTTGAAGGTTACGATCCGCATCCACACATTAAAGCTGCTGTTGCCGTATAATTTTATGAGAAATGTTTTTCTGCTGATTCTGATTCTGTCCGGAACGATGAGTTGTTTCGCGCAAACACCCGCTGAGAAACTGGAGTCGGGTGTGGACCTTTACAAGGCAATGAACTATACAAAAGACAGCGTAGTAAAATCGGGAATAACCCCGGAAGGTATTGATAAGATAAAGTCGTTTTCGGATAGGGCGGTGGCCAACTTTGATGACGTGATGGTGAACGGTGATGCGGAACAGAAGGAAGCGGCGCGTTATTACCGGATGTTCGCAATCTGTGAATTCGCTTACGTTTACATGGCAGTTGATCAGAATCAGAAAGCGTACGATTTGCTAAAGCCTCGTGAATCTGATATGGATTATTTCAATAATCCTTCACGCTTTCCTTTGCGATTGGTGCTAAAGGGCGAGAAGCGTATTATTACTTATGAAACATACACCAAAGCAGCATCGATATATTATGTCAGTATGGCTGACATTTGCGAGCTCCTCGGTAAATACGACGAGGGTATTCGATTCGGAAATAAAGCGGAATCTTTTCCGAACATCTCGCCGTGGAATCGTTATGTCGCATTGAATGTGGTTATGGATTGTAAGAAGGAGAAGAATCAGTACGACAAAGAAATGATGGATGTCTCGTTGAAGCATATTCAGGCTTATGAGCAGTTGGATGAAGCGGAGAGAAAAAAGATTCTTGATAATAATTTTGAATCCACAAAAACCTCTGCTTTTATCATTGTGAAATGTATAGAGCGTGATCCTTCATTGGCTAAGGGAGAATATCATCGCGGTACGGCTGCGCCGATTCTATCAAGAGTGGGCAGTGCGAAAACGGCCATTGAATTTTATATTGCTGCTATACAGGGTGGATTCGGTGCCAACGATAAAAATTATCTTTTCGGTGCGGCGGAATTCGGCAAGAAGGAGTACAATAACAAACTGATCAGAATTGCCTGTGATGCTTTGATGAAAACCTATCTGAGTTGTGATGATTTAATGCGTGTTTCTGATTTGTATAAGGCGGCAGACGAAAATGTAAAATCGGCGGATGCCGCTGCAAAAGCGAAGGAGTGCGAAAAAAGAGCTGAAGAAGCTAAGGCAAAAATTGAGAAAGACAGAAGACGAAGTGAACGACTCGGAACGTTTAAGCTTTATGCAGGAGTTTATCCGTTAGGATTGATTACACGATACAATAGTTACCGCGATTATGGAGGCGTTGCAGGTATTGCAATTAAGAATCATGTATTTGAATTTTCGTACAAGAAGATCAACCGCAACATGGAATGGACCGGTGATTTGTTTTTTCAGGACAAGGAGTACGATGCCGATTACAGCGGCAGATTGCTGTGGGACGGATCACGAATGCATTTCGCGTGGTACGTGATTTCACAGAAATCATCCAATGAAGGATTCTTCTTCGGACCAAGCTTTGAGATCGTTGATAAAACTTTCGAGCCTGTCTGGTCGGACCTCACACGAACTGACAATGGAGTTTTTGCTGCGAGTTCACAGCGTTTCAATATTTACGATAAAGGCTACTCACTGTACTTCAATTACGGACTGATGTCAATGCAAAAGAACTTCATGTTTCAATGGTTTACCGGATTCGGCGTGGGCAGGTACAGTTTCACAGTAGATGAGCCGTTCGACAACGACACGTATGTTTATTCCAACCAATTGCTGGAATACCGTAAACCGGAGCGCTTCAGTTTCGTGGCGCGCATGGGATTGACAATGGGATTTTATTTAGGCAAGCGATAATGAAAATCATCATCATAGTAGCTGTTGCGGAGAATAATGCAATCGGGAAAGACAATCGATTGTTGTGGCGTTTGCCCGACGATATGAAATTCTTCAAAGAGAAAACCGAAGGACATTGTGTTGTGACGGGAAGACGTAATTACGAATCTATTCCTGAGAAATTCCGTCCGTTGCCGGGAAGAACCAATATTGTTGTAACGCGACAGAAAGATTATTCCGCTCCTGGCGCAATGGTGGTTGAGTCCATTGATGCTGCTATTGAACTTGCGAAGGGCAGAGGAGAAGATCAGTTGTACATTATCGGTGGCGGTGAGATTTACGCGCAATGCATGGGAATTGCAGATGAAATTCTGTTCACACGCGTGCATCACTCATTTGACGCGGATACGTTTTTCCCTGAGATAGGATCTGAATGGAAGGAAGTATGGAGTGAACATCATGCTGCTGATGAGAAGCATGCGTACTCATTTACGTTTATTCAGTACAGAAAATAATTCTGATTTACGCTACGCGTAATTTCTCAATCTTCGCTTTGCTCAGTTTTTCTCTGGCGTACTCCAGCGTAATGTTGAGGCGTTTCACACTTCCGTCGGAAGGAATATCGAACATGGCATCTACCATGATCGCTTCGCAGATGGAACGTAATCCGCGCGCTCCGAGCTTGTACTCCATCGCTTTGTCAACGATGTGATCCAATACTTCCGGATCGAACGTGAGTTTCACATTGTCCATTTCAAACAAACGCACGTATTGTTTCATCAATGCGTTTTTCGGCTCTGTAAGAATACTGCGTAATGCGGCTCTGTCAAGCGGATCGAGATGCGTGAGTACAGGAAGTCGCCCGATCAATTCCGGAATCAATCCGAACGCTTTCAGATCCTGCGGAACGATGTACTGCAGGTAATTGTCCTTATCGATTTCGTTGTTCTCAGTGCTTGCTGTATAACCGATGGTTTGTGATTGCAGACGACGGGCAATTTTCTTGTCGATGCCATCGAAAGCACCGCCGCAGATGAACAGGATATTTTTCGTGTTTACCTGAATCATTTTCTGTTCAGGATGTTTGCGTCCGCCTTGAGGCGGAACGTTCACCACGGAACCTTCGAGAAGTTTCAGCAATGCCTGTTGTACACCTTCACCGGAAACGTCGCGTGTGATGGACGGATTATCGCTCTTGCGGGCAATCTTGTCAATTTCATCAATGAAAACGATCCCGCGTTCTGCGGCTGTAACATCATAATCTGCAGACTGCAGAAGACGCACCAGAATGCTTTCCACGTCTTCACCAACGTAACCTGCTTCTGTCAGCACGGTCGCGTCAGCGATGCAGAAAGGAACATTCAGCAGTTTCGCAATTGTACGGGCAAGCAAAGTTTTACCGGTTCCGGTTTCGCCTACCAATACAATGTTGGACTTTTCGATTTCAATTTCTTCAGCGTTTTTGCGTGCAGGTTTCTGTGCAATGCGCTTGTAGTGGTTGTAAACGGCAACAGACAAAACTTTTTTCGCTGTGTCCTGTCCGATTACATATTCATCAAGAGCTTTCTTGATTTCAATCGGTTTAAGAAGTGAAAGCGCAGAGGAAATAGAACTGTTCTTCTTTGCGTCCTGCTCTTCCTTCACAATGCGGTATGCCTGCTGAATACATTGCTCACAAATGTGACCTTGTATTCCTGCAATCAATACTACCGTATCCTGCTTGTCTCTTCCGCAGAACGAACAATGGATGTTTGAATCTTTCCCTGCCATAAACTTCTTTTTGAAAAAGCAATCCGGTGATTATTCATCAGACCGGATTGCTCTGTTCTTTGTTACAGATTCTGAAAATTATTTCGCAGCGCGACGCTCAAGAACTTCGTCGATCATGCCGTACTCTTTTGCTTCAGCTGCTGTCATCCAGTAGTCGCGATCACTGTCTGCCCATACTTTGTCGTAGGTCTGTCCGCTGTGATTCGAGATGATCTGATAAAGTTCCTTTTTCAGTTTCTGAATCTCGCGTGCAGTGATTTCGATATCTGATGCCTGACCTTCAGCACCGCCCAATGGTTGGTGAATCATGATGCGGGCATGCGGAAGCGCAGTGCGTTTTCCTTTTTCACCGGCGCACTGAAGAACAGCTCCCATTGACGCTGCCATTCCTGTGCAGATTGTTGCTACATCAGGCTGAATGAGCTGCATGGTATCATAGATACCGAGTCCTGCGTAAACAGAACCGCCCGGAGAGTTGATGTAGATCTGAATGTCTTTCTTCGCATCTGCCGACTCGAGGAACAGCAACTGCGCCTGAATGATATTCGCCACCTGATCATTGATTCCTGTACCGAGGAATATGATGCGATCCATCATCAAACGTGAGAACACGTCCATCTGGGTTACGTTGAGTTGACGTTCTTCCATGATGTATGGAGTCATCGACATCTTCGTTCCCATTGCAGATGAATACTGATCGAAAGTGATACTGTTAATGCCGTGATGTTTCACAGCGTATTTTCTGAATTCGTTCTGATCAAACATAAGTTTAGAATTTCGGTTATGCTTATAATGTCAATTCTGATGCCGCTTTTATTGTATGACAATGCGTCAGACTTAGCCGCGGATAAACTCTTCGTAAGTTACCTGTTTTGGTTTGATGGCGAACTTCGCACGATATAACGTCATGAGTTTCTGCGCGTAAAGATTTTCGAACACCTTTTTAGCTTCTTCTTCTTTGCCCAGAACGCGGGTGGCAGTATCGTTCAGTTCGTTTTCGGAAACCTCTTCAGGGTTTCTGCCATATTTGCGGTAATTGTCTTTCAGGACTTCCTTAACGTGCTCTTTCGCTTCATCAGCAGTAACCTGAATTTCGTTGTCGCGGATCAGTTTGTTTTCAATTAACTGCCAGCGCAACTGACGTGCGTAGATCGGATATTCCGCTTCCACCTGTTCCATTGTCACAGGCTTTTCATTCGCAGCAACCAACCAACGTTTCAGGAATTCATCCGGAAGAGAAAGGTCTGTTGCTGTCAGGAAATGATTCATGATTTCGCTGCGCAAACGCTCTTCAGTATCACGTGAGAACATTTTCACGAGTTCCTCAGCAATTTTCGCGCGGAATTCTTCTTCAGTTTTTACTGTTCCCGGTCCGTAGATTTTTTCGAAGAGTTCTTCGTTGAGTTCTGCAGGAACAAGTTGACTGATGCTCTTTACAGTAAAGCGGAATTTGTTGGTCAACCCTTCTGCAGCTTCAGGAGTGATTCCGAGTTTCTGAGCGCGATCGTTTACGTTATCAGAAATCTGAATCGGATCCAGATCAAAGCGGTCTTCAGCTTTAGCACCAACGAGCATTTTGTGATGCTCTTTCACAGGTTTGTCGAGGAACATTGTGCTCGCACGGAAGATTCCGCCGGGAACTACTTCTCCGTTACTGTCAAGTTCAACGAAATCTCCATACATCAAATCTCCTTCACCTGTAACTTCAGCAGGAACAACTTTGCCATAACGGCGAGTAATGTCGCTGATGTAATCGTTGATGATTTTATCATCCGGAGTGATAACCATCTCTGTAAATGAAACAGAGTTATCGAGCTTCAAAGTGAATTGAGGAGCAAGCGCCATATCGAATTTGAATTCGAATTCAGTTTGATTCTCAATGTCCACATTGTTGTTCTCTTCCTTCGGAAGCGGGTTGCCCAGCACTTCGAGGTTGTTTTCGCGGATATAGTTGTAGAGAGAGTCGGAAAGAATGCGGTTCAATTCTTCAGCGAGAATTGATTTGCCGTACATCTTGCGTACGAGTCCTGCCGGCACCTTACCCGGACGAAAGCCGGGCATGCTCACTTTTTTCTGGTAAGACTTCAGAGCGGTTTCCACTTTATCAGTGTAATCTGCAGGTGTAACTTTCAGTTTCACAACCGCGTTGAGATCGTCAATAAGTTCTTTTGTAATATCCATGTTTTCAAATAATTCCGAATGGCGTTAATGCCGTCCGCAGGTGATGATTTAAGCCTGCAAAGATAGTGTTTTTCAGTGTGTAATTCACCTGAAAATGAGAGGCTCAGACAGATGACCGAAGTACTTGAAAGCAGCTAATTGCCTGTAAATACACGTATTACCACTTGAGTGATGGTTTTAACCAGATATCAAATCTTTGCTGAGTGGCCGCTTATTTGGACTTAGTTTTGCCCCGAATTTCACATCCCTGAAATCTGAACAATGGCGAAAGAGGCGGTATTGGAAAGTGTAACCATGTTGCTGGGCGACGATGGTATATTGCGCATCCGGATTAACGAAGGAGCAAGGATAAGCCTTGCCCAAGCGAAACTGCAGTACGAAACAATCCTCAGAATGTGCGGTGATGCTCGTGTTGCGGTTCTTGTAGATGCCACGGGAGATCACGAAGTGGATAAAGATGCTCAGGAATGGGCGGCAGATCACACTTCCAACAGAATTGCCACAGCAGTTATTTCTTCCAAACCTTTCGCGGCGATTACGCTGAATCTGTTTATCAGTCTTTTCAAGCCGAAATCAACATTCAAGCTTTTTCGTGATGAACAAAAAGCGTTGGAATGGTTGCGTGAAATGATTTCGAATCAATAAGTGTTTATCAGAATCCGCCTGCAGGCATTTCTTCCTGCGGAACAACTGTCTGCGTTTTTCTCTTCGCAATTTCTTCGCTGCTTCCGAAACGCCATGTGAAATTCAACATGAGCACCATTGACTCACGTTTGCGTCCGGCTTTGAATTCGTAATCTGATGTGTAGTTTTTCATTCGGAATGCGCGTGTATTGAACACGTCTGTAAGATTCGCACTGATCTGCGCTTTCCCTTTGAAAACTTCCTGTCGTACACCAAGATCTGCACCACCGAGCATCCAGAATTGCCCGATCGGCTGAATGAATGGGGAGAAATACATTCCGGAAACCTGAACTGTGGTTGTCGGACGCACTTTATAATTCGCAGTTACACGTGCGTTATACTGGAATCCTGCGCTTTGCAAATCTGCTTCGAGATTGTCTCCGTTTACAATGTTGTAATACGCAGAGCCGCTTATCATCATGCTTCCTTTTCTTCCGAATGGCATTCGATAAACGAGTTCCGTTCCGAAATTATCAGATGAAGTGAAGTTGCGCGGCTTTACAATTGCCTGTCCGGTTGTGAAGTCAAACAAGCGCGCCATTGTAATTACATTTTCACTGTGACGGTAGTACAAAGTTGCTGACCAACTGAATGCTTTCTGTGCCTGCGAAACAGTGAAGTCGAATGAATGAATGTATTCCGGCATCAGATACGGATTACCTCCGCGCAGGTTGATTGAATCAGTATAATCAATGAAAGGATTCAGCTGACCGTTGCCCGGACGATTCAAACGACGTCCATAACTCAACTGCATTTCAGTTTTTTCGAAAGTGCGTCGGATGGCAAGGTTTGGAAAGAGATTCAGGTAACTATTCGTGAAAGCAGTATCCTGAGATGTTGAACTTCCGTTGATCGAAGTGTATTCTGCACGCACACCGCCCAGGTAATCCCATTTCCCACGATGCATATTCGCCTGAACATATGCTGCACCGACATTTTCAGTGAAACGGAATTTGTCAATGAATCGTGCATCATCAATGTACTCGCCGGAAAGATAGTTGTACTGTTGTCCGCTTTGATCGTTGGTATAATCACGCAACGAATATTTCACACCGGTTTCAAGTTTGAACGAGTCGGATACTGGATGTGCATAATCTGCCTGTGCCGTCGCAGCGTAAAATACGTTGTCGGCAGAGTTGGTTTGATACGGTGAATTCTCATAGCCGTATGAACTCAGCTTGTAATTATTGTCAACACCACGCTGATTCGTAGAGAATGATGCAGCGGATGAGAATGTACGTGTACTGCCGGGAAACTGTTTTTTATAATCGGCAGTTGCATCAATTGTATGTGTGTAATCGGTTCCTTGTGCAAGACGACCGAATTGACTCGTTACGTTATCAGCAGAATCAAGAAAACGGTAGTTGGCGCTGTCAATTTTAATTTCATTGCGGAATGTATATCCGCCGGCAATTGAAAGTGTGTTATACGGGTTCAGGTAGATGTCGGTGCCGATTCTTCCGCTGTGGAAAACGCTTCCCTGTAAACTTCCGCCTTCGGAATTGAAAGAGTATGTTGTGTCTGCGGTGTTATTGAACTGGTTCGTGAAGAAACTACCCCAACGATCTTCATAGCGGTAATTATAGCTGCCGAAGAAATTTGCTTTACCATTGCGAGCATTCAAACTGATTCCGCCGTTGTATTTGTTTCCCGTACCCACAGCTCCGTTCACAGTGCCGTTGTATCCGGTTCCTTTTTCTTTTTTGGTGATAATGTTGATTATTCCTGCCATTCCCTGAGCATCGTACTTCGCAGAAGGGTTTGTAATGATCTCAATACGCTCAATCATGTTTGCAGGAATCTGTTGCAATACTGCATTTCGATCTTCACCTGTAACACCGGAAGGCTTTCCGTCGATCAGAATGGTAACGTTTTCAGATCCGCGTAAACTCACTTTGCCGTCAACGTCAACAGTAACTGATGGAATGTTCTGAAGAATATCAGTTGCGGTTCCGCCTGCATTGGTGATGTTCTGATCCACATCGTAAACTTTCTTGTCAATGCTGTTGGTGTAATCACTGCGTTGCTCTGTAATTTTTACTTCACCGAGCTGAGTATTTTCCGGTTTGATTTTCACAGCGCCGGCATCATACTGTGCAGCCATCGCAGAAATCATGAATGGTTTTGAATACCATGTGTTGTATCCCATGAAAGTAATGCGAAGCATGAATTTTCCCGCAGGTAATTTCTGGATACTGAAGGAACCATCTTTACCTGTTACACCTCCGCCTTTAACGGCAGAATCATTCGCAGTGATTACAACAACAGAAGCGTATTCTACGGGATTTCCGGAAACGGAATCGCTTACGATGCCGATTGCAGAACCGCCGGTGAACTGTGGTCCGGGATTTTGCGCCAGCGCGTTTATGCTCAGGAAGATTGCAAGGAATGCAATGAGAAGAGTGGGAAAGGTCTTGTTCACGGCGCAAAGATAGCTGCTATTCACAGAGTCAGCTGCACCTGTGTTCAATCGATTCTTAATAACTGTGAAAATCAGTTCAGACGGAAGGGAAGAACCAGCTCAAAGCGAGGGATTGTGACTTTAAAGTTTTCTCCTGTTTGAGTTTTCACGAAGAGATAGGTTCCGTGCATGCTTCCGATTTCGGAAGTCAGGTTGCAGGCCGATTCATATTCGTAACTCTGACCGGGTAAAAGAATCGGCTGTTGTCCAACAACACCTTCACCTTCTACTTCCTGAGAAGGAGCGGCGGAGTCGAAAATAAACCAATGACGACGCAGCAACTGCACTTCAGTATCCGAGGTATTTTCGATACGGATTCGATACGAAAAGAAAAACTGCTTCGCTTCAGGACGTGAATACAATTCCTGATAACGAGTAGTTACGCTGATGCGGATTCCTTTAGTGATACGTGTTACCATTGCCATGTCGTATGCAAGTTTAGGTTACACAATACGGATTTCCAATTCCGGGCGTCGAAGTTTGTTAACACTTCATCGGTAAACCGGCGAAATCAGAAATTTTAACAATTGAGCCTAGCGTAATCTCGAATTCAGGCGCTTTACTGCGACAAGTTGGTCGGTACGGGCTCCAACTGGACGGAAATAAATCATTACCCAGTAGTCATTTTCAGTTTCCTGATTCATTCCTTCTGCTACATAGTTGTCGGCAACGGTTTCTTTGTCTTTCAAAAACACGTATTCGTAGTTGTAATAACCTTGTTTAAGGTATAGTGTTGCCTCATAGCCACGTCGTTCGGGATTATATTTCATCTTGTTTTTTGATGTGCATTGCCAGTCGGTCATACCGCCGAAAACATACATGTTGCCGCCTGAAACCTGCAGATCCCAAGGGAGGAAAAAATGTACCCAGCAATATTCCGCTTCAATGTCGCTGTCTGTTCCGTCCTGATTTCTGATGAGAAATTTTCCGTTGATATCCGGATTGTTCATGTAGCGTTTGAACGTACGGCGTTCATCGTGCAGAAGGAAAACGTGGTATTGACCGCTGTCTTTCACTATGCTGTCGACGCGTTCTGTGTTCAATCGCAAAGTACGTGTATCGAACCAACGGTATTCTTTTCCTCCTTTGAAAACGTTAATGTCTTCATAATCGTAACGCAGTTCCCTGTTCATAAGAAACTGTGGCTGAATTCCCTTTACGGCATTGTCCCAGCGACCGTTCTGCATGATTACCGGATAAATTTCTTTGAAGGGATTTGTGACTTCATCGGTTGAATAAGTGACGGTGAAGTCAACTTCCTGCTTGTAATTTCTGTCGGATACGATTGTCGGAGCATGCACATCACCGGTCAGTGTAACTTTGTTTTCGTACACCATGAATCTACGGGTGAGTACCAGTTTTTCCTGATCGTTGTCTTCGTAAACTTTGAGAATATAATTTCCGGACAGAAGCAGTTTGAATTGCTCATTCGGAAATACTGTATTGTAATGCGTGTAATGCTGCAATGTATTACGTGAGAAACTGTATTGCGTGATCTGCTGTTCAGGAAATCCGTCAATGTAATCC
Organism: Bacteroidia bacterium; assembly: GCA_023151315.1. Classification (GTDB taxonomy): domain Bacteria; phylum Bacteroidota; class Bacteroidia; order Palsa-965; family Palsa-965. The sequence goes on from JAKLJE010000013.1 coordinate 43,591, forward strand.
ATATTGCCAACGTTAGATGGTTCCCATTCCGCATTGCAATGGATGACGGTGTAGTAAAGTGATTTGAAATCACCGTCGAGATCGTCAAATGACAAATGAAGAACTTCGGTGGAATTCAGCAGAATTATCGGAGGTAACATTGAGGCCTGATCCGGAGTTAACACAACTGATGAAATGGATGGCCTGTAGTTTCTGTCTTCATACCTGAGAATATTATTGTTGTAATAATCGCTGGTGTCCGGTTGAGCGGCGAACAGGTTTCCGTTTAACAGAATTGAAGTCAGAAAAGAAATAAGTAGTTTCATTCGTAGTTGTATAGAGCAAATTTCATGCCTTTAACAAGACGTGAAACTGCAAAGAAGGTTGTTTAATCTCCCTTAATGAGAGATCCGTTTCCTGTTGCTGCATCTTGTGTGATTTGCGCAGGATTTCCGTAATAAATGATGTTTCCCACACTTGTAATTCCATAATCCAGTTTGGTGAATGCTCTTACTTTAACATCGCTTTGTGAGCCGTTGATCACTTCCGCATATTCCGCATCAAGTTGTGATGCATCAATACCGCCCAAACCACTATTCCAAAGTTTTACCGTGTGTACCCGACCTTCCAACTCTACATGTGTTCCGTTTACGTTATTCCAATAATAGAAAATGTTACAGCCCAGCTGAAGTTTAATGTCTGCGAATCGTGTTCTGCTGATTACTCCGAACTCATGCCCTCCGATTCTGTTAGTACTGGAGATATGGCAATCCTCATTCACTTCGATCAATCGAAGGTTCCGCACGTGTACGATTGCTTTCGTTGTCATTTCATTCGGTCTGAAAAATTCACCTCGTTTACTTCCATCTATATGCAGTAAACTATCTGTTACAACAGCAACACAACGACTAATATTTCTGGCTTCACCAGAAAATTCCACATATTCAACGGAGTCCTGAACGATCACAACATCCAGCACGCCGTCCACTTCAATAGTGTGATAACCCTGAACGTTGAAGGATTTGGTAACGATGTCTCCTGCTCCGTCTTTGGAACATGAAATCAGAAGCATATTTGTGAGAATACAAATTGCAAAAACGGAAAAAGCATATTTTATTTTACTCACCATTACCAATAGTAGCCGATACCCAATTCAGGAAAATCCAGAATATATAAATGTGATTTCATTGATGCATTTACCATCAGATGATCCGTAAACCTGTATCGTATCATAGCGCGGTTATACATAAAGTATCCGTTAAGTTTGTCAGTGAGGCCCAAATAGAAACCTTCCTGTACAATGAATGAAACTCTGTTGTAGAAGAATTCCTGTGTAATGTGAATTCCGGTTAACCAGGAATCACTGCTAGTGTAAGGTTTGTTCAGTCTCTTCATCTGCGGTTCAATGGATGCATCATAAAATACATCTGCACCGGCACCAATTGCAAACTTGTAACCTGTTCTGCGTTTCAGTTCATACGACACAGACACAGCAGGATATTGAAAAGATTCAAAAGTTCTTGTGTGCTTCATTCCACCGGTGAACATTATTTCGTGAATGAAATAAGCAGGCAATTTGTCGAAACTCTCATTGATAACACCTTGTTTTTTACCTGTAGAAAAGTTGTAGCCTAACCAAAGAGAAGACCAGTTCAGGCCAACGTTGGGTTCGCTTAGATTCGCATTTGAAACGTGAGCGAAGGAGAGACCAAGTTCCAGTTGATTACGATCATTCAGTTTGAAAGCGGTTACGAGATCGGCATGGAAATGAATATTGAAATGTGAACCGATGGCCACATTCTGATAATTTTCATACTGATTGAATTTCCTGGTTACGTAGGCTGCACCAACTCCCATCTGATAATCAAACCGGAATCTGTTTTTACTAATGAGATTCAGCGCATAATATGGATAAATAGCAAATTGCTGTCCATAATATTCAGCGCTTCCGAGTGTGCTCCAGTATGCACTGATTCCAACTGCCGGGCGACGATACATGCGTTCCCAGATTGTTCTGCCATTGGTTTGATAACGAATATTTACTTCTGCACCCGAGATAAATTCAGAGGATTGCAGACTCATGAAACCATATTCCGGTAATAACAACCCGCGTTGCATGTTGGCTCGCACATTCCAACGGTAAATGGAATCCTGCTGCGCACATACAGTATCAGATGCTGCTAAAAGCAGGCAGAACAGCGAGATAATGCAATTCAATGAAGGTTGGCGGAATTCCATTTTGCGTATAGCGAAGATCGGTATATTAGTACTAAAATACCACCGAAATGAAGGGAATGGAAGAAAAAAAGGAGGCATTTGCTCGTATGTTGACCATCATGGACGAATTACGTGAGCAATGTCCTTGGGATAAAAAGCAAACATTTGAGACGCTGCGACATCTGACCATAGAGGAAACTTATGAATTGGCAGATGCAATACTTGAAAAAAATATTCAGGGAATTAAAAAGGAACTGGGCGATGTATTGCTTCATATTGTTTTCTATGCGCGTATTGCCAGTGAAACCGGAGACTTTGATATTGCTGATGTAATTCATGCCGAATGCGATAAACTGATCAGTCGTCATCCGCACATTTACGGAGATGTGAAGGTGGAGAATGAAGAACAGGTGAAAGAGAATTGGGAGAAAATAAAACTGAAAGAAAAAGATTCCGTCACGCAAGAAGGATTCCGCTCTGTCTTGGCAGGTGTTCCTGTTTCCTTGCCTGCGGTTGTCAAGTCAATGCGTATTCAGGAAAAGGCAAGAGCCGTTGGATTTGATTGGGAAAAACCTGAGCAAGTATGGATGAAAGTTGAAGAGGAGCTGGGTGAGTTTAAGGTTGAAGTTGATAAGGGAACGGAGAAGGAGAAAATAGAATCGGAGTTGGGAGATGTGTTATTTTCCCTGGTGAATTATGCTCGCTTTCTCGGAATTAATCCGGAAGATGCATTGGAGAAAACGAATCGCAAGTTCATTCGCCGTTTTCAATTTCTGGAACGTGAGTCGCAGAAGGATAACAAGAAGTTGAGCGAAATGTCGCTTGCTGAAATGGATATTTATTGGGAACGAGCAAAAACAGAATCATAATGCCGGTATTGCTTTCAACAGGTTATCTTTTGATGTGCGTAGGTGCAGGCTTGATGCTGTCTGCTGTTCTGCTTTTGCTGAGAAAGAAAAAGGATACACGCAATGTGGTGTTGGATGCTTTCCGGAAAACTGATTTTCAGAATGAATCCGATTTGTGCTGGTATGTTTCTCACGATGTCATCGGTGCTTCCGGATATGATGATTGCATCATCTATTCAGTTGATCATCAGGACCAGGTTTGTCGTCAGATTGCGGCTTTCGGTCCGAAGAATCCGGACAAGAAGAGTATTCTGAATCCGATACAGATTGCATTCGGCAGGGGAGTAGTTGGTAGTGTTGCGCTTAGCGGTAAAGCGGAATTGATCGCGGATACAACTCTTGATAACCGATACGTTCCTGATGATGATGTACGTTATTCAGAACTTACAGTGCCGGTTTCTGTCAATGGTACTATTCGGTACATCATCGACAGTGAACACAAACGACGAAATCGTTACAAAGAAAATGATCAGGAATTCTTTATCGCAGTAGCAGCAATTATGTCTGAAAAAGCGATGGTGCTTCCCGCTTAATTACGGATCAATTGAATTCGCGAAGTACGTTCTCCGTCATTGATCGTAAAGAAATATACCCCGGTTGCCAGAGAGGCTGCATTGACGCTCACCTGCGTTCTGCCATTAGTATTTCCTGACTGAACGGCTTTACCATTGACATCTGTCAAAGTCCACTGAGCATTCGACGCGAAACTTTCTGTATTAATTATCCAGTTGTCCTGAGTCGGATTAGGCATTGCAGAAATCTGCGCATTCTGTTGTGCGATTTCTTCTGTAGATGCGTTCGGATCTTCAATTACAATGAACTGCAACATCATGCCCATATCTTCGTGATGCAGGTTATGGCAGTGGTACATGTAGGGCGTTACAGAGTCGGTGAAGTTTTCAAATTTCGTAATGAATGAAACTGTTTCGCCTGCTTTCAGATAAATCACATCTTTCAATCCGGATTCATAAGGTTGCGGCGGAAGTCCGTTACGATCAAGAATGTAAAACTGTATATCGTGAATGTGGAACGGATGTGAAACCTGCGGACTGTTATTCGACACATTCCAGATTTCGATCGCGTCTTTGTAAATAGTATCGTTAATGACATTCATGTCGAATGTAAGTCCGTTGATGGACATCATGCCCATATCGTACATTCCCATTCCCATCATACTTTTGTTTCGTGTAACCGATGCCAAAGATTGTTGCCAAGGTGTAACCGGAATAAGTGTTTGCGGTAAAGTTGTTACCGGCGACGACGTTTGCGCTACAACATTGATCTGCATGATGTTGTAATCAACGCCGTTCAACGCGCTATTACCGCTTTGATTGCCGCTTCCACCGGGTTCAGCAGCTGCAAACTGAGAGCCTTTGCAGATCATGTACAAACTGTCACCTGGATTATCGTTCGTGAAATCAACTATAATTTCATAGCGCTCACCATTTGTTATTTTCAGTGATGTTACGGTGTCCGGCGCGCCTATCAATCCGCCATCAGATGCAATAACATAGAACGGTCGGTTATCGCTAAACGCAATGATGAAGGCGCGTGCATTTGCACCATTGAGAACACGCATCCGTACCATCTGTGCAGGTGCTTCCATATACGGACGTGTTGCTCCGTTAACAATGACTGAATCGGCAAGTGCATTGAACAGAAATTGACCGTTACCGTCGAGGGAACGATCCTGGATGACAACAGGAAAATCGTCAACACCATAAGTACGCGGAAGGTTAAGTTGCTCTTCAGCTGAATCACGGATGATGATCATGCCGGCGAGCCCCATATTCACCTGTCGCATCGTTTCCATGTGCGTATGCGGATGATACCAGCACGTTGAAGCATTATTCAGCATTCGGAATGACGGACTCCAAGTAGAATCAACCGGAACGACTGTATGCGGACCTCCGTCTTCTTTTGCAGGAACGTGCAATCCGTGCCAGTGTACTGTGGTCACTTCATTCAGGTGGTTGGTTACATTCATCTGGATCGTATCCCACTTATGCATTTCAAGTGTAGGTCCGAGGATGGTACCGTTGAAAGCAAACGTATTGGTATTTACACCGGGATTGAACTGGTGAACTGTATCGTTAATGGTTAAGTTGAAAGTGGTTCCTGTCAGCAGCGGAGGAATAGGAAGCTGATGGTTGAATTGTTGAGCGGCTAGTGCAGAGCAAACGAGGACACCTAGAAACGGGTAAAGTACTTTCATTGAAATGCTTTTTGAAGTGGTGAAAATAAAGAATGAGGACGAGAAAGAATGTGACTATTGTTACATATTCTGGTTTATAAGATGCAGAAGATTCGAGTCCCTAGAAAAGAAAAAGCCCGAAGAAAAATCTTCGGGCTTGTGCGGACGGGGGGCAAAACGCGGGAGTTATGAATGTCCGGTGGACATTCATCCGCATTTTGTGACTGCGCAGCAGATTCGAGTCCCTAGAAAAGAAAAAGCCCGAAGAAAAATCTTCGGGCTTGTGCGGACGGGGGGACTCGAACCCACACGCCGTGAGGCACCAGATCCTAAGTCTGGCTTGTCTACCAGTTTCAACACGTCCGCTATACTGGTCAATAGTATTATTAATTCAAAAAGAACGATTCCAGATCCTAATCCCGATAGCTATCGGGATGGCTTGTCTACCAGTTTCAACACGTCCGCTATACTGGTCAATAATATTTTCAATTCAAAAAGAACGATTCCAGATCCTAATCCCGATAGCTATCGGGATGGCTTGTCTACCAGTTTCAACACGTCCGCTATACTGGTAATAATATTTTCAATTCAAAAAGAACGATTCCAGATCCTAATCCCGATAGCTATCGGGATGGCTTGTCTACCAGTTTCAACACGTCCGCTATACTGGTCAATAGTATTATTAATTCAAAAAGAACGATTCCAGATCCTAATCCCGATAGCTATCGGGATGGCTTGTCTACCAGTTTCAACACGTCCGCATGAAACTTGGGCGAAGATCGGAAAATCTTTTAATGATCAGACCAAATTTTTAATGGTACCTGCAACAATTGTCGGATTTTCCACCGGCAGGTAATGTCCGCAGCCCTGCACGATCTGAGTTGTGCAATTCGGGATTCTTGCAGCCGCATCTTTCGCAATCTGTGTAACGGTTTGTTGGGGATGCAGAATGCGGTTTGGAATTGCTGTGTCGTTGGTGCCGTACAGCACATGCACAGGCATGGTCAGATGCGGGAGATAATTGAACACCGGCTCATCCAGCATTCCGCAAACGGAGTTGTAAATGAGTGATGAAAATCTTTCGAAGTTTCGTTGTTGCTGCACAAGATGTTCATTTATCAGCACGTCCAGTTTTTCATTGTTCACCAATGGAAAAACGTGTTTAAGGGCTTCGGTTGAAATAGGATTTCTGTAAATGTGTTGAGTGGCAGCCTTCAGTTTCAGAGCTTCGGCCGGTGTAAATGTTTCTATGCCTGCTGCGGCAATAAGTATCAGTCGTTCTACTGAAGCGGATAATTGCAGACTGAGAATAATACCGATCTGTCCGCCCATGGAGTGGCCGCATACAATGAAATTTTTCAGAGAAAGATGTTCAATCACTTTACGTACTTCTGCAACGTAGGATGACATTCTTCCGTCGGTGGTAATGTCCGATGATTTCCCATGGCCGGGAAGATCAATGCTGATGCAGCGGAATTGGCTTGACAATTCTGAGATAACAGCATTCCAGATATTGCGGTTGAGTCCAAGACCGTGCAGAAACACGATGGTTTGTTTTCCTTTACCGGTATCAGTGAATGAAGCGATCACGAATTAAAGTTACGTGTTACTTGAATTCATAAAATAAAAAACTCCCGGAACCACCCGGGAGTCTAACAAACAAGCACACCAATCAGCTGTTGTAGCTGGTCAGTTTCTTAGTTATCCCTGCTGCCGAGGAATTTGGCAACTGCAGGAGCCAGTTCTTTCTGCGAACGGGCACCAACGAACACGCCGATGTGTCCGCCAGGGAACTTATACAATTCATTGTCTTTCGTACCAACGTGATCGTTGAGGGGAATAGTTGCGGCAGGCGGAACAAGATGATCTTCCGCAGCGTAAATATTCATTACCGGCATTGTTACGTTTTTCAGACTTACTTTCTGTTTTCCTACAACGAGTTCTCCTTTGATCAGTTTATTGCCCTGATAAAGATCTTTCATGAACTGGCGGAAACATTCTCCGGCCTGATCAGGACTGTCGTTGATCCATTTTTCCATGCGAAGGAAGTTCAGCACTTTCTCTTTGTCCTGCATCATGTCAAGTACACCCATGTACTTGTTCACTTTCATCATCGGTTTCAACATGGAGAATCCGTTATTCAGGAATTCTCCCGGAATTGCACCGTAGGTATCAACCAGACGATCGAAATTGATGTTCTTAGACCAGCGGAAAAGTAATCCATCGTTGGTAGAGAAATCAACCGGAGTAACAAGCGTTACAAGGTTTTTGATTTTATCGTTGTGCAACGAAGAGTAAATGATGCTGATCGTTCCGCCTTGGCAGATTCCCATCAGGTTTACCTTATCAACTCCGTTGTTCTTGCGAACAAAGTCAACAATATCATCCAGGAACCAGTTTACGTAATCATCAAGAGTTACGTACTTGTCGGCTTTAGTCGGATATCCCCAATCGATAATGTAAACATCAAATCCCTGAGCAAGTAGATTACGAACGAAACTGCGGTCCGGCTGAATGTCGAGCATATCGTGACGGTTCACGAGTGCATAAGAGATTACAATCGGAGTTGTAAACTTTGCAGGTGTTTCGCGGATGTAGCGATAAAGAGCAACTTTATCAACCTGATGAACTAACTCTTTTGGAGTAGTGGCAACATCCACTTCGTCAATCTTAAGAAGATTGTCGTAACCGGTTACCATTTTGGCACTGGCTTCTGTCCACTCTTTGATTACGTTGTGATGTGACATTTCAGTTCTGAGTTATGCGGTTAACTTATGCAGTTGCAGTCTTCTTCTTGGAAGTAGCTTTTACTTCTTTAGTCTCCGTTTCTCCGAGTTGTTTCTCGAGAGCGTGAACACGTTTACGGAGTTCGTAGATTGTTTCGTAGAGTTCATCAGCTTCGCTGCGGAGTACTACAGGTGTGTTTGCAAGTGCAATTTCCTGCAGTTTCTCATTGCTCTGACGGATTTCCAAAGTAAGATCAAGGATCTCAGCCTGAAGAGCAGAGTACTCTTCACCACGGAAAATTCCGATGAATGATTCTTCGCAATACGCAACCCACTTTTGGAATACTTCCTGTGAATTGCTGAGGTCAGTTCCTTTGCGGATTTTCTCAGCGTTTTCAGTCATGAAATTCTCCCACAGTTTCGCACCGTTCACGTAAAGCAAACGCTGCATTTCGTTCAGTTTCTGTCCGTAAGCAGCAGTCTTCTCCATTACGTTAACAGAAAGTTCTTTCACTTCCGCCTCTTTCCCCGGATTGAAGAAAGAGAATACCGGCATCACTGATTTGCGGTACATAGTGAAAACGTTATTGTCAGCGTTTTCAGTCATCTGATTCCAGAAATTGAAAGCAGAAGTGTTGCGCATGTTTTCAGGAAGATTGTTTACAAACTGGTTGTAAGCATTCTTGTTATAGTTCACTGCCATTTCCATCCAGTTCTGATACTGGCTGAAAAGTTCGCGCATGTGTGAAGGAGAAATCTGCTCCATCGTCTTGTCCATCATCTCACGGAAAGAAGCAGGATTGAAAGAGTTTTTCATCCACTCAGCGTTGAATTGATTGTTCTGTACTGCGTCGAATGCAGGTTTCCACATTTCGAAGAAACGCATGAACGCATTGTTTGCTTCGGTCATTCCTTTCCACGCATCGCGTGTAGTGTCGTTATTGAAATTCTTAGCCCAATCAGCGAATGGATTGTTGAACTGACCGAAGTTCTTCGAGTATTGTTCGAACATATTGCGGGAGTTATCCATCCACATTTGCTGTGCGTTCTGGAACTGCTTTGTATAATCATTCATGCCGTTGAAGTTCGCGGCAGGATTGAATGAGCGGAACTGTTCGAAAGCTTTCGCTGCAGTTTCCTGCTGAGCTTTCACCCAGTTGTTATAAACTTCACCAAGGTTCGCCTGATTACGGAAAGCCTCAGTTGATTTCTCGAAAGAAGCTTTAGCTGTTTCAGAAACCTGCTCTGTTGCTTTTTTCGTGATTTCATTCTGCTTGTTCAGCCATTCCTGGTAAATGGAAAGTCCTTCTGTTGCAGCGTTGCCTGATTTTACTGACTCCTGAAGTTTGCGGTTGCTTTCAGACCAGTTGTCCATGATTTGCTTCTGGGTTTCGAGCCACGCGTCGAAGAAATTCTTGTTTTCCATGATTTTTGTTGTATAATGCGTTGTATTACAGTGCTTTAACTAAGTATATGGGTTTTGAGGGTGCAAAGGTAGTTCATTTTCAGTCAGTTCGAGCAATTCATCTATAAAAAATATTATTCGTCGATGAAAATGCCTTATTCGTGGCAAAAATCAAGAATTCCTTTTGTCCCGGAGCGAACGGAATTTTAAGATTAGATTAATTCCTCGCCATTGATCCAAACTATTTTCAGAGTCGCTATTTTCGCGGCACAACAACAAAACCTCCTACACATGAGCATAGAACAAGGAACAACTTACACACACGAATTTTCATTCACACAGGATGAAGTGGTGAAATTTGCAGAAGTAACAGGCGATAAAAATCCGGTACATCTGGATGAAGCATATGCCGCAGCAACCATGTTCAAACGTCCGATCATGCACGGTTTTCTTGGTGGAAGTGTATTCTCTAAGGTTTTCGGAACTCTTTTCCCTGGTGAAGGAACAATCTATTTGAAGCAGTCAATGAGCTTTATGCGCCCTATGTATGTGAATGCTGTTTATGAAGTGCGTATGACAGTGAAAGAAGTAAATAAAGAGAAGCACAGAGCCAACGTTGAAACGAATATCGTTGATAAAGCTACCGGCGACGTTGTGATCAGCGGTGAAGCGACTGTGATGAATGTGAACAGAATCTGATCATTCAAAATTCAGGCAAGAACAAAAAAGCCCTTCTGAATTTGAAGGGCTTTTTTATTTGTGTTTATCGGATCAGGTTGACGTGACCAATCAGATCGTGACGTTTGTCGAGCACGTCTGTGCATTTGATTTTCCAGACGTAAGTATCAATCTGACAAAGCTGATCACTTCCCAGAACTTTACCATCCCAACCTTCATTCAGATCGTCTGTGTAGAAGATCATATTGCCCCAGCGGTCAAACACCCAGAATTCATATTTATCCGGATTCACTCCGATAGTGACTGGAAGGAATACATCATTCAATCCGTCTTCAGTTGGAGTGAATGCATTCGGAACGTAAATGATCACATCCGGATCTATGCACACCACCTGAGATGTTGTATCAATACAACCGTCAGCAGAAGTTACCTCCAGTGAAATCTGATAGCAGTTCGGTTCTGTGTAGAGGAATGAAGGGTTTTGTAAGGTGGAAGAAGAATTCGCCACATCTCCGAAAGACCAATTCCATGAAGTGGCATTTACTGAAAGATCAGTGCATGTGATTTCAGGATTCAGAATCGTAGTTGGTTGCGGTCCTGCAGTGAATGAAGCAACCGGATTTGCATATACTTCGATATACGCATTCATTACGATCGTGTTTGAGCAACCATCGCCGGTTGTAACAGTCAGCGTTACGTTGTAAATGCCCGGCGTGTTATAACAGTGATTCGGGTTCTGCTGCGTTGATGTATTGTTATCACCGAAATCCCATGTCCACGAAGTAATAATACCCGGAGCATTGATTGTGCTGAGATCATCGAAGTTGACGCACAATGGAGCACAACCTGCAGTAAGATCAGAACCAACGGCAGCAACCGGAACCGAGTTTACTGTTACAAGTGTAATTGCTGTAGCCGTACAACCGTTTGCATCCGTAACATCAACAGTGTATGTAGTTGTAGTTGCCGGTATGATGTTCTGAGTATTACCAACCAATGCGCCCGGATTCCATGTTACAGTGTATCCAGGTGTTCCTCCTGCAGGAACAGAAGATAATTGAACGTTGCTTCCTTCACACACTGCAGCCGGTGCAGCAGAAGCTGAAATCGTAAGTTGCGTAGGTTCCGTAATTGCAAATGTCACTGTTGATGTGCAACCCGAAGCGTCAGTTACTGTTACAGAATAATTTCCTGCTGTAAGCGAACTTCCGATATCAGAAGTTGATACGTTCGGACTCCATGCGTAGGTGTAGCCGGGAGTTCCTCCTGTTGCGTCAACATCAGCACTTCCATCTGCCGACTGATAACAAGTCAGATTTGATGTTGTATTCAATGCAAGTACAACACCATTCAGGTTGTTTACAACTGCTGTTACTGTATCGTGACATCCGTTTGCATCAGTTGCAACAACTGAATAAGTCGCAGCAGGAATATTGTTCCATGTAGCATTTGCAGGACCGGAAATCCATTGATAGGTGAGTACTCCCGTACCACCTGAAGCAGATGCTGTTGCAGAACCATCAGACAAACCGCAATGCGCATCCACTGTTGTGGTAGTGGTAACAATGTCTGTCGGTTCCGTTACTGTTGCAGTTCCTGTAGCGGTACATCCGTTCATGTCAGTGATTGTAACGGTGTAACTGCCCGCGCAAATATTGTTACACGATGCGTTCGTGCAACCTGTGCTCCACAGGAAGGAATAAGTTGGTGTACCACCTGTCGGAATTGCGACCAACTGCCCGTCACATGAACCAAAACACGATACGTTAAATCCTGCCGAAGCAACAGTGAGTAATGGAGGTTCTGTTATCGCAGTTGTAGCACTTGCGGTACAACCGTTAGCATCTGTAACAACGCATGTGTACGTTCCTGCTGCAAGTCCGGTAGCTCCGGAGCCTGAACCGCCTGAAGGCGACCATGTGTACGTGTAAGCACCTGTTCCGCCTGAAGCAACTACGTTCGCTGTACCTGAATTGTCAGCATTACATAACAGATCGGTTCCTGATGCCGTCGCTGTAAGAAGTGGTGGTTCTGTAATTGTTACAGTAGTCGTTGAGGAGCATCCGTTAGCATCTGTTACAGTTACAGTGTATGAACCTGCAGTCAAATTGCTGCCGATAGAATCTGCATCTGCGTTACTCCACAAATAGGTGTATGGAGTTGTTCCTCCTGTAGAAGATGCCGTTGCTTCACCATCGTTACCCCCGAAGCAAGTAACATCGGTGGAGCTGATGATGGATACAACCGGAGAGTTCGCGTTCGGAACAGTTACTGTAGCAGTAATGGTACAACTATTCGCATCTGCAATAGTGCAGGTATATGTTCCGGCAGTCAGTCCGATTGCGTTGGCATTATTTCCGCCGGTTGGTGCCCAGGTATAAGAATAAGCACCAGTACCGCCTGTTACACTTACAGCTGCTGCACCATTTGCTGCGCTGCATGTTGATTGCGTGAACGAAGTAGTAACACTCAACGCAGGAGGCTGTGTGATGTTGTAAGTCTGTGTGATAGTACATCCATTGGCATCTGTTGCGGTTACTGTGTATGTGCCGGCGCAGAGTGCTGTTGCTGATGAGCCTGTGCCGCCGGAAGGCAACCAATTGTAAGTATAGCTTGTTGTTCCTCCTGTTACACTGATTGAAGCAGCACCTGTGCAAGCCGAATTACAAAGGATATTGGTTTGAGTTGAAGTTGCTGCCAGTGCCGTTGGTTGAGTTACGGTTACGGATGCAGTAGCTGTACAACCTGAAGATACATCGGTGATGAGTACCGTGTAGCTTCCTGCTGAAAGTCCGGTTGCCGTTGCATTCGTTCCGCCGGAAGGTGTCCAGCTGTAAGTGAAGGGACCCACGCCGCCGGTTACAGTTCCGGTTGCAGTTCCTGTAGTTCCGCCGAAACACAATACAGGTGTTGAGACTGCACTTGCAGATAAGCCGGCTGTTGAGGAAACTGTAACGGTGTTTGAATGTGTACAACCGTTCGCATCAGTTACAGTACATGTGTAAGTTCCCGGTGCAAGTGCTGTAATTGTGTTTGTTCCGTCTCCTGTCGGATTGCCCGGTGTCCAGTCGTATGTATACGCGCCGGTTCCTCCCGAAACAGAAATAGATGCTGTGCCATTGTTTACGCTGCATGATGCAATCGTTGAATTCACTGTGGAAGTAATCGCAGCAGGTTGTGTAATGTTGAATGTTCTTGTGATCGTACAGCCGTTGGCATCCGTTGCCGTAACAGTGTATGTTCCTGCGCACAGTGCAGTTGCCGAAGAACCGGTACCACCTGATGGAGCCCATAGGTAAGTGTAACCCGCAGTTCCACCGCTTACACTGATTGATGCTGCGCCCGTGCAGGAACCGTTACAAAGGATGTTTGTTTGTGTTGAAGTTGCAGCGAGTGCAGTTGGTTGTGTAACAGTTACAGACGCCGTTGCAGTGCAACCTGTTCCGACATCAGTGATTACGACTGTGTAATTACCTGCAATGAGACCTGTAGCAGTAGCGTTTGTTCCGCCCGATGGTGTCCAGTTGTAGGTATAAGGACCCGTACCACCTGCCGGAGTTCCGGTTGCCGTTCCGGTTGCTCCACCGAAACATAACACAGGTGTAGAAGATGCACTTGCCGTTAAACCTGTAGTCGAACCTACAGTAACGGAATTTACATGGGTGCAACCATTCGCATCTGTAACGGTACAAGTGTACGTTCCTGCAGCGAGTCCGGTAATGGCATTCGTTCCATCTCCTGCAGGATTGCCCGGTGTCCAGTTGTAAGTATATCCGCCGGTGCCTCCTGAAACGGAAATCGAAGCAGTGCCATTGCTAACACTGCACGTTGCGGGAGTTGAGTTTACTGTAGATGTGATTGCACTTGGTTGCGTAATGTTAAACGTTTGCGTAATGCTGCAAGTTGGTGTTCCTGATGAGATGGTAACCGTATATGTTCCCGGACATAATCCTGTAGCGGTTGCTGCAGACCCACCCGAAGGTGCCCAGCTGTAAGTGTATGTTCCCGTACCACCGCTTGCCGTTACACTCGCGGCTCCTGTGCATTGTCCGTTACACAAAACATTAGTTTGAGTGCCGGTAGCTGTAATCGGAGGAGGTTGTGTGATGTTAAAGGTTTGCGTTGTTGTACAACCTGCAGTATTGGAAATTGTACAAGTATAAGTCCCGGCACATAAAGCAGACGCTGTTGCTGCACTTCCTCCGGAAGGCGCCCATGAATAAGTGAACGGACCGGCACCTGCGGTTACAGTAACTGTTGCGGAGCCTGTACATTGTCCGTTACAGGTAATATTTGTTTGCGTACCTGTAGTGGTAATACCACCGCCCGTTGTAAAAACGGTAACCTGATCACTTACAACTATATTGCCTGCACATGTTACATTGGTAACAGTTGCAGTGTAAGTTGTAGTTGTTGAAGGGCAAACGTTAATGGTAGGGCTGCTGCCGAGCGATCCGCTTGGACCTGTCCAGTTCAATGTGTAGTTGGGAATACCGGCAGGCATGAAACGTTTTCCATCATTGGTTGCATTCCACACAGTTGGATAGTTTCTGCCGGCAACCGCGAATGCCACAGTACCTGTTGCGTTCTGAATACCTTCAATTGCATAACCACCGTTCCACGATGAGCAGGTTGGTTTATTCGAAATGTAAATGTCGATGATGTTGGTTGATTCATGCAAAACGATCTGCTGACTTGCGAGCATGCTGTTACATGAACTGCTGAACATTGGAATGTTATACCAGCTGACAACGAACTGACGGCAAGGAGCCGTTCCGTAAACCTGATATCGTGTGTCGGAAGTGGAGCCAACCGAAGGGTCAATGTCGTGCCAAGGAGCCATAATGGAATTCAACGGATCAGAAGCGGATGGAATTGCAGCCCCGATTGGCCATTGGCAATATGCATTTGCATATGTGAGATCGAAAGAAATCAATCCGTTCGATCCGATTACTAATTGCGTGTATGTGTTGCCGAAAAACTGAAAACAAAACGGCATGTTAATTACAGGAGTCCAAACATCATCGATGTTCACCAATACAGGAGTGCCGGTTGTATATGAATACGGACTATACGGAATAGTTGAAACCGTATAGGTGTTCGTCTGTAACGTTCCCTGAACCGTTGCGGTAAGATTGACACATTGACCCGGACATGTGGTCTGGTCAGGACCGGCATTGACTGAAGGGCAAGCTGATGCTTGTGCGGAGAGCTCGTAATTGTATCCGGAAAGCACAAGCAATAGTGCAGCGAGTAGAATTCTGAACATTAAGTTGATTCTAAGGTGGTTTGCCACACAATATAGGAAAATTTACCTTCTGTACATCATCATTCTACACTCGCTGTTAACAACTATTTCAGTTGTACAGGATCAGATTTCGAATGAAACTGAAGCCGTAAAACCTGAATTCAGCTGTGTATGCAATGTGGATTCAAGCTTCTCTGCCATTTGGAAGGATGTGGGTATACGCGTTTCCAATTCTGATTGGTTCGTTTCTATTGGGGCGTGTATGCTAAGTTCAATACGTGTATTGACAATTTTCATCCTTACAGATATATTCTCTTTGCTTCTAACGCGTGTCTTGTTCAGCAAGAACATCATTATTTCGTTAAGCAGAAGACCGGCAAGTGAAGCTTTCCCTACGCTCAATTCGCAATGGTCGAGAGTCGTGATAATATTCACCGGAGCTCCGGCCTGCATTGATCTGTAACCCGATACAAGATCCAGAATCAGATCACGGAAATTCACTTTGCCAACACTGCCTGATTGATAGAGCTGACGCTGTATCATATCCAGACTTGATATTCTGTTCCGAAGTTCATTGAACAACTCCTTGTGATATTCATCTTTTGCCAGCAGCACGTCCTGTTTGATCAGATCCTGAATCAATGCAAAATTGCTGCGTACTCTGCGGTGAACTTCTGAAAGCAGCAATTTCTTTTCATCAAGAGTTTTTTCAAGTTCAGTTTGCGCGTGTTTGCGCCGTATGGATTCGATAGTCAATGCTACAACCTGAGCTACGAACAACCCGAATTTCTGTTCTGATGCAGACCATTCGCGCGCCGATTCAGTGTCTTCGAAACAGATCAGTCCGACCATCTTTCCTGAAATGCGAACGGGCACGTCAATCAGTGAGCAAATGCCGTTCACCGCAAGATAACTGTCGCGCAGTTCTGCGGTGTTCACGTCGTTCAATGCATCCTTAGTCGGAATGATTTCCTCTGTCTCCAGCAGGTTGAAGTACTTCGGAAGTTGATATCGATAAAGTGTGGCGTTCGGAAGGAGATTTTCCGCTCGCTTATCGTAGTTGAGTAAACTTGTAATCGAAACATATTCAGGGGCGAATTCCCAGATGTTCACTCTTGTTACAGCCAAGGCGTGCGATGCAATTCTGCAAATTTCATGCAATGCATCTTCCAATGAACCGGTGCCGATTACAGCTGATTTCAGCAGATTTTCCGCTGCTGATTTCTGTGCTGCAATAGCCGTGATTTTTTCTGACTGCTCATCCGCATCCGGCATCACCATCAGGAAGTTTCCGTTCTGAAGTTGCGTGAGATTACAATTGAGGTACAAAGATGTTCCTCCTTTATTTCTGCACTTGGCTGTTATTACTTTCGGCAGATCAGCAATTGGTGTTACCTGAAATTCAGGAACACCACCAGCCATTTCATCAATCCGCCGCCCCTCGCATTCTCCAAGCAGACTGCGGCAATTGGAATTGCAGAAAAGAATTTTTCCTTCACTGTTGAAAATGACAACACCAACCGGAAAATCATTGTAGAGTTGTACAGAATCAGAATTTAATAATTCGGTGGCCGTTTCTTTCATCGGCGTGCGGGTTTGATTTACCTTTCGGCTTTGAAAATTACGAAAAACCTGTAATGAGGGAAGGAAAGAAGACAGATTTCCATCGTACCGCTGATGGATTGAGCATGTACTACGAGTTGTACAGAGGAGAAAACCCTGATCAGCCGGTTGTTGTTTTTCTGAACGGGTTATCACAATCCACCCAGTCCTGGCTTGGTGTTACATCAGGTTTGCCGGAGAACACAGGTTATCTCTGTTTGGATCTTGTTCATCAGGGTAAGTCTGATGAAGCTTCTGAATTCCGGTCTTATGATGCGCACAGTGCGGATGTGATCGGTTTGTGTGATGCTCTTGATCTGAAGCGTGTTTACCTGTGCGGAATATCGTACGGCGGTGCTGTGGCGCAACATCTGTTGGTAAACTATCCGGGTCGATTTTCCGGTGCAGTGCTGGCGGCGACTTTTGCTCATAAGACGGAATTGTTCAATGCAATCGGTGAAAGTTGGAAATCCGCTTTGAGTGCCGGTGGTTATCCTTTAATGCTGGATGTAATGTTACCGTTGGTTCTGGGTGATTCTTACTTCAGGAATCCTTTGATCCCGATTCCCATGCTGAAGGCAATGCGTGTTGCCAATGAAATCAGTGTTTCGCGCTTGCTTAAACTTATGCAGGCCACAGAAGAGCGCGAGGACTACCGTTGCAAATTGAAAGCCATACAGGAACCGGTACTGATATTGCACGGTGCAGAAGACTTGTTGATCACGGAGGAAATTTCAGGTGAACTGCACAGAAATATTCCGGGAAGCAAATTACAAATTGTGGAAAGCGCGGGTCATACTCTGAATCTTGAAGCGATTCCTCAGTTAACCGATGCGGTGAAGCGTATTCTCGGAATTTGATCAGTATTTATTGAGGAAGTGTTCTTCAACATCGAATGTTGAACGCACACCAACAAGATCATATTCTTTCTCGAGCCAACTTTCTGCAACTCTCCGACCTTGTTCTTTCAGATGCATTAAGAATTCCCAGGATGTATTGAGTTTGCTGGAGTAGGAGAGTTTGTCCAACACGTCATATCCGGAAATGCAGTGCACGAATATTTCACGGTCCTGTTCCGGTAATTTCACGCCGCGACGAATCAATTCATTGCGATAATGAACAAGGTGCATTTCATTAATAAGACTTGAATTGAAACTGATTTCATTTACGCGTTCTGAAATATCTCGGGCAGAAGTCGGCAAGTTGTGGATGTTGATGGAATTAATCTTCACCAGCACCACGTCGTGCGAAGTTGTTTCGGCGATCAGCGGTGTAAGCGGAGGATTTCCCATGTATCCGCCGTCCCAGTAGTAATCATTATCAATCTTTACAGCCTGAAAAAGAAACGGCAAACACGCAGAAGCAAGAACAGCATCTACTGTGATTTCGTGGTTATGGAAAACTTTGGCACGATTGGTTTTCACATTTGTCGCGCAAACGAAAAGTTTCTTTGTGTTATAGTGCTGCAGCTCTTTGAAATCGATCAGATCTTCCAATACATCACGAAGCGGATTATAATTGAAAGGATTCAATTCGTACGGCGACAGCGTTTGTGAAATAGCATTGTACCAGAGATACCCCGGAGAATAATGCATGTTTCCGAAGTTCATTGCATTATCCCAAGGTGAAGGCTTGAACATGTAGCTGCCGTACTGGGAAATTTTTCTCCACAATGTCTCGAGAAGTTCTTTCGCTTTTTCAGGTCCTCCGATGTGTAATCCATAAGCGAGCGTCACCGCATTAACCGCGCCTGCGCTCGTGCCGCAAATTCCTTCCGCAACAATTTCCTCAACTTCCAGCAAGCGATCCAATACGCCCCACGTAAATGCACCGTGTGCACCACCGCCCTGAAGAGCGAGAGTGACAAGTTTCTTATCAAACAAATGGCGTGGATTCACGGCGGCAAAGATAACTGGAAATACCGTGTTGTGGAGTTAAGTTATTTTCCTCCTGAGGAAATAGATTGACTTTTTGAGATTGAAGCTGCAATTCCAATTGCATACGTAACCATCAAAGCCAGAATGGGGAGCAAGGGATACATTTTCTCTTCTTCGTTGCCGTCAGAGAAAAGCAAAACGGAGACAATGAAAATGGCGACAGTTGGTATAAACAGAATAATAAAGCCCGCTATTTTCGCTCCTTTCGAATGGCTTTTGCCAATGAAAAGTCCTGCAGCTACTCCCATCAAAATCCAGGAAAGCAAAAGCGGGAAGCTGACGAAAATCGTGAGCAATCCGCTCATCGGCCCGTAGTTGTCGTCTTCAATTCGGAAGATTTGAATAAATCCCGTAACAACGTACAGTATTGCAACTGCAAAAGCCAGAGCTGTTTTACTCATAACGATTTATTGTGCGTTCCAACCGCCGTCGACCGGAATAGCGGTTCCCGTTATCAATTCTGCATGATCAGATGCCAGGAAGACACACAAAGCACCCAACGACTCCGTCTTCACGAATTTTTTCACTGCATGTTTCATCAGCATCACTTTTGCAATCACATCTTCTTCGCTCATGTTGTGCGTCTTTGCCTGATCTGCCACTTGTCCTCGTACCAGCGGAGTGTCAACATATCCCGGACAAACTGAGTTCGCAGTAATTCCGAAAGGAGCACCTTCCAACGCAGTTACTTTGGTGAAGCCTACAATTCCGTGTTTGGCGGCTACGTATGCCGATTTAAACTCAGACGCAACTAAGCCGTGGGCAGAAGCAATATTAATCACGCGCCCCCAATTGCGCTGCTTCATTCCGCCGAGCACGAGTCGCGTTGTGTGAAAAGCTGCTGTAAGATTGAGCGCAATAATAGCATTCCATTTTTCTACAGGAAAGTTCTCAATTTCAGAAACAAATTGAATGCCGGCATTGTTGACCAGTACATCAACGTGCCCCAGATTTTTCTCTGTTTCGCCAATGTATTTTTCAATTGCTGCAGGATCCATAAGGTTCGCATCTGAAAAAAAAGTTTTTACGCCGAATTCTTTGCCAACTGCTGCGGCAATTTCAGCTCCGTTTTTCTCCAGACCGTTGAATGAAATATTGTAGCCTGCGCGGGCGAATTCTCTTGCAATACCAAGACCGATTCCACTTGTGCTGCCTGTAATCAGAACATTTTTACTCATGAGGCAAATGTACGCAACAGGAATCACCGAAGGATCAACTGTAAATCGTAATTTCGTGCATGATTTCACTTGATCCGAAAGACCTTAAAACTGCGCAGATTCACCAGTATTTACTGCACGCGGTTGCACCACGACCAATTGCCTTTGCAAGTACAGTTGACAAAGACGGGAAACCGAATCTGAGTCCGTTCAGTTTTTTCAATGTGTTTTCTGCGAATCCGCCGGTAGTTATTTTTTCTCCTGCACGCAGCGGAAGAACAGGAGCGACAAAGAACACGCTCGATAATGTTCGTGAAGTGCCCGAGGTTGTGATCAACGTAGTTAACTACGATCTAGTGCAGCAGGCTTCATTGAGCAGCACGGAATACGCGAAAGGTGTAAATGAATTCGAGAAGGCAGGTCTGACACAAGAGCCATCAATGAAAATCAAACCTTTCCGTGTGAAAGAATCGCCCGTGCAATTGGAATGCATTGTGAAGGAAGTGGTGGAGTTGGGTACGCAGGGAGGCGCAGGCAATCTGGTGATTGCTGAAGTGGTGATGATTCACGTGAATGAAAATGTGATTGATCCTGCAACAAATATGATTGATCAGAACAAGATTGATCTTGTTGGTCGTTTGGGTGGCGACTGGTACAGCAGAAATTCAGGAGCCGCATTATTTAAAGTGGCGAAACCGCTTACAACGATAGGAATTGGGGTGGACGGAATTCCGGAACACATTCGCTTCAGTAAAGTTTTAACAGGGAATCATTTGGGTCAGCTCGGTAATGTAGAAAAGATGCCTACACCGGAAGATGTGCGCCATTATGTAAATACAGGCGCAATCAATGAAGCATTTGAAATGTACGGGAAGAATCTGCAGGCGTTGGATGTTCATTTACATCATATTGCAGCGCATTTGCTGGATAACGGCAAGGTGGATGAAGCCTGGAAGGTGCTGTTGTCGGACCAGTTATGAACAATCTGTAAACGTGCGGAAACAGGAAAACTGTAATTCGTATTTTTGTTAATCAAATTTTTAAAAACAGTTTATCATGTTTAACATCACAGGACAACTTAAGGTAAAGTATCCGGAACAACAGGTTTCAGAACGTTTCAGAAAAAGAGATTTTGTAATCACCGACAACTCTTCACAGTATCCGCAGCACATTTCATTCCAGCTTACTCAGGACAAGTGTGCACTTATTGATCAATTCAATCCCGGCAGCGAAATCCGCGTGTTCTTCAATTTGCGTGGACGCGAATGGAAGTCGCCACAAGGGGAAATCAAATATTTCAACACAATAGAAGCCTGGAAAATCGAAGCTGTGAATCAGGGTGCTTCTCAGCAGAACGCTCCGGCAATGAATTCAGTTCCGGCTCCGGATATCACTACATTCAGCGCAGCTGATGAAAGCGATGATCTTCCGTTCTAATTGAATATCTATTAAAATGAAAACGGCTCTCAGAAATGAGGGCCGTTATTTTTTACGGATATACAGATCCACACCGCTTGAATCCATAACAACAACGGATTCTTTTTCCAATCTGATATTGCGTGCTTCAGGTCGCTTCGGCTCTTCGTACAACGTGGTTTCGTTCGTAATCAGATTCCACGCCTGCAGTTCTCCGTTCTGAAAATAGATGATGGATTCATCCGCCACCTGAAATGTATGCAAACCTTTCAGCGGAATCGTTTTGATGTAAGTTCCGAAAACATCAAACACCATGATACCGGTTTGCGGATTGTTCAGGAAAAGCCGATTGTCTTTTTCGAGAATGAAATCCGGCTGCAGTTCAATTCCCAGAATCTGTGAAAGATTGCCGCTTCTTGATGTAATGGAAAGATTCTGATCGAAGCGAACCATTTCAAAAGTTGGCTGATCATACACCCAGAATCCGTTATCATGAGATGAACCTACAAGAGAGGCGAGAGGGAACCCGAGTTTTTCCATGGCCAGAGGTTCTCCGTTCTGACTGAGTGTATTGTCGAGGAAAATCACACGACCGAAATCGCGGTAAAAAAGTACAACACGCAGCGGATTGGTAACGTCTGCACTTGTGATCGCACCGAAATTCTTATTGCTGAACTCTTTCATGAGTTCCAGTTTCGGATTGTATTTGCGTATCTGATCATTCTGAATCAGATATACGTTCGAAAGATTATCCGTCAGCATCTGATCTGATTTCATTTTAAGAGAGAAATCAGGTTGGATTTTCTGCGCCACGAAAGAGCAGAAAAGAAACGCGAGTAAAATATATGCAGAACGCTGTTTCATTGATCAATGATAACGCAAAATCCGATCCAATCTTTCATCGGCATCGCAGAATTTCGTCAGCAATAGTGCATTCGTTCGATAAACGCGGGATTTTATTCTGTCCGCCCAGTTTGTTTTTGGACTTCAGCCACGATTGAAAAGTGCCGCTCTCAACAATTCGGATTTGTAACGGATGCAGAATATAATTCCCGTAACGTTTCGCTTCGTAATCAGAATTGAGTGCTTTGAGTGTGTTGTCCAGGATTTCGGCAAAGTACTCAGCGTTTTCCGGTACGTGAGTGAATTCAATTACCCACTCGTGATGCGCTGACTTCCGGTCATCCGAGAAGCGTGCAGCGGCTGTGAATTCATTCACTACGGCATTGGTTTTCTGACACGCAATTTCCAATCCGCGAATCGCATTGTCTTCCATTAATTCTTCTCCGAAAACATTAATGCACGACTTTGTTCTTCCTGCAATCCGAAAACGATAGGGCAGAAGCGAAGTGAATTGAATCGTATCACCTAATGCATAACGCCACAAACCGCCGGTAGTGGTAATCACCATCGCATACGTTTTTCCCGTTTCAACAGCATCCAGTCCGATCGTCACAGGATTTTCTTTGTCCCATTCTCCTTGCGGAATGAATTCGTAGTAGATGCCGTAATCGAGCATCAGCAGCAGATCATTGCTGTCTTTCTGATCCTGAATTCCGAAAAATCCTTCTGAGGCATTATACAATTCGAGCAGGTGAATTTCACTGCCAATGATTTCACGCAGTTGCTGTCGGTACGGAGTCAGATTTACGCCACCATGGAAATATACTTCCAGTGAAGGCCACACTTCACGAATGGTTTTCTTGCCGGTAAGTTCCAGCACTTTTCTCAGTACAACGATCATCCAGGATGGAACACCTGCAAGACTCACAACATTTTCCGTCATTGTGGATTCCGCAATCTTCTGCAGTTTCTCATCCCAGTTGCTGAGTAATGCAATATCAACATTCGGCGCACGGAACATATCTGCCCACATCGGAAGATTCTGTATCACAATCGCAGAAACATCACCTTGATAACTTTCATGCAATTCAAATTCGTCTGTCTGATGGCTTCCGCCCAATGCCAGATTCTTTCCTGTGAACAATTGATGCTCCGGATAATTATTGCAGTAGAAAGTGATCATGTCTTTCCCCGCTTTGAAATGACATTCCTTGAGAGATTCTTCCGTTACAGGAATTAATTTACTCTTGTCGTTGGTCGTGCCTGATGATTTCGCAAACCATTTAACTTCTGCCGGCCACAACAAATGATGTTCGCCTTTTCGTGTACGCTCAATAAATGGTTTCAGCGAATCATAAGATTGTACCGGAAGATTTCTGCTGAACTGTTCCGGTGTTTCTATGTTGTCAAAGCCATGCAATTTGCCGAACTCGGTTTCGCGTCCTGAAGCAATTAACTGAGAAAACCATTCCTGTTGAACTTCATGCGGGTGTTTCATGAATAACTCAATCTGGTGCATTCTTTTCACCATGAGCCATGAAGCGATCGAGTTCAGTATTGCCATTTGTTTCGTTCAGTATCAGCGCGATTTGATCCACTGATCAAATTCACTCAATGATTTCGTATTGAGACAGAATTCTTTGGTGAGCATTCCCTTGCGAGCAGCAAGCGTGCCCCAACGTACATCTGTCATACTGTCTTTGTCGTGCGAATCCGGATTAATGCTGATCATCACGTTCTTTTCCATGCAATACGGAATCCATGTCCAATCAATATCGAGTCGGTAAGGATGCGCATTCAATTCTATGACCACTTTATTTGCTGCACAGGCATCAATCACTTTTGCATAGTCAATCGGATATCCTTCTCTCGAAAGAAGCAATCTTCCTGTAGGATGTCCGAGAATTCGCGTGTATGGATTTTCAATTGCTTTGATCAAGCGCGCAGTGGCTTTGTCTTTATCCATCTTGAGGACGGAATGCACAGAAGCAACTACAAAGTCGAAAGTTTCGAGAATGTCTTCTTCGTAGTCGAGTTCACCGCTTACGAGAATATCACTCTCAATTCCTTTGTAAATTCTGAACGGACCCATTTTTGCGTTGAGTTCGTCCACCTCTTTCTGTTGCGCAATAACGCGTTCAGGTTGCAATCCACCTGCATATCCTGCCGATTTGGAGTGATCGCAGATTCCGAAATATTCATAACCAAGATCACGGCACGACACCGCCATTTCTTCCAGTGTATTTAATCCATCACTCCACTTGCTGTGACAATGCAGAATACCTCTGAGATCTTCCACTTCTATCAGTTTCGGGAGCTGGTTGTGCTGCGCCAGAAGTAATTCTCCGCGGCCTTCACGAAGTTCCGGAAGAATATAACTCAAGCCTGCAGATTGATAGATATCCTGCTCTGTGCCGGCGTCAAAATTGATTTTGCTTTCAAAATGATTCAGCTGCTTCAAATGATCCGGCGATCCGGTTGAAAGGAACAAGGCTTTATTGAATTCCTCTTCTGAACAGGTTGTAACATGAACAGGAATATTCAGTGGATTCTTGAATTTCTCTAAGTCCAGTTCATCAGCAGCAATCAGTAATTCAATTTCGTCAATGATTATAGATTGTCTGCGCACGGCTCCTGTAAGCGCAACGAGTTCAGATTTCAATTGCTTCTTTGCGAATGCGACGAGATCTTCTGCATAAGGCTCCACGGTTGCGTAATGATAACGTCCTTTATTCGCCATGGAAAATTCAATCGCCTTGATAACGGAAGCCTGTGTTTTTTCACCGAAACCTTTGAGTTCAACAAGACGGTTTTCCTTGCAGGCATAGAGTAACTCTCCCGGCGATTCTACTCCGAGTTCCTTCCACAACTGCGCTACTTTTTTCGGTCCGATACCTTTGATGGAAAGCATTTCAATCACACCAGCCGGTGTTTTAGCAAAAAGTTCTTCCAATTCTGTTGTGGTGCCGCGTTGAAGCAGTTCATCAATCTTTGCCGCAATACCTTTCCCGATTCCTTCTATCTGCTCAATTTCCTCACGTGTTTTTCCTTCCAGCGGAACACCGGATTTGTCCAGTCGATATGCTGCATTGGTAAGCGCTTTCACTTTAAACGGATTTTCCCCATGTAATTCCATGAGTTTGCCCGTCAGTTCAAGTGCTTCCGCAATCTGTTCTGTTGTCATGGCATGAAGTTCGTAAAAAAGTTCATTCTTATTGTGGAAATATGACAATCAAACCGGAGTAAATCTCTGATTCGAAACTTTATCTTTGATTCGATTCCGATAACCTGCGGAATCCTGAATTCATGAATACTGAACGCCGGGATTATTTTGTGGATGTAATTCTTCCGCTTGCCCTGCCGCAAACGTACACTTATCGTTTGCCGCAGAGTATGAACGGTGCTGTGTTTCAAGGGCAAAGAGTTGTCGTGCAATTCGGAAAGAGTAAAATGTATTCTGCAATCGTGAAGCTGGTACACGAGACAGCTCCCAAGTACACAGCGAAATACATTGAAGCTATTCTCGATGCTGAACCGGTTGTGGTGGAAAAGCAACTGGAATTCTGGGATTGGTTGTCGCGTTACTACATGTGTACGCAAGGTGAAGTAATGATTACGGCTTTGCCTGCAGGTTTACGATTGACTAGTGAATCTAAAATCGGGATGAGCGTTTCTTTCGATGGGAACAAAGATCACCTGAATGAAGAAGAACTCAATCTGGTGGAAGCGATTGAAGTGCGGGGCGTTCTTACGATGGAAGAAGTGAGTACGGTGCTGGATCGTAAAACGGTGTATCCTGTTATTCGCAAATTGATTGCTGCGGATGTGATTTCCGTGCATGAAGAAATCAAGGAACGTTACAGACCGAAATATGAGAGCGTAATAGCACTTAACGATAAGTACATGTCGGAAGATGAGATGCGTGCAGTTTTTGACAAGCTGGAGAAGCGTGCTTTTAAGCAGTTGGAGACATTAATGGCGTTCATACATCTTTCCGGTAAAGCGCAGGAAATGCGTCGCGCGGATTTATTGGCTGACCGAAACGCAGATGCTTCCGCATTGGCTTCATTGGTGAAGAAGGGAATTCTTGATTCTTACGACAGAGAAGTTTCCAGAATTAAAAGTGATGCTGTTGCAACGAAAGAAGCGGTGCTGAGTACGCATCAGACATCAGCACTCGAAAAAATAAAAGAAGGTTTTGCAGATAAGAGTACGGTTTTACTACATGGTGTAACATCCAGCGGTAAAACAGAAGTTTATACGCATCTCATTCGCGAGCAACTTGAGAACGGCAAGCAGGTTTTGTTTCTGTTGCCGGAGATTGCGTTAACCACGCAGTTGATCGGACGATTGCAAGAGCATTTCGGTGCTGCAGTTCTGATTTATCATTCCCGTTTCAATGAACAGGAGCGGGTGGAAGTTTATAATGAGGTGCTGAAGAAGAAACCTTGCGTTGTGATCGGCGCACGATCAAGTTTGTTTCTGCCTTACAGCAATCTCGGTTTGATTATCATTGACGAAGAACACGATCCTTCATTCAAGCAACAGGATCCTGCTCCGCGGTACAATGCGCGTGAAAGTGCGTTGTGGTTGGCAAAGATTCACAAAGCCAACACACTTTTGGGTTCTGCAACGCCTTCGGTGGAATCTTACTACAATGCCAAACATGGTTTGTATGGTTATGCAACGATGACGGAGCGATTCGGTGGCGCGGTTTTACCGAAGATATTCGTTGCTGATGTGAAGGAAGCTACGAAACGGAAAATGATGAAATCCGTTTTTACTCCGTACTTGCTCGAACGCATTGATCAGGTTCTTGCAGATGGAGAACAGGTTATTCTATTTCAGAACAGAAGAGGATTTGCACCGTGTATAGAATGTCAAACCTGCGGACACGTTCCGCATTGCGTTCGCTGTGATGTTTCTCTTACCTATCACAAAGCTGCGAATCAGTTACGTTGTCATATTTGCGGATTCACGAGTGCGCCGCCAACTGCTTGTGATGCTTGCGGGACAACAGATTTGAAGCTGAAAGGATTCGGCACCGAGAAGATTGAAGAAGAGTTGGGACTGCTGCTGCCCGCTGCGCGAATTGCTCGCATGGATCTCGACACGACCCGAGGTAAATTCAGTTTGCAGAATATCATTGCTGATTTTGAGAGCGGAAAGACGAATGTCCTTGTAGGAACTCAAATGGTGACGAAAGGATTGGATTTTGGTAATGTGGGTCTTGTTGGTATTCTGAGTGCGGATCAGATTCTGAATTTTCCGGATTTTCGTTCTTACGAGCGCGCATTTCAGTTAATGGCGCAGGTTTCTGGAAGAGCCGGAAGAAGAGAGAAGCAAGGTGAAGTAATCATTCAGTCATTCAATCCGCAGCATTTCATTATTCAATGCGTGGTGAATAACGATTACGAAACGATGTATCACAACGAGCTGGCGGATCGGATGCAGTTCAGTTATCCTCCATTGTTCCGATTGATCCGCATCACGGTAAAAGGGAAAGACGCTCTGTTAGTTGACAACGGATCTTTTCATCTTGCTTCGCAGTTGCGTACGCACATGGGTTCACGTATACTTGGACCTGAATATCCGGTTGTAGCGCGGATGCGAGATGAATACATTAAGAACATTCTGATTAAAACAGAGCGTGAAGCTTCTGTTGTGAAAATCAAGGATACTATTCAGACGGTGCTGAATGATTTTAAAGTGCATCCGGATTTCAAGAAATTGCGTCTTGTGATAGATGTAGACCCGAACTGATTATTTTTGTTCTGCAATTTTCTTATTGCACAAGTCAATTCTTTCTTTGGCGTAGTTCGAGTCCGGCTTTATTGCAAGAGCTTCTTCGTATTTATTTTTCGCTGCAACAAATGCTCCGCTGTCGAATTGTTGATCAGCTTGTTCAATCAGAAGATTATATCGAACCTGAGTTGTGCCGGGAACCATCATGTTAGCGCACTCCTCACTTTTCTTTGCAGGATATGCCTGTTCAGGTTTCATTTTCAGCGCTGCATCATAATTTGCTTTAGCGCAGGACCAGCTTTTAATTTTATAACAGGAATCAGCTTTTTTTAATGTCTCCTGATATCGCGCCTCCAACGCAGCGGCGGCAACAATTTTGAAATTGCAGTTTTTGGATTGATCATTGGCATACTGATCGTGCGGCTTTACGTTCACTGCCTGCAGATAATATGTTTTCGCTGAAGACCAATTCTCTTTTTCAAAGCAGGAATCGGCAAGGTGAATGATCTTTTTATACTCTGCTGTCTGAGTCACGATCTGTTTATCGCATTCCGACATCCGGTCTTTCGGATATTGTTCTTTGGACAAAACGGAAGATGCCTTCTTGTATTTTTCCTTGGCAAATGTGTAGTTCTTATTTTTAAAAGCTGAATCTGCGGAATAGATCAGCTGATCATATTGTTTTCTCTGTTTTTTGCTTTGGGCAAATACAGGAACAGAGGCAATAAGCAGTATGAGGATGATTAAATTACGCATACCGAAATGTAGTCAAGGTCAATTTGAAATCCAAGAGCCTTGGTCAGTTCATTATTTGCTGCGATAAAGCTCTTCACGCAATTGGCGTGATGTTTTGGTGCTTCCGTCGGCACTCCAGCCCGGAGGACCGAACAAGTGCATGAATTTGGCTTTAAATCCTTTGGCTTTGCCGAGGTCGTGAAGAATATTTCCCCATTCATGGAAAACCGTTTTCAGCGGATGATACGGTTGCTTCAGGTTTGATGTAAGTCCGTAGCGAACGGGTTCGTTGTCTTCTTCTTTTTGGAATGTTCCGAATAATTTATCCCAGATGATGAGAACCATTCCCATGTTTTTATCAAGATAAAGAACATTGGAAGCGTGATGTACGCGGTGATGTGAAGGCGTAGAAAGGAACCATTCCAGTGGCCCCAATTTTCCAATGAACTGCGTGTGAATGAGTATTCCGTAAATCTGTGTGATAGCGTACATCAGCATGATGTCTTCTGCACGAAAACCGAAAAGCGAGAGCGGAATAAACCAGATGAAACGATACAAGGGCTGAAAAACAGAAGAGCGGAATCCGACGGTCAGATTAAATTCTTCTGATGAGTGGTGTGTTACATGCACGGCCCAGAACAAGCGACAATAATGATCAACGCGATGCAGCCAATAGAAGAGAAAATCTTCAGCCAGAAGTAAAACTGTCCAATACAACCACGGTGTTTGGATTTCAAAGAATCGATGTGTGAAGAAGAAACCGAGGAACAGGAAAACGAATCCGCGCAAAAGCACATCCAGACTGAAATTCAGTGTCGACAACCAGATGTTCATCAATGTTCCTTTAGTGGAATAGTAATGCCGGTTGTGGATGTAGCTGAAAATAATTTCCGCCAGTATGAAGAATGCATACAGCGGAGTTGAAATCATGAAAACAAGTTTCTCCCGCGCAAGATCGTCCATGTGCTGTTACTTTAGTTTCAATCTGATATTAGCCAGAAGCTGTTCGGTAGCGGCAATGTCAGCGTCTTCTTTTTTTCCTAAATCAATGGCGTGCAGTGCTGTTTCTTCGGCAAGTTTGTAATCGCCTTTCTTGTACAGTAATGCTGCGTAAGTGTCTTCATACATGTACTCTTCTGTGCTTGCACAAACTTTTTCCATCCAGGTGCAGGCCTGTTTGATCACAGCAGCATCATCACATGATTCATAAATTGTCCATGAAGCACTGTTGATGAATCCCGCGTTGTCGTAGCCTGCAGTATCAATATACTCCTGTGTTACGGCTGCATATTTTGTCCAGTTTCCGGTTTCCTGATAATACATCTGGGAAAATGAGTAATAGATGTATGGATATTGTTCCGGGAGATTTTCTTTTACACCGATCAAGGCAGATTGAAATGAATTTTCATCTTTTGCTTTTCCCGCAGCTGTAACCTGATGATAATAAATTGCAGAAATCTTATCATTCACTTCATCTTTGCCGTAGAGTTCTGAAAGCTTTACTCGGTTTTCAATGATCCAGTTGTTGTATTTTTCATTGAGAGAGAATCGCCACATCACACTCCAGCACACTTCTGATGTCAGATCCTTTTGCTCATCCAACCATTTTACAACTGTTTCCTGCTCCGGGAATTTTCTCTTCTTACCGGTTCCGAAAGAAGCTTTGTAGAAATCCGGATAACCGGGATCCAGCTGTGCACTGAAGCCGGGAAACTTCGATTTGGTTTTATCCTTTGTAGATTTCAGTGAAGCCAGAAATTCCGGCGCCGGACTGAATCCTACAATCATCTCTACAAGAAATCCATCACCTGAAAAAATAGCATAAGATGGATATCCGTTGATGTGATACTTCATTCCCAGAGCAACACCTTCCGCGTCTTTTTCCATTTCACGCTTCACGCATACGTAATTGCGATTCAGATATCCGATCACCGAAGTGTCAGTGAATGTTTCCTTATCCATTACCTTACACCAGTAACACCAATCGGTGTAGCAATCCAGAAACACCTGTTTGTTTTCTTTCTTCGCTTTGGCAATAGCTTCATCCCATTTGCCTGTAAAGAAGTTAATTCCTTCTGCTGCACTTGCTGAAAGTGAAATCAGAATAAATGCGAAGAGTACAATTCTGTTTTTCATGGTTTGTTTATTTTCCAAACATTTCCTCCAATGAGAAAGTCTGATTCAGTTTAACGCCTTGTTCAGATTGAATAACGTTCGCGCATTCGTTGGCTGCGTCGTGTTCGAAGAACAGCACGTAATCATTCTTTGCAGCTTCCGGAAGAAATTGTTCTTTTTCACTTAACGTCTTCAGAGGTTGTGTGTCGTACGCCATAACCCATGGCAGCGGAATATGAGCTGCCGAAGGCATAAGATCGGCAAGAAACACTACCGTTTTTCCTTTGTAAGAAATGTGCGGTAACATCATCGCACCGGTGTGTCCGTAGGTGAACCACGCTTTGAATCCCGGAATGAGTTCTTCATTCTCTTTGAAGAATTTCAATTGCCCGCTTTCCTGAATAGGCAGAATATTCTCTTTGAGAAAACTCGCTTTTTCCCTTGCGTTGGGTTTGGTAGCCCATTCCCAATGCTGTTCATTGCTCCAGTATGTGGCATTCGGGAAGGCAGTTTCCAGTTTATCACCTTTCTTCACAATGCTGCCGCCACAATGATCAAAATGAAGGTGCGTGAGAAAAACATCTGTTACATCTTTGAAATCAAATCCTTTTGCGTGCAGTGATTTTTCAAGTGATGTATCACCGTGTAAAAAATAATAGCTGAAGAATTTCGCATCCTGTTTTGTTCCGATACCGTTGTCAATAAGAATCAAACGGTTTCCGTCTTCCACGAGTAAACAACGCATGGCCCAGGAGCACATGTTGTTTTCATCCGCTGGATTTTTCTTGTTCCACATACTCTTCGGAACAACGCCATGCATGGCACCTCCGTCGAGTTTGAAAAATCCTGTGTCAATTACATGCAGTTGCATAAAAAGAGTTTATTCTGAAATTGAAATGAATTATTCTTTCGGAGGATCTGAATGCGGCGGTGGTGTTGGCGGCGCATACGGATTCTGATAGGTATTCTTTGGCGGCTCAGGATTCTGATAAGGATTCTGATGAGGCGGTTTCTGATAAGGATTGTTTTGCGGCGGATTCTGGTATGGATTATTCTGCTGCGGGTTCTGATAAGGATTATTCTGGAACGGGTTGTTCTGTTGCGGATTCTGGTAAGGATTTCCGTACGGATTAGCAGCAGGATTATTGTAATTCGGATTCGGTGGTGTGTTCTGATATGGTGGGTACGTTGTGAATGGTTGATTGTACACCGCTCCTCCCGCAACTACCGGCGCTGATTTTTTACCGAATGAAACTACTGTTGCGATAATAGAGAAAATCAGAAAGAAAACGCTGATGAGTAACATTACCAGTCCACCGCCTACAGCTTCTTCCGGAGTTGTGTAGCTGCTTGAAAAATAGTCATCAGGATTGTAGCAATAACAATTGACTTCAGTCATTACAACAATGGAAGTCAGAATGGCCACAAGACTTAGTACGATTCCGATAATAGAAAGTGCTTTCATAAAATATCAATTTTACCAATGACACGAAGATAATCATTTGGAAGCGGAATTTGCTTGGTAAAAAGGCTGTTTTCCCTTCGTTTAAACAAGCAGGAACCTTTACTTTGCAGGAGAAATGGATGCGGTTGCAATCAAAGAAGCTAAAGGGAAACTGAGGAGGACAATGCTCTCAGAACGTGGTGCTGTTCCTGATTTTCGCAAGAAGGAATGGGATCGCACGATCTGTGATCGACTGCTGAGTATAATTACCGCGAATAATATCAGAGTTGTTCACGCCTACATTCCCTTTTTATCTGAGATCGATATCAAACCTGTAATTGAGAATTGTCTGCAGAAAGGCATAAAAGTGGTTGCGCCCAAGACGCTGAAAGCACGTCAATTGGAGAATCGGGTGTTGACGTCTTTGAATGAACTGGAGACCGGAATCATGGGAACACTGCATCCTGCGAATCCGGAAGTTTATTCAGGAAATTACGATTTGATCATTGTACCGGGACTTGCCGTTGACAAGCAGAATTATCGCTTAGGATATGGTGGTGGCTATTATGATAACTTCCTAGTCCACCATAGCGATGCGTTGCGAGTGGGAATTTATTATCCCTTTCAGTTGATGGAAGAAGTTCCACGTGAACAACACGATGTAGCGCTGGATCAGGTTATCATTCCGGAGTAATTATAACGCTGAAAAAGTGATTTCAAATTTCTCAGTATACGCGTTGTAATATTTGCGTGAAAACACTGATATTTTTCCATCATCATTCGACCATCGGATTTGCTCTTCCTTGACACATATGTGTTTGTAAAGAATGTAGCCACTGGTGTAATTCATGAAAGTATATTTCGTTTCATCTTTTGTACCCCATTCCTTCGCTTCTCTGAATTGCTCTTTGATCACCAACGTGGTACCGCCGCAATATTCTATTCGAATGTCTGTGGCATAAGAGTGATAACCTGCAGCCATGAATCCGGTGCGAGCGTCCCAAACTTGTATTGTCAGTTGTGGTCCATCAGTGAACAACGAGGGATACACTGCAAGAAATGTTCTTTCCGTATTGTAGCACGTTTCAAACATCCATGAGGTTCGTATTTCCGTACCTGTCCGTGGCAGGATAATAACGGCAAGATCACTATCGCGAACAATTCTCTCAACCCACGCTCCGTCTTTCAAAAAGAGTGTATGAGTCCACCGTGGCGATACGAGTAAGGAATCGGAATGATAATCTGCAATACCCCAAAGGTTGCCGATGCGAACCTGCAGTTCCCGTAAAGTGTAGTCGTAATAGTGTTTGATGCCGTCACCATCTTCCGGATTCCAATTGCTGAACATGGGAACAATTGAATCGTATCTCGGCGTTCCGCAACGGAAAATGTTGTTGCGAAGTTCATTCACAATTCCGCGTTTGCCTTCTTTCGTAATTACTATGCAATTATGGAAGTAGTAAACTGAATCATAAATAAGTCCTGTATCGGTATATTCCGAAGAATCCGGGTGACAGATAATTCCATGTTTACCGTTCAATGCATACGAGTAAACAGGTGTATAGCGGCAGAAAGTACGGTATCGGACAACTTCTTCGTATTTAGGCTCAAGGATTACTTCACCCGAGGAATTTTTTAGTCCCAGCAGATCACCATTTTC
Source organism: Bacteroidia bacterium (assembly GCA_023151315.1). Lineage (GTDB taxonomy): Bacteria > Bacteroidota > Bacteroidia > Palsa-965 > Palsa-965. Next base: position 77,600 of record JAKLJE010000013.1, read on the forward strand.
AGTAATGGTTTGAGCAAATAAGCCGATGACAACAAAGCAGAATGTCAGAGTCAGATGGAATTTGTTATGCATAACTGTAATTATTTGTGTCAAAATTAGCTTGCACATACGTCACGACTATGGCGATTTCTGTCGTTCCTCCGGATTGTTTTGCGGACTATCGCAACACATTCATAAGTGCTTGCGAAAAATGCAAATTGCGGTGTTAAAAACGGGTTGTTAACAGTTTTTTTGATGTCGCTTTAACGTCATTTGCACTACGGGTTAATTTGGCGACATGAGAATTCACTTCATTGCAATCGGAGGCAGCGCTATGCACAACATGGCCATCGCCATGAAACTGAAAGGGAACAACGTTACAGGTTCTGATGATGAAATCAACGAGCCATCCCGCAGTCGTTTGGATAAGCATGGATTGCTACCTGCTCAGATGGGTTGGTATCCTGAAAAGATCACTGCTGATATTGATGAAGTGATTTTAGGAATGCATGCCCGCGAAGACAATCCGGAGTTGGTTCGTGCACGTGAACTCGGATTACGGATTTTCTCATATCCGGAATACCTGTACGAACAGAGCAAGGACAAAACGAGAATCGTAATCGGCGGAAGTCATGGAAAGACTTCAATCACTGCAATGATTCTTCATGTGATGAAACAGTGCAACGTGGATACAGATTACATGGTTGGTGCGCAGCTTGAAGGATTTGAAACGATGGTGAAAGTGACTGCAGAAGCGAAGTATATCGTGCTGGAAGGCGATGAATATCTTGCTTCACCGATTGATCGACGACCGAAGTTTCACTTGTATCATCCGAACATAGCTTTGCTCAGCGGAATTGCCTGGGATCACATTAACGTATTCCCGACGTTCGATATTTACGTAGAGCAGTTTCGAAAGTTCATTGATCTGATTGAACCACGAAGCAATGGAGAGAACGGCGTATTGGTGTATTGCGAAGAAGATGCAGTGCTGAAGTCAATCGCTCCGCAACATGGCAATAATATTGACAGAAAACCATACGGAGTACCTGCGCATGTAATCCGTAACGGTGTTACATATCTGCTTCGCGACGGAAAGGAAATTCCGCTCTTGATTTTCGGTGAACACAATCTGATGAATCTTACCGGTGCGCGGTATGTATGCAATGCAATCGGTATACCTGATGAACAGTTTGATTCGACAATACAATCTTTCAAAGGTGCAGCGCGCAGATTGGAGCTGGTATTGAAAAAGGATTCTTTCAACTGCTACAAGGACTTTGCACATTCACCTTCAAAGTTGAAAGCAACAACTGCTGCGGTGAAGCAACAATTCCCGGATCGTCATGTTGTGGCATGTATGGAGTTACACACATTCAGTTCGCTTACTGCGGAATTTCTGAAAGAGTACAATGGCGCCATGAATACTGCGGATGAAGCGTATGTGTATTTTAATCCTCATACCATAGCGCATAAAAAGCTGCCGCCGATTACAATGGAGCAGGTGAGAGCAGCTTTCGCACGCCCTGATTTGAAAGTGTCAACGGATTCCGCTGCGCTGATGAACGAACTGCAAGCGAAAAACTGGAATAACAGTGTGCTGCTGTTTATGACCAGCGGAAATTTTGACGGAGTTGATTTTGCGGAGGTAGCCCGATCATTACATACATGATCAACGCTTTCTTCTCGCCAACACAACAGTCGATCCGACGATAATCAGAAAGCCAAGTAGGAAATTCGGCATGGCCCAGAACTTCGTTCTGTCGAACATGATCTGACGGTCACTGAATGTTTCCAGCATTTTAGGAATGTCGCCTGCCTGATTGTTTGCTTTCATGTATGAAGCAATCATGTACGGATCCTGGTGTGTAAGTCCGATGAAGAATGCGATTCCCCAAACGATGCAAATGATCAGTGCTGTAATTCCACCGGCTTTCAATCCTGTTTTGAATGGCAAAATCTGATCAGGCTGCTCATTCTTCGTTCTCTTGATGGAAAAATAAATTGAAGCGAAATAGATCAACATTGGAGCGTAGAACAGGAGTCCACCGATACTTCCGGTGAAGTTCCCGATCATGGTAGTTAACTGAAAGGCGGCTACAAGCGCCGCCCCGATCAGTCCAGTTGTTATTGAAGATTTCATTATCCGTTCATCGAGATGAGGAATTCTTCATTTGATTGCGTATTCTTCATACGGTCTTTGAGGAATTCCATTGCTTCCTGAGGATTCATATCAGCAAGGTGCTTACGGAGAATCCAGATACGCTGCAATGCATCTTTCTCCATGAGGAGATCATCGCGACGTGTTGATGACGCTACAAGGTCAATTGCAGGGAACACACGCTTATTCGCGAGTTTGCGATCGAGCTGCAATTCCATGTTACCGGTTCCTTTAAATTCTTCGAAGATTACTTCGTCCATTTTACTTCCGGTTTCAGTAAGAGCAGTTGCAATGATGGTTAATGATCCTCCGTTTTCAATTTTTCGTGCCGCACCGAAGAAACGTTTTGGTTTCTGTAATGCATTTGCATCTACACCGCCGGAGAGAACTTTTCCTGAAGCAGGCTGCACAGTGTTGTAAGCGCGTGCCAAGCGAGTGATAGAGTCGAGGAGAATCACCACATCATGTCCGCACTCAACCATGCGTTTTGCTTTTTCAAGAACGATGTTTGCAATTTTTACGTGACGATCAGCGGGTTCATCGAATGTAGAAGCAATTACTTCTGCACGAACCGAACGCGCCATATCTGTTACTTCTTCCGGACGTTCATCAATAAGAAGAATCATCAGGTACGCTTCCGGATGATGATCCGCGATAGCGTTAGCAACTTCTTTCAAAAGAATCGTCTTACCGGTTTTAGGTTGTGCTACGATCAATCCGCGCTGACCTTTACCGATAGGAGTGAACATGTCCATGATGCGCATTGACATCGGCGCTTTCATTTTCACATTGCTGCCGCCTACAAGACTGAATTTCTCTTTCGGGAACAAAGGTGTAAGGAAGTCAAATGGAACGCGATCACGAACATACGCCGGATCACGACCGTTGATTTTTTCCACTTTCACCAATGGGAAATATTTTTCTCCTTCTTTCGGAGGACGGATTCCGCCGCATACAGTATCACCTGTCTTCAAACCGAAAAGTTTGATCTGTGATTGTGAAACGTAAACGTCGTCCGGTGAGTTGAGGTAGTTGTAATCAGAAGAACGAAGGAATCCGTAACCGTCAGGCATGATTTCGAGAACACCTTCAGTGGTTACCACGTTATCGAAGTTGTACATTTCTTCGAGTGGCTGACGCTGCTGGAAATTCTGACGGTGCTGGTGACCATGCTGATTTCCATTGCCTCCGTTATTGTTGTTGCCCTGGTTCTGATTATTGCCTTGTTGATTCTCGTTCTTCGGCATCTGCGCCTGAACAATCGGCGGAACCTGATTCATCGGAGGAGCAGGATTCTGAGGATTGTTACCTCCCTGCTGATTTTGTCCGCGATTGAATTGACGGTTCTGTTGATTTTGTTGTCCCTGATGACGATTATCGCGGCGCTGTTGATTGTGCTGCTGATTGAAAGGTTTTTTCTCGCCTTGAGGAGGATTGTTATGCTGAACAGGTTTCTGTTCCGGTTTCACTTCCTCTGTAGCAGGTGGTGTATTTTCGAGCGATACGAAACGTGTATCAGGTTCGGTTGTAGTTGTGAAAAGTTCAGCCGTTTCTTCGCCGGCTTTCGGCTTGCGCGGACGTTTACTCTTCTCAGCTTCCGGAGCATCTGCTCCTTTTTTTGCGCCACCGGCAACAGCCTGTGCATCCAGAATCTGATAAATCAGTTCCTGTTTTTTCAGGGTGTCGGCCTTGGCAACATTAAGTTCTTTGGCTATTTCACGTAGTTCTCCAACCAGTTTGGAGTTCAATGCAACAATGTCGTACATATCAATTTGTTAGATAAATAATTTTTTTCTGTCGAAGGGGAAAAGCTTTGCGTGAAGGGGTTTAACTGAATGACTCAGTTCTTGGTGCGGAATGAAATCCGGCAAAGCATGCTTGAATGATGTTTTTGTAAGTTATTCGGAATAGTTTTTTGCCGGGAAAAACAACTGAGAACTCAATTGTTCATGGCGGAAATGCACTGCAATAATACGAAGAATATTGAGTTGCAAATAAATCTCCTGAAAATTTATCCTGTTTCAGGTCCAAGGGGAAACGGTTATTTTTGCGGCTCAATCCAATTAATATGCTGCAACGTATTCAGACCCTTTTTCTGATGTTAAACGACGTAATACTTATCGCGTTGTTTTTTATTCCGATAATGTCGGTTGCCGACGCTAAAGGACCTGCATTTGCCACTCCTCTGGGTTTAACGGATGTTATACCCGCTTTAATAGGAGAAATTGTCCTGGCTATGTTCGCAACACTTATCATTACACAATACAGGAACCGTAAGTTTCAGATGAAACTTTGCGTCGTAGGTGCAGTTTTAGCTCTGCTGAACACGACGGGTATGGTACTTATTGTGATGATGAATAACAGCAGTGTTACCACAGGTGAGTTCCACTATACTTCAGAATCAGGTACATACATTTCACTTGCGCACTTCGCTTTGTTTGTGTTGGCACGAATATTCATTAAACGCGACGAAGATCTTGTAGCTTCTGTGGACCGTATACGATGATTAATTGAACGCAATAAAAAACTCCGATAGAATGAACGCTATCGGAGTTTTTGTTTTTAGTGTTTTGATGATTAGCGAATAAGATTGACGTGGCCAATCATGTTGTGTTTCTTGCCAAGCATATCAATGCATTTGATCTTCCAAACGTAAGTATCTACCTGACAGAGCTGTCCGCTCTTACCTTGAACAGTTCCATTCCAGCCGTCGTTCATATCTTCAGTGTAATAGATCAGGTTGCCCCAGCGATCGAAGATCCACATTTCAAACTGGTCAGGATCGATTCCAACCCCTTGCGGGAAGAATACATCGTTAGAACCGTCTTCATTCGGTGTGAATGTATTCGGAACGAAAATCGCTACATCTGGATCAATGCATATTTCCTGCATAGACGTGTCGGTACATCCGTTCTGTGATTCAACTTCAAGAACCACATCATAACATCCCGGTCCAGGATACTCAAACGATGGATTCTGTAAAGTTGACGATGCATTGCTTATATCTCCAAAGCTCCATGTCCATGCATTAGCACCTACAGAAAGATCTGTAAAGTAAATTGTAGGATTGAGTTCTGTAGTTGGCTGCGGGTTCGCACTGAATGCCGCGGTTGGAATTCCGTACACATCAATATAGTTGGTCATTGTGATGGTATTCGTACAGCCTGCAGCAGAAATCACCGCAAGTGATACGGAATACAATCCTGACGTTGAATAACAATGCGTAGGATTCTGTTGCAAAGATGTGTTCTGATCGCCGAAATCCCAGAGCCAGTTTGTTATAGTTCCAGAGGCGATACTTGTCATATCACTGAAGTTAACACACAACGGAGCACAACCTGCGAGTGTATCACCGCTCAGCGCTGCAGTAGGAACAGGGTTCACTGTTACAACAACAGTCGCAGTTGCTGTACATCCGTTAAGATCGGTCACATCAGCTGTGTAAGTTCCGGTAACCGGTGGAATTATGGTTTGCGAATTACCTGCAAGGTTACCCGGCGACCACACAACACTGTAGTTAGGTGTTCCTCCGCCCGGAGCTGCGCTCAGAGTTACAGGAGTTCCTTCGCACACAACGGAAGGCGTTGCAGTAGCTTGTACGTTAAGCTGACTTGGTTCCGTGATTACCGCAGATGCAGTTGAAGTACAACCATCAGCATCAGTAACAGTTACAACATAGTTACCTGCAGTAAGTGAATTCGCGGTAGCTCCGGTTCCTCCTGATGGAGACCAGTTGTAAGTGTATGGTCCGTTACCGCCCGTAAAGTTTCCTGTTGCAGAACCGTTGTTACCACCGAAGCAAAGAACATGTGTCAGCTGTCCCATTGTTGCAATAACACCCGGTTGATTGTATACGCTGACAGTAACAGTGTCAGCACAACCATTGGCATCGGTAACAACAACGTCATAGTTACCACCGGCAACGTTTGTTAATGTTGAATCGTTGACGTTGTTCGGCAACCAGTTGAATGAAAGTGCACCTGTTCCTCCGCTCGCTGATGAGTACGCATTACCGTCAGCTTGTCCGCAGTGCGCTGTATCCCAAGATGTGGTTATCACAATTTGTGGAGGCTCAGTAACTGTTGTAGTTCCCGTTGTGGTACAGCCGTTGGCATCTGTAACGGTTACGTTGTACGTACCTGCACACACTGCATTGCAACTTGGCTGAGTACATCCGCTGTTCCAGTTAAACGTATAAGTTCCGGTTCCTCCGGCAGGAATTACAACTACCTGTCCGTCGCACACACCATAGCAGGAAACGTTAAATCCTCCGACAGTGTTGGTAAGTTGCGGTGGTTCAGTGATTGTAATCGTGGAGGTCGTTGAACAACCATTCGGATCACTTGCATCCACTACGTAAGTTCCCGCAGCTAATCCGGTTGCGGTATTGGTGGTTGATACATTCGGAGTCCAGACGTACGTTAATGTACCTGTATTACCGGTAACTGTTACGCTTGCCGTTCCTGAGTTGTCATTAAAGCACAACAAATCTGTAAACGAAGTTGTTGCGGTCATGTTTACTGACGATGCCACTGTGATAGTATCAATTGCAGTACATCCATTGGCGTCTGTTACAGTAACACTGTAAGTTCCTGCAGAGAGGTTGCTCACTGTATTTGTAGTATAACCACCCGGATTCCAGACTACACTAGTAGTTCCGGTACCACCGGCAGAAATTACATCCACAGAACCATTAGCCTGATTACACGATGTTGGCAGTGATGTTGCTGAAGCTGTAAGCAAAGGTGGTTCTGTTACAGTGATATTTTGTGTTGTAGAACAACCATTCGCATCAGTAACAATTATGCTGTATGCCTGCGCAGTTAATCCGGTTCCGGTGTTCGTGTTGCCGGTGGTATTATTTGTTGCTGCAGGACTCCACGCGAATGTATAAGGTCCTGTTCCTCCGGCACCGGTAATATCTGCAGATCCGCTGCTACCTCCGAAGCAGGCAACGTTATTCACCAGAAATGTTGATGTTACCTGAGTAGGTTGTGTGATGGTAAACGTTTGTGTTCCTGTACAACCACTGGCATCGGTTGCCGTAACAACATAAGTTCCTTGGGAAAGTCCGGTTGCCGTGTTGCTGTTACCTGTTGTTGTATTTGTAACTGCAGGTGACCAAGTAAAAGTATATGGACTCGTACCTCCGCTTGCAGTTGTGGTAATACTACCGTTACTTCCGCCGAAACAACTGACGTTCGTTTGTGTTGTGTTGGCCACCGCAATTGCACCGCCGTTATTTGTGATTGTAACAGTTTGTGTGGTGGTAATACAAGGTGTTTGCGTAATGGTTACAGTGTAAGTTCCCGGACACAAACCTGTTGCGGTTGCGGCATTTCCTCCTGACGGAGCCCAACTGTATGTGTAGGAACCTGCAGGGGCAACGGTAACAGTTGCGCTTCCGTTACAGTTGGAGCAGGTTGCCGGAACTGATGTGGAAGTAACTGTAACTGCAGCTGAAGATGGACACGTTGTGCACGTTGTTGTACGGAAATACAATCCCGCAATACACAGATTGAAACAGTCACCACCGGTGTTGACGTTGAAGTTTGATGTAGTGGCTCCGGTAGCAACAGTGGTATTGGTTTGCATGAAGTTCCACCAGTTCCATGATGGAGGAATAGCGGTTCCGTTTGCACTCCATGAGGTAGGATTAAACTGAATATCACCAACACCGAAGAATGCACGTGCTGAGTTAGTAGCGCCGCAGACTGCAGGGTTAATCGGCATGTTATAATTTCCTACACCGCCGTTAACAATGATAGCACCGTCAGCAATTACAATTCGCCCTGCCCAGTTTGCGGTAGGTAAACTCCAAACAACAAGTAATGTTGCTCCGTCCATATCATTGCCGGCTGTTGGCGGATTTGTAAGGATGCCACTGATGTTATAAACTCCGTTTCCTTGTACTATTGCAGTTACGTCTGCACGATAAGTATACGAACCTGAATAACCCCAACATTTATCGGGACCTTGTCCAACGATTGTCATTGGAAAAGCCTGCGTTCCGAATGGACCTGCAATGGTCGCAGTTTGCGCTGCTCCGTTACCTGATCCTTCCGCCCATAAATAAGCTCTTTCAATAACTGCACAAGCCGGAATACCGGTAATGTTAAATGGTGCGGGTTGCAGTACACCTGCAAGACTTCCTCTGCGTCCCAATCGCTGCGATGCGCTGGTATAATCCAGACCGCATTTCTGCATGTCGTAAATTACTCCGAGCGTTCCGTTACCGTTTTGCGGAGTTGGATTCTGTGGCCCTATACTTTGCACAGATGGATTGTTTGGATAGCCACATGCGCCGGGAACTCCGGGACAATTAGCAGAATGACTCGCGCTTTGTGTTTGAGTGCTTTGAGCAAAAGCAGATGTGGTCATTAATGACACAACTGCGAATGCGGAGACGAGTAGAGATGCTCTCATGATACTCCTTTTAAAATGTGACCTGAGGGCTCAGGAAATGGTGTTTGCAGGTGTAATTTAATAAAAATTGCATCCGTTTCCAAATAGTGGAAAATTCGCCGGATTTCGCATACTGAAAGGACAAAAAACAACGAGCCAATCGGGTTAAGAACGGCTCGTTGAGTATGCAATTTGAAGTCTTACTTGATCAGGTTCACATGTCCGATCAGGTTATGTGAGTTGCCAAGAATGTCTTTCGCTTTGATTTTCCAAACATATGTGTCCTGTTGACAGATGTCGGCATGACCTTGTACTCTTCCGTCCCAACCTTCATTCAGTTCATCTGAATAGAAAATCATGTTACCCCAGCGATCGAAGATCCACAGTTCATACTGATCAGGATCGATACCGATTGTAACCGGGATGAATTCATCATTCAATCCGTTACCGTCAGGTGTGAATGTATTCGGAACGTAAATCGTTACATCCGGATCGATGCACACCGGCATTGTAGCGGTATCCTGACAACCATCTGCAGAAGTTACTTCGAGTACAACCATGTAGCAATCTGCATCAGGGTATGTGAAAGACGGATTCTGATCTGTAGATGAAGAGTTGTTCAGATCACCGAAGCTCCACAGCCAGGAAGCAGCATTCTGAGATGAATCCGCAAATGTGATTGTAGGATTCAACACAGTTGTAGGAAGCGGACCGGCACCGAACGCAGCTACAGGCATTGCATAAACGCTGATGTAGTTGGTCATGGTGATAGTCTGCGTACAGCCGGATGCAGTTGTTACTGTAAGTACAACAGTGTAATTGCCCGGTGTATTGTAACAATGTAACGGAGGGTTTTGCAGCGTTGAAGTTGTATTATCGCCAAAGTCCCACAGCCATCCGGTGATTGTACCTGATGCAACAGTTGATGCGTCAGTGAATGTTACACACAGTGGTGCACATCCTGATGTAATATCTGCTGCAGTAACCGGTGTAGGCATCGGATTAACAGTGACACTTGTTGTTGCGGAAGTTGTACATCCGTTAGCATCTGTTACAGTTACGGTATAAATCTGTGAACCTGTAGGTGTAATAGTTTGTGTTGCACCTGTAGCTGCAATTGGCTGCCATGAATAAGTATAGGCAGGAACACCGCCACCTGCGTTAGCTGATAACTGCACTGGAGAACCTTCGCACACAACAGTTGGGTTTGCGTTCGCCTGAACGTTGAGCATAGAAGGTTCTGTAATCACTACCGATGCTGTTGATGTGCATCCGTAGAAATCTGTAACTGTAACAGTGTATGAACCAGCGATAAGACTACCTGCAATGGAATCATTATCTGCGTTGCTCCATGTGTAAGTGTAAGGAGCAGTTCCTCCGTTTGCAGATGCAGTTGCTGATCCGTTGTTACCGCCGAAACACAACACCATTGTTGGTGGAGCTATAACTGCAGTAGGTCCTGCTGCGTTAGGAACGGTTACTGTTGCAGTAATTGAACAGCCGTTGATGTCTGTGATTACACATGAATACGGACCTGCGCTTAATCCGGTTTCAGTTGCTCCGGTGCCGCCCGAAGGAGACCATAAATAAGTATATCCTGGTGTTCCTCCACTTGCCACAACAGCCGCAGAGCCGTTGGAGGCATTACATGTGGTCAGAGTGAAAGAAGTCACTGCAGTAACGGCCGTCGGTTCATTCACAGTAGCAGTAGCTGTTGTTGTGCAACCATTGTCGTCAGTAACTGTTACGGTGTAAGTTCCGGCGATGAGGTTACTTTCTGTAGTGCCTGTTCCGCCTGAAGGAGCCCACGAGTATGCGTAGTTACCGAATCCGCCTGTTGCAGTTACGGTTGCGGAACCTGTGTTACCACCGAAGCAAAGTGCATCAGTTGCAGTTGTTGTTGCTGCAAGTAGCGGAGGTTCGTTCACAGTAGTAGTTGCTGTTGCGGTACAACCGTTGATATCAGTAACGGTAACGGTGTAAGTTCCTGCAGTAAGTGTGTTTGCACTCGCACCCGTTCCACCTGATGGAGCCCACGAGTAAGAAGGCGTTCCGGTGCCTCCGGTGTAAGTTGCGGCAGCAGTGCCCGTGTTACCACCGAAGCACAACACATCCGTTGAAGTTGCGGCAGCAGTGAGAACAGGCGGTTCTCCGATTGAAACAGTAGCAGTGGAAGTACATCCGTTAGCATCAGTAACTGTAACGGTGTAAGAACCTGCGATGAGGTTTCCTGCGAGAGTATCTGCATCAGCATTGCTCCAGAGATAGGTGTAAGGAGTTGTTCCGCCTGAAGATGAAGCAGCGGCAAAACCGTCATTGCCTCCGAAACAACTTACGCTGTCAGAAGCGATGATAGTAACAGTAGGAGACAATGCGTTCGGTACGTTTGCAGTTGCAGTAGTAGTACAACCGTTCGCATCGGTAACAGTAACAGTGTAAATCGCAGCGACCAGACCAGTTGCCGTTGCACCGGTTCCGCCTGAAGGAGCCCACGAGTAGGTGTAACCTGCAGTTCCTCCCGATGCAACTACATCAGCGGATCCGTTCGGATTGCCGCAAGTAGCCTGAGTGAATGAAGTTGTTGCAGTGAGCGCAGTCGGTTCAGTAACAGTAGTTGATGCAGTTGTTGTACAACCGTTCGCATCAGTAATTGTTACAGTGTATCCGCCTGCAGTGAGAGCTGTAGCGGAAGAACCCGTACCTCCTGATGGAGCCCAAGAGTAAGTGTAACCTGAAGTTCCGCCTGAAGCAGTTACAGAAGCAGACCCTGTGTTACCGCCGAAGCAGAGCACAGGAGATGAAGTTGCTGTTGCAGTAAGCGCGGTAGGTTCTGTTACTGTAGCAGAAGCAGTAGTAGTACAACCGTTCGCATCGGTAACAGTTACAGTATATCCGCCTGCTGTGAGACCTGTAGCAGAAGAACCAGTTCCTCCTGAAGGCGCCCATGCGTAAGTGTAAGGACCAACACCACCTGAAGCTGTTACTGAAGCAGAACCTGTGTTACCGCCGAAGCAGAGAACAGGTGACGCTGTTGCAGTAGCAGTAAGAGCAGGCGGTTCAGTGATGGCAACAGTTGCGGTTGTAGAACATCCGTTCGCATCTGTTACAGTTACGGTGTAGTTACCTGCAGTGAGCGGAGAACCTGTAGTTCCTGTTCCACCTGTTGGTGTCCAAGCATAAGTATATGGACCCGTTCCACCTGCAGCAGAAACAGTCGCAGAACCGTTGTTACCGCCGAAGCAGGCAACGTTAGTTGAAGCAGTGATCGTAGCAGTAGGTGAACCTGCGTTCGGCACGTTTACAGTAGCTGTAGTTGTACAACCGTTAGCGTCGGTAACAGTAACAGTATAAATCGCAGATACAAGACCAGTTGCAGTTGCAGCAGTACCGCCTGAAGGCGCCCACGAATAAGTGTAAGGACCTGTACCACCTGAAGGAGTTGCAGATGCAGAACCGTTGGCGTTACCGCATGTTGCCTGAGTGAATGACGTGGTAGCAGTGAGCGCAGTCGGTTCAGTAACAGTAGTGGATGCAGTTGTTGTACAACCGTTCGCATCGGTAACAGTTACAGTGTATCCGCCTGCGTTGAGCGCACTCGCACTCGCACCCGTACCTCCACTTGGAGCCCACGAGTAGGTGTAACCTGAAGTTCCGCCTGAAGCAGTTACAGAAGCAGACCCTGTGTTACCACCGAAACAGAGTACAGGAGATGAAGTTGCTGTTGCAGTAAGCGCGGTAGGTTGAGTTACTGCTGTTGTTTGTGTGGCAGTACATCCGTTTGCATCGGTTAACGTTACTGTATAGTTTCCCGCAGTAAGTCCGGTTGCAGTTGTTCCCGTTCCACCTGATGGAGCCCATGAATAAGTATATCCCGGTGTTCCCCCTGAAGCAGTTACAGCTGCAGATCCTGTATTGCCACCAAAACACAATACGGCAGTCGATGTGGCGGTAACTGTTATCGCCGGTGGTTGTGTAATTACTACAGACGCAGTAGCTGAGCAACCGTTCGCATCTGTTACGGTTACAGTGTAGTTACCGGCAGTAAGCGGAGAACCTGTTGTTCCTGTTCCGCCTGACGGCGCCCAAGCGTAAGTGTAAGGACCTGTTCCACCTGCAGCAGAGACTGTCGCAGAACCGTTGTTGCCACCGAAACAAGAAACGTTAGTTGATGCAGTGATTGTAGCAGTAGGAGAACCTGCGTTCGGCACGTTTACAGTAGCTGTAGTTGTACAACCGTTAGCGTCGGTAACAGTTACAGTGTAAATCGCAGATACAAGACCAGTTGCAGTTGCACCTGTTCCGCCTGAAGGCGCCCACGAATAAGTGTACGGACCTGTACCACCTGAAGGAGAAACCGAGGCGGACCCATTTGCACTGCCGCACGTCGCTTGTGTAAATGATGTTGTAGCTGTTAACGCTGTAGGTTGTGTGATGTTGTAGGTACGAGTTATAGTACAACCGTTGGCATCTGTTACTGTAACAGTATAAGTTCCGGATCCGAGACCAGTTGCAGTTGCACCGGTTCCGCCTGAAGGCGCCCAAGTATAAGTATACGGGCCTGTGCCTCCTGATGCAGTTACACTTGCAGAACCGGTTAATCCACCGTTGCAGAGTACGTTGGTTTGTGTACCGGTTGTACTCAGTGCAGTTGGCTGTGTAATCGTGTAGGTCTGTGTTCTTGTACAACCATTAGCATCAGTTACTGTAAGAGTGTATGTACCAGCTCCAAGTCCTGTGGCAGTTGAACCTGTGCCGCCGCTCGGTGCCCACGAATAAGTATATCCCGGAGAACCTCCGGAAACTGCTCCACTTGCGGAACCGGTAGTGTTACCATTACACAGAATGTTAGTTTGTGTTGGTGTGATCGTGATCGCCGCCGGTTGAGTAATTGTATAAGTTCTGGTTGTTGTACAACCGTTAGCATCTGTAACAGTAACAGTGTATGTACCGATACCTAAGCCGGTAGCTGTTGAACCTGTACCACCCGAAGGCGACCATGAGTATGTGTAAGGACCGGTACCACCTGAAGGTGTAACCGAAGCTGCTCCTGTAGTTGCAGCGTTACACAAAATATTGGTCTGACTACCTGTTGATGTAAGGGCAGCAGGTTGTGTGATTGTATATGTTCTGGTTGTTGTACAACCATTGGCATCTGTAACAGTTACAGTGTAAGTACCTGCAGTGAGTCCGGTTGCTATTGCACCTGAGCCACCTGAAGGCGCCCAGCTGTATGTGTAAGGTCCCGTTCCACCGGTTGGAGTAACCGTTGCAGATCCTGTACCACCATTACACAGTATATTGGTTTGTCCACCTGTCGTAGCAAGAGCAGTTGGTTGAGTAATGGTAATAGTTCGCGTACCGGTACAACCTGCGGCATCTGTTGCTGTAATTGTATAAGTTCCAGGACACAGGTTGCTCGCAGAGTTGTTTGGGCTGGTTGTTGTGTTCGGTACTGCCGGAGACCACGTGTATGTGTAAGGAGCCGTTCCTCCAGATACAGATGTTGATGCAGTTCCGTTACATAAACCGAAACAGGTTACGTTCGTCTGAGATCCTGTAACGGCCAATGCACCTCCTGCAGAAGTCACGGTTACAACTTGCGTTTGCGTTAAACATCCTGCGTTTGCTGTAACGGTAACAGTGTAAGTTCCTGCACACAATCCTGTAGCTGTTGCACCAGTTCCGCCTGAAGGTGCCCACGAATACGTGTATGGAGCAGAACCACCGACAATCGAAGTAACGGTAGCAGTACCGTTACAGTTCGAACAAGTTGCAGGTGTCATTGTGGTATTCACGGTAAGCGCTGCAGTCGTAGGACATGTCATGCATGTTGTTGTTCGGAAATATAACCCCGCAATGCACAGGTTAAAACAGTCACCGCCTGTATTCACATTGAAGTTCGACGTTGTGGCACCTGTTGCAACTGTTGTAGCAACCTGATGAAAATTCCACCAGTTCCATGAGAGAGGAACTGCGGTTCCGTTTGCTGTCCATGAAGTAGGGTTGAATTGAATATCACCAACTCCGAGGAATGCACTTGCATTGCTGGTTGCACCACAGACAGCTGGCGAGATCGGCATGTTGTAGTTTGCAACACCACCGTTCACAACATATGCTCCGTCCGCAATAACAATTCGTCCTGCCCATGGCTGGTTCGGCTGACTCCAGATTACAACAAGTGTCGCTCCGTCCATGTCGTTACCTGAGGTTGGCGGGTTAGTAAGGATGCCACTGATGTTGTAAGTACCATTGCCGCCGATTGAAGCGGTTACGTCAGCGCGATAGGTATACGTTCCTCCATACCCCCAGCATTTGTCAGGGCCCGTACCCACAATTGTCATTGGATAGTTCGCTGTTCCGAGAGGACCGGCAACTGTTGCAGTCTGAGCAGCACCGTTACCCGAACCTTCTGCCCAGAGGTAGGCACGTTCGATTACGGCGCAGGTTGGAATACCCGAGATTACGAATGGAGCCGGTTGATTAACACCGGCAGGAGAAAATCGTTTTCCCAAACGCTGTGATGCATGCGCATAGTTCAATCCGCATTTCTGCATATCGAAAATTACGCCCAAGGTTCCGTTACCGTTTTGCGGAGTAGGATTTGGTACTGTGGGACTGTGGTTTTGATTTTGCGCTGGATAGCCGCATGCTCCGGGAACGCCGGGACAATTCTTAGCTGCTTGTGAAGCAACTTGTGTAAAAGCGGTTGCAGAAAAAAGCAGAACGCATAGAAATGAAAATACGAAATGACGTAGGGAGTGTTTCATTCCGATAAGATTTAAGTGTGAACTCTGGTGTTTGCGTAGCTAATATATGTTAAAGAATCTGATTATCAAACAGTTTCTATGAACAGGTGTGAATAAGAAAGGCACTCCGGAAGAAGTGCCTTTTTTATTCTTTTTTCAAGGATTTATCAGCGAATGAGATTCACATGTCCTATCAATCGGTGGTAATTTCCGGTGTAACGATCGTTATATGTTATTCGCCAAACATACGTGTCGATCTGTGCAACTTGGGTTCCTCCATTCGCCTTGCCATCCCAACCTTTGAGAATGTCATGCGATTCGAAAATCAGGTTGCCCCATCTGTCAAAAATCATCAGATGAAAATTGTCAATGTATTCACCATACGCAAAGAACATATCATTCTTTCCGTCGCCGTTCGGTGTGAATGTATTCGGTACGTAGATGGTGGTGTAAGGCACAATGACAACTTCGTCATAAGCAGTGTCAGCACAGCCAAATTGATTAACTACAATTTGAGTTATTGCGTATGTGCCGGTATCCTCGTACGTGAAAGCCACATCTCCGCAGTTGACGAACGGAGTGAAATTTCCGAAACCAAAATCCCAGTAACAAGTGTCACCACCGATGCTCTGATCATCGAATGCGATGGTAGATTCCTGCAAAGTTGCGGGCTGCGGACTCAGAATTGAAAACTGTGCAATAGGATCAGGATGAACGGTGATATAGTTGCTCTGTACAACCAAACTTGTGCAACCGTTAATGTCTGTTACGAATATTCCTACTGAGAAAGATCCTGAATTATCATAACAGTGATTCGGTGTCTGCATGGTGCTTGAATCAAGATCGCCGAAGTCCCATATTATGCTGCTGATTGCAGGTATGCTCACCGGTGTGAAATTGACACACAACGGAGAACAACCGGATGTGCGATCAGCACTGAATGAAATTACAGGAAGCGGATTTACAGTAATGGTAATTGTTCCGGTATCGGCCTGATTACCGCAAGCGTCAGTTACAACGCAGGAGTATGTTGTAGTTGTTGACGGATTTACCGTAAGTGTATTTGTATTGCCGGGTCCGTTGATCCAGTTATATGCATACGGTGGTGCCCCGCCTGTAGGATTCACACTCACAGTCGTTGTTGCACCTATACAGATTGAAGTGGAAACTGAAGCATTCGCACTGATCGGAATCAGCGGAGGTTCTGTAATTGTGAACGTAAAGGAATTCGAGCAACCGAAGCCGTCTGTTACGTCAACAGTATAGACGCCCGCTGTAAGATTTACTGCATTTCCGGTTCCGGTAACATTCGGATTCCAAACGTAAGTAAACGGTGCCGTGCCGCCTGTTGGAGTAAACGTTGCAGAACCATTGTTTCCGCCGTTACACAATACATTGACCTGTGATGTGGTAAACGGTAAAGATCCTGTACCCATAACCACAATTGTATCAATTGTAGAACAACCCAACGCATCTGTTACTGTAACGATGTATTGGCCCGGAGGTAATCCTGTTGCGGTTTGTGTGCTTTGTGCCGGAGTTGTATTCCAGCTGTAGGTGAAAGGACCTGTTCCTCCGTTCGGTGTAGCTGTTGCAGTTCCATTGCTTGCGGAACATGAACTAGGAGTTTGTGACATCGTCAATGTATATGGCGCAATGCAACACGTCTGACAGTTTGATTGAAAATATAAACCCATCAGACAGAAATTGTAGCAATCACCGCCTGATGTAATGTTGAACGCTGAAGACGTTTGACCAGGTGTCACGGTTGTTGGATTGTCAACGTAATTCCACCAATCTTCCGTAATTGTGAATCCGGGACCACCATTTGCACTCAGTGTTGCGCCAAGACCTTGCAGATCCGCAATTGCCATAAATGCCCGAGCGTTATTTACAGTGCCGTTACATGCAGTGAAGTTGTTTATTGTCTGTGTTGTTACGCCTCCGTTGATCACAACACATCCATCCCATATTACGATATCGCCCTGAAACGTTGCGGTAGGATCACTCCAGATCACCATCATTGTTGCGCCATCAACATCGTTGGTGCCACCTGAACTTATGCTGGTTGGAAAGCCGCTTATTGTATAATTCCCGTTACCAAGAATTGCTGCTGTTACATCAGCGCGATAACTGTGCGTTCCTGCATAACCCCAGCATTTATCCTGATCGCTTCCGATTAATGTCATCGGATAGTTATTGGTAATTGCAAGAGGATTTGTAACGGATAAATTAATTGCTGCTCCGTTACCGGATGCATCACACCACACATATGCTTTTTGAATAACGGCTGTTGCAGGAATTCCGGCGATGGCGAAAGTTGCAGGTTGCGGCACTCCGGCAGGAGAGAAACGCTGTCCGATTTTCTGAGAAGCGGTTGTGTAGTTCAGTCCGCATTCACTCATCTGAAATGTAGGACCGAGAAACGTACTTCCATCTTGAGGAGTAACGTTCGGATCGCTTGCCCGAACGGATTGCGGAGCCATAGGATTATGACCGCTTTCGGGTGTAGAACCCAGCTGTGCACGCACATCAGTACCAAGTACCAATAGAATTGCACAGGTGATCGAGTGTAAGTACGTGTTTTTCATGGTTTTGCCATATCAAATATAAGCAAAATCACGACTTCTCAAAAATATGGCGGTTCCGGCTTAATAAGCGGCGTTTTACAGCGTACGAATGGTAAATCGTAACGGGAATAATTATTTCAATTGCATCAAAAGTTGCTCTGTTCGTTGAATCAACTGACCTGCGAGTTCGAATTCGGAACCCTTAATTGAATATTTGCGGAGTTTAAGATCTTCCAGATGGCTGACAACGGAGTTAACGAGATTCTGGTCAGAATACAGCTTGCTCAATTTGTACTTCAGATTATGAGCAGAAACTTCATGCGGTTTCAACTTGGTCAACGCGTTGATGCGAATCAAAAGTGCCTGATATGCTGTGTCAATACTTTGAGAACATTGACCGTTGCGCAAAATAAGTTTTGCCGAATTCAGCATTGCGAAAGCCTGTTCTGCTGATGTATCTGCCGGAGCTACATATTCCGTTTCCTGTTTTTCAAGCGCGATTTTCTCTGTTTGAGATTTAGCCGAAGCTTTTTTCTTCAGGCGAATAATGACATACGCAGAAGTTATACCCAATAATACAACACCCAGAACAACGACAATCGCGAATGGCAATCGTGATTTTGCAGTAAGAAACGTATCAGGGAGATTCGATTCAGAATCAGGATCAATTTTTGTTCCCGGAGCAACTGTCAATGTAAGTGTGTCGCCTTGAATAGTGATGTATTCTGATTTTTCCGGATCGAAATAGGAGTAAGCTATTGTGTTCAGTGTATAGTTGCCTTGTTTTTCAGCGATCAGATTATACTCAAATATTTTTGAGCTGCTTTCAATATCATCCAGCGATAAACTGTCGTAAGATTTAATGAGTTCCATTCTGAAACCGTCGGGCAGCGTAAATGATGGCGCAATCATCATAGAGAAATTGGTCTTCCCGCTTACCGTAACTTTCATTCTCACAGGATTCCATTCTTCAGTCTTTTCACTGCTCAGACTGTATTCAAAATTCAACTGACCTACATCTCCGTTATATCCTGGAAGTGAGTCGTGTTGCGGCAAATCAATTACTTCTATCGGAATCATTCTGCTCGACAAATCAATTGAAGAGGCAAAGGGATCATATCCACCCGAGTTTTCAGTTAATACAGCTGTAGTAACGTACTCAGGTAATTTCAGTTTACCTGATGCGTTAGGATAGATATAATCCACTGCAAAAATTCTGGATTTGTATTCGCGTCCGTTAATGGTTTCGGTAGTTTCTTTTTTCTGGCTTTGATCAAAGTAGCCGGGAACATCTGGATGCCAGAAACCGTCGTAGCGTTCAGCGAAAATTGCAGATGTTTCACATGAATATTTGCTGTTGAAATACACACGCAGATAAACGGGAATCCGTTCTCCGATAAAAAATGTTCTGTCGGGAATTTCCGCACTTATGAACGCCAAACCTTCCTGCTCAAATCGTGAATCCTGAACAACATTAATTGTAATTGTATTGGAATAGTATTGCCGTGTTCCGGAATAAATTACTGCAGGTCCGATTTCAAATTCTCCGGTTTGATTGGCAATATACCTGAACGTTTGGCGTATGCGGATTTTCTTACCCGGTGCGGCGTTGTCAAAATTTCTTTCTGTGTCCGTAAGTGTAAGTCCGGGCACATCTGGTATTGAAGCGTATTGAGTGAAATCATTCAGCTCCCCCGTAAGAGTTACAACAACTTCATCTGAAGTTTTGTATTCTTTCCGATCTGATGAAATGGTAATGCTCTGTGCATGCAAATGAATATTCAATGCTGATAAAATCAACACTGCAAGCACGGATATTTTACCCATGAATTTCATTACCAATCCTTGTCGTTGCTTTTTCGGAAAGGACTTCCGTTCTGTCCGCTGCCGATTCTCTTGCGTGTATCTTCTTCTGAATTCTTCAATGAGTTAAGCAGTTTCTTAGCGTCTTCCTGACTCATTTGCTGTTTAGAAGGATCCTGAGGTTTCGTGCCGTTTTTATTGTTTTGATTCCCGTTGTTCTGGTTCTGCTGCTGCTGTCCCTGCTGCTGTTGTTGCTGTTGCTGCATTTGCTGTTGTTGCTGCTGGGATTGATTATTGTTCTGATTCTTGTTTCTCGCGTTTCGCATTTTCTGCGCCATAGCCAGATTGTAGCGTGCCTGTTCGTCATTCGGGTTATTACGCAACGCTTCTTTGTATGCAGTAATGCTTTCGTCCAGTTTTTGCTGCTGAAACATGGAGTTGCCAAGGTTGTACCAACCCTTTGACAATGAATCAGGATTCTTCATGTCAAGTGAATTCGCATAAGCTTTCTCTGCTTCTTCGTATTTCTTCTGGCGATAAAGTGCATTGCCAAGATTATAGCTCGTAACAGATTTGGAAGTATCTTTCTGCAAACCTTCCTGATATTTCTTCTCAGCACCTTCAAAATCTTTCTTGCGGAAAAGTTGATTTCCGTCGCGTGTGTTTTTCCAAGGATCACGCAGCTGCACGGTATCCTTATTCTGCGCACTCATATATGCGAATTGCAAAATGAGAGCGAAAAGGATTAGTGAGATTTTTCTGCTCATGCTTTTTTCAGTTTTTTTCTTTTTCCTTCTGCCATCAAAAGCTCGACGATCAGTAACAGCACAACAAATGCCGATGCGAAATAATACACCGGTGTAAAGCTGGTGTATCTTTCCGTTTCACTGGTGGTCTTACTCAATTCACGCAATTGACCCATTATTTCATTCAGGCCCAAATCTGAATTCGTTGCTTTCACATAGGAACCGTTTCCTTCTCGTGCTATTTCCTTTAACGCAGCATCGTTCAGTTTTGTTATCACTTCGTTTCCTGATCCGTCACGCTTGTTTGTTACTTTTCCGTTTTCATCCTTTACGGGAATAGTTGTACCTGATGAAGAGCCGATACCGATTGTACAAACAATAATTCCCTTTTCAGCAGCACGTGCTGCAGCGTCAGCGGCATCTTCTTCATGATTTTCTCCATCTGAAATAACGATGATAGCTTTTCCTCGATCTGATTCGGAACCGTTAAATGAAAATACCGCATGATCAATTGCAGAAGCAATATCCGTTCCTTGTGCAGAAACTGTTTCAACTGAAACTGTATTCAAAATCATTTCAGCTGCTGAACGATCGTCACACAAAGGCAGAACAGTATAGGGCTGCGCAGCAAACACCACAACACCTAATCGATCTCCTTCCAGTTTTTCCAGCAAATCCGTCAAAGCCAGTTTCGCTTTTTCAATGCGACTCGGTTTAAGATCCTGTGCGAGCATGCTGGTGGAAACATCCATGGCAACAACAATATCAATACCTCTGATCTTTACTTTCTCTTTGCCGCCATTGATTTGCGGTCCGGCTGCAGCGATAACCATGAAGACAATTGCAAGTGATAAAATGATCACTCTGATCCAACGCAACCTTGGACTTTCTCCCAACAGCAATCTGTTACCCATTACACCGCTTGCGTAAATCTCAAGCAGTTTCTTCCTTCTGCGAATAGAACGCATCGCGAGAAGAACCGGAACTACGGCCAGTATCAGAAGCAGAAATATCCAGGGATGTTCAAAACTCATGTGATACTGTCAAACAAGGTGTAACGTAAAACTAGTTCCGCCGCAAGCAGGAAGAACGCCCAAAGCAAAAGCGGAAGAAATTCTTCCTTGCGCTGCATTGCCTGATTCTTATCGAATTCGGTTTTCTCAAGCGCGTTGATATCATCGTAGATTTTCTGCAATTGCAAGTTTCCGGAAGCACGGAAATATTTGCCTCCGGTTACTTCCGCCATCTTGATCAGCAATGCTTCATCGATGTTCACAGGTTGAAAGGTCATTGAATAACTTCCGTCCGGATTGATTGCGTTAGGTTGAAGTACATTTCCTTCGGAAGCTCCGAGTCCAATGATGTAAACTTTTATACCGTAGGTTTTCGCAAGTCGAGCCGCGTCTTCAGGTGAAATGTTCCCTGCGTTGTTTTCTCCGTCAGTCAGTAATATCACCACTTTACTTTTCGCCTGACTGTCGTGCAAACGTTCAACGGATTTTGCGAGTCCCATTCCGATTGCTGTTCCCTCAATCAGCATTCCGGAATTGATTGTTGTAATCAGATTCTTGAGCGCTTTATGGTCGGTTGTCAGTGGACATAAAGTGAACGGTTCTCCGCTGAATTCAACAATTCCGATGCGATCATCCGGTCTGTTTTCAACGAAACGTTTCGCCTGTTCTTTAGCTGCTTCCAATCGTGTAGGCTGAAAATCATTCGCCTCCATACTCGGAGAAACGTCAATGCACATCATGATGTCGATGCCGTTGCCGTGCGTTTTCTTCCACGCAAGTGTGGATTGAGGTCGTGCAATTGAAATCAACAATAAAGCAATCGCAGCAAGGCGCAACACGTACAAAACAGGTCGCCACTTAACACGCGCAGGTGTTTTTACTCCGGAGAAAAACCGGATGGAAGAAATCTGCAAAGCAGGACGACCCCTTCCTGATGTCCACCAAATGAGAACAGCAAGCAATGGAATGAGCAACAGCAGCCAGAAAGCCCATTGCGCAGCGAAAACTACGTTGTTCCACCAGCTGATCATGAGGGTGAATTGGTTGCGTTAAACATATTCGGTTGCGGCAGAAACACAGTTGTAAATGCTGTTGACTCCACAAAAGCAATGGAGTGTTCAATACACTTTTCGCTGATGTAAGATTCAGGAACGAGTTTTCCGAATTTCACAAGATCGGCGGTTTTGAGAACGTGTTCCAGTTCTGAAATTTTATTTCCGCTGTCCGGCGCTCTGCGTAAGCGATGAATCACCTGCCAAGTAGTCATTTCATGCGCGGGAATATGAAAGCGTTCAACAACCCATGATCGCATCAGTCCGCTGAGTTCAAGATAATGTGCGTGTACATCTCCGTTCTGCCATGGCTTTGAAACGGCAAGTTCATGCAGACGTTTCAATAACAACTCATGTGGTAAAGGAGCGTGTCCGATATTAACAGGAACCGGCTCTTCCGCTTGTTTCTTTTTCTTTCTTCGCAGATAAATGATCAGAACAACAGCTGCCAGACCGAGAACAGCAAGAGCAAGCCACCACCACAAATATTTGTACTGAGGATTGTAAACCGGAGCGGGAGGTACATCGAAAATTCCTGCAATGTCCTTAATCGGTTTTGTGGTGTCAACAGGTACAGTATTCACATACAATTCCAATGGTTCCGTGTAAACCGTGTCTGTATCCACGATGAATCGTTGAGCCGGAATAATCCACATTCCTGAATCGAAGCACGTGATGAGATAAGAATTCTTTTCTTCGTAAAGAACGCTTGCCTGATCCACAAGTTTAACGGAAAGCGTATCGCGTTTAAGTACTTCAATAAATGGCGTTAGTGAATCACCGATAAGCGGCCATTGCACTTTACGCTTTTCCATTCCTTCGTAGTAATAAAGGTTCAGCTTCAGTGTACATTGCTCACCAATGCGGATGGAATGATGATTTAATGTTGCTTCTGCACGAGCGTCCTGAGCATAGGAAGTTTGTGCGGTGATGAAGAACACAGCGACCGAGATAAATATGTGGTAAATTACCTTCATCTTGATTTGCCTCTTCGCTGGAACAGGTGTGATAATTTCAAAAAGTAGTTGTCGTTTGTCGCTACGTGCGTGTAGTCAATTCCTGTTTTACGGAAGAGATCATCCAGATAATGACGATGCATCAAAGCAGTTCGCGCAAACTGTGTTCTTACTTTTTCACTCGAAGTATCAATCCATTTCAGTTCACCGGTTTCCATATCCTGCATCTGCACGAGACCAATGGACGGAAGTTCGCGCTCACGCGGATCGTAAATATTGAGAGCAACAACGTCATGCTTTCTTGATGCGATCCGCAGAGACGTTTCAAAATTTCCCGCCATGAAATCGGAAACCAGAAACATGATGCAACGCTTCTTCTGAATGTTGCTGAAATATTCCAACGCAGCGTTCAGATTTGTTCCCTGACCTTTCGGTTCAGTAACCAGACATTCACGAATGATTCGCAGAATGTGTGGTTTACCTTTCTTCGGCGGTATGTACTTTTCAACTTTATCGCTGAAGAACAGTATTCCTGCATTGTCGTTATTCAGTATCGCAGAAAAAGCAAGCACGCCCGCCATTTCCGCCATAAGTGTTTTCTTGTCGTGATCGGAAGAACCGAATTGTCCGGATTTACTGATATCGACGAGTAACATCATCGTCAATTCACGTTCTTCTTCAAAAACTTTCACGTAAGGATGATTGAATCGCGCAGTTACGTTCCAATCGATTGTGCGGATATCATCACCGGGAAGGTATTCGCGTACTTCTGAAAATTTCATACCTCGACCCTTGAAGGCGCTGTGGTAAGCACCTGCAAAAAGCTGATTGCTGATTCCGCGCGCCTTGATTTCTATGCGGCGGACTTTTTCCAGAATATCCGAATCTTCCATCACCGGAATTAAGGAACCTGAACTACGTTGATGACTTCATCAATGATCTGAGATGAAGTGATATTTTCCGCTTCGGCCTCAAATGACAATCCGATTCTATGACGCAGCACATCATGTGCGATAGCTCTCACATCGTCAGGAATTACGAAAGCGCGGTGTTGCAGGAATGCGTATGATTTGGCAGCGAGCGCCAATGCAATGGATGCACGCGGAGATCCGCCGAAAGTAATCATCGGTTGCAGTTTCTGTAAACGGTATTCGGCAGGATAACGCGTCGCAAAAACAAGATCAACGATGTACTTCTCGATTTTCTCATCGAGATAAACTTCGTGAACTACATTTCTTGCTTTTATAATTTCTTCTTTGGCAAGAACCGGCTTTGGCTGTTTTTTCTCCGGAGCAATCTGCTGGCGGATGATGGCCTGTTCTTCGTCACGTGTAGGATAATCGATTACAACTTTCAGCATGAATCGATCGACCTGCGCTTCCGGCAACGGATAAGTTCCTTCCTGTTCAACAGGGTTCATTGTTGCGAGAACCAGAAACGGCTCGGGCAACTTGAAAGTATTTTCTCCGATGGTAACCTGACGTTCCTGCATGGCTTCAAGCAAAGCTGATTGCACTTTTGCGGGAGCACGGTTGATTTCGTCTGCCAGAATGAAATTGGCAAAAACAGGACCTTTTCGCACAGCGAATTCCTCTTTCTTCTGATTATAGATCATTGTTCCGATCAGATCGGCAGGAAGAAGATCGGGAGTAAACTGAAGTCGACTGAAATCGGCCTGAATGGTTGCAGCCAGTGATTTCACGGCAAGCGTTTTCGCAAGGCCGGGAACACCTTCCAGAAGAATGTGTCCGTTGGAAAGCAATGCAATCAGCAAGCGTTCAATCATGGTCTTCTGACCAACGATGACATTATCCAATTCGCTGTTGATTTTATCAACGAAGGCACTTTCCTGTTTGATTTTCTCAGTAAGATGTTGGAAATCCTGGCTCATATTGTGGTTTAGATTCAGACAAAGTTAAGGTTGCACGTGTGCGCGCACGGAGTAGCGGTCAAAAAAATTGTTAACCATCAGCAAGGTAAAACATAAACTTGTGCATTTGGGTGGTGTAATACCGCTTTAAGAAGGATTTTTCATTCTGCTGAATCGTTACCTTTGTCCTCTCAATCGTGGCACGCTACTTCATACGACTCGCATACAAGGGAACAGCTTATCAGGGATGGCAGGTGCAACCGCATACAACTTTGACGGTGCAACACCAGCTCAATGAAAAGCTGAGCATGCTTTTGCGTGAGCCGGTGGATGTAACCGGTTGCGGACGTACGGACAGCGGAGTGCATGCACGTGATTATTACGCGCATTTCGAATGCAGCTCGGAAACTTTGGCCGGTAATGCAGATTTCATTTACCATTTGAACTGCGTGCTACCAAAGGACATTGCGGCGAAGCGAATCTTTGAGGTGCCGGAAAATGCACATGCGAGATTCGATGCAGTAGCAAGAACCTATGAGTATCATCTTTTGCTCAGTAAAGATGCCTTCAACGATCATCAGGCCTGGGAGATTAAAGATATTCCTGATGTTACTGCAATGAACACCGCTGCGGATGCGTTGATGAATTACGATGATTTCGCTGCGTTCTGTAAGATCGGTTCCGACCAGAAAACAACGAAATGCAAGCTTACAGAAGCATGGTGGATGCGTCACGGGAATTACATTGTATTTACAATTACGGCTGATCGTTTTCTGAGAAATATGGTTCGGGCGGTAGTCGGAACATTGCTTGACGTTGGACGCGGTAAAACATCAATAGCAGAGTTGCACGAGATTGTGAAGTCGGGAAACCGTTCCGAAGCAGGACAATCGGTACCGGCGCACGGTTTATATTTAACACGGATAGTTTATCCGGAACATTACAAAGTGAATACGGAGGAAGAATAGATGAGCCAGGTTTCGGGAAAAGCATTTGACGGAAAGATTCTCAAGCGTATTCTTGGTTACGTTAAACCGTACAAGGGAATATTTGCCACAGCAATCAGCTTTACCATTGTGTTGAGTATTATGGCTGCAGTTCGGCCTTTGTTGATCATGTACACGATTGATAATTACATCAAAACACCGGGAAGCGCAGAGGAGATGAGTGAATTGTCTTCGGCTTTATTGTTGATTACTATCGTGATGATAGGAACGCTGATTCTTGAATCGATCATGCAGTTTACGAACCAATATCTCACGAGTTTGATAGGTCAGAGAATTGTTCGTGATCTGCGCGTGCAGTTGCATGGAAAGATCCTCGGATTCAAATCGAAATATTTTGACAATACGCCAATCGGTACGCTTGTTACAAGAGTGGTTTCGGATATCGAAGCCATCAATGATGTATTCAGTCAGGGTTTCATCGTGATCGCAGGTGATTTGTTGTTGATTACAGTTTATCTCGCAGTAATGCTTTATGTCAACTGGAGCTTAACACTGGTTGTGCTTACTACAATTCCTGTAATGTTCTTCGCAACATGGGTTTTCAAAAATGCGGTGAAGCAATCGTTTACGGATGTGCGTAATCAGGTATCCCGGTTGAATGCTTTTGTGCAGGAACACATTACAGGAATGAAAATCGTTCAGGTGTTCAGCAGAGAAGAAGAGGAGCTGAATCGTTTTCGTGAGATCAATAAGAAACACAGAGATGCCAATATCAAATCTGTTTGGTATTACTCTGTATTCTTTCCGGTGGTGGAAATTCTCGTATCGGTTTCGTTGGGACTGCTCGTTTGGTTTGCAGGCAGTCAGATTGTGAATATTGAAGCCACTGCGGGCCAGGTTGCGTTCTTCGTGATTCTGATTAACCAGTTTTTCCGTCCGATCCGTATGCTCGCAGATCGCGTGAATACTTTACAGATGGGGATGGTTGCATCGGAACGCGTTTTCAAAATTCTGGACGAAGAAGAAGCAATTGAGAATAAAGGAATTCTTAAGGCCGATTCCATCAATGGAAATATCCGTTTCCGTGATACATGGTTCGCTTACAACAATGAGGATTGGGTTTTGAAAGGAATCAGTTTTGATGTTGCGGCAGGAGAAAGTATTGCACTGGTTGGCGCAACAGGTTCCGGAAAAACTTCGATCATTAATCTGCTTGGACGATTCTATGAGTTCAACAAAGGCGACATCAGTATTGACGGAGTTTCCATTCGTGATTACGAGCTTTCTTCTCTGAGAAAGAATATCGGAGTAGTGTTGCAGGATGTGTTCCTTTTTTCGGGAAGTATTTACAGTAACATCACACTTGATAATCCGGCGATAACACGCGAGCAGGTAATTGCTGCTGCTAAAGCTGTAGGAGCGCACGATTTCATTATGCGACTTCCCGGAGGATATGATTTCGATGTGCGTGAGCGTGGAGGAATGCTTTCCGTAGGACAGCGACAATTGATTTCTTTTATTCGCGTTTACGTTTATAATCCGCGCATTCTTGTACTCGATGAAGCGACTTCTTCTATCGATACGGAATCAGAAATTCTTATTCAGCGTGCTACTGAAATTCTGACCAAAGGAAGAACTTCAGTGATCATTGCACACCGCTTGGCAACAATACGCAAGGCTTCTAAGATATTCGTGATCGACAAAGGAACGATTGCGGAAAGCGGAAGTCACGATGAGCTGCTCATGAAAGGCGGAGCTTATGCGCGTCTGTACGAAATTCAATTCAAAGAAGAATCGGCTGCTTAAGAAGGCAGATTCACTTTCTCCCAAGCGTTCAGTTTGGATAAATCCAGAATGGTGTTGGTGCCGTCCTGATGAAACATCGGAATGAATTTCGCGCCATCTATTATTTCTTCTGCACGATAAGATGTTCTGGCGTAAACAGTTTGAGAAAAAGTTTCGTCGAATGCTTTCAACATAGGGTAAATCTCCAGGTTCGCTTTACGCAAATCTTCCACGCTTTTATTGTAAAGCGGACTTGATTCATCAATCGGATGAACAACGGTCCAGCTTGAGGGAAACAAGTTGATTTTCTTTCGTTCAAGCGGCAGTGAAACGAAAGTTCTGCTTCCTGTTTCAGGATCAGTCATTCCGATGTTTACATCAATTTCAATTTCTATCAATTGATTTCTGCGCTTGTTCGCCAAGCGGAACATTAATCCTTTCCCTCCGCGATACGGAGCAATCAAAGCGTTCTCACTGAACATTAATCGAGCTTCCGGTCGGGAGAATCGCCCGTAAAGTAATCCGGTTGCAATTGCAAAACCGAAGAGCCCGAGCATGGCTTCAACTGCAGCGATTGAACTAGCAGTGAAACCTACAGGTGCAATGCGTCCGTACCCAAGCGTGGTAAGTGTTTGTGAACTGAAGAAGAATGATTCAAGAAATTTTTCTCCTTCATGCATGTGCGACGCATCCATGGAAAGAGATTCCGCTCCGAGTAAATAGTATATCAGTGCGAATATGAGATTTACTCCCGCATACGCACTGAACAGCAGCAACAGGAATTTACTCCACGACATTGAAATCATTGAATGATAAATTTCCCAGGGACGGAACGAAGGTTCTCCAACACGCACCACGTTGAATGATCCGTCCTTGTTCATGTTGCGCATGTTGGAAGCGCCGGTTCCGAATCCGAGATCTTTAGGAACGGATTCAGAATTATTGTTGGTATTCGAATTTGTTTTTGCCACAGTTCAGTCTTGTAATCAGTTCAAATAATAGGAGCGTAAAACCTGAAACAGAATCACCGCACCATCCAGTAATGCAACCCAGCCGAAGAAGCGTTTCATGTTGAACCCGGCGAATTGTTGTGCAATGTATGGGCCCATTCTTCCTCCCCACAAACATCCGAGCATTGTGAATACGGCCATTTCCCAGGGAACTCCGCCAAAATAAAGTGAATGTATTAACGCAAGTGTTATCGAGTTCACAGAAAGTAGCACAACACCCATTCCAATGGATTTGTTAGCCTGTAAACCATATACGAGCATACAGAATGCAGCAATGATTTCACCTTCACCGATTGCTACCCAACCAGTAATTATTCCTCCAATGATGGAAATAATGAAAACCGGAAGCAGCGCTTTCTTAGGGAGCGTATCAAGACTTCCTTTCCTGTTCAGTGTAACGAGAGTGAGAATGCCGACAAGCAAAGAGATAGGGCCGAATAATCCTTTCACTAATAAGGGAGAAGGATGAATTACAAATGTTGCGATTGCGGTTCCGATGAGTAGTGATGGTATTGTCCATTTAAGCAACGACAATGGAACCTCTTTTCTTTGCAGCCAACCGGAAGCTCCGCTTGTCATGCCAATCGACTGGCTTACAAACGCCAGTTTGAGAGATGAAACAGGATCTAATTTATAGATGAACATCATTACGGGAATGAAAACGATTCCACCTCCGATAGCAGTCATATTACCGATCACAGCTCCTGCAAATCCAACAAAGATTAATGGCCAGTTTGATGCGAACAGACCGATAGGATCAGGGAATACAAGAGAATAAATCAGAATCCAGAGCAACGTAAATCCGATTAACCACGGTGAGAGGTAGCGGAAATTCACTGGATTTGTATTCGGCAAATTCATGATCCGAATATAAGACAAACGGAGAAAGGGTTATACCGTTGCAGACGATTTCAGTTTCTCTGCAATGTATTTTCCCGTAACGGATTTCTTGCTCTTGATAATCTGTTCCGGTGTTCCTTCAAACACAACTTCGCCACCTCCATCGCCGCCTTCAGGTCCGAGATCGATAATCCAGTCAGCGCATTTAATCACTTCAGGATTGTGCTCAATAATCACAAGCGAATGACCTTGATCATTCAGTGCTTTGAATGCATCGAGCAGTTTACGGATGTCGTGAAAGTGCAACCCGGTTGTAGGTTCATCAAAGATGAAAAGAGTAGGTGGTTGACTGTTACCCATTCCAAGGAATGAAGCGAGTTTGATACGCTGCGCTTCACCACCGGATAACGTGCTCGAAGATTGTCCGAGTTGAACATAACCCAATCCTGTATCCTGAAGCGGTTTCAGTTTATTCACGATCTTCTTTCCGGTTGTCATGTCTTCACCGAAGAAGTTGATCGCATCATCAACCGTCATTGTAAGAATATCGTAAATGTTCTTCCCGCGGAATTCCACTTCGAGCGTTTCATCCTTGAAGCGTTTTCCTTTGCACGACTCGCAAAGCAAATGCACATCCGCCATGAATTGCATTTCTACGATTACTTCGCCTTCTCCTTCGCATACATCACAGCGTCCGCCTTCCACGTTGAAGGAGAAATGTGATGGTTTGAAGCCGCGCATTTTTGAAAGTTGCTGATCGGCATACAAAGCACGGATCTCATCGTAAGCTTTTACGTACGTTACAGGATTCGAACGCGTTGATTTACCGATCGGATTCTGATCTACAAATTCAATCGCTTTGATGTGACTGTAATCGCCTTTCAGAGATTCGAATTTTCCGGTTTGTTCTCCGTATCCGCCCAGTTGTTTCTGAAACGCCGGATAGAGAATCTTCCGTACCAATGTGGATTTTCCTGATCCGCTCACGCCCGTTACAACCGTCATTACGTCCATCGGAAATTTCACACTGAGTTGCTTCAGGTTGTTTTCTCCTGCACCAACTACTTCAATATAACTTTTCCATTTGCGTCGCTTTGCAGGTACAGGAATTTCTTCGCGACCTGTAAGATATTTTGCAGTCAGACTTTCCGCTTTCAGCAAATCATCGTGTGTTCCGGAGAACACCACATTTCCTCCGAGTGATCCGGCCATTGGTCCCATGTCCACCATCATGTCGCTGGCTTTCATGATTTCTTCATCGTGCTCGACAACAATAACTGTGTTGCCGATATCACGAAGAGATTTCAATACGCGGATCAATCGTTCGGTATCTTTCGGATGAAGTCCGATACTCGGTTCATCGAGAATGTACATGGAACCA
The DNA here is from genome assembly GCA_023151315.1 of Bacteroidia bacterium. Taxonomy (GTDB): domain Bacteria; phylum Bacteroidota; class Bacteroidia; order Palsa-965; family Palsa-965. Next base: position 108,864 of record JAKLJE010000013.1, read on the forward strand.
ACAAGCGAACTTCCCAATGAAGTTGCCAGATTGATACGCTGTGATTCGCCGCCTGAAAGAGACGATGAAAGTCGATTCAAAGTCAAGTAACCCAAGCCTACATCGCAAAGGAAACCGAGGCGCGTTACAATTTCTTTCAGAAGTCGTTGCGCAACCTGTGTTTCAAATTCATTGAGTTTTATTTTTTTGAAAAACTCAAGCGCATTTTTCACCTGCATCAGTACGATATCGCTGATGGAATGATCGGCGATGCGAACATAGTTTGCGTCTTTGCGCAAGCGCGTTCCGCGACAATCAGGACATGATGTTTTACCGCGATAACGTGACAGCATCACGCGGTATTGAATTTTATAAGTCTGCGATTCCAGAAAGCGGAAGAAATCGTGCAGACCGTCAAAGTATTTATTTCCATTCCAAAGCAGTTCATATTGTGCTTTGGTAAGTTGAGCAATTGGTTTGTGAATCGGGAAGTCGAACTTGTATGCACTCATCACAAGTTTCTCTTTCCATTCATTCATTTTTTCGCCTTTCCAGCAGGCAACGGCATCATCGAATACAGAAAGCTGACGATTAGGAATTACAAGATCCGGATCGATTCCGATAATACTTCCGAAACCTTCACACGTTTTACACGCCCCAACAGGATTGTTGAAGCTGAAGAAATGTGTATTCGGTTCTTCAAAAGCAATTCCATCCGCTTCGAATCGGTTCGAGAATACGGTTCGCCCCGGAACTTCTTCAACTGATTTTTTAGTCGCTTTCTTTTTTCCTTCCGCTTTCGGTTGTTCTTCCTGTATTAACTGAACAAAACAGTTTCCTTCGCCTTCGTAAAATGCTGTTTGCACGGAATCAGAAATGCGTCCTGCAAGTTCTTCGTCATTATGTTGTACAACAACACGATCAATAACGATGCACACTTCTTCTTTCTCGGATAGCGAAGAAACGTTGATTTCATTCAGCCGCAGAATTTCTCCTTGATAAAGAATACGAGAAAATCCCTGCTGAAGAATCAATCTTAAACTGTCTGCCAGTTTCTTTCCTTTTTTAATGGATACGGGAGCCAGCAACATGACTTTAGAATCTGCAGGCAGTGAAAGGACATGATCCACTACATCAGAGACTGTGTGGCGCTTTACAATCATTCCGGAAACCGGAGAGTATGTTTTACCGATACGAGCAAAAAGCAGTTTCAGGTAATCGTAAATTTCAGTTGATGTGCCGACTGTTGAGCGCGGATTACGGGTATTGACTTTCTGTTCGATTGCGACAGCGGGGGAAATACCTTTAATGTATTCTACTGCCGGTTTTTCAATACGTCCTAGAAACTGACGGGCATACGCCGAAAGGCTTTCTACGTAACGACGTTGACCTTCTGCATAAAGCGTATCAAATGCGAGGGAAGATTTGCCGCTTCCGGAAAGTCCGGTAATCACCACAAACTTATTACGCGGAATCGCGAGATCCACGTTTTTAAGATTGTGCATGCGGGCACCTTTAATAAAAATGTACTTCTTGGGATTATGATAGTCCGGATGCTCCACAGGTTCAATTTTCAGGACTGCAAAATTACGGCATACGGTTTGATAATATCAGGGTAAGTACTATATTTGTGAAAGACGGAGCCTAAAAAGAAAGGTTGTTTACATTTTAACACAACATTTTCCGAAATCCTTCGTTAAACGAGAATAGTTACCCTTATTGTTAAACCCGGCAGAATTTTCTGCTCAATTAAAACAGGACAGTCTATAGCGCAAATCTCTACGTTTTCATCAGCACTAATTGCAGAAAACCAAAAAGGAGGGTGTTATGCGCTACGACCAAAAGAACGACCAGGAACTGGTTGACCTGTACATTGCCGGGGACGAAAATTGTCTCAAGGAACTTATCAACCGCCATCAGAAACGTGTGTATTCGTACATCATGATGGTAGTTCGCGATCGTCACATTGCCGACGACATTTTTCAGGACACATTTATTAAAGTGATCCAGACGTTGAAGCGCGGCTCTTACAACGATGAAGGCAAGTTTTTGCCATGGGTTTTGCGAATCTCCCACAACCTCGTAATTGACCATTTCCGTCGACTGAAAAAGATGCCGATGGTGGATGGAGGCGAAGAATTCGACATCTTCTCGGTGCTTGTAATGCGTCAGGGAAACGTGGAAGATCGACTCGTAAAGGGTCAGATTCGCTCAGATTTGCGGATAATGCTGGAAAAGCTACCGCAGGAGCAAAGAGAAGTAATTGTGATGCGTCACTATCTCGACATGAGCTTCAAAGAAATCGCAGATTACACCAACGTGAGTATTAATACTGCTCTGGGACGTATGCGTTATGCTTTGATTAATCTCAGAAAGATGATTGACAAGAAGGAAATGATTCCGGTGATCCGGTAATTGAAGTAGTGTTTCGTAAGAAAGTCGGGGCGAAAGTCCCGACTTTCTTTTTTGTCAGGCGGGAAGAGTGCGCACCCTCCAAGAGTCCCGACCCTTGGAGGGTGTCAACCCTTCAATTCTCCTCAAATTCCACGTTTGGAGATTTTGTTCAACTTCTGCACAATATCTGCACATACACCCTCGTTTTACATGAAACAAATCTCCCAATATGGCCAAAACGTCTACTCGCTTACATCCTGAATTGAATGTCAAACCTGAAGAGCTGATCAGTTACGTGCAGGAAGATTACAAGTTTGAAGCTCCAAAATCCATCATCGACTCAATACTCAGATATTCGAAGTCGCTTGAAGTCAGGAAATCCAAAATTGTTGGAACAATTGAAACTGTTTCCAATTAATCGGTAAGCAAAAGAAAATTCAAGACGCACTTAAAGGTGCGTCTTTTTTTGTGCCGTTATTGAAAGTGATCAACACTCTGATATTTCTTCTTTGCGGTTATCTTTGCCTGCTTGAGTTACCTTTTATCCAAAACATCGTTTCTGCGCGGACAGCAATGTGCCAAGGCACTTTTCCTGTACAAATATTATCCGCATCTGCGCGATCCTATGCCGCCGGAGCGACTGGCCGTGTTGCGTAGAGGAAATGAAGTAGGAGAACTAGCAAGAAAACTTTTTCCGGGTGGAGTTGATGCTTCTGCGGGAGCGAGTCCGAGATCAATGGATGCGGTGGTGCGCACGAAGGAACTCATTGAAGCGGGAACGAAAATTATCTATGAAGCTTCTTTCGTACACAATGAAATTCTTGTCATGATTGACGTGCTTGCCCTTGAAGAAGGCGAGTGGAATATGTACGAAGTGAAAAGTTCGTTGCGGATTTCTCAATCAAACATCAACGATGCATCCTTGCAGTTCGCAGTTGTACGCGGAACAGGTTTGGATGTGCGTCGCGTATTTCTTGTAAACCTTAATGGATATTACAGACGTCGCGGACAACTTAACCTTAAGGAACTTTTTAATGTAACGGAAATTACTTCCGATGCATTCCGTCTGGAGAGTGATCTGATGAAAGCGGCCGAAGAACAGAAATTAGTATTGGGAATGCCTCAAGCGCCGGAAATAAAAATCGGTGCGCAATGTTATACACCATACGAATGTGATTTTCGCGGGCAATGCTGGAAGAGTACAGGTGATTTTTCACCGTTCAAGTTATCCGGCACTTCTCGTTCGGAACAAGGGCGCTTGTATGCAGAAGGTTGTTTGGATTATCGAAATCTAAGCGGAGAAGAGAAGAAGAATCTTTCACGTCTTACTTATTTGCAGGTTGTAACTGCGCAGAAAAACTCCATACACCTGGATAAAGAAAGCATACGATCTTATCTGCAGAAAGCCGGAGAGGAAATTATGTTTGTGGATATTGAGAGTTTTCAACCTGCAATTCCTGTTTATGAAGGAACATCGCCGTTTATGCAATTGCCGTTCGCATTCAGCGTGCATCATCTTCTGAAAGACGGAGAATTGAAACATTATGTTTTCATTGCTGAACCGGGCGAAGATCCGCGCAAAAGATTTACAGAAGAATTCATTCGAGCTACGGAAGGTCATTGCACGATTATGGCTTACGACATGACAGCGGAGAACGGAATTCTGAATCAGATGAAGAAGTTGTTTCCGGAATACAGAAGTGAAATCGACAGTCGCATAGCGCGCACATCTGATCTGATGAAACCGTTTTCTGAAGGCTGGTATCATCATCCTTCGATGATGGGATCAATTTCTCTGAAGTATGTTTTGCCTGCTTTGGTTCCTGAATTGAATTACGATAATCTGAAAATCAGAAACGGAAGTCATGCCATGACTGTTTATGAAGGCCTGACGAAAGAAAATGATTTATTCGCACGCGCCGAAAAACTGGATGCGCTTCGCGAGTATTCCACTCTGGATACTTTGGGAATGGTGAGAATTTTCAATGTGTTGAGAAGCTGCGTGAATTAAGAACGCTCCTCATCTGGGAATTCGTTCACTTGTTCAATGATACAATGTTCAAATTATACAATTATACAATGTTCATCGGAAGCTAACGTGCAAATGGATTTTTGCATACTAGTATCAATACATTGAATCATTGAATCATCTGAAGTATTGGAAGAATTGTAAAATTAAAGCGGCAACTCAATTCCTTTGATTCTTCTGAACAACGTAACCGCGTACGAATCGGTCATACCTGCAACAAATTCGCAAACGCGTAAGGTTCTCAGATAATGATCATCGCTCTCAATGAGAAATTGTTTCGGAAACAAACGAACCAGCTTGTCGGAATACGGACGTTCCTTCTTGAGGTTTTTTCCGAAGGTGTGATAATCGTTTACAGCATTGATGAATGCATCCAGTAATTCACCGACAACATTGAATCCGGCGATTTCAATTTCCAGAACATTTTTCGAACGGTAAACGCGTTCAACAGACAACATCAGAATCTGATTCAAAGGTTCTGAAATGCTCTCAGGCAACAAATCGATAAGCGAAGCATCCAGTTTTCCATTGAGAAGTGCTTCTTCGTTATCCAGAAAAATTCCGGAAGCAGCGTTAATGAGCGTGTTAATACTCTTCGCACGCAGATAGGCAATTTTCTCGCGTTGATCTCCGATTTCATTGTATCGCTGCGGATCAAAGTCTTTCCCGATTACAGCTTTCAGCAAATCTTCTCCTTCGTGAAACGGAATCAATCCGATTCTTATTCCGTCTTCAAAATCGATTATACGATAACAGATATCATCAGCTGCTTCCACGAGAAAAGCCAACGGATGACGTCGCCACGAATATTCATTCAGCTGATCAACTTCCAGATGCGAGAATATCGTTCTGAAAATGTCTTTTTCTGATTGGAAGTAACCGTATTTCTTCTGACTTACTTTTCCCTTTACAATATCCGTATCGGTTTTGAGCGATTGCGTTGGATACTTTGTGAAAGCCGCAAGTGTTGTGAAGGTCAGATTCACATTTCCTCCTGAAGCAGGATTGTAATTGGTCAGAATCTTGAATCCGTTTGCGTTTCCTTCAAATGATGTGAGATCTTTCCACTTGGCTTCATCAGTAATCAAGGATTTCAGCGCAACACCTTTTCCTTGTGTGAAATAATGTGAGATGGAAGCTTCTCCCGAATGACCGAATGGCGGATTCCCGATATCATGCGCAAGTGCGGCTGTAGCGCAAATGGCTCCGAAGTCGGAAGCGTGCAAATCAGCAAGCTTATGGCGATCAATAATTGTTTTGCCTGCAATCTTTCCGAGTGAGCGCGCCACACACGAGACTTCCAGACTATGTGTGAGTCGTGTGTGAACAAAATCGCTTTCAGGAAGTGGAATTACTTGTGTCTTATCCTGCAAGCGACGAAATGCAGAAGAGAAAACCACGCGGTCGAAATCGCGTTCAAAGTTGGTGCGGTCCGGTGATGTTTTGCGCTGATAAACTTTATCAGTAATCCGTGCTTCGGAGAAAAGAGAATTCCAGTTCATGAATTACTGATTGCGGTAAGTTCTAAAGTAAACGCCGCCACCGCGATTACCGTTATTGTTGTTTCGGTTTCCGCCAAGCAGTCCGTTGATAATAGCGAGTACGATACTGAATCCGAGTGCCGACCAGAATCCGCCCACTCTGAATCCGTCAACGAAATAATCAGCGATCATAATTACGCCAGCGTTGATTGCGAGTAGAAATAATCCGAGTGTTGCGAACGTTACAGGAATGGTCAGCACAATCAGAATCGGTTTTACAACCTGATTCAGAAATGCAAGAACGATCGCAACGATAAGTGCGGTGAAAATATTGTCTACCTGAACCCAGGAATCAGGTAGTATCCAACCGGTCAGCAAAACCGCTGCGGTGGACACCAGAATACGCATGAGGAAGTTCATGGTGTAAAGATAAACAGGCATTCCGTCCACTTGCAATGATTCTTTCACCACTTAACGTGAATTAACGCACATCGTTTCTGTTGGCACGCAAATTGAATCTCTCTACACAGAACCAATTGATTGTAATGAAATCACGAAACAAAGTTCCTTAAGGAACAGAATGGAGGATACCTATATGAAACTGAAGAATGTAATCCTGGTGTGCGGCGCGTTAGCTGCAATGATTCCCGCTCAAGCGCAAATGACAGAGTTCGCGTTGAGCAGTGCAGACAGTTCGAAGTTTATGTTGCTCATCGATAACATGAGTTACGGAGCACCGCAAAGCAATTTCACGGTTAAGAATCTTACACCGGGAATGCACAGAGTGCAGATGGCGACACCGGGAACGGGAGTTGGTTTCGGAAACTACATTATGCCTGAAACATTGTATGACGGTTATGTGAACATCCCGGATTCTTCAAGAGTAACGGCAGTGAGTCCGCAACGCGGAAGTTTGAATATCGTTTCCATTGTGCCTATACTTCAATATCTGTATGGAATTATAACAGGTAATGGAGGCAACAATAACAACGGTGGAATCGGAACCGGCAACGGTGGATTCCCTTGGGGATGGCCGCCGATCAATCAGGGAATGAATGCGAATGATTTTGAAATGCTGAAAGCAAGTGTTCGCGGAAAATCGTTCGAAAGTGCCAAACTTGAAATTTGTAAACAGGCTCTTTACAATAATAAAGTGACTTCATCACAAGTGGCACAACTTTTGGACTTGATGACATTCGAAAGCACTAAGCTGGAACTTGCGAAGTTCGCTTACGGCAGAACAGTGGATAAAGGAAACTATTATATCGTGAACAATTCGTTCACTTTCGGAAGCAGTATCAGCGAATTGGGTGATTACATCCGCGGTGGTGGCTTCTGATAAAAAGAAATAACTGATCGCGTAGTTACCGCTCGCGCGCAGTAAACAGGCCGGGTTTTAAGTAGCGTTTTTCCCGGTCGTGATTGAAACCTCCTCGTTAGGGCACGGGGAGGTTTCGCTTTGAATAGTACACGGAAAGGACGGAAATTACAGATAGGCACGGATACGCACTCAGTGAATTCAAGATATTATTGCGTACTTCTGTCTGAACGAAGATTACGAATTATAAAATAGATGTGCTGAAATCCGTATGATCCGTAATTTCCGTGTACTATATTGCTTCCGCGCACTTCCTCCCATCAATCGCCGCACTCACAATTCCACCTGCATAACCGGCGCCTTCACCGCATGGATACAGGTTCGTGATTTGAGGATGATGTAATTTTTCATTGTCTCGCGGAATACGAACAGGAGATGACGTTCTGGATTCTACACCAACAATAACGGCGTCGTTCGTAACATAGCCTCGCATCTTCTGTCCGAACGCTTTGAATCCTTCCTGCAATCTTTTTCCGATTGCTGCGGGAAGCAATTCGTGAAGCGGAGCAGAAGTTATTCCCGGCTGATAAGAACAATCGGCCAGGTGTGATGATAACTTTCCTTTCACAAAATCTTCTAAAGCCTGCGCGGGTGCAGTTTGTGTTTTACCACCTGCAATCCACGCCATCTTTTCCAAGTCCTGTTGATAACGTAATCCGGCCAATGCGCCGTGTTGTGCGTACTCTTTTAATTCGGAAGGATCAACGGCAACTACAATTCCGGAATTTGCAAACGGATTATTCCTGCGTGACGGAGACCAACCATTCGTTACCACTTCTCCCGGTGCTGTTGCACAGGGTGCGATGATTCCACCCGGACACATACAAAACGAATAAACTCCTTTCCCGTCTGCCTGATGAACGAGCGCATACGACGCAGCGGGTAAATATTCACGAGCGACAGCAACTTCATTGAGGCCGCAATGATACTGCAGAGAGTCAATCAATGCCTGCGGGTGTTCGGCACGAACGCCCATCGCAAATGATTTTGCTTCGATGAGAATATTTCTGCGTTGGAGCAATTCGAAAATATCTCGTGCAGAGTGACCTGTTGCCAGAATTACATGATTGGCAGCAAATTCCTGTGTAACCGATGTCGAAACTGTTTCACTGATTTTTTCAGTGATCACTGCAGTAATCTTATTGTTGCTGATCACGAAATCAGTTACGCGTGTATCGAAGTGAACTTCTCCTCCGGATTTGAGAATATTCTCACGCATTGCAACAATGATGTGCGGAAGTTTATTCGTTCCGATATGCGGATGCGCTTCCACGAGAATATTTTCATCAGCACCGTGCGCCACGAACAACTCGAGAATTTCCTGCACGTTCCCGCGTTTGTTCGAACGGGTGTATAGTTTTCCGTCGGAATAAGTTCCCGCTCCGCCTTCTCCGAAGCAATAGTTCGAATCCGGATTTATAATATGTTGTTTGTTGATGGCTGCAAGATCGCGTCGACGTCTGCGTACGTCTTTTCCGCGTTCGATCACAATTGGTTTTTTACCGAGTTCAATCAAACGCAATGCAGCAAACAGTCCGGCAGGACCTGCACCTATGACAATCACCGATTCAGCATTTGAAACATCACGTGGTTCCCAATGGAATTTCTGTTCAGTAACCGGTTCGTCAATGAAAACGGTAAGTGATAAATTGATCTTGATGCGTCGTGAACGTGCATCAACGGAACGCTTGCGGATTTTATAACCGGAGATGTGTGCAGGATCAACTGAAAGTTCCTGACTGATTGCAATTCTGATTATTGAATCGGATGCAGCTTCTTTCGGTGATAAAACCAGTTGAATCTGGTGAATCATCTCGCTTAGCCTTCGAAAGTCAGTGAAATCAGAAACACTTTCGAATTCAGACGATCGAGTGCCTGTGCGTAGATGGTTTGGTCGCGCACAAGGAGATTGCGCATGCCCATTGCCATTTTCAATTCAATTCCGAATTTGAAATACGGCAGGAAGAAATCAATTCCTGCGCCGGCTTCATAACCGAAATCCTGATTGTTCAGTTTGATGACTTCCTGTCCGGGAACGGTATTGCGTGCGTCTTTCTGCGATGCAAGATCGAGTGTGTATTTGAATCCGCCGATCATGTAAGCCGCAACATTTCCTAAGCGTTTGGAACGGATTTTCAGATTCAGAGGAAAATCAAGGAATGTGGATTCCACCGTTTTCTTCACAGTGAATGTATCGGTTCCTTCGAAGTGGTATTCTATTTTTCTGGCACCGAAAGCGATATCAGGAGTAAAGCGAAGCGTAGCATATTCCACGATGCGCATTTCGGAAACGATTCCGAGGTTGAATCCTGTGCTTGGAGCAGAAAGAATTGTTTTTAATGAATCTCCTGCAGCGGCAACGAGATCGTTAACCGGAGTAATCACAAAATTAGTTCGGTTAATTCCGAGGAAAAATCCGAAGTGGATTTTGTCACCGTAATATTCCGGGCGGTTCATCGGACCGCGTGCTTGTTGAGCCTGTACCGGCACAACAAGTGCAAAGCAGGCAATGATGAAGAAATTTCTGATCAATTTCATGGTTAAACTTTAACGTGGGCAAAGATAGTTTATTGCTATTACTTTACGCCGGTGTATATAGAGGCGACGCCAAACGTCAAAGGTTGCCAGCTGACGGAAGAAAATCCTGCTTTTTTCATTTCATTCAGGAAATCTTCACCGTCAGGGAAGGCTGCAACGGATTCAGGCAAGTACGTGTACGCACGTTTGTCTTTGGAAAATATGCGGCCGATAAGCGGCAGGATGTAACGCGAATAGAAATTGTAGCTCTGCTTGAAAGGGAATTTCCGTGGTTTGGAAAACTCCAGCACAACAAGCATTCCGCCCGGTCGCAACACACGATGCATTCCTTTCAAACCATCTTGCAATACTGCGAAGTTTCTTACTCCGAATCCAACTGTAATTGCATCAAAAGTGTTGTCTGAAAATGGCAATGTTGCTGCATCTCCGTTCACAAACTCAATTTTATTCTGAAGATTCAATTCAGCAATTTTCTTTCTGCCGAATTCCATCATCCCTTCGGAAATATCAGCACCTGATATCTTATCCGGATTCAGCTGACGTACTGCTTCTACAGCGAAATCTCCTGTTCCCGTTGCAACATCGAGTAAACGTTTCGGTTTGAGCTCAACGAGTTTCTTCACGGCTTTTTTTCTCCAGCGTTTGTGAATGCCGAATGAAAGTACCTGATTCAGGAAATCATACTTGGGCGCGATCTGATCAAACATCTGCGCAACCTGCTCTTTCTTTCCCTCTGTAGTGTTGTATGGAGTAACTGTTGACACATTGCAAAGGTAAGGACACTTCCCTGATCAAAAACCAAACTTCTGTATAAAAGAAAATCCCGGCTTGCACCGGGATTCGCTCCTTAATTATCTGTTTATTATTCCACAACCAGATTCACACTCTGTGTTGAACCTTCACTGGTCATGTTGCAGAAATACATTCCCGGTGCTAATCCGAGTTGAACAGGGTCGATTACCAGTTGATGATCACCGGTTGCCTGAACACCGTCTGCAAGTACAGCAACTTCACGACCGAAAACATCATAGAGTGCAATTCGTGCAGTGGTATTGGAACGCATTGTATACGTGATTGTAGTTGTGGTGTTTGTCGGATTCGGGAACGGTTGTCCGAGTGTAAATGGTTTAGGTTGCATCTCTTCTGTTCCTAATCCCTGCGGACACACGCGATAAATCTGACCATTGGTTGTGTAACCGCCTTTCATTGCGTATACGCACCCGTCTGTACCTTGCTTGATGGTCGTTAATCCACCTGTTGAAGTTAAATCCATCCATTGTGTGCGCGACACAAATTGATCGTAAACAGGTGCATTCCCTAACGTGATGTCGTAAACGCGTCCATAGTCATTATCCGCTACAAGCACGTGATTGTCGAATTCCGGCATTACTTGGCTGCTGTAAAATAAAATACCAGTTACTGCAGGAAGCGGGGCTCCCCAGTCTTCAATAGGATCGATTGCGTTAGGGGCATTACATAATGTAGTCGTAGAACCGCTCATATAAAAACCTTCACAGTTTGCCCAACCGTAAAATCCACCTTTATGACCCATGTTCATTTCATCCCAGGTAGTCTGGCCGTTTTCCGAGATGTACATTGAATCCGTAGTGGGAGCGAAGCAGAAATCGAACGGATTACGGTGACCGTAACTCCAGATCCAATCGCAGTTTGTTGCAAGTGGATTTCCATCATCATAGTACGGATTGTCAGTTGGAGGTGGAGCTAGTGGAGATTTGCTAATACGCAGAACTTTTCCGTAGGGATTAGTAATTTTATTCGCATAGTTCAAGGTTGGATTGAAGAGATTCAGCGCTAAATCTCCTATGGTAAAGTAGATGTGTGTTGTATCAGACGGTCTGAAATGCAAATTGCCCCCGACGTGGTTACCGGGAATGTTATTCGCAACATCCAGATCAAAGATGATTGTTGGTTGTGTCCCGACGTTGTTTACTTCTGTGAATCGAACAATACGAATACGTTCATCTGAATTCCAGATGTGGTTGTAATAAACATACACGTAGTGATTCGACGTGAAGTTCGGATCCATGGTGATTCCGAGCAAACCACGTTCGAAATCTGAATTCACTGAATCGGAAAGATTGTAAAATGTGCTCAGAAATGTTCCGTTCACATCGTATACGCGAATTGTTGCGGAGTTAGCCGCAGCAGGAGTGGAGCCATCACCTTTTTGCGTGCAGAAAAATCTTCCGTCAGGCGCAATGTCGAAAGCCACAGGATACTGAAGCCCGCTTACTAAAGTGGTAGTGGTGTACGTTTGCGCGTTAAGACCGAGCAATCCGGTCAAAGCAAACATCGCGAGAGTAAATAGTTTTTTCATCAGGTTGCTGTTTTGAGCTTTACGAAAATAGGGAAGTTTCCTTCAAAACGTGTTCAGATTGTGTCAGGACGTGGTCCGTACAAAACAAAAGCCGCATTTCAAGTCGTTAATGACATAAAATGCGGCTTTTCAATTTTGAAAAGATTACTCGATGATCAGGTCGTATGGCATACGGGCCTGTACACCTTTTGCGTTCAGCAATGCCTGACTGCGACGGAACATAAAGTACTGTTCTTTGAATACGCTCAATTGTTGTGTGATGAATGCTTCAGTCATTTCCTCTTCCGATTTACCCATGAAATCCGCGAAGGGATCTTTCTGAGTAGGGAATTTCACAATACGGTAATCACTGCCCAGTTTCGCTTTGCGCGCTGCAACTGCAATTGCTGCATCCAATCCGCCGAGCGAATCCACAAGACCTATGCGCATTGCATCTGTTCCTGCCCAAACACGTCCTTGTCCGATGCTGTCAACATCTGCTACAGAAATGCCGCGACCATCCGAAACACGCGTGATGAATGTTTTGTAAACATCTTCAACTCCTTGCTGAATTACTTGACCTTCAAATTCAGAAACCGGACGATGAATCGAACCGATTCCGGCATTCGCATTCGTGTTGACTGTGTCGACAGTAATACCCATGCGTTCACTCAACAACGTTCCGGCTTCCGGCATCATTCCGAAAACACCGATACTTCCTGTAATCGTATTCGGTTGCGCAATGATCATATCTGCTGCACATGAAATGTAGTAACCGCCAGATGCAGCAACATCACCCATGGAAACAATAAACGGTTTTGCTTTTTTCGTCAATACAACTTCTCTCCAGATTACATCACTCGCCAAAGCACTTCCTCCCGGAGAATTCACACGAAGTACAACAGCTTTCACAGTACTGTCTTCACGTGCATCACGAATCGCACGTGCAATGCGATCTGAACCGATTGTTTCATCATCACCTTCACCGCTCTCAATGCTTCCAACTGCATATACAATTGCAATTTTATTGCGTGAAGGGACTTTTTCTTCTTCATCATCTGATGAGCCTGCTTCTTTATACTTTGCTACGCTGATCAGATTGAGTTTCTGTTTCGCCGTTTGACCGGTTTTCTTTTTCAGTTCTTCAATAACTTCATCGTAATAAAGTGCTTTATCGGCAAGACCATTGGTCACAGCATCATCTGCTGTACGTATTGCCAGATTGGTTGCAATGGAGTTCAGTTTGTTTACATCGACTCCGCGTTCTTCGGAAATCCCTTTCAGCATCTGATTCCATAGTGAATTCATATACGTTTGCGTCTGCAAACGATTCGATTCACTCATCTTCTCCAGATCAAATGGTTCTACCGCGCTCTTGAATTTTCCATGACGGAAAATCTGCACTTTGATGTCAAGTTTCTCCAGCATTTTTTTGAAGAACATGATTTGCGCTCCCAATCCTTTGAAATCAAGTCCGCCTTGCGGATTAATGAAAACCTGGTCGGCCACGCTGGATAGATAATACCCTTTCTGTGTGAAAGCTTCACCGTATGCGTAAACGAACTTCTTCGACTGTTTGAAATCAATCAATGCATTGCGGATTTCCTCAACACTCGCCATACCTGCATCGATATCCTGCGTTTCAATGAAAATACCTTTGATTTCAGGATCTGTTTTTGCTTTGCGGATCGATTCTACAATCGCATCAAGACCCATTTTTTTCTCTTCAGAGAATCCTGTGAGTTTTGCGAATTCGTTTTTAGGTTCGCGTTCAATTACCGGACCATCCAACTTGAGATGGAGTATGCTGTTCGCTTTTACTTCCACTTCTTTCTTGTCGGAGATTGCGGAAGAAATTACTCCGATGATAATGAATACTATAATTACAGAACTGATGACCACGCCGACAAGGGCTCCGAGCAGTGATCCGAAAAATTGTTTCATGGTTTTGGTTTTGACCTGAGACTGTTCAGGAAGTGAAAATGTTACAGCAAAATTGAAAAACAATCGTGATGTGGAAAAGACCTCAATCAACGAAGTAAATCAGAAGTAGGATAAACGGTACTTTTACATTGTGAACACGAAGGTACTTTTGTCTGCAGGCAGCAACGCCGGCGATTCGTTAAATCATCTTAATTCGGCAGTTGCATTGCTTAACGCAACCGGTTTAGTGAATGTTCTGTCTTCATCATCTGTATACAAAACAGATCCATGGGGCAAAACGGATCAGGAGTCATTTTACAATATTGCTTTGCTTGCAGAATGTACGGTTGATGTCGGTGAACTCATGCGGATTATTTTAAACACAGAAGAAAAACTCGGACGTGTCAGGGCGGAGAAGTGGGGACCGCGCATAATTGACATTGATATTATATTATTTGGTGATGTAGTTGTGAACACGGAACATGTGATTGTTCCGCACCCGCATTTCCGTGATCGTTTGTTTGTACTGAAACCTGCTGCTGAAATTGCTCCGGATCTGCTTGATCCGGTTACGGGTAAAACGATAAAGGAATTACTTGATCTTTGTCCCGACACCGGAGGTGTGGAATTAATCTGATTTATGTCGCGTTACAAGTACATTGCAATCGAAGGAAACATCGGTGCCGGGAAAACCACCTTGGCGCAGTTGCTGGCTGAACGCAACAAAACAGCTTTTCTTCCTGAGCAGTTTGATGAGAATCCGTTTTTGCGTGATTTCTATCTTGATCCTGATCGCTATGGCTTTACGGTTGAATTATCGTTTCTGGAAGAGCGATTCCGTAATGTGCGTCATTGCTTGAGTACTAATGAGCGCGTAACAGCGGATTATTTATGGGAAAAGTCACTTGTTTTTGCAAGAGTCAACCTTAAAGGTTCTGAATTACAGCTCTTTGAGCGTATTTATTCGGTATTGGCTTCCAGTATTCCCGTGCCTGATCTGGTAATCTATCTGCACCGATCTCACGAAACTTTGCACAGGCAGATTAAGAAGCGTGGCCGTGATTTCGAGAAAAACATCAGTTCGGCGTATCTACAGAAGGTGGGTGCCGGATATCAGCATTTCTTCAGCGGAGAGCGTAGAATGCCTGTTTTATGGGTAAATCATGAGCTCGGACCGGAAGCGTTATGTTCATTTGTTCAGGGGCTTATGGATAAAGATTGGAAGCCCGGAATGCATCTGATTCAGACCTAGGTTGTTAGTCCTGTATTGTTCATTAATACTGCCCATTAAAAACCTTTCATTTTAACGGAATTTTTATAATTTTGCCGCGTACCAAAGGAAATCCTTTATTTAATCATGAAAAAAACAACTCTTAACGTCCTCGGGCTTGCGTTTATCGCAATGTTTGGTCTTGCTTCATGCAGCGGACTGGGCAAAATGGCCAAGAAGGAAGCGCTCGTTCAGTACTCTGTGACTCCTAACCCTGCAGAAATGCACGGTGACAGTGTAGCTGTAACCATTACCGTTAACTATCCTGCGAAGTATTTCGGTAAGAAAGTAGTTCTCAATGTAACTCCGCAACTTGGCGATCACAAGTTCAAAACTGTGACATTGCTCGGAGAAAAAGCAGAAGGAACAGGAACTCGTATCAGCAAAAAGACAGGTGGTTCTTATACTTATACTGATAAGCAACCGTATACTCCGGATATGCTTGACGCTGACCTGAAAGTGAACGCTACAGGTAACGTGAAGAGCAAGACCAAAGAAATGCCTAGCCGCGTTGTTGGTCATGGTACAATCATCACTCCTTATCTGATCAAGAACGATGATAAGCCAATCATCGGAAAAGATAAGTTTGAGAAAACAACTCCTGTTGCCGTAGAAGGAAAAGCTTATTTCGTAATCAGCAGCACTTCTTACGTTAACAAGAAAGACATGAAAGGTGAAGCAATGAAGCCGGTGAACGATTTCACTAAGGCTCATGCAAGCAACCCTAACATGGAAATCAAGAGCATCACAATCTCTTCTTACGCATCTCCGGATGGTGAAGCAGGCGCTAACGCTAACCTCGCGGAAGACCGTTTCGAGAAGACGAAGAAAGACATGATGACTCAGTCTAAAGACAAAAAGAATCCTTTCCCTGCTGGTCAGCAGGAAGGAACTTACCAGAAGCAAACTGTTGCTGAAGACTGGCCGGGATTCCAGGATGAAGTTTCTAAGTCTTCAATCAAAGACAAAGATCTTATCCTCCGTGTTCTTTCTCAGTACCCTGATGGTGAGAAGCGTGAGCAGGAAATCAAAAACATGTCTGAGACTTACGAAGAACTTAAGCAAGATATCCTTCCTAGCCTCCGTCGTTCAGTTGTAACTGTTAACGCGATCAAGCACAACCGTACTGATGAGCAGATCCTGAACTTCGCTCGTACAGCTCCGGACAGCCTTTCACTTGAAGAAAGCCTTTACGCTGCAACATTAACTACTGATCTGAACGAGAAACTTACTTTCTACAAAAATGCAGAACGTAAGTATCCTACAGATTGGCGTTGTGCGAACAACGTAGGTTGCATCTACCTTCAGCAGAACAAACTTGCTGATGCTAAAGCTGCTTTCGGACGTGCGGCTGCTCTTTCAGCTAACAACCCTATCATCATGAACAACCAGGCTATCTGCATGCGTTGGGAAGGTGATCGTAAGACTGCTCGTGAAACTTTCAACAAAGCAAAATCTGCTGGTCCTGAAGTTTCTTACAACCTCGGTCTTTGCGACATCCAGGATGGTAAGTACGCTGACGCGTTGACTAACTTCGGTGCTAACACTACGTTCAACGTAGCTCTTGCAAAAGTTCTTTCAGGTGATCTTGATGGTGCTCTTTCTACAATTGATAAGAGCTCTGAGAAAGAAGACGCATTGTCTTACTACCTCAAAGCAATCATCGGAGCACGCAAAGGCAACAAAGACATGTTGATCAATAACCTTCGCACTGCGATTTCTAAAGATGCTTCTTTGAAGTCTAAAGCGAAGACAGACGTTGAATTTCTTAAGTATCGTGATGATGCTGAATTCAAAGGTCTCGTAGACTAATAGATTTTCAGGTACAGAAAAGCCCTCCAGCATTTGGAGGGCTTTTTTATTTTATACAATTCAGGTTTGCTTGTTCTGTTTCGTGACGTAACCGAAATTCGAAGTCTATCCGCGAAGCTGCCTGAACAATTCCCAACACACAACACCTGAAGCTACGGAAATATTAAGTGAATGCTTGGTTCCTGCCTGCGGAATTTCCAAGGAATAATCAGCCAGATCAATCAATTCCTGATTTACGCCGTCAACCTCATTCCCGAGAATTACTGCGTACTTCTCATCCGGACTGAACTTCGCTTGATGCAGTTTTACGCTCTTCGCAGTTTGTTCAGCTGCAATCACCTTATAACCTTTACTGCGCAGCTCCTGAAGTTTCTGAACTGCATCTGAACAATGTTGCCACTTCACCGTTTCAGTGGCTCCTAATGCGGTCTTATTGATTTCGCGATGCGGAGGAACAGGCGTAATGCCGCACAGAATAATTTCTTCAATCAGAAATGCATCTGCAGTTCTGAAAACGGATCCGACATTGTGCATGCTGCGCACATTATCCAGAATAACGATCACCGGAGTTTTTACGGCAGATTCCGCTTCTTCGGGCGTTAATCGCCCCAATTCCTCCATGCTCAGTTTTCGGTTTTCACTCATGCCGCAAATTATTTTCAGCAAATAAACGATGGGGCTGTAACTAATCCAAATTCAACGCCGTCATATGATCAAACAAACAGAAACTAACCATTATGAAAAAGATATTCTACTCCATCGCAGCATTCACTTTAATTTCAGTTAATGCTTTCGCACTTTGCGAAGATTCAATCTGTGAAAAACCGAAAGACAAATTCAAATATTGGGAAGGAATCGACATCGGTCTTAACGGGTACATGACTCCTTCCAACAGTCTCAATGTTCCTTCCGGATCTTCATTCCTTGAATTGGATTACGCACGCTCGCGTTCTATTGCATGGAATATGGGACAGTTGAATATTCCGATTGCAAAACATTATGTGCAACTCGTTACAGGTTTCGGTCTCGAATGGAATTCATATGCATTCCGCAATAACTGGAGCCTGAATCCGGATGCAGCTAACGTGACTGCAACTGAAGAGAATATCGACTTCTCCAAAAACAAACTGAAAACTACCTGGGTGAATGTTCCGTTGCTTCTTGAATTCAACACCGGAAAAAATGAAGACAAAAGCTTTCACCTTGCAGTTGGTGTAACAGGTGGTTACAATCTGTTCCGTAACCGTCTGAAGCAGGAATTCAATGATGAAGGCAACAGCGTGAAGCGTAAAGTGAAAGATGATTTCAATGTGAATCCGTTCCGTTACGCACTTACAGCACGCATGGGTATCGGTCACTACTCAGTATTCGCAAATTATTCACTGAGTGAAATGTTCAAAGGAAACCGCGGACCTGAATTGTATCCGTTCAGCGCAGGATTTACACTCAACTTCTGATTTAGTTAATCGTTGTGTGGTTGGGGCTGTCAGGGATGACAGCCCTTTTTTATTATGAACCGGATAATTCAGCAGATCTTTTTTCTGCGCACTTCAATCCTTTTACAATTGTTTCGTGCAGCTTACCTTCTCCGAAAGCAGTTAATGCAGCTTCGGTTGTTCCGCCTTTAGATGCAACGGTTTTGATCAATTCATCAAATGGTTTCGCAGCGTTATTAATGAGTTGGAAAGAACCCAGCATTGTTTGCTTTACTAATGTTGCTGCAACTGCTTCTGTCATTCCCATTTCTTTTCCTGCTTCTACCATAGCGCGTACGATATAGAAAAAGTACGCGGGACCGCTTCCGCTTATTGCGGTTACAGCATCAAGCATTTTTTCGTCTTCGAAAAATACTGTGCGCCCGGTTGTAGATAACAGATTCTCCACGCTACGGATCTGATCAATTGAAACAGAAGGGTGCGCGCTGAAACCGGTCATTCCCATGCCAACTTCCACAGGAGAATTCGGCATTGCGCGAATTACGAATTGATGCTCCAGCTCTGTTGCAAGTCTGTTAAGCGTAATTCCCGCCATAATGGAAACCACTGTGGCTTTTTCGGGAATCAGTGATTTTATTTTCGGCGCGAGCTCGGTGAAATCCTGAGGTTTTACAGCGAGAATGATCAGGTCGCTGTTCAGGATTGCTTTGTCTGTAGTGACAACAACATTGCCGATTTTCATTTGCTGCAGTTCATCTCTGCGCGCTTCGTTTTTCTCCGCCAACAATAGATTTTCGGCATTCACAATATTGTATCGCAGAAAGGCGCGGGCATAAACCAACCCCATGTTTCCGCAGCCGATAATGGTTACTTTCATTGTGTAAAGTTACTCGGAATTCGGGCATTCGGGATTCGTATCGAATGACCGGTGAACATTAGAACGCCAAACGAACTAAAATTTATCAACATCAGCAGTGCTTTTTGTTGGCTAAATCCGGCTGTTTTCAGAGGAGAAAAAGGGCTGCAAACGTACCTTTGAGACTTATGTCGAAAACGAAATCTGCAGCGGAAACACCGTTGATGAAGCAGTACAACGAAATCAAGGCAAAGTATCCTGATGCGTTGTTATTGTTTCGTGTGGGAGATTTTTACGAAACCTTCGGGGATGATGCTGTGAAGGCAGCCGCGATTCTCGGAATTGTACTGACCAAACGTGCGAACGGAGCTGCGGCTTACATTGAGCTGGCAGGATTCCCGCATCATTCTCTTGATACTTATTTGCCAAAGCTGGTGCGTGCCGGTCTTCGAGTTGCCATTTGCGATCAATTGGAAGATCCGAAAATGGTAAAAGGAATTGTGAAGCGCGGAGTTACTGAATTGGTAACGCCGGGTGTTTCCTTCAACGATAAAGTTCTCGATCATCGCTCCAATAATTTTCTCGCCTCAATTTATATTGATGGTAACGCTGCCGGTGTTGCGTTTCTTGATGTGTCTACCGGAGAATTTCTTTGTGCAGAAGGGACTATAGCGAATGCGGAGAAACTGTTGCAGAATTTCCGTCCGAGTGAAGTGCTCTTTCAGAAGTCAAGAAAGAATGATGTACATGCCGGATTCGGAACGCAGTTGCATTATTTCGGTTTGGAAGACTGGATTTTCGCCGGCGATTACGCACACGAAAAACTGCTGAAGCATTTCAATGTTCATTCATTGAAAGGTTTCGGTATAGATCATTTTACAAGAGGAATTGTTGCGGCCGGTGCTGCTTTGCATTATCTCGGCGATACGCAACACGATCGTGTACAACACATCACAACGTTATCGCGATTGGAAGAAGATCAATATGTGTGGCTTGACAGATTCACCGTTCGCAATCTTGAGCTGTTCGGTTCTTCCAATGATCGTGCGAAGACTTTGATTGATGTGGTGGATCAAACCACAACGGCAATGGGAGCGCGATTACTGAAGCGCTGGATTGCTTTGCCTTTGAAAGATATCAATCAGATTAATGAACGTCTGGATGCAGTTGCAGCATTGGCAAACGATCCTGAAGTTTCTGACGCATTGTATGAGCATCTGAAAAGCATTGGTGATTTAGAACGTATTGTTGCGAAAGCTGCTGCTGGAAGAATCAATCCGCGCGAGATCATTCAACTCAAACGTGCATTGGATGCGGTTGTGCCGGTGAAGCAAATCTGTACTGCGTCTGATCGTGACGGATTGAAAAGAATAGGAGAGAAGCTGGATGTGTGCGAAGAACTTCGAGAACGAATCGGTCGTGAAGTGAATGAGGAAGCTCCTGCTTTGGTCAACAAAGGTCACGTGATTGCTTCCGGTGTGAATGCTGATCTGGATGAACTTCGTTCGCTTGCATTTTCAGGTAAAGATTACCTGATCAAGTTGCAGCAACGCGAAAGCGAAAGAACGGGTATTCCATCTCTGAAAGTAGCGTTCAATAACGTTTTCGGATACTATCTTGAAGTAACCAATGCGCACAAGGACAAAGTCCCTGCGGAATGGATTCGCAAGCAGACATTGGTGAATGCAGAACGATACATCACGCCGGAACTGAAAGAATACGAAGAGAAAATTCTCGGTGCAGAGGAGAAGATTGCGGCAATTGAAACGCGTTTGTACAATGAACTTGTTGTTTGGTTGGGTGAGTGGATTGTACGCATTCAGACCAACGCTTCACTGCTGGCTCGCCTGGATTGTCTTCATGGTTTTGCCCGACTCGCGAAACGCAATCATTATGTGCGACCGCAAGTGAACGACAGTCTTGTATTGGAAATCAAAGAAGGACGTCATCCTGTGATCGAACAGCAATTGCCGGAAGGAGAAACGTACATCTCCAATGATATCTATCTGGATTCATCTTCCCAGCAGATTCTCATGATCACCGGTCCGAATATGTCAGGTAAATCGGCATTGTTGCGTCAGACGGCGTTGATTGTGTTGCTTGCGCAAGTGGGGTCGTTTGTGCCGGCTTCGTATGCAAGCATTGGAATCGTTGACAAGATCTTTACACGTGTTGGTGCGAGTGATAATATTTCTTCCGGTGAATCCACTTTCATGGTGGAGATGAATGAAACGGCGAGCATTCTGAATAATCTCAGTGAACGCAGCTTGATTCTTCTCGATGAGATCGGTCGCGGAACAAGTACTTACGATGGAATTTCCATTGCATGGTCCATCGCTGAGTTCATTCACGAACAGGATAAGGCAAGAGCGAAAACTTTGTTCGCGACGCATTATCACGAATTGAATGAGATGAGTGAATTGTTTCCTCGTATCCGCAACTTCAATGTGAGTGTGAAAGAGGTGGGCAACAAAGTAATTTTCCTGCGTAAACTCATGCCGGGAGGAAGCGAACATAGTTTCGGTATTCACGTGGCGCGAATGGCCGGAATGCCAGCGCGTGTTGTGAATAAGGCAGAGCAGGTTCTCGGAAAACTGGAGAAATCACACAGCTCCGAACTTCGGGAAGGTGCGATGAAGTCAGCTGCACAGGATGATATGCAGCTGAGCTTTTTCAAACTTGATGATCCTGTTCTCGAACAGATTCGTGAAGAGATTCTCACGACAGACATCAACAACCTGACTCCGGTCGAAGCGTTGATGAAACTCAACGAGATAAAGAAATTATTGGGGCGCTAAACTGATCCGGTTTATTCAAACTCAGGCGCCCAGGCTGCAAACAATTTATTCAGGTAAATATTTTCCTCCTTGGTAATCACATCATCCGCTTTCACCAGTTGAACAGCGAAGTCGAGGAAATGATTACGCTCATCCGCAGTAGAATCTTCGTAGAAATCGTTCATCGCGGAATCGAAATGTTCCTCATAGTATTGCTTCGGCAATGTTGAGAGAAATTGAATTTCTTCATCGAGATTTACGCGAAAAGGAAAATTCTCTTCGAGATATGCCACAATAATTTGTCCTTCGGCAGTAGGGAACTCACCGTCGATTTCCGACAGCATGAGGAGCATATGATAACCGGCAACCGGCTTGTTGAGTTTGTGCGTTTTTTGATACATGGATTAAAATTACGGGTATTGAGGGAAATCGGATAGTTAAAATAAGTTCAGTTTAAGGTTCGCTTTATAGCCTGTTATTCAGTTTGTTACCGTATAAAGTCACCAAAACTGCCAAGGAGAGTAAAAAAACGACGGTTTTTCTTGGTGAATTCAAGCACTGTTGTAATTTTGTCGTCCCAATAGCGGAAGTAGCTCAGTTGGTAGAGCGTAACCTTGCCAAGGTTAAGGTCGCCGGTTCGAGACCGGTCTTCCGCTCAAAAAGTCCTCTCGCTGAGAGGATTTTTTATATCAGGAAGTTCGATTCCTGCCTGGGTGGTGGAATTGGTAGACACGAGGGACTTAAAATCCCTTGGCCTCACGGCCGTACGGGTTCAAGTCCCGTCTCGGGTACAGTTTTAAAGAAAAGGTGTTGATGCTTCGCTTCAACACCTTTTCTTTTTATGATGGTTTGATGCCCAAAGCACGAACGAAACGGAGTAAAAAGCAAAGGGAATCGCAACGCGATTTAAACTTTAAATCATCACTATAAAACATGAGTGACTTGCAGCAGGCAAGTACCGTTTTCAATTTCTTACAGGTTTATCTATTCTATTGAATGTTTTTGTAATTGATCGTCAGTTTATGTAAATTGTTCTTTAAAATGTTACCTAATGAGGAATATTCTGATTGGTTTAGCTACTTTTTTTGTGTTGGAATCCGGAGCGCAGTGTATGAGTGGAGTCTACACAATTGGCGGTGTTTCACCTAACTATTCAACAATAAATGCAGCAGTTAGTGCACTTGTCAGTAATGGTATATGCGGTCCAGTAAGCCTTAACATTAGGAATGGAGTGTATAACGAACGAATTAGTTTGCCGGCAATTTCCGGTTCATCTCCAATTAATACAATTACATTCCAATCGGAGAGTGGTGATAGTAGTTTGGTTACAATTTCGGAAACTTCTGTATCTGGTAACAATTACGTTGTACGACTTAACGGTTCTGATAACGTTATATTCAGAAAGTTGTCCATCGTCAATGGAGCGAGTGGAACGACTTCATACCAATCAACGTTTGTCATGAATAATGATGCAGACAATATTACTGTAGAAAGTTGTGTAATGTCGTGTTTGCCGAATGCCAATTCAAATATTGTTAACAACAGCTTTGCGCTGATTTTCGCGGGTTATACTTTAGGCACTATCGGCGATTCAATTACAATTCGTAATAATCGACTGATTGGGAATAATTACGGTGTGTCACTATACTATAGTACACCTACCTATCCAGAGAATTTGGTTATTCACAATAATTTGATTGTTGATCAATATAATTATGGAATCCGGACAGGTTTTTATGGGAAGATTTCAATCACTCGAAATGAAATAATCCAAACGGCACCCTCCCCTCTGCTTTACTATGCATTTCTTGGAGGGACTACAGATACAATATTCGTAAGTAATAACAAGATTAGAGGTTATGGTAGTGGATTGTCAATTCTGGGTTTGTCTTCAACGTGTTATGCTAAAGTGTGGAATAATGACATTGTGGTTCAAGGCCTGGGAATTACAGTAAGCTATTTAACTTGTCAGGTGTATCACAATACTGTACGTACGGAAAGCCCTACTGGAAACGCGCTTACTGCTTTGTGGATAGGCCAAGGAATACTTCAATGTGATGTGCGGAATAATATTTTTCTTAACAGAGGGCCAGGTGTTTCATATGGTTTGATACATCTTGATCATGTTAGTCCTGCTGTTTACAGTGGTGATGGCAATGTTTTCGATTGTGGGACATACAAGTTATTTTCTTTTATCTATCCAACCATACTACAGCATTATCAATATTTGTATCAGTGGAGTGCAGTTACAGGAGGAGATTTAAGCTCAGCATCTTCAAATGCCCAGTTTGTATCATCATCAAACAGCCACATATTAAACGATTTTTCTCAAAATGCTTCTGCCGGAATTGTTGGTGGCATTATAACAGACGCTGATGGTGCGCCAAGAAGTTTAATACGTCCTTATCCTGGAGCATATGAGTCAGTTCGTTTAGTAGGTAATGATGCCTCAGCAATTATCGTGAGATCTAATCCTACTGAGTGTACTGGGAACTTTCTATTGAATGTTCTGGTACAGAATCGTGGCTTAACTCCGTTGACATCGGTTCAGGTTAACTGGACGCTTAATAATGTTGTGCAAATTCCATATTTATGGACGGGTAGTATAAATAGCATGGATACGGTCGCGATATCTGCGATCAGTTTCCCGGCGGCTATCGGAAATACATACGCAATTAAAGCTTGGACTTCACAACCGAACTCTTCTTCTGATGTGTACATGATGAATGACACAACACCAGATGACACTATTCGAATTAGTTACACCGGAAACTATACAGTCGGTGGAATTGCTCCTGATTTCGCTACGATAACTCAGGCGATTACCGCACTTAGAAGCAATGGAATTTGTAATGCTGTAACGCTCTCATTACGTAATGGAACATATAATGAGCAAGTGCTTATTGACTCGAGCTTAGGAAGTTCTGCCTTGAATACGTTGAGAATTACCTCTGAAACAGGTGACAGTACGCAGGTAATCTGGCAATACAACTCAACAAACTTAAACTATCAGTATGTAGGGCGTCTTAGCGGTGCATCGTACGTAACTGTTGATCATATTACCGTACAACAGCTTAGTGCAGTTTATCCAACCGTAGTACAGATAGATGGTGGTGCTCATGATATTAATTTCTCATCATGTATTTTAACATCACCTGCAAGTATTCAGAATCCACCAGGAGGGGCAATTGTGTCATCCCCGAGCACTGAAGAGAATTTTCTCAAGTTCAGGAATACTATTTTTAATGGAGGCAGTACGGGGATATACTTACTTGCACCGAATACAGGTGAAAACGGATTGGAAATTGCAAACTGTTGGTTTAATAATCAATCTCAGACCGGTATCTATGCTCTTGCGATCGGACAATTGGTCCTCACCGATAACGTTATATCCAGTAATGCGCCCAATATGCAAGTAGGGATTAATGTGGGTATGAAAGACACCTGCGTGATTTCCAATAACATTGTCGATGGTTCATTTGAGAAAGGAATGCAATTGTCCAATCTTAACCTCTTGCCTAATCCTGTATTGACAATATTCAACAACTCCATTAACGGGCGTTTTCGATCCACTGCTCAATATGGAATTTTCGTTTGGCAGATTGATAAATTCAAGATGAATTTCAATACGGTTAGGTTGGCAACTCCGAACAGTCATGCAGTTTATTTATGGGCAACAGATTCTGCTTCTGTGCAGAACAATGTTTTCAGTGTATTCGCTAGTAACGGAAGGGCATTTTCAATGTACTCAACTTGGTCGTCTGGCTTTGTAGAAAATTACAACGATTTATACGTTTCAAGCGGATTACAGTTGTATAAGGATCCTGTGTTATATACTTCCATGAGTGCATGGAGGAATGCGACAGGGTTTTCCATGAATTCAATGGAAGTTGATCCGAATTTCCTTATTCCAAACGATTGTCATATACACGAGAGTGATCTTAGAAATACGGGAACAAGTATT
Organism: Bacteroidia bacterium; assembly: GCA_023151315.1. Classification (GTDB taxonomy): domain Bacteria; phylum Bacteroidota; class Bacteroidia; order Palsa-965; family Palsa-965. Next base: position 135,018 of record JAKLJE010000013.1, read on the forward strand.
GTTGGGATATCCGAGGACTTCGAACATGAGCCAAGAAGCAATCCGCCAGACATCGGTGCTGACGAACAAACAAGTTCGTATGTGGACATTGAATGTAAACGTATTGTATTGCCTGTAGCATTGTGTGCTGGAGTCGTTAACGTTCCGATGGTATTGAAAAATCAAGGTACGGTATTGATAAATCAGGCAACGATTAATTGGAGTGTTAATGGAGTGCCTCAACCGGTTGTAAACTGGAGTGGAGCATTGGCCTCGGGTGACTCAATTATAGTAAGTCTGGGGAACTATAACTTTCTTACAAATGGACCTCCATATAATGTTGAGTGTATTGTTTCAAATCCTAATCTACTTCCGGATCCGTTTGCATTCAATGACACTGCGTTTTATTCGGTAGGTGGTAGCGCACTGTCAGGGACCTACACTATTGGAGGAGCTTCCCCAGATTTCGCTAACGTAGTTCAGGCTACAACAGCTCTCAATGCTCGTGGCGTATGCGGGCCGGTTACAATGAAAATTCGAAATGGAACTTATAGTGGTGCAATACAATTGAACTCTATTGCGGGGGCGAGTTCGGTCAACCGCATCAGGTTTGAATCACAATCCGGTGACAGTTCACAGGTAATTATTACAGCCGTTGGTTCCAGTACTGCAAATTACTCGGTCGGCCTTACCGGAGCAAGTTTCATTACATTTTCTAAAGTTACATTTAGTAATTCGAATGCCACTTATGGATCTGTGATGCGTATTACCGGTACGTGCAAATCAGATTCAATTTATCACTGTGTTTTTACAACTTCTCCTTCCGCCACTAATGCTGATTTAATCTATGAAGGAGGGGCGGGCAGTAAAACAAATTTTGATATTATCGGAAATAGATTCATTAACGGTCGTAATGCGGTCAATTGGTTCTATAACAGTCCTGATTCAAATTTTGTTTTCAGTAGGAACAAGGTGCAGTGTAATCAGGCGAATGGTGAGGTTCGTTTGAGTTACATCTATGGCTTGAAGGTGGAGGACAATGACATTATTCTGGGCTCAGTCAGAACGGAATACATTTACTCATCTTTATTAGTGAGAAAAAATCGAATCAATGGAATGTTAGGCGTTGAGTACTGCAATAACTCTACAAGTGTATTAATTGTGAACAACGTGGTTACTAACTCCGGGGGTGTATTGTTTGTTCAGAATTCCGATGGGTTAAGGATAATCAATAATACTTTCCGGTGTACAGGTAACACAACTTGCGTAACACTCGGGAGTTCAATCAATATAACGTACTTCAACAATCTGGTTACTACTACTTCAGCCACGGGTACTTTGTTTTCTGCAAATTATGCATTGACATTTGATACGTGTAATTATAATGGATGGTACATGGTTAATGGGATATTTTGCAGTTTTAATTCTGTTAATTATGCCAGCTTCACTGCTTGGCAAACTACAAGCGGTTATGATGCTAATTCCGTTTTTCAGGACCCGTTATTCTTGTCGCCAACTGACTTTCACCTGCAAAATTCGTCACCGATGTTACAACATGCTTTGCCTGTCAGTGAAGCTCCGGATGACATTGACGGTGATCTTCGGGGACCAACTCCTGATTTAGGAGGAGATGAAAACCCGGTGTATACAGTTGAAATCGCTGTTACCGGATCTAACATTTCTTCATGCTTAAGTGCATCTACCCCTATCACAATTGATGTTCTAAACAATGGAAGTCTACCTCTTACTTCATGCACTATAAACTGGTCAGTTAATCAAATAGTTCAAACTCCTGTAAACTGGTCTGGGTCGATTTCTCCATATCAAACCATGAGTGGTATTCCGGTCAGTACTTATCCTTTTGTTTTAGGACATTCTTATCAAGTTATTATTTGGATTAGTAGTCCAAACAATTCTATAGATCCATTGCCTTATAATGACTCAGTATCCGGACTAGCGTTGCCGCGTTATAGTGGTTTGTATACTGTCGGAGGAAACTCACCTGATTTTGTGAATCCTCAGGCAGCAGTAGATTCACTTTCGACAAATGGTGTTTGTGGTCCGGTCACGCTTAGAATCAGGAGCGGGACGTACAATGGAATTGAGATTGAGGCGATTCCGGGATCAAGCATACAAAATTCTGTTACGTTAACATCTGAAACTGGAGACAGCTCAGATGTGGTATTTCTGACAATTCCTGATTCTTTAACTAGTTACAATGGAGCTACTTTTCTTTTGGATAGTACTTCAAATATTATTTTTGATAGACTAACCTTTTCATCAGGATTGTCGGTAGTTCCGATATTAATCCAGTTCGTTAATAACAATGAAAACATTACTATTACTCATTGCCGATTCAATGGTATACATGGCACTATTGCGCCAACAGTACATAATGGTTTGATAGACACGAGAAGTGGTTTCTACTCAAAAGTCAAAATAAGTAACTGTCAGCTTCCCCAAAGTTCGGCCGATTAAAATTAGAGGAAAAATTAAACAACCACTAATTTTATCAAGCCATGAAAAAATCACGATTTACGGAAACACAGATTATTGCCATTCTTAAAGAACAAGAGAATGGCAGGAAGGTTACTGACATCTGCCGCGAGCAGGGAATCAGCGATCAAACGTTTTACTTGTGGAAATCCAAGTATGGCGGAATGAATGCATCAGAACTCAAACGCGTGAAGGAACTTGAGGAAGAGAATGCGCGATTGAAGAAGATGTACGCAAATCTCAGTCTTGTGCATGAAGCGTTAAAGGATGCTGTTGCAAAAAAGCTGTAACGCCTGATGATAGAAGAGCAATAGTTCAAGTGATGACACAACAACACAACGTGAGCATCCGCCAGGCGTGTGACGCAGCTTCTATCAGCAGAAGTACGTTTGAATACAAGCAGAAATCGAAGAACGATGAACAAATCATTGAACAGTTGCAGCAGCTTATTGAAAAACGTCCTGCAATTGGATTTTGGCAAAGTTATCATCGCTTGCGAAGAGCAGAGTTCACGTGGAATCATAAACGCATTTACAGGGTTTACACAAACATGGGATTGAACATCAGAAGAAGAGCGAAGAAGCGTTTGCCTGCGCGTGCAAAACAGATGCTG
>JAKLJE010000014.1:0-65829 GCA_023151315.1 Bacteroidia bacterium
ATAAAATGAAATTCAGAAAAGGCACTTACTCTCTATCACTTGCTGCCTTCATTGTTTTCATTTCATTGGCATTCGTTCCTGCTTCGGGAAAGCGATACCTCATTCTTGCAGAATATGATCCTGCTGCTGCAGTGAATCATATCGTACACCTCGTTCGCATTCCATTCACCGACGGAATTCCCGGACCACGAGAGAAAATCATGGATATTGTTACGCAACAAAGCAGCGACAAATCTCCACGCGTACGCTTCGATCTCGGTCCGAGTCAGATCTATCGCAACCGTTACATCATCACTGCATACGGACAAGTTGTAGACATCGTTGAGAAGAAAGTTCTCGTTGAAACACACGATCGTTTCGTAAAAGCTTCCGGTGACAGCATCATCTTCTTTACTAACGATATTTTCAGAGGGAAGTATTATTCTCTTCTCGATCTGAAAACAGGGTCATTCAAGCAAATTAATAACCCCGTTTATAATCCGCTATTCGGTCGTGATGTGGAAGCAGATTGCTCATCACGGAATATCAAAATCTGGCTCTATCCCGCATCAGCACCAAAAGTGGAAATCGTAAAAGACGCCGGATATGGCGAAGATGTTTCCTTGATCCCCAATGGAAAAGTACGTCTGCCTTTACATTGGATTGATAAAGACAATTTCCTCTTTCCTTATTACAACTCCACACATGATATCGTTACAATAACTAAAGTAAATGTGCAGACCAAAGAGCAGAAGAAAATCGGAGTTATTGATCAGTTACCTGAAAACAAACAATACTCCGAATTCATGATCGATCCTGCCGGAAATATTCTATACCACTGCGCACGTGGCTATTTTCAGATTGATCTGAAAAAAAACAGTGTCGCAGAAGTCAAAGACTACAGCATCGGATTTGGATTCACCATTGCGCTTGATGAAACACCATCCAAAGGCAATCAGATCAAGAATAACGGTACTTCTCTCGGGTACTATTTCTGTAATCCGCTCAATGCTTGTGCTTCTCAAAACAGCATTGCTTTCCCATACGAAATTGTAATGGAACAGGAACGCTATCTGCAAGGCGCAATGTATTGGACTTCCGAATCTTCCAAATGGAAATCTGCCGGCGACAGCGACCTTTCCGCCGTTATTGGCTGGGCTAACGACTAAGCACTATCTAAAGTCTAAGGTCTAACGTCTAAAGTCTGGTATATAGCTATCTTTACATCATGTCAGACTCAAAACCACGCGTCGGAATCACTCAGGGTGATATGAACGGAATTGGTCCGGAGACAATCATCAAAGCATTGTCTGATCCTGCTATTCTGGAATTAATAACCCCGGTTATATATTCTTCCTCTAAAGTTATCAATGCGCATCGTAAAACAATCGGCAATGAAGATTTTCATCTGCACATTGTAAAATCAGGCGAACCACTCAACGGAAAGAAAGTGAATCTGGTGCAATGCTTCGATGCTGAGGATGAAGTGGATTTCGGAAAACCGTCTGCTGTTTCAGGTAAACTCGCACTTCAATCTGTTGATACGGCAATCGAAGATATTAAGCGCGGTTACATTGATGTTTTTGTTACAGCTCCTGTCGATAAACACGCTGTGGCAATGGCTTTGCCCGGATTCACCGGACACACCGGATATATCAGAAGTAAATTCAATGCGTCTGATGTTCTCATGCTTTTAATCAATGGCAATATGCGCATCGGTCTCGTAACCGAACATTTGCCATTGCGTGATGTAGCATCTGCAGTTACCGCAGACAGAATTGTTGCCAAAGGAAAGATCATGGCGAAGTCTTTACTCGAAGATTTCGGAATCCGCAAACCACGCATTGCAGTTCTCGGGTTGAATCCGCATGCCGGCGACGGCGGCGAACTCGGCAACGAAGAAAAAACAATCATTCAGCCTGCAGTGGAACAACTCACTAACGCAGGTATTCTCGCTTTCGGCCCTTATCCGGCTGACGGTTTCTTCGGATCCGGCAACTGGACAAAGTTCGACGGCGTCCTCGCTATGTATCACGATCAAGGTCTCGCTCCATTCAAAGCGCTTGCGTTTTCTTCGGGCGTGAATTACTCCGCAGGACTTCAGTTCATCCGCACTTCTCCGGATCATGGCACTGCGTTCGACATCGCCGGGAAAAACATGGCTTCGGAATCTTCATTGCGCGAAGCAATTTTTACCGCAGTCGATATTTTCAGAGCGCGAAGCAATTACAATGAAATTTCTTCTAATCCGCTCAAAGTTCAACCACGACAAAGAGAAGGTAGAGAAAGATAATTTAGCTTTGCTATAATAACTATTCGGATCAGTAAATCAATCCCCAATGAAGAAACTGGTTGCAGTTGTAGTGCTGGCATTGTGTGCTTCATTTGTTAAGGTGGAAGCTCAGTCAGCAGATTATCGTGCATTCTATGTGCATTTCAGTCGCCATTATACTGACTTTACACCTCTGAACACCGACATTGATTCAATGAATGCGCACGGCGCTTCGTATAGTAAGGTGTTTGGACATTTCACCTATGGAATCGGCTTTGTCCGCAAGCACAGGTTCATCGAAACAGGTTTCAATTTCTATTGGGGAAATACCAAAGAAATTGTTTCAGGAACCAGTGATTCTGTGGGGAACATCATTGAGTTCACTGATTATTGGGTGCGACAAAGACTCTTTTCCGCGAGCTATCGAATCGGCCTTTCAATGGGTAATCACTTTTCAATCGGCACGGATTTGGGCGGTGTTTTATCTAATTTTCAGCACCTCAAATTAGAACACACCAAAACACCATTGTGGTTTCTGAATTATTCAGGACAACGCTCCTTCCTGGGTTCGGTTTCGCCTTATCTGTCAATTCATGTGGTATTAGAAGAATCGATTTATCTCAATCTTGAGCCATACGCTGCCTTCACTTTTGGCGATACTCGCTACGATGAAGCGTTCGATAAGCAGATTTTCTACCCCAATTCTTCCATAAACGGAAAGCTGCAGATGCGATTTTACGGTCTCCGTATCGGTATTGGGTTGGGCTCGGTCAACTGATTATGACCGGATTTTCCTCGGTTTTTTATCGCAACTATCTCTGGTTTTGTCTAAAAAGCACCTTTTTTTCGAGCTTTTTGACCGAAAACATCAAAAAATCTCGGATTCTATTGTTGAAATCCTGTTAATTTTAGTAGTTTTGCGACCCTTCTGAAAACAGGTTCAACCATGGGAAAATACAATGATCTCGTGATCCCGTTTTCGGGGATGAAAGAAGGCGATTATTCGTTCGATTTCAGTTTGAATGACTCGTTCTTTGAATCACTTGAATTCTCTCAATTCGGGAAAGGTGATATCAGCGTCCACATTGAAATGGAACGCAGGCAACACATGCTCACCCTCGATATTAAAATCGAAGGACGTGTAATGATGCAGTGCGACCGTTGTGGTAATGATTATTACCAACCAATTGAAACACATCGTAATATGGTGGTGAATCTGGAAGCTGAAGTATTTGAAGATGAAGATGATCTCATCAGCTTACCGGCCCATTACAATGATTTGGATCTGACGCAGTACGTTTATGAATATATCGTACTCGCTGTTCCCGCTCGTTTGGTTTGCCCCGAAGTTCCCGGTTGCGACCCCGATGTAATCGCTAAACTCGAACAGTTGCAATCCGGAAACGAAGAAAATTCAAGTGAAGAAACCGATCCCCGATGGGACGCACTTAAAAATTTAAAACACAACAATTAATAATTATAAGTTATGCCAAATCCTAAGAAACGCCACTCCAAAAGCCGCCGCGACAAGCGTCGTACGCACTACAAGGCAGATATGCCTAACGTAGCGGTTTGTTCTGTAACAGGAGAAGCGCACCTCTGGCATCGTGCTTATTGGCACGATGGCGCCCTTTACTACAAAGGGAAAGTGGTGATGGAGAAAAAAGACTAATCACGGCACGCACGGATGCGAATCGGGATTGACATTCTTGGCGGAGATTATGCACCTCAGGCACCGCTTGATGGTGTGTGCCTTGCACTCTCCGAACTGGAACCCGGAATCAAACTGGTACTCATCGGAGACCAGGATCAGATCCGCGAACATCTTACCGCGAAGGGCATTGACCCTTCCGCGGTGGAAATCGTTCATGCTGTTGAAGTGATTGAAATGGGAGAACATCCCGTTAAAGCATTTTCAAAAAAGCAGAACTCCACTATCGCAGTCGGATTGAAAATGATGCTGGCAGGGCAACTCGATGCTTTCGCCAGTTGCGGTAATACAGGTGCTATGCTTGTCGGTTCAATGTACACCGTTAAAGCAATCGCCGGCGTTATTCGCCCTTGTATTACTACAGCATTTCCAAAACCCGATGGCGGTTTCACTTTACTTCTCGACGTAGGCAGCAATGCAGATTGCAAACCGGATGTGCTTTGTCAATTCGGTACGCTCGGTAAACTTTACGCTGAAAATGTTTTCGGTGTAAAGAATCCTCGTGTCGCTTTGCTCAATATCGGTGAAGAACCTGAAAAGGGGAATCTCGTTGCGCAAGCTGCTCACGAATTGATGAAAGACTCTCAGGATTTCAATTTCGTTGGTAACGTAGAAGGTCGCGATATCATCGGCGATAAAGCTGATGTTATTGTGTGCGAAGGTTTCGCAGGAAACGTAGTGCTGAAATTTGCAGAGGCGTTTTACGAATCAATGAAGCATAGCGGTGTGAAAAACGAATACCTCGATCGCTTCAATTACGAAATTTACGGAGGCACACCAATCCTTGGTGTTAACGGAAACGTGATGATCGGTCACGGTATTTCCAGTCCGCTTGCAATCAAAAACATGATTCTGCTTTCCCGCGATGTGGTCAAAGCAAATCTCCCTGATAAAATCCGGAAAGCATTCTAATTATGGCAAACAGGAAAGCTGCAATTACCGCTGTGGGAGGATGGTTACCGGAAACGGTACTCTCCAATAAAGATCTCGAGAAAATCGTTGACACCACAGACGAATGGATTCTTTCCCGTACCGGAATCAGCGAACGCCGTATCATGAAAGGTCCGCAACGCGGTACTTCTGAAATCGGTGTTCATGCTGTAAAAAGCATACTCGATAAAAAAGGAATTGATCCTTTGGAAATCGACATGGTGATCGTGGGTACTGTTACCCCCGATTACGTATTCCCATCTACTTCTAACATTATCTGCGATAAACTCGGACTCAAAAATGCCTGGGGATACGATTTGTCCGCTGCATGTTCCGGGTTCCTTTTTGCACTCGCAACCGGAGCACAGTTCATCGAGTCTGGTCGCTACAAAAAAGTAATTGTGGTTGGCGCTGATAAAATGTCTTCAATCATCAATTACGAAGACCGTACAACTTGCATCATTTTCGGCGATGGAGGCGGTGCTGTTCTTCTTGAACCAAGTGAAGATGAAAACGGAATCGTGGATTTTGTTTTGCATACCGACGGTTCAGGATTTCAACACCTCAACATGCCTGCCGGCGGATCTGTGAATCCTGCTTCGCATGAAACTGTTGACGCAAAACAGCATTTCGCTTATCAGGAAGGGCAAGCGGTGTTCAAGCACGCTGTTGTGAACATGGCAGAAGTTTCAGCGAAGATCATGGAGAAGAATAATCTCAAAGCTGAAGACATTGCATACCTGCTTCCGCATCAGGCCAACAAACGCATTTGCGATGCAACGGCAAACCGCATGGGAATCGGTCCTGAGAAAATGCTCATGAATATCGAACGCTACGGAAATACAACAGCTGGGACTATTCCGCTGCTGATGTTCGACTACGAAAAGAAATTCAAAAAGGGCGATAACATCATCCTCGCTGCCTTTGGAGGCGGATTCACCTGGGGAAGTATTTACATCAAATGGGCGTATGACGCCTGAAATCAGCACGATCCGGCATTGTTGAAAAAACACAGTGCGCCGGAAAAGGGTTGACCACTATATTTGGACGCTTGCATTATTAACAGAACTAACAAAACGCACAATGAAACTTACCGAAATTCAGGATCTGATCAAGTTTGTAGCTAAATCAGGTGCCAGTGAAGTAGCGTTGGAAACGAAGGATATCAAAATCACTATCAAGACCAGCGGAAAAGGCAAGACTGACCAACCTGTGATCGTTCAACAGGCCATGCCAATGATGCAGGCTCCTGTGGCAATGCCGCAGCCGGTGATGCAACAGGCCGCTCCTCAGGCAACTGCGGAAGCAAAAGCTCCTGAAACGAAATCAGAATCTTCAGCGAATCTGATCACTGTTAAATCTCCTATGATCGGTACTTTCTATCGCTCAAGCGCTCCTGATAAACCGGCTTTTGTAAACGTTGGAGATGAAATCAAAGCAGGTAAAGTGCTTTGCATTATCGAAGCAATGAAACTCTTCAACGAAATCGAAAGCGAAGTAAGCGGACGTATCGTTAAAGTACTTGTTGACGACGCAACTCCGGTTGAATACGATCAGCCGCTGTTCCTGGTTGAGCCTGCTTAAACAAGCACTCACATCTAAGGTCTCAGGTCTCGTATCTCAGGTCTAACGTCTAAAGTCTAACGTCTGCCAATGGCTAAAGAAAAAATGTTCAAAAAAATCCTGATCGCGAACCGCGGTGAAATCGCCCTGCGCGTTATCCGCACCTGCCGCGAAATGGGTATCAAAACCGTTGCCGTTTATTCTACTGCGGATAAGGAATCACTTCACGTGAAATTCGCTGACGAAGCAGTTTGTATCGGACCGGCTCCTAGTAAAGATTCTTACCTCAATATCCCGAATATCATTGCCGCTGCTGAAATCACAAACGCAGATGCGATTCACCCGGGATACGGATTCCTCTCCGAGAACTCCAAGTTCTCACGCATCTGCAAAGAACATGGCATCAAGTTTATCGGTGCTACTCCTGAACAGATCGACGCAATGGGCGATAAGTCCAACGCAAAAGCAACTATGAAAGCGGCCGGTGTTCCTTGTGTTCCGGGTAGCGATGGGTTGCTTACCGACATCGAACATGCAAAAAGAGATGCAGCTGAAATCGGTTATCCGGTTATCATCAAAGCAACTGCAGGTGGTGGCGGACGCGGAATGCGTATCAATTGGAACGAGGAAGAACTCATCGCCAATTTCGAATCGGCATCCAAAGAAGCGGAAGCAGCTTTCGGAAACGGCGCGATGTACATGGAAAAATACATCGAAGAACCTCGTCACATCGAAATTCAGATTGCCGGCGATCAATACGGTAAAGTATGTCACCTCTCTGAACGCGATTGCTCTATCCAGCGTCGCCACCAGAAACTCGCTGAAGAAACTCCGTCTCCTTTTATGACAGACGAGCTTCGCGACAGAATGGGAGAGGCCGCTTGTAAAGCTGCAGCTGCTGTTGCTTACGAAGGCGTTGGAACTGTAGAGTTCCTCGTTGACAAGCACCGCAATTTCTACTTCATGGAAATGAATACGCGTATTCAGGTAGAACATCCGGTAACCGAAGAGGTTATCGACTACGATCTGATCCGCGAACAGATTCTCATCGCTGCCGGCGTTCCTATTTCAGGGAAAAATTATTTCCCGCAATTGCACGCTATCGAAGTTCGTATCAACGCAGAAGATCCTTTCAACGGATTCCGTCCTTCACCGGGCAAAATCACTGTGTTGCATACACCGGGCGGACACGGCGTTCGCGTTGACTCACACATCTACGCTGGATATACTATTCCGCCAAACTACGATTCAATGGTGGCGAAACTCATCACCATGGCGCAAACACGCGAAGAAGCAATTGCAAAAATGCGTCGCGCACTCAGCGAGTTTGTTGTGGAAGGTGTGAAGACAACAATTCCTTTCCACTTACGATTGATGAACGACGAAAATTTCATCAAAGGAAATTACACAACGAAGTTCCTCGAAACTTTCGATCTCTCCGAATAACAAAAAATCCCGCGTCAGCGGGATTTTTTTTCTAAAGTCTAAAGTCTAAGGTCTAAACTCTACTTCACCTTCGGCATCTCAATCTCACACGCCACAATAAAGCTCGCCGGGTAATCCGCCCTGATCTTTCTCAGGAATCTGTAGGCCTCCAAACGCGTCCGGAAGTCGCCCACACGGATCTTAAAGTTCGGCACTTCGTAAATCTCATAAGCTCTCGCTTCGGAGCCATATGCGGCAATAAATTTCGACTTGATTTCCTTCGCTTTGGCCTTGTCAGCACCGAAGTAAATCTGTACGCGATATCCCTTCTGCTGACCTTTCGTTAACACTTCTTTGTGCTTGGAAACCAGAACTTTAAGTCTGGGATCAGCGTGTACTCCGGTCTGCAGAGAATCGGCATTTTGTGCCGCCAAACCCAACGAAAACAACCCGCTCAGCAGGATAAAAAGCATGCGTAAAATCATGCCCAAATTTAGCAAGTTTCAGGCCACTTTGCACGTCAGATTTTCGACCAATCCATACACTTCTTCGCCCGTTAGCCCGCATCCTGTGACCAAACAAAAAACATTCGAATTTTCCAAAAATCTGCCACAATTAACAATTATTTAGAATCATTATAAATTAAATAATGTGTGCATTTTTTCTGTCGGAAAAGGGTCAGATACTAAGTGTGACTGCTAAATTTGCCACGCCTTGAAGTGTAAGGCATGAATTAACCGATAGCCAACAGCAAAAATCGCTATATGAACAGCCTCTGGCAAAACGTACGAAGCACACGCCTAGTCGTTCTATTCTCTCTGGCATTTTTCGTCCTCGCCTCGAATGCATTTGCACAGGATGGAAAAGCACTCTTCAAATCAAAATGTTCTTCTTGTCACACTATTACTGACAAGGCATCAACAGGTCCCGGACTTAAAGATGTTTTGAATCGTATTCCTGCTGGTGACTGGAAATACAACTGGGTGAAGAACCCTGCTGCAGTAATTAAATCCGGCGACTCTTATATCGCTGGTTTGTATCCTGCCAAGTTCAAAACAATTATGACCGGTTTCCCGGATCTTAAGAACGAAGAGATCGACGCGATCCTTGCATACGCAAGCGCAGGTCCTCAGGATGTTGCAACAACTCCAGGCGCTACTGGTCCTGTTGGTCCTGAAGTTGTTCAGGATGAAAACAATCCTTGGTTTATAATCGCGATTATAATCGCTCTCCTGATCGTTCTGATCACTACACTTCGCTTTACTAAAATTCACCTCCGCAACGCACTTAACGAAAAAGAAGGTCGTCCTGAAGAACCGGCACAGCCTTTCCTCACTGCGAGCCGTTCATGGGTGAACAACAACAAGAAACTCGTTGGCTTCCTCGGATTCTTCCTTTTCTGTTATCTCGTGGTTCAGGGCTGGTACGTTCTTAAAGGTGTTGGCGTTTACGCTGAAGAAGTAAAACCGGATCAGTGGGTAGGTTATCATCCGTCACAGCCGATCAACTTCTCTCACAAAATCCACGCTGGTGATAATGGAATCCAGTGTCAGTATTGCCACTCAGGCGTTGAGAAGTCAAAGCACGCAAGCATTCCTTCTGTGAATGTTTGTATGAACTGTCACAAAGCAATTTCTCAAACCAAGAACGAAGGTTCTGCAGAAGAGATCCAGAAGATCTATACAGCTGCAGGATATGATCCGGCAAACGGAACATACACACTCGTTCCTCAGCCGCTTCGCTGGAATAAAGTTCACAACCTCCCTGATCACGTTTACTTCTCACACCAGCAACACGTTGTTGTAGGTGGCGTTGCTTGCGAAACTTGTCACGGCGATGTAAAGAAAATGGGAACTATCGAACAACAGCGTCCGCTCACAATGGGATGGTGTATCGATTGTCACCGCAACACTCCGCTCAAAATGGAAGGCAACGGTTATTACACCGAACTGCACGAGAAGATGAAAGAGAAGTACAAAGGTCAGCCGATCACCGTGGCTATGGCCGGCGGACTCGAATGCGGACGTTGTCACTATTAATCTTCAGAAAAAGAAATTCCTTAGAACCGAATACAGATCGCAAACATTATGGCGAACGAAACAAAATACTGGAAAGGCCTGGCTCACCTGAACAACGATTCTTCAGTTGTTGAGAAAAACCAGAACGAATTTGCCGAGTACATCCCGGTTGAAGAGTTTGTAACTGACAAAGGAACTCTCGAGGCGAACACAAGCCGCCGCGACTTCCTGAAGTTTCTCGGATTCTCTACAGTTGCAGCTACACTTGCTGCCTGCGAAGCTCCGGTAATTAAATCCGTACCTTACGTTAACCGCCCTGATGAAATCATCCCGGGTGTGGCTAACTGGTATGCTTCAACTTTCTTCGACGGACACGATTACAGCAGCATCGTTGTAAAAACACGCGAAGGTCGTCCGATCAAAATCGAAGGCAACACGCTCTCCAAAGTAACAATGGGCGGAACGAACTCGCGCACTCAGGCGTCTGTTCTTTCTGTATACGATTCTACCCGTCTGCGCGGACCTAAAGCAAAATCAGGTGCTGCATGGGCTGATAAATCATGGGAAGATGTAGATAAAGAAATCGGCGGGAAACTTGCTTCTGCAAAAGGTATCGCTATCGTTTCTTCTACGATCATCTCTCCTTCAACTTACCGCGCAATCGGTGAGTTCTCTGCGAAGTACAAAAACGTTTCACACGTTACTTACGATGCAGTTTCTTATTCCGGAATGCTGAAAGCAAACCTTTCTTCATTCGGGAAAGCAATGATTCCTACTTACAACTTCGATAAAGCGGATGTAATCGTGAGCTTGTCTTGCGACTTCCTCGGTAACTGGATCTCTCCTGTTGAACATGCGAAGCAGTACAGTATGACGCGCAAAGTGAGCGCTGACAAGAAAACAATGTCGCGTCACTATCAGTTCGAAACAATGTTGTCGCTCACAGGTGCAAACGCTGATGAGCGTTTCCCTGTTAAACCTTCTCAGTTGGGTCAGGTTGCACTCGGACTTCTTAACGGAGTTGGCGGTGCAGGTTCAGCTTCTTCTGTTCTTTCGAAAGAAATTCAGACAGTTGCAGAAGCACTCAAAGCTGCTAAAGGAAAAGCTCTCGTGGTTTGCGGTTCCAACGACGCTGCAATTCAGCTCGTAGTTAACGAAATCAACAAAGCAATCGGAGCTTACGGAACAACAATCAATACTTCTGTTGAAGACTTCACTCACCAGGGTGATGACGCAGCAATGAAGAGCCTTGTTGAGAAACTAGGATCTTCTGTTGACACTGTGATTTTCTACAACAGCAATCCGGTTTACTCTGCTCCGAAAGCACTCGCATTCGAAGCAGCGCTTAAGAAAGTATCAACTAAGATTTCTTTCGCTTCGCATGTGGATGAAACTGCTGCATTGTGCGACTACATCCTTCCTGATCACAACTATCTCGAAGCTTGGGGCGATCACATGCCGCGCACAGGTCATTATTCACTGCAGCAGCCTGCCATCCGTCCTCTGTTCTCAACTCGTCACGCACAGGAATCATTCCTGCGCTGGGCTGATAACAAGAAAGATTACCTCAGCTATGTAAAAGAAACATGGCAGGGAATGCAGGGCATGCAGAACGTATACGGCGATTTCAACGCATTCTGGATTAATTGCGTTCGCGACGGTATTTTTGAAGGAACTGCTCCTGTAAAAACAGAGGAAGCTCCTGTAGCGGCTATTAAAACCGTTACAGTTGAGAATGATTCGGTTAAGGCAGATCAACCGGCTGTTGTAACTACAGCTGCAGGACGCGGTATTTCTTTCACTGGCGGAACAATCTCTCTTGATGATGCGAAATCGCAGATTGCTGCAATGAAAGGCGGCAAATTCGAACTCGCGATCTACAGCAAGACTTCAATCGGTTCAGGTAATCAGGCAAACAACCCTTGGTTGCAGGAAATGCCGGATCCGATTTCAAAAATTACCTGGGACAACTACGTTACCATGCACCCTGCAGACGCGCAGGCAATGAACCTCTTCGGTGTTGAAACTGAATCAGGAATGATGGTGCGTTTTGACCAGATGGAAGACAACCTCGACGTTGTTAACGTAACTGCAAACGGCCATACAGTGAAACTTCCTGTATGGGTGCAGCCGGGTCAGGCGAAAGGAACTATCGGCATCGCTGTTGGTTACGGACGCAAAGGCTTCAACGAATACGTTGACAATATCGGACAGAACATTTTCCCTGCAGTAGCAATCACTGCTTCAGGAACAATGGGCTTCGATGCATACGAAGCTTCTGTTGCAAAAGTTGACGGTGAAACTTACCGCATCGCTGCAACACAGACTCACCATACAATGATGGGTCGTAACACCGATATCCTCCGCGAAACAACTCTTGCAGAATACCTGAAAGATGAGCGCGCCGGAAATCCTGCAGTAACCATGCACACTTACAAAGGTGAGCAGGCTGTTGAGGATGTGAATTTATGGAACGACTTCGAACGTCCTGTTCACAAATGGAACATGGCTATCGACCTGAACTCCTGCATCGGTTGCGGAGCTTGCGTGGTTGCTTGTACAATCGAGAACAACGTTCCTGTTGTAGGTCGCGATGAAGTTCGTAAGAGCCGCGAAATGCACTGGCTGCGTATCGACCGTTACTACAGCAGCAGCACAGTGAAAGCTGAAGCTGAAGAAAAAGGCGAGATGGGAACTATGGAACTTTACCGTAACATGGAGAATCCGACTTTCGATAATCCGAAAGTTGCATTCCAGCCGGTAATGTGTCAGCACTGTAACCACGCAGGTTGCGAAACGGTTTGTCCGGTAATCGCTACAACACACAGCAACGAAGGTCTCAACCAGATGACGTACAACCGTTGCGTTGGTACACGTTACTGCGCGAACAACTGTGCTTACAAAGTGCGTCGCTTCAACTGGTTCAACTACGTTGAATACCACCGCTTCAAAGGATTGAACCCTGCTCAGGATGATATCGGACGCATGGTGCTCAACCCAGACGTGACAGTACGTGCACGTGGTGTGATGGAGAAATGCTCAATGTGTGCTCAGCGTATTCAGGCTGGTAAACTTGAAGCGAAAAAAGCTGGCCGCAAAGTAATCGACGGCGAAATCAAAACCGCATGTATGCAATCTTGTCCTACTGATGCAATCATCTTCGGAGATGTATTGGATCCGGAAAGCAAGGTGGCTAAAATGGTGAAGGACGGACGTAAGTTCGAGGTTCTTGAAGTTGTGGGTACACAGCCGAATGTGTTCTACATGACTAAAGTTTGGAACCGCGAAGACAAGAACGCCCACATCTGATAAATACGAGTTAAGTAGAAACGAACTGATTAATTTTTAGATATGCAACACGAATCACCGCTAAGAGATCCGCTGATCCTGGGGAACAAATCCTACAGCGACATCACAGCTGATATCGCGCGTCCGATTGAAGGGAAAGCCAACAAGTATTGGTATCTCGTTTTCACGATTGCTGCCGCAACATTCCTTTGGGGATTCGGCTGTCTCGCTTATACTGTCGGTACCGGTATCGGGCAGTGGGGTGCTAACAAAACTGTAGGTTGGGCGTGGGATATCACCAACTTCGTTTGGTGGATCGGTATCGGTCACGCCGGTACTCTTATCTCTGCGGTACTCCTTCTGTTCCGTCAGAAATGGCGTATGGCAATCAACCGTTCTGCAGAAGCGATGACCATCTTCGCCGTAATGTGCGCAGCGGTATTCGTAACAATGCACACAGGTCGTCCTTGGTTGGATTACTGGCTGTTCCCTCACGCTAACCAATTCGGTTCATTGTGGGTGAACTTCAACTCTCCATTGACATGGGACGTATTCGCGGTATCAACTTACTTCTCCATTTCATTGGTGTTCTGGTACATCGGTCTTATTCCTGACTTCGGTGCTATCCGCGATCGTTTCAAAATGGCAGGCAAGCCAATGCAGCACAAAATCTATCGCATTCTCAGCTTCGGCTGGAGCGGTCGTGCTAAAGACTGGCAGCGTTTCGAAGAAGTTTCATTGGTACTTGCAGGTCTTTCGACACCACTCGTGTTCTCTGTACACTCTATCGTATCCATGGACTTCGCAACGTCAATCCTTCCGGGTTGGCACACTACCATCTTCCCTCCATACTTCGTAGCAGGTGCGGTATTCTCCGGATTCGCGATGGTATCAACGCTCCTGTTGATCATGCGTAAAGTATTCAGCCTCGAGCATTACATCACTATTCAGCACATGGAAATGATGTGCATCATCATCACATTGACAGGTTCAATGGTAGGTGTTGCGTATCTCTCCGAGCTCTTCATCTCTTGGTACTCTGGAGTGGAATACGAAGGTTACGCGTTCATGAACCGTGCTACCGGTCCTTACTGGTGGAGCTACTGGGGAATGATGACTTGTAACGTAATTTCTCCGCAGCTCTTCTGGTTCAAGAAAATCCGTACGAGTCTCCACGCAATGTTCCTCCTTTCAATTGTAGTGAACATCGGTATGTGGTTCGAGCGTTTCGTAATCATCGTGACTTCATTGCACCGCGATTACATGCCTGCGAACTGGACAATGTATCACCCGACTTGGGTTGAGATCGGAATCTTCATCGGTACAATCGGACTTTTCTTCTCGGTGTTCCTTCTGTTCGCACGCACATTCCCTGTAATTGCACTGAGCGAATTGAAGATGATCGTGAAGTCATCAAGCGAAGAACATAAGAACCGTCGTGCTGCTGCGGAACAGGCAGGTGCACATCACTAAAATATTATCTGATAAGAATTATGTCAGCAACTAAAACGATACATGGGATTTACACCGACGAGGAATTGTGTCTCGAAGGCGTGAAAAAGATCCGCGCAAACAAAGTGCGCATCAAGGATGTTTTCTCTCCGTTCCCTATCCACGGTCTTGATCCTGCACTCGGATTGCCGCGTACACGCATCGCAATCTGTGCGTTCATCTACGGAATCACAGGTACATCGCTTGCAATCCTCATGACATGGTTCATGATGGTGCACGATTGGCCTCAGGATATCGGTGGTAAGCCAAGCATGTATTACTTCATGAACTGGCCTGCTTTCATTCCGGTGATATTCGAGTTAACAGTATTCTGTGCCGGTCACGGTATGGCAATCACCTTCTTCCTCCGCAGTTGGATTCTTCCGGGCGTATCTCCGAAAAATCCTGATCCGCGTACAACTGACGACCGCTTCCTGATTCTTATCGAAGCGAAGTCAGAGGACGAAGCGAAAATCGTAAGCATGCTCCGCGAAACCGGTGCAGATGAAGTAAACGTGAAATAACATTATCTGAATTTACAGATATGAAAGTGAAAAAATATACCATCCTCGCACTCGGAACAGTAGCATTTGCTTCTGCAGCAATGTTCAGTTCATGCGTTAAGGAGAATCCGGACAGCCCGGGTATGGAATTTATGCCCGATATGTACAGAGGTGTCGGCCCAGAAGCTAACCTGGAATTCATCAATGATGCGATGAAAGACAGCATGACCAATTTGCTTCCGCCTGATGGAACTGTTGCTCGCGGCTGGACTCCTTTCCCTTACGAGAACAATGCAATGGGCGACAGTCTTGCATCTGCATTCTGGAAAGTTCCTGCATCAATGCGCAACGACAGTGTTGAGATGGAAGGCAAATTCTATTACGATCGTTTCTGCGTTTACTGTCACGGCGACGCAGGTGATGGGCAGGGCAAACTGGTTACTTCAGAGAAGTACCCTAACCAGCCGCCAAGCTATCTTGATCTTAATAAGAAAGGAACACTTACTGACGGTCACGTTTATCACGTGATCACTTACGGAAAAGGCGTAATGGGATCTCACGCAGCACAGCTTTCTCCGGAAGAGCGTTGGAAAGTGGTGTTGTATGTTGAGCGCCTCGGCCGCGGAAACATCAGCATGGCTGAATACCAGAAGAAAATGACAGAAACAGTTGCAACGGATTCAACAAAAGCAACTGCACCTGTTCAACCTAAATAAGCATTTGAATACTCAAGAAAACTGCAAGTAAGCATATGAGCCACGTTAATACTAACAATCTGACTTATCACTTCAGCTCGAAGACGCAGAAGAATCTCTTGATTATCTGCGGAATCGGAGTACTGATGTTGATTCTGGGCATGATCCTTTGGCATGCACCGGAAGCTGCACACGGCGAACATGGAGGAGCAGAACATCATGACCACACAGCTTCCCTCGGACAGCGTGTTTGGGCTAACGTTCTTGTGAACGGATACTTTTTCGGAGGATTGGCGTTGGCTGCTGTGTTCTTCTATGCAATGCAATATGCTGCACAGGCATCATGGAGCACCGTTTTCATGCGCGTGTTCAGCGCAGTTGGCGACTTCCTTTGGATTGGAATGGCGTTGATCGCAGTTGTAATCATACTCGGAGATTTCCACGTGCATCACTTGTACCACTGGCAGGATGCTGATGCATACACAAACGATCCTATCATGCAGCACAAAGCACCGTACTTCAACCGTATTTTCTATTACGGACGTACGTTGGTTTTCATCCTCGGATGGGTTTGGTATCAGAACTGGACACGCAAAAACCAGTCTGCTGAAGATCAGATGTCATCTTTCGAATCACGTTCTGCTAACTGGATGAAGAACCTTAAGAATGCAGCGATTTTCCTCGTGTTCTTCGGATTTACTTCTTCAGTATTCACTTGGGACGTTATCATGTCTATCGACACACACTGGTTCAGCACACTCTTCGGATGGTACAACTTCGCAGGATGGTGGATCAGCGCAATGATCGCGTTCAACCTCCTTGCAATTCACCTGAAGTCGCGCGGACAACTTGAGTTCGTTAACCCGAGCCACATGCATGACCTTGGAAAATGGATGTTCGCAATCAGCTTCCTTTGGACTTATCTCTGGTTCTCTCAGTTCATGCTCATTTGGTATTCAAACGTTCCTGAGGAAGTTGTTTACTACATGCAGCGCTGGGAACAGTACCGCGGTCTTTTCTGGATCACTATGCTCGTAAACTTCGTGTTCCCGATGCTGGTTCTCATGTCACGCGACTCTAAGCGTAACAAGTCTTATGTATTCTTCGTGGGTCTTCTCACATTGTTCTTCCACTGGACAGACACCTTCCTGCTTGTAATGCCGGGAACTGTTGGAAACAACTGGGGAATCGGATTCATTGAAATCGGAATGTTCGTTGCTTTCCTTTCATTCTTCGTATTCTGGACACTTCGTGCACTTTCCAAGCAGCCGATCCTTGCACAGAACCATGCGTTGTTGCCGGAAGGAATTCATCACCATCAATAAACTGTTTTGCTCAAAGGCATTATTATAAACTGAACGACACAATACAAATAATATGAAGTTCGTAATCTATTTTATCCTGATACTTGCGGCCGCAGCAATTTGGCAGTTGGTCCGTGTTGTGGAACTCTCCGCTAAGTTGAAAGGTGTTGACCCGAACAAGGTTACCGATAAGGACAATAAACTGAACTCAAGATTGATGTTCCTGTTTATGATTTTCCTGTGGATCTTCAGTCTGTGGTGCCTTTTCAATTACAAAGACCGTTTGCTGCCGGTTTCGGCATCTGAGCACGGTATTGATATTGATTGGCTCCTGAACTTCAACATGATTATCATCTGGATTGTGTTCCTCGTAACCAACTCCCTGTTGTTCATCATGGCATGGAAATACTACGGACGTTCTGATCGTAAAGCAGCTTACTTCGCGCACAACAACAAACTTGAAATGTTGTGGACAGGTGTTCCTGCCATCGTCCTTTTCGTTATTATCTTCATGGGTATCCGCCTCTGGAACCGTACCCTTGAACCAGCTGATTCAAAAGTTCGTATTGTAGAAGTTTACGCAAAACAGTTCAGCTTTACAGCACGTTACTCAGGTGACGATAACAAACTCGGGAAAGCGAACTACCGTCTCATTATGGACGCAAACGTTCTGGGTCTTGATTCTTCTGATGTTGCAGGTCATGATGATGTGATTATCTCTGATACACTTTTCATTCCGGTAAACGAAGAAGTAAACTTCCGTTTCCGCTCACAGGACGTTATTCACAGTGCTTACTTCCCGCATTTCCGTGCTCAGATGAACATGGTTCCGGGTATGGAAACTTTCTTCCACTTCAAACCGGTAGTTACAACTGAAGAGATGCGTAAGATCACCGGTAATCCGGAGTTTGATTATGTGTTGTTATGTAACAAAATCTGCGGTGCTGCACACTACAACATGCAGATCAAAATCGTGGTTGGAACGAAAGAGCAGTATGAGGCGTTCATGAATCGTCACACTGAATTCCTTCCGGCAGAAAAAACAGCACAGGTTAAATAAACTGACTATTACGAATTATCTCCGCAAGGAGAACAACTATAAAAAAAGAAAAGAATATGGCAGCTGATATGCACGCACACAGTGAACTTCATGCACAATCTCTGGAGCATGACGCTCATGCGCATCACGGGCATCACGACGATCACGAGCATCATGAGTCGTTCGTGTCGAAGTATATCTTCAGCATGGATCACAAGATGATCTCCCGACAGTTCCTGATCACTGCTGTGATCATGGCTGTTGTTGCAATGGTAATGTCAATCATCTTCCGTCTCCAGCTCGCCTGGCCGGGAGAAAAGTTTGCATTCATCAATGCAGTGATGGGAGACAAATGGGGTCCTGATGGAGTTCTTGATCCGAACGCTTACATGGCTCTCGTTACCATTCACGGTACAATCATGGTGTTCATGGTATTGACCGGCGGTCTTTCAGGAACATTCAGTAACCTTTTGATTCCGTATCAGATCGGCGCGCGCGATATGGCATCCGGTTTCATGAATATGCTTTCTTACTGGTTCTTCTTCCTCTCTTCTGCTACAATGACTATTTCATTGTTCATTGAAGACGGTGCAGCATCAGGTGGTTGGACAGTATATCCTCCGCTCTCAGCTCTTGAAAAAGCAATGCCGGGTTCAGGATTAGGTATGACGCTTTGGCTCGTATCAATGTCGTTCTTCATCGTTTCTTCATTGCTCGGTGGTCTCAACTACATCATCACTATCCTTAACATGCGTACGAAAGGAATGAAGATGACACGCCTTCCGCTTACTATCTGGGCGTTCTTCGTTACTGCAATCCTCGGTGTACTTTCGTTCCCGGTTCTTTTCTCTTGCGCACTCCTTCTGATTTTCGACCGCAGCTTCGGAACAAGTTTCTATCTCTCCGATATCTATATCGGTGGTGAAGCACTTTCTCAGTCAGGTGGTAGCCCGATTCTCTTCGAACACCTTTTCTGGTTCCTTGGTCACCCGGAAGTTTACATCATCATCCTTCCTGCATTGGGTCTGACTTCAGAAGTAATTTCAGTTAACGCACGTAAGCCGATCTTCGGTTACCGCGCGATGATCACTTCAATCCTCGCAATCGGATTCCTCTCGTTCATCGTATGGGGTCACCACATGTATGTAACCGGTATGAACCCGTTCCTCGGTTCCGTGTTTACATTCACAACGTTGCTCATTGCGATTCCTTCCGCCGTTAAAGCGTTCAACTACATCACAACTCTTTGGAAAGGTAACATTCAGTTTACTCCGGGAATGTTGTTCGCAATCGCACTCGTATCAACGTTCATCACCGGTGGTGTAACAGGTATCATCCTTGCTGACTCTGCACTCGACATCAACATCCACGATACTTATTTCGTAGTTGCTCACTTCCACATTGTAATGGGTGTGTCCGCAATCTTCGGAATGCTTGCAGGTGTTTATCATTGGTTCCCGAAACTGTTCCTGCGTCACATGAACAAGAATCTCGGATACCTGCACTTCTGGCTCACGTTTATCAGTGCTTACGGAGTATTCTTCCCTATGCACTTCCTCGGACTTGCCGGTGTGCCACGCCGTTACTACACAAACATGGAATTCCCGTTGTTCCACAACTTGCAGGACATTAACGTTCTGATTACGGTGTTTGCAATCCTCGGAGCGTTGGCGCAGATCATCTTCCTCTTCAACTTCTTCTACAGCATTTTCCGCGGCACTAAATCATCGCAGAATCCTTACGGTGCGAACACATTGGAGTGGACAACTCCAATGGCAAACATTCACGGAAACTGGCCTGGTGCTCTTCCTGAAGTTCATCGTTGGGCTTACGATTACAGCAAGCCGGGTGAAGAAGCTGACTTCATTCCTCAAACCGTTCCGCTTCGCGATGGCGAAGAAGATGGCGGAGGTCACCACTAAATTATACGGGTCGCATTTTGCGACCCTTTTTTTTGAATGAACGTGCGCTGCAGAAGTTTACTCTTTTCGATTCTGTCGTTGATCTCTTTTTACGCTTTTGCGCAGAAGAGCAACCCTGTGCACGATTCAATCAATAAAAGTTTCCATGAACGAATTACACTCGGCGGCGGACTCGATGGAAAGAATTCTTTCATCAGTAATCGCAAAGCACAGATTTGGGGAATTAAGGCAGCTGCAGATTTCGGGAATCTTATTCAACTCGGTATCGGATATTATCGACTGGACGATGATATTGAGCGTAAAATATTTTTTACATCAGAAGGAGGAGTCATTGACTCGGCAATGGCTGAAATCCGAATGGATTATGTGTCGTGGTATGCTCGTTATGTTTTCTATCGCAAAGGAAAATGGAAGTTCAGTATCATCCCGTTTCAACTTGGAGTGGGACGCTCACGATATATGCAGCGAGTGAACGGAGAAAAAGTATTTCACGCTCAACGATCCATTGTTGTTTACGAAACCGGATTCAGTATAGGCTTCCGCGCAACACGATGGCTCGGACTCGGAAGTGATGTAGGTGTACGCTGGATGGTGCGCGACAATCCGAATATTGCGGACAAGTTTAACTCACCGACTTACGCATTTTATGTAATCATTTACTGGACTGAGATTTTGCGGACGATAGCACCGGAGAATAAGTTTGTGAAGATGTTGTGATTGGCTCACTGTTTAAACGTTCATCGTAATTTCGCTCACTTTTCTCAACCCCCAATCCCGAGTTCCGAACCCCTAATCCCCAATTCCTAATTCGTACATTTACACAATGAATCCTAACCTGGATCCGGAAAACGAGAACCTCTCTTCTTCTGAAAAAGAAGTAGAGAAAATGCTGCGTCCGCAGGAGTTTGAAGATTTCTCCGGACAGGAAGGTGTAGTGGAGAACCTGAGAATTTTCGTTCAGGCTGCGAAGCAACGCGAAGAGGCGTTGGATCATGTATTGCTTCATGGGCCTCCCGGATTGGGGAAAACTACACTTGCGAATATTATTGCGCAGGAGTTGGGCGTAAGTATGAAAACAACTTCAGGTCCTGTGCTCGATAAGCCCGGAGATCTTGCAGGATTGCTTACGAATCTCGACAAGTACGATGTGCTTTTCATTGATGAAATTCATCGCCTGAGTCCTGTTGTTGAAGAATATCTTTATTCTGCAATGGAAGATTACCGCATCGATATTATGCTCGACAGCGGTCCGAATGCAAGAACAGTACAGATTAATCTGAATCCGTTTACTCTTGTTGGTGCTACAACGCGTTCCGGCTTGCTTACATCTCCGCTGCGTGCACGTTTCGGAATTACATCGCGACTTGAGTATTACGATGCGAAGCTGCTCAGTTCTATTGTGGAGCGCTCTGCAGGAATTCTGAATGTTCCGATCAGCGAAGAAGCTGCTTATGAAATAGCACGCCGCAGCAGAGGAACTCCGCGTATTGCAAATGCTTTGTTACGTCGCGTACGCGACTTCGCGCAGATCAAAGGAAACGGCTCCATTGACATGGCAATTGCGCAGCTTTCATTGAAAGCATTGAACGTTGATAAGAACGGATTGGATGAAATGGATATTCGTATTCTTTCGGCCATCATTGAGAAGTTCAAAGGCGGACCTGTCGGTATCACAACTATTTCCACTGCTGTTGGAGAAGAAGCAGGCACGATTGAAGAAGTGTACGAACCGTTTCTGATCAAAGAAGGTTATCTGATCCGCACACCACGCGGACGTCAGGCAACGGATCTTGCGTACAAGCATCTCGGAAAGATTTCAACACGTGACAGCGGTACGCTGTTCGGAGAATAATTCATCAGTACAACAACTTTGAGTAAAGCTGCACATACTGCGATTGTGAAATCGGAGGCGAAACGTCTCGGATTTGATTATTGCGGAATTTCTGCAGCCGGTTTTCTGGAAGAAGAAGCTCCGCGATTGGAGCAATGGTTGAAGAACAATATGCAAGGTGAAATGCATTATATGAATAATCATTTCGACATGCGTCTTGATCCGAGAAAGCTGGTGCCGGGTGCGAAAAGTGTGATTTCACTTTTGCTGAATTATTACACGGATTCAGCGCAGCACGATTCACGCGCACCGAAAATTTCGAAGTACGCATACGGTGAAGATTATCACTTTGTGATCAAGGATAAACTTCATGAAATGCTCAATACGCTGGAAGAAAAAATCGGGAGAAGCATTGGAGGTCGCGCGTTTGTGGATTCTGCACCGGTGATGGACAAAGCATGGGCGAAGAAAAGCGGATTGGGTTGGATTGGTAAGAATGCGAATCTTATCAATAAGAACTCAGGATCGTTTTTCTTTATTGCAGAACTCATTCTTGATGTGGAGTTGGAGTACGATCAGCCTGTTGGTGATTTCTGCGGTACGTGTACGCGTTGCATTGATGCTTGCCCAACGGACGCAATTGTGAATCCGCATGTGGTTGACGGAAGCAAATGCATTTCCTATTTCACAATAGAACTGAAGTCAGCAATTCCTGAAAGTGAGAAAGGAAAATTTCAGAACAACATGTTCGGCTGCGACATCTGTCAGGATGTATGTCCATGGAACAGATTTTCCGTTCCGCACGCTGAGTCGCGCTTCAACGCCAATGAAAAATTACTTAGCATGACGCGTGAGGAGTGGACGGAAATTACAGAAGATGTATTCCGTGAATTATTCCGCAAGTCGGCAGTAAAACGAACGAAGTTCGAAGGGTTGAAGAGGAATATCAGATTTATTGAAGGTTCAGAATAATTCACTACGTCAGGCTTTGCTTAGCTTATTCTGATTTTTGGATTTAGAATTTTTCAACCCCGAAGGGGTGATATTATTTTTGCATAAAGTTCAATAGCGAAAATTGATTCCATGCTGCCGGCAGGCGATAGAACGAACAGTTCAAAACCTTATTCACAAAAAACTATTTAGCAAAATGCATAAGGAGGCTAACAATAAGATCTGCAATCGAAACATTAGTGAAAGTTAAGCTAGAACCAAGTAATGGATTGCTCCATTTTCCTGTATTGTTCTCTAGAATTGCAGATGAGAACACTGACCGAAGAGCTCGAAAATATAAATCTTGCATCGCGCTTCGAGAATAATGTTTTTCTTCGCGCGCATAACAGTGGCTCCAACCCGTATAGCTCCCGTTGAACATTGATTTGTTTTTCTTTCTCTTCATCGAGTTTGAAGTATCCGTAAGGCGCGGTTGCCGAATTGGAAAAATGGGGTATAGCTTGATCGTTAGTTAAAGTATCAAGTACCAGCTGAACAACTCCAGAATGAAAGAAGCCAAACACATCTTTACCGGAACTTTTGTCAATATATTCCGCAGCGGCGTGAATTTCAATGTCACCAACTTCTGAAGCAGTTGTAAGCAGAGCGGTGTAATCCCTGAATTGATTTTGTGCCTGATGTTGTTGGTGAATAAGGAAAGAGTGAAAGATCGGCCTGAAAAAATTCAATCCAGAGTCGATTCCAACATGCTCCTCCGATGGGAAGCCGTATTGTGCAATTAACAAATCAAATTCAATTACATTGAGACTGTCGGCTTTACGTATTGCTTTTCCATGTACTGCATAGCCACCTTGTTTATTGCGAAATTCTTGATCTTTCCAGATTATAGAATCGATCTTTGAACGATATGTCAAGTTGTATTGAAGTTTGTGTGTACGACTGTAATGGATCAACTTGTCACCATATTGTGAACTAAAAAAAGCAGTCAGAACAGATCGTTTTTGCAACTCGTTAATAGAAGCTCCTTTAGCTACTAACAATTTAAGTTGTCTGTAACAACTCCTGAAATTTCCTTTGATAGCGAGGCATGTAGCATAATTATATTGATCCTTAGCAAATGGCCGGTTTTTCAATATAAACGCTTTTCTATACCAGTAGATAGCGGCATTATTATTCGAATCCAGAATGAAAAGCTCTGCACGATTAACATTCCTGTAATAGTTTAAAAGCTTATCATCCATTTTGGCATGTAATTCACTGCTGAACAACAGAATTCCAATAATGTATATCAGGATTCTGGCCAGCATAAGCAATAGGATGAAATAAGAATGTAGTTTTCTATGTCCGCGCGAAATTCTGATACGCTTCACGGATCAGATCGCCGTACAAATGACCGAAAGTGGTCAACGCCCAGGCTTTAAGTAACAGCGCCTCATCAGGCTTCAAACGATGAAGCATTTTCATTAATTCTTTCTGAAACAAAGCGCGGTCGAAGCTCACGCTTTTAAGGATGTGTTTACTGAACTCAAGCATAATCTATCTCTCCTTTACTTTCTGTTGAATGAATTCAACAATGCTTTAACGCGAAACAGTGAATCCAAGATACATCTGCAATGTTAAAATTCCTATAAGAAGGGAATCCGAGTTGCTAACATCCTGCGTTTCAGAAAGAAAAATCCTCTGAAAATCACTGTTTTCAGAAAGTCGCGGAAGCCGGAAAATTATTTTGTTTCGCCCCAACGGAAACTTTGCTGGTCGAGCCCGCACAGATCAATCACGCGATCAACAACGGTTGCTGCTGCTTCGTCGATTGTTTTCGGGTTGCTGTAAAACGAAGGAGAAGCCGGACAGATGATTCCGCCTGCTTCTGTTACCGTTTTCATGTTGTTGATGTGAATCAAACTCAAAGGCGTATCACGTGTAACGAGAATCAGTTTACGTCGTTCTTTGAGCATCACATCTGCAGCGCGTGTAATCAGATCATCTGAAATTCCATGCGCAATACGACCGAGTGTTCCCATTGAGCACGGAACAACAATCATTGCATCGTATTTTGCTGAGCCTGATGCGAACGGAGCATTGAAATCTTTGCGATCGTAAAATGCAAATCCGTAATCATTCCATGATTCGTTGGTGCGTTCGGATTTCCAAATGAGTTTTGCATTATCAGACATCACGATTCCAACATGCGCAATCTGATTCTTCAATGCCGCAAGTTTTTGCAACAACACGTCTGCATAAACAGAACCGCTCGCCCCGGTGATTGCAACAACAATTTTCTTTCCGCTCATGAACTTATTCTTTGCCGTTGGGTAATGTGTAAATTACAGAAAGCGTAACCACGTTATTATACATTCCCATGTTGAACAGATCCTGATACCAAACGGGATACATAATCGGTCCGAATTTTTTTACTGGAAGTAATGAGTTCACGCTTCTGAAATCAACACTGAATTTCTCGTTGATATGATAACCTATTCCCAGCACAGCAGATAATTCGGTTTTCTTGAAATCGCGAGGCGTGATTTCCGAGAAACTGTCCCATTCCCGCACTTTGAAAAGATAACCAAGTGATGCTCCGCCTTCAATGAAAATGCGCTTTGATCCATATCGAACCAGTAACGGCACTTCAATATAGTTCATGCGCAACTCGAAGTAAGTGTAATCGCCAATATCGGGATTGGTCAGTTTGCGGCTTCCCTTTTTGGAATACTGAAGTTCCATTACAAATTGAACCTGCGCATCTGGATTCGTTTGCACAAATGCACCGCCTACATAGCCTAATTGATGATATCCGGAGTAACTGTCACCGTGAATCTGGCAACCGCTAACACCGGCGATCAATCCTGCACGAAAAGTTTGTTGTGCGGAAACTACTGTTGTAAGCAGAAGAGCGAAAAGGAGCAGGCGAACTTTCATGATTCAAAGTTACGCCAATACTTCTTAAAGGTCTTCTTCCCAGGCCTGAATAACTTCCTGTGTAGTGGTATTGTATAAGATTGCCACCAGATGACAGTGCGAAGCGTCAAACGCAACCGGCAATGTGTAAGCAGTTGGAAGTGTATATGACCAACGCGTTCCGATTGTAGAAGTGCCGGAGAATACAGGAGAACCTGTGATAGATCCAGGAGTATTCACACATTCACGCAGCACATGTTCAAATACGAATTGAGAATCGCAGGATGTTCCGTCTGTCTGCCAACCCACCATTCCGCTTTCTGTAAGCATTACAGCAACGTTCAGATCGCCTGTATATGCTTGCATCCAAACGCCCCACACGTTGAACGTAAGCGCACGTGTAGCAGAGTTGTAGGTTGGCTCAAGGTGGATGGAAGTAGCTGCAAGCTCATTTACCACGCTGTCAACCAATCCGGGCCAGGCTCCACGTGTGATGACCTGGTCAGAAGGATGCAAACGATTTACCAATCCTTGCGGAGGTGATGACGGACCTGAAGGCCACGTAGCGCTGTAACTCGCGCCTGTCGGGCAACGGAAATCTTCAGCAAAAGCACCCGGCACTCCGGTTGCGCAGTTTGGCAGCGGATGCGGAGGACAAGGTTCTGCGAAGTAATCATCATGTATAGAAATCGCGATGAACGATTCTCCGTAAATAGAATCAAGAGTATGAATATCGCGCGCCGCTGCAGGACATGCAATGCATGTATGACCGGTCCATTCTTCAATTAATGCAACACGCTTGGTGGTGTCAAAATTTCCACCGCCGCCAATTACCACATCACGCGGCGCGGTTACATAATCGCACATGCTGAAAAGAAACACAGCAGCAACAGCAGCAACGGAAATATATTTTGCGTTTTTCATTTGAACTAAGTTAATCAATTCAATTGTTAAAATGAACTGGTGATTGACAGTGTGAAACCGTTGGATGCAGGAACGAAGCGGCAAACTCCGCCTACGCAGAATATACCTGCGCGCTGCTTTCCGTAACCCACAACAATACGGTTTGTGCCCCAATAGTAACCTGCTTGTGCATTCATGTAATGTATGCGCAGATCTTCGTGTTTGTTGCCGTAATTGTATTGATCCATTGCAGCAACGAAAAAGTGCTCGCCTATTGTAAGTTCTGCAAGACCCATTCCCCAGCTTCCGAAATCTTCTTTTGCATACATGTGTTCAAGATCTGTACGCAATGTCATTTTATCATTGAGCTTGAAGATGAGATCGAACACAATGTAATGCGTCATGATAATCGGATATCCGATTTTACCTTCGATTACGTTTTTGTTGTACTGCAGAACACCTGTAAGGAAAGTGCCTTTGAAGTTCGGAGAGAATTTCTTGAACACTTCAATATTCACGTCCTGAAAATACAACGCGCCTAAACCGAAAAGATTCGTTTCATATCCGAGAGCTGTTGTAGCTTCGTCATGAAGCTCGGTAGAGTCGAGTCCGTGCGCCTGTGAGTAATTCAGCGTAAGACTTGTTCCGTATTTTCCTCCGAGTGCGGTTCCTTTTTTGAATTTGTAGCCGATTTCAGCCTGCCAGGAAATTTCTCCGTTTGGCTGTGTAGCATACGGATAATATGCCGCCAACTGATACGTATGTTGTTTCGTCAAAGCAGGCAGATAATTGATGATTGCCGTATTTCCCGCTGCATCACGATCAGAGCGGAATCCGAAATTGTCAATCTGCTTTGCTGCAACCATAATCCCCAAACCTTTCGTTGCGTAAGTTGCGCTTACGAACAATGCTGTGCCCGGTTTGTAGATGTAGTTGTTTCCTAATGTAGGATCGTTGATTTTGTATCCCCATTCACCGAATAGATTCAGTTTAGGACGAATGATATTCATTCGCGCGCTCCATGCTCCAACGTTCTGAGGCATATCAAGCAGCGGGTTCTGATCGATCTGATAACGGCTCACAAAATTTCCACCGAGGATGAATGTCGTTTTGCACGAATCCATTTTGTGTCCAAGCAATTCGTTCAGGTTGATTTCACCGTCTATACCGCGGACAATGCCCGGAGAAGATGTGAAAAACGTACGCTGCTTACCCCAAACCCCTTTGATGGCAAGTCCTTTCACTTTTGTAAAGCGAACGCGTGCACCATCCAGAGCGTTATCGTATCCTAATCCACGATCCTCGAATGCACGATATACAATGCCGCTTCCGAATTGATCGTAACTGCTGCCGACGGTAATTTCAAGTCCGTCGTTATTATACGTTGCGAAGCGATAAGGAATTCCGGTTCCCTTATATTCCACAGGAAAACCCTGCATTACATTCAGGTAATGTTCGTAACGAATACCGGCCATGAACTTACCGTTGGTATAAATCAGGTTTCCGAAACCGTTTGATAGGGCTTTCTCAGGAACTGCAGGCGCACCGATAGCGGAATCCGGATTGTAGTATTGCGCATCAATCTGGAAATTTCCGTGAATCTGTCCGTTCCCGAGTCCCGGGATCTGTGCTTGCAATGCACCAACGATACCGGTGAGGGCAACCGGTATCAGAATTAAAATCTTCTTCACTTCAGAGCGTTTTCGTAATTCAGATTATTTCTTTTCAGCCGCGGCTGCAGCTTCTTTCACATGCTTATAGATGTCTTCAACACCGCCATTCGGGTTGTATACATTGGTCTGCCATGTTACTTCGTTGTTTCCATTCAGCACGAATGTGTGCGGAACGTTGTTTACGTTCATGGCGCGTTTGAAGTCCTGGTTTTCATCCAGATAAACTTCATACGTCCATTCCTGCTGTTCAACATAAGGCTTTACCTTTGGAGAGTTGCGTGCATCATCAATGGAAACGGCAATAACTTTCACACCGGTTTCTTTCTGCCACTCTTCATATACTTCAGCAATCTCATTCAGTTCTTTCTTGCAGGGCGCGCACCATGTTGCCCAGAACGAAACCACGATAGGTTTTCCGTTGTTGCTGAAAGTTCCGGTATTGACGATTTTGCCATCGAGACCTTTCACATCTACAGCAGCCAGTTTCTGCAGGTTGTCCTGTTTAAGAGTAAACGCAGTAAACAGCAGGAAAGCTGCAGCAAGTTTCATTGAAGAGAAAGCTTTTTTCATAATTTTCAGTGTAAATCGTTTTGTTGAGCAATGTAAAATTAGGCATTAGCCTTTAATAGAGGGCAAATTCCGCGCCAGAATCGGCAGTGTTTCAGTATCGCGTTTTTGATCAATTCTTGCCTTGAATTGATAAATGGCCGAAATGTGTCGGCAGGTGGTCATTGAAATTCCGGATTGTTTCGTTAGGTTTGTATCAGCTCAATACTCAATTACTAAAACCAACAAGAATGAAAAAAGTAGTACTCTCTTCAATATTCGCAATCAGCGCTCTGGGAATGTCTGCACAGAGTTTTCATATTTTGGATGCCGGCAGCCAGACCGTAACCAGCGGGTCAACAATCACATATTATGTGGATCAGGCTACTGCACTTGAAACACATGATTTCGAGGTGCACAACATGAGCTCGTCACCGGTAACAGCTAAGGTGCGCAAGGCTATTCAGTCTCAGGCTGATCCAGGGTGTACTTTCTACTTCTGTACAGACCAGAATTGTTACACTCCAAACACTGTACTTTCAGGGAACGTGAATATGACAGCTGGTGGTTCTTTCCAGTTGATTACTGACTTCACTCCTAACAATGCTACCGGTACTTCACTGGTTCGTTATTCTGTTTTCAACACTGCGAACCCTTCGGATTCCGCGTTCTTCTTCATTCAGTATATCGTTTCTCCGAACAGCGTGAATTCACTTTCAATGGTAAAGGCGAGCATCGGAACACCAAATCCGAATCCGGCATCTTCCGTGTTTTCATTGAGCTACAATCTTGGAAACTCATTCGGAAAAGGTGAAGCGAAACTTGTTATTTATAACATGCTTGGCGCAGTTGTTCGCACTGAAACAGTTTCTGATATCGAAGGCACTGTTAAAGTTGATGTTTCAACTTTGGAAAATGGTGTTTACTTCACTTCTATGGAAGTTGGCGGTAAGCAAGTTGCAACCAAGCGTTTGGTGGTTTCACACTAACAACCATGACGAACATTTTTTCAAAAGCGGCTATTGCCGCTTTTTTTATCTCCGGTACTTTGAGCGCACAAAGCTCAATGGAAATTCACGATGTTTTCGGAAATATTGTGGATGGCGACACGATGTATTATTATGTCCCGGCGAACGGAACACACTACACCGATTTCCATCAATATAACCTTCGCGACACTGCCATTACTTACAAGGTCAAGAAAACTCAGGTGGTAATGACGGCAACATCTTCTGCATGGTTTTGTGTGTATCACAATTCTCTCGCGAATGATCCGCAGAGCCAATGCTATATTCCATCAACAATGAACTCTGGTGATTTTGTTACAGACAGTGCGGCCCACAACCTGCTGCTTGCTGATTTCGCTGCGGGGGCGAACTTCGGAGTTTCCATTGTTCAGTATAAGTTTTACGACAAATACAATCCTTCAGACTCATCTGTGATTACTTTGATTTATAACGTAACACCTGTTGGAGTTCAGGAGAACAATGCTGCTTCAATCACCGGAATGTATCCGAATCCCGCAAATGAAAACACAACGATTCAATTCAGTAATGCAACTGCAGAAAATGCAACGATTCAGATAACTGATGTTACAGGTCGTGTCGTATTCAGCCAGCCGATGAACGCATCGAACGGTTCATTTACTGTTCCGTGTTCGGAGTGGGAAAGTGGACTGTACATGGTATCGGTGCTTTCTGAAGACCGAATCACTTCTGTGCAACGTCTGATTATTCAGTAGAAAATTATTCAGCAGCCAAAAGCTGTTCAACGAGACGAGGCAGGGCAATCCCTGCCTTTTCTTTAAGATGTACCAGATCCGGAATTCCATGAACAGGCACATCGTTCGGATCAACAACGTAAATCTTTGTGCCGCGTTGAACGTGATTGATAAGACCTGCAGCCGGATAAACGTTGAGCGAAGTACCAATCGTAATCAGGATGTCAGCGGTATATGTGATGTCTTGCGCGCGCGCCATTTCCGGCACCATTTCACCGAACCACACAATGTGCGGACGCAATTGTGATCCCTGCTCGCATCGGTCGCCGAGATTCAGTTCCCAGCTCTTGAGATTGTATATCAGTGAAGGATCGTATGTGCTGCGCGCTTTCCGGATTTCACCATGCAGGTGAATTACATTGGAAGATCCGGCACGTTCGTGGAGATCGTCAACGTTCTGCGTAATCACGGAAACCTTGAATTGTTTTTCGAGAGAAACCAATGCTTTGTGGCCGTCATTCGGTTGCGCCTCCAGCACCTGTTTGCGTCGTTCGTTGTAAAACTGTAATACCAAGGCTGGATTCTTACGCCAGGCTTCGGGTGTTGCCACTTCTGTAACGTCGTATTTGTCCCACAAGCCGCCGTTGTCTCGAAATGTGCTGATTCCGCTCTCTGCGCTCATACCGGCGCCGGAAAACACTACAATATGCTTACTGTTTGCCATTGGGGATTAAGCAGGTAAGGTAAGGTTTTTTCATTGGCAAAAACCCTGAATTTGCCCGCTTTTCGAACACTGGAATTCATTACCTTCGTCGTTCCCGCTTTTTTGAGGCGGGAAGCCAACTTTTTATATATATGGCAAAATTCAGAAAGCAGGAAGCGCTCGACTATCACTCACAAGGTCGGCCAGGTAAGATTGAAGTAATTCCCACCAAGCCGTACAGCTCGCAGCGCGACTTAACATTGGCATATTCTCCCGGCGTTGCCGAGCCATGTTTGGATATTGAAAAGAATCCCGAAGACGCATATCGTTATACTTCCAAAGGCAATCTTGTTGCAGTTATCTCCAATGGAACTGCGGTTCTTGGATTGGGTGATATCGGACCACTGGCATCAAAACCGGTGATGGAAGGAAAGGGAATGCTTTTCAAGATATACGCTGACATCGATGTGTTCGACATTGAAGTTGACGCGAATGACATTGACACTTTTGTTCAGACTGTAAAGGCGATCGCTCCGACTTTCGGAGGAATAAACCTCGAGGACATTAAAGCTCCGGAATGTTTCGAAATTGAAAAGCGTCTCAAAGAAGAACTCGATATTCCTCTGATGCACGACGATCAGCATGGAACTGCGATTATCTCCACTGCAGCGTTGATCAACGCGTGCGAGATCGCAGGAAAGAAATTGAGCGAAGTGAAACTCGTTGTGAATGGTGCAGGAGCTTCCGCAATTTCATGCGCGAAGATGTATGTGGCTGTTGGTGTGAATAAGGCTAACATCACAATGCTCGACAGTAAAGGAATTATTACTGACGATCGCACGGACCTCGATGAGAATAAAAGATTTTTTGCCCGTAAAAAAGACAAACGCGAGACGCTTGCCGACGCCATGAAAGGTGCTGATGTATTCGTTGGTCTTTCCAAAGGAAATGTTGTGAATGCGGATATGGTTCGCTCCATGGCTGATCGTCCTGTAGTGTTTGCACTTGCAAATCCTGATCCGGAAATTTCTTACGACGAAGCAATGTCTGCACGTCCTGATATCATCATGGCTACAGGTCGTTCTGATCATCCTAACCAGGTGAACAACGTTCTAGGATTCCCGTTCATTTTCCGTGGAGCACTTGACGTTCGTGCAACGCAGATCAACGAAGCGATGAAACTTGCTGCGGCATATTCCATTGCGCAACTTGCGAAAGAACCTGTTCCGGATGACGTGAATCTCGCTTATGATACACGCAATCTTTCATTCGGACCAACATACATCATTCCGAAACCGATTGACAGTCGTTTGATTTCAACAGTAGCGCCAGCAGTAGCAAAAGCTGCAATGGAATCAGGTATCGCTCGCAAGCCTATTACCGATTGGGACATGTACCGCATGGAGCTTAACAGCCGCCTCGGTTTGGATAACAAATTGATGCGCACTGTTACTTCAAAAGCACGTCAGAATCCGAAGCGTGTTGTGTTTACAGAAGCTGACACATACAAGATTCTGAAAGCGGCACAGGTGGTTAAAGACGACGGAATTGCGAAGCCGATTCTGCTTGGTGACATCAATAAAATCAAGCGCCTGATCGAAGAGAATAACCTGGATCTGGGGGATACGATAATAATCGATACCCGCAGTCCGGAGCAGGAAGACAACCGCTATCGTTTCAGCGAAATGCTTTATCAGAAACGTAAACGTCGCGGACTGACTCAGTACGAAGCGAAAAAACTGATGCAGGATCGCAACTATTTCGGAGCGATGATGGTGGAGACCGGTATGGCAGATGCTATGATTTCCGGGCTTACCAGAAAATACGGCGTTCCGGTTCGTCCTGCACTTCAGTGCATTGGCGTTCAGGATGGCGTGAAGAAAGTGGCCGGGATGTACATGATCTCCAACAAGCAAGGCAACTTTTTCTTTGCCGACACGACTATGAATGTGGAACCCACTGCTCAGGAGCTGGTTGACATTACAGTCCTCACAGCTCAGGCGGTAAGACAATTCAACATCGTGCCACGAATCGCATTGCTCTCTTACACCAATTTCGGCTCGGCTGAAGGACCACTTCCGGAGAAAGTCCGTGAAGCGGTTGCAATCCTTCACCGCGATTATCCGGGATTGATTGTGGACGGAGATCTGCAGGCGAATTTCGCACTGAACAACGAACTGCTCAAGGAAGTATTCCCGTTCAGCGAACTGGTAGGAAAGAAAGTGAACACACTGATTTTCCCTAACCTCGCTTCTGGAAATATCGCTTACAAAATGATGCAGGAGTTGGGCGGAGCGGAAGCAATCGGACCGATTCTTTTGGGAATGAAGAAACCAGTGCACATTCTTCAGCTCGGAAGCTCAGTTCGTGAAATCGTGAACATGGTTACGATTGCCGTAATGGATGCACAATCAAGAAAGCAGTAAGCGATGTACAATCATTTTGCAGGGAAAGTAACAGTGAAAACGCCTACATACGTGGTGCTTGAATGCGCCGGCGTGGGTTATTTGCTGAATATTTCCCTACATACATACAGCAAAATTCCTGATTCAGGCAATGCTGTATTGCTCGCTCATCTGGCTGTGCGTGAGGACGCTATGGTCCTTTATGGTTTCGCTGATGAAGAGGAGCGCGAACTCTTCAAACAACTTATTTCTGTTTCCGGGGTCGGAGCCGGCACAGCAAGGATGATTCTTTCATCCATGAATCCTTCCGAAATCGTCTCGGCAATTCATTCCGGTAATGTTGCAGCGCTGAAATCCATTAAAGGAATCGGTGAAAAATCGGCACAGCGGATAATCGTTGACCTGAAAGGCAAAGTTGGTAAAGGTCATTCAGACAGCGCATTACAATTTGCTGCGGCAGACAATAAACACCGCGAAGAGGCGTTATCTGCTCTTGTTGCGCTCGGTTTTGCGCGTAACATGGCAGAGAAAGCAGTTGACAAATCCATCCGTTCAGAGGGGAATGTGGTTTCCGTTGAACACCTGATCAAACTAGCATTGAAAAACCTCTGATATTAAACGATTTTGAACGCATTTCTTAAATATACAGTAGTTGCCGCCGCTTCCGTTTCCTTGCTCGCCGTAGTGATGACGAGTGATGCGCGTATTGCGGGCGGGCATCGCGGATTGGTTGGAGGAAATGACTCTCCGACTGTTCCGGATTCCATGGCTTATCCTTTCGAGGATCAGAGCGGATTGGACCCGATGTATTGGGACAACAACGCGCCATTGAAGTTGAACGATCCGTCCAACATCAAAACCACAGTTACTTATAATCCGGATTCGAATACTTACGAAGTGCAGCAGAAAATCGGGAACAAACTCGATTACCGTCCGCCTACGTACATGACCTTCGAAGAATATCTGTATTACGATATTCAGCATTCCGTTCACGATTACTGGAAGCAACGATCCAATGCAGAAAGTGCAGCGCAGGGACGTGGAGAGAAAGGATTGATTCCTCCGATTAAAATCAGCAGTGAAAAATTCGACCGCATTTTCGGTGGCGGAACAATTGATATCCGTCCTCAAGGTTCTGCTGAATTGATTTTCGGCGTAAACGTAAACCGAACTGATAACCCTGCTTTACCTGAACGTCAGCGCAGAATTTCAACTTTCGATTTCGATGAGAAGATTCAGCTGAACGTAGTTGGTAAAATCGGGGAGAAGCTGAAACTCACAACGAACTACAATACGGAATCCACTTTCGAATTCGAGAATCAGATGAAACTCGAATACACCGGATTCGAAGATGAAATCATCAAGAAGATAGAAGCGGGTAACGTACAGTTCGGATTGAATTCATCACTCATCACTGGTTCGCAAACACTATTCGGTATCAAAACCGAATTCCAGTTCGGGCGACTCACGATGACAAATATTATCTCGCAGCAGCGCGGTAAGAAATCGGAAGTTAATGTAACGGGTGGTGCGCAGGTAACGAATTACGAAGTAAACGGCGATAACTACGAAGCGAACAAACACTTCTTCCTGTCGCAGTATTTCGTGCATCATTACAACACGGCACTCGCGAATTTCCCAGTGATCAATTCCGGTGTGGCAATAACACGTGTTGAAGTTTGGGTAACTAACAGAACAGGTGTTGTAGATAATACACGAAACATTGTTGCATTCACTGATATCGGTGAAGACACATTGGAAAGTGTAGGTTCTTCTTTCATCAGCATGAACCCTACTGTTGCTGCGGTTCCTGATAACGACCGCAACGATTTGTACAGCACATTGATCACCAGCTACGGAGATCTTCGTAACATTAACATTCCGCTTCAAACCACTTTTGCGTTCCTGCAAAGTGCATACGGTTTCCAGCAGTCGGTGAACTATGAGCGCGTGAACAACGCACGCCGTTTGCAGCCCACTGAATATTCACTTAACGAACGACTCGGATTCATTTCATTGAACCAGGCGCTCAACTACGATGAAGTTGTTGCTATTGCATTCCAGTACACGCTTAACGGTCAGGTGTATCAGGTAGGTGAATTCTCAACTGATGGTGTTGGCGGACAGGACGCATTGATTCTGAAATTGCTCAAGAGTACGAACAACGTTCCGAAAGTTGCAAGCGGTATCCGTTACAAAACATGGGATCTGATGATGAAGAACATCTATTCCATCGGTGCGTATCAGGTAAATCCTCAGGACTTCGTTCTTCAGGTTTGGTATAACAACCCTTCTACGGGAACTGATATTCCATTCATTCCTGAAGGACCGATTAACGGCATTCCGTTGATTCAGGTAATGAATCTGGATAAGCTCAATCAGCAACAGCAACCATCTCCGGACGGACAGTTCGACTTCATTGACCGAGTCACAATATACGCAAACAACGGGCGAGTCATTTTCCCTGTAACGGAGCCATTCGGTGAATGGCTGAATGGAAAATTTGCGGGAGATCCGAACCAGCAACAGTTGTATCTGAAGTACGGATATCCGCAGTTGTACGACTCAACAAAAACAGTTGCATCAACTACGTTCGCCGGTAAGAACCGTTTCAAACTGAAGGGTTCATACAAGTCATCATCGAACTCTGACATTTCACTGAACGCAGTTAACGTTCCGCAAGGATCCGTTACTGTAACTGCAGGCGGTGCGCCATTGACAGAAAACGTTGACTACACGGTTGACTACACGTTGGGTCGCGTGCGTATCATCAACGAAAGTGTATTGAACTCGGGTGTGCCGATTAAGATCTCGTTGGAAAGTAACTCGCTCTTCAACATTCAATCGAAAACACTTTGGGGCACGCATCTGAATTATCGCGTGAACCGTGATTTCAATATTGGTGGTACGGTGATGAATCTTACTGAACGTCCGATTACGCAGAAGATTAATATCGGTGATGAACCGATGAGCAATACCATTTGGGGATTTGATGTCAACTACAGAACTGATGCGCCTTTCCTGACACGGGCAGTTGATAAGCTTCCGTTGATCAGTACGAAAGCACCATCATCAATTGCAGTGCAAGGTGAATTTGCATATCTCGTTCCCGGACACAACAAAGCAATTGGTGATAACGGTAACTCTTATATCGATGACTTCGAAGGAACGCAATCAGCAATTGATATACGCGCCCCGCAAAGCTGGTCGCTGGCATCCGTTCCGCAATTGCAACCAACACGTTTCCCTGAAGCGAGCAGTGATAGTTTGTTCAGCGGATTGAATCGTGCGAAGTTTGCGTGGTATGTAATTGACCCGTTGTTCCTGCGACCGGATAACAACCTGAAGCCTGATCACGTTACGCTGGCAGATCAATCCGATCACCGTGTGCGTGAAGTATTGGAAACGGAAGTATTCCCGAACAAGCAACCGCCGAATGGTCAGCCGTTGAACGTATCCATGCTTGATCTCGCATTTTATCCTGAGGAACGTGGACCGTATAACTTTGATGTAAAACCTACGCAGTTCTCTGCAGGTATGAATGCAAACGGGTTGCTGAATGATCCTGCTTCACGTTGGGGCGGTATGATGCGTCGTATCGAAACAAACGATTTCGAAGCGGCGAACATTGAATATATTCAGTTCTGGATGATGGATCCGTACAACGAAGATGTTCCTTCATCGCAACAGAACTCTACAGGAGAATTGGTAATCAACCTCGGAAATATTTCTGAAGATGTTCTGAAAGATTCTCGTAACGCATTCGAGAACGGAAATCCTGTAAGTGCAGATCTTTCATTGGTAGATTCAACCTCTTGGGGCCGCGTGCCGGTTGTGCAGTCAATCGTTAATGCATTCGACAACGATCCGGAAAAACGCAAACTCCAGGACGTTGGTTTGGATGGATTGGGAGATGATGATGAAGCAACTTATCATAGAGAGTATCTTGACACATTGGCGCAGTTGTACGGCACTGCATCAACTGCGTATCAGAATGCGTTGAAAGATCCTGCAGGAGACAACTATCATTATTACCGCGGATCGGATTACGATGCAGCGTCAAAACCTATTCTTGAACGTTATAAAATGTTCAATGGTCCGGACGGAAACTCTCCGGCAACAGGACAAGCGAACGATGATGGTTACTCTGAAGATTATCCAACGCAGGCTACCACTTTACCGAATCAGGAAGACATCAACCGTGATAACACGTTGAATGAAACGGAGAGTTACTATGAGTATCGTATCAAGATGGATCCTACTCATGTGAATCCTAACAACGTTGGTAACAACTATATTACGGATGTTTATCAGACTTCCGTAACGACAAAAGACGGACGTACGCGTCCGATCACCTGGTATCAGTTCCGCGTTCCGGTTCGCTCTTATGATGCGAAAGTCGGCAACATTGAAAACTTCAACTCCATTCGTTTCATTCGTATTTACATGCGTGAGTTCGATAAACCTGTTGTATGTCGTTTCGCACGTCTGGAACTTGTACGCAGCGACTGGCGTAAGTATCAGTTCTCATTGCTGTATCCGGGTGAATACATCAGCAACGATCAATCCGATACAGAGTTTGAAATTGCTGCTATCAACATCGAAGAAAACGGTAACCGTACACCGATCAACTACGTTCTTCCTCCGGGAATTGATCGTGAGCAGAACGTACAGAGTGCAACACTCGTTCGTTTGAATGAGCAATCACTTTCAATGAAAGTGTGTGATCTGGAAGACGGAGATTCTCGCGCAGCGTTCAAGACGGTGAACAACATGGATGTTCGTTCATACAAGAAGATACGCATGTTCATGCACGCAGAGCAGCGCGCAGGAAGCAACCAGCCATTGAATGACGGAGATGTGACTGCATTCATTCGTATCGGAACGGATTACACGGACAACTATTACGAGTATGAGATTCCGATGAAGGTTACGCCTGCCGGAAACTATTCTCCGAATGACGAAACCGATCGTTACAAAGTTTGGCCTGCGGACAACACAATGGAGCTTTCATTTGAATTGCTTCAATATGTGAAGCAGCAGCGAAACATTGCACTTGCAAACGGAACAGCATCATTGACTGCAGAATTTACAATTGCAGATCCGGAGCATCCTGATCGTCGTGTAACTGTAAAAGGAAATCCGAACCTTGCGCAGATCCGAATTTTCATGTTGGGTGTGCGTAACCCTAAGATGACAAGCGCATCTACAAATGACGACGGTTTACCGAAGTGCGCTGAAATCTGGTTCAACGAATTACGTCTGACAGATTTTGATGAACAAGGCGGATGGGCAAGTACAGCTCGTGTTACAGCGAAACTTGCGGATCTCGGAACGGTGAATCTTTCCGGAAATATGGCAACGCCGGGATTCGGAAGTATTGAGAAGAAAGTGAGTGAACGTTTGCGTGAGAAGCAGATGAACTACGATGTTTCAACTCAATTGGAACTCGGACGATTCTTCCCTGAGAAACTCGGAATCCGTTTGCCTTTGTTCTGGGGTTATGGTGAAACATTCATCACTCCGCAATTCAACCCGCTTGATCCTGATATTTTGTTGGCGCCTGTTCTCGGTAATGAAGATTTAACGGGTGAAGCACGAGATTCGATTCGGGGAGCAACTGTAGATTATACAAGGCGGAAGTCACTCAACTTTACAAACGTTCACAAAGAAAAAGGTAAAGGAGCGAAAGGACACATCTGGGATATTTCCAATTTCACTTTCAGTTACGCATACACGGAATTGTATCGTCACAACGTGAATATTGAGTACTCATCAGCCAAGAACCATCGAGGCGGCGTTACTTGGTCTTATCAACCGCAGATAAAACCATTGAAACCTTTCGAGAAACAGAAATGGGCGAAAGGCAAATGGATGACGATATTCAGAGAATTCCAGTTCTCACCGTTGCCGAATTCTATGGGCGTAACGATGGATCTGAATCGTACATACAGCGAATTGAAAGCACGGAATATTACGGGATATAACGATCTGTTTACACCGGTGAACTTCAATAAGAACTTCACCTGGAACAGAAACTATGATCTGCGTTGGGACATCACGAAGAACCTGAAGCTCGATTTCAGTGCGGATAACGTTGCACAGGTTCTTGAGCCGTACGGTAAGATTGATACAGAGGAGAAGAAGGATACGTTGATTGATAACATCCGCGGATTCGGAACTACAATGACATATCATCATCAAACGAATGCATCTTACACATTCCCGATCAATAAGATTCCGGTTTTCGATTGGGTAACAGGTAACGTACGTTACGCAACAGGTTACACATGGACTCGTGCTCCGTTGGCTGCAGACTCTGTTGGTAACGTTGTAGGTAACAACGCACAGTGGCAGTGGACCGGTCAGTTGAACATGGTGACATTGTACAACAAGGTTCCGTATCTGAAGAAAGTGAATAACAAGAAAGTCGGAACACCTTCGCAGCAACCTCGACCTGGAAGCGGTCCGGGACGCGGAGGCAATGAACCTCCGAAAGATACAACCAAGCAGAAGGACGATGATCAGTTTATGATCGTGGAATATCTTGCAAGAGCGGTGATGAGTGTGCGTACAGTTTCTGTGAATTACTCAACGAATGCAACGTTATCACTTCCGGGTTACGCGAAGAGAACGCAGATACTCGGAATGGATGAGAAGTTTGAAGGTCCAAGTGTTGGATTCCTTTTCGGTAAGCAGAAAGGATTCGGTCCTAACGGTGTTGAATTCCCGATTTACGCTGTGGAGAACAACTGGCTTGTGCAAACGCAATCATTGTTTACTCCGTTCACAAGAGGACACTCGGAAAACTTTACGGCACGTGCTGCATTGGAACCGTTCCCTGATCTTAAAATTGAGTTGACCGCCAACAAAACAACTTCATTGAACAAGAGTGAATTCTTCCGTTGGAACGGAACGACTCAGGAATATGAAAGTCAGTCGCCGACAGAAACAGGAAGCTTCAGTATTTCCATCATCACTT
Organism: Bacteroidia bacterium; assembly: GCA_023151315.1. GTDB lineage: Bacteria > Bacteroidota > Bacteroidia > Palsa-965 > Palsa-965. Next base: position 40,753 of record JAKLJE010000014.1, read on the forward strand.
GGAAAACTTCGTTCAAGGGTGAAAGAAAAGAAGATCACTTCTCAGAAGTGTTCCAGCAGTTCCTTGACAATCGTGCAGTGATTTCAGGTCGACTTGGAGTAGACAACCCATATTCAACGGGGATCACTTCTACAGGCTTTGCAGACGGTTACGGAAAAACATCTCAGGATGTATTGATTCCTGCGTTCCTTGCTGCGTACACCGGAAAATCCGCATCGAACAGTTCATTGAGCATGTTCCCTGCAGTTCCGCTTCCGAACTGGCGTATTACTTACGATGGTCTGACTAAGTATCCGAAGATCAAGAAGAAGTTCAAGACGATTGCGATCGGACACACATACCGTTCAACATACACAATGAGCGGATTCCAGACGAATCTGAATTTCCAGGATGCTGACGGAGACGGATTCTCAGATAACATCCGTAACGTATCGTTGGATTTCGAAAGTAAGTATCAGATCGGAACCGTGCAGATTTCCGAGCAGTTCAGTCCGCTCATCAGCATTGATGTTCAGTGGGCGAGCAAGAAGAACATTTCAACGAAGGTTGAATTCAAGAAGGATCGTACGTTGAGCTTGAGTCTTGCCAACACGCAGTTGACCGAAGTAAGCGGTCGTGAGATTGTAGTGGGCATGGGATACAGAATTCCGCAGCTGGAGCTGAAGTTCTTTAAGAAATTCATGAACGGAAAGATCAAGCCACCGGTGAGTGATTTGAATCTGCGTGCCGACATCTCTTACCGTAACAATCAGACGGTGATCCGTAAGAGTGTGGAGGAAATCGATGTTCTCACTGCAGGACAGAATATTTTCTCGATCAAAACCTCTGCCGATTACCAGATGAACGATAAGCTGATTGTTCGATTCTTCTGTGATCGTGTAATGACGAATCCGCTTATTTCTTCGTCGTTCAAAACCGCGAATACGAACGCCGGAATCAGTCTTCGATTCCTTCTGCAATAGACGAGATTCCGAAATCCTGATTTTGGTCGTAAATTCAGGATTTCGGAATACGTAATTCGATTTTTCGGTTACATTTGTACACCTAAAACAGTCATTATGAACTTTCCTGACAATCTCAAATACACGAAAGACCACGAGTGGGTACGTGTAGAAGGCAACACAGCAGTTATCGGTATTACTGATTTCGCACAAGGTGAACTTGGCGATATCGTTTACGTTGAAATCGAAACCGTTGGCGAAACACTGAAACACGAAGAAGTGTTCGGAACCGTTGAAGCGGTGAAAACAGTTTCTGATTTGTTCATGCCTGTTTCAGGAAAGATTCTTGATAAGAATGCAGCAATTGATGCAAACCCTGATCTGGTAAACCGTGATCCTTACGGAGAAGGTTGGATGATCAAAGTTGAAATGACTGATGCAGGTGAAGTTGCAGGATTGATGGATGCTGCTGCTTACAAAGCACTGATCGGTCAGTAATATGAACTGAGTTTCGCTATTTCAGAATGCGAAACGAATAAAATTAAAGATGTTGAATGGCAAATGCTGTTCAACATTTTTTTTGCACGATGAGATACTTCGTATATCCGTTTTTATGGGCTTTGGTAATTCTTGCGCTTTGTGCTATGCCGGGCAAGGATATTCCGCACGTTTCGTGGCTGGAAGTTCTTGCATTTGATAAATGGGTGCATGCCGGAATATTTTTCGTGTTGGCTGTTCTAATTATTCGTGCGATGAAATTCACGTGGCTCCGCGTTGCACATTTTACAGCTGCATTAACTGCATTGTCGTTTTGCATTCCTTACGGAGGAATTCTTGAGATCATGCAGGGAACTATGTTTGCGGATCGCTCAGCGGACCTTTATGATTTCATTGCAAATTCTGCAGGAGCAATTATCGGCGTGACCTTATATCGTAAATTGGCGGACAGGATTCAATTCTTTAAATCAAGATGAAAGACGCGAACATTATCTGGCAATGCAAACCTTTCCGCGAGTTGAGTGCCGGTGAAATGCATGCAGTACTTGCATTGCGTGCTGCGGTATTTGTTGTTGAACAAAAGTGTTCCTATCAGGATCCCGACTACAAAGATGAATATGCTTTGCACGTGATGGGATGGAAAGACGGAGAGCTCGTTGCAGTTTCACGCATCCTTCCGCAAGGAGTTTCTTACGATGAAGTTTCGATTGGTCGTGTGGCCACCGCACAAAGTGTACGTGGAACCGGAGCAGGATTAGTGCTGATGAGCAGAACCATGAGTTACATTGAAGATGTATTCGGAAAAGTTCCTGTCCGTATTTCTGCTCAAAGTTATCTGCAGAAGTATTACGAGAAGTATGGTTTTATAAGGAGCGCAAAAGAAGAATATCTCGAAGACGATATTCCGCATCTGGATATGATTTACTCGCCCTTGTAATCAATTCCGTAGATATAAATTTCCCCTCCGCATTCAATTCCTTCACCGGTACGTAACATGCCGCATTTCTCAAGCACGCGCAGTGATGCGACATTCTCCTTTCTTGCGTGTGCAACGATCTTGTTTAAACCGAGTTTTTCAAAACCGATTTTAATTGTTGCCATTGCTGCTTCCGTGGCGTAACCTTTGCCCCAGAATTTCTTTGGTAAACGATATCCTACATCTGTTACCTGCGCATCCGGATGATATTTCAATCCGCACCAGCCAATCAGTTCACCGGTTTCTTTTGATTCCATTCCCCAGCGACCGTAACCGTATTTGCGGTAAACGAATTCGTATGCTGCTAGAAATTCACGCGCCGCTTCTACAGATTCAAATGGAGGGTCTCCGGTATATTGAATCACTTCCGGATCACTGTTCAGATCAAACGCGAACTGTGCGTCATCTGCAGTCATTTCACGGAATCGTAGCCGTTCTGTTTCGAAGAGATACATGAATCAGATGCGGTAGAATAATCCGAAACCGAATGTTTGTCCCGGACCATCAAGTTTGAATTCGTATTTGTTGTTCGAGTTATCGGTGACTTCACCTTTCGGATAGTTGTACTGCACAAAGCGATACCAAGCGTGAATTCCCAGATGTCCGTCAGCTTTAAAGTAAAGTCGCGGATTCACACCGAAGAAAAATACGGTTCCGCCTGCCTTTGCAACACCTCCGTTATTGTCATTTACATTGTAGCGGAAGTTTGAATATCCGTATCCGACGTTAGCGGTCAGATCAAACTTTTTCAGATTCCAGGGAATGTGAAAATTCACAGATGGAGCAAAGTCGATGGTTCTCGCGCTTTCGTTTGTAGCACTGTCTCCTTCGATGTAATTGTTGTAAGTGAAATTCAATCCTGCACCGAGCCAGCGATTGAAACCGTATTCTATTTGAAACGGAAACACCCAGGCTCCGCTTGTATCGCGGGGATTCACAACGTTATTGGTAACATCAGTAAACTGATATTTATACAATCCGATTCCGCCACCTGCAGAAATGATGATATCATTTTTGTCAATCAGCTGAGCGGATGCGGAAATTGAACCGGCGAAAGCGAGAACGCAGAGTAACTTTTTCATTTTTCAAGGGGTTAAATAATCATTCCTGCTGCCACTGTTTCGTTAGTGGCTTCGTCAACTAAGATAATACTTCCTGTATTTCTGTTGCGTGAGTAACTGTCGAACAGCAAGGGAACAGTTGTGCGCAAACGAACGCGGGCGATATCATTCATGTTGATCGTTTTGTCGTCTTCAATACGATGCAACGTGTTAATGTCGACTTTGTAGTTTATCTCCTTTATGATAGCACGGGCTTCACGTGTTGTATGGCGGATCACGAACTTCGCATTGGGTTGCAGAGGTTTGTTGTTAAACCAGCAGATCATTATATCAATATCCTGTGAAACATGAGGCTGGTTGTTCTCTCGCGCAATCATGTCACCACGTGAAATATCAATTTCATCTTCCAGAGTAATTGTAACACTCATTGGCGCGAATGCTTCTTCAACTTCACCGGTGAATGTATCAATCGACTTGATTGTTGAATTGAAGCCGCTGGGCAGCACTGTAATTTTATCACCTTTTCTGAATACGCCTCCTGCGACACGGCCTGCAAACCCGCGGTAGTCATGATACTCGTTGTTCATCGGACGAATTACGTACTGAACAGGGAATCGGCAGTCGATATGATTCTGATCGGAAGAGATGTGAACATTTTCAAGCAGGTGGAGCAAGGTTGATCCTTCGTACCATGGCATGTTCGGTGATCGATCCACTACGTTATCGCCATTGAGTGCTGAAATCGGCAGGAAGTGTATGTCTATCGTCTCGAGTTTGGACGCAAATGCCTCGTAATCTTTCTTGATTTTCTCATAAACATCCTGCTGAAAATCCACAAGGTCCATTTTGTTCACGCACACAACCACATGCGGAATTCTCAGAAGTGAAGCAATGAAAGTATGACGCATGGTTTGTTCGATTACACCCTTGCGTGCATCGATCAGGATGATGGCAAGGTTCGCTGTTGAAGCGCCTGTAACCATGTTTCGCGTGTACTGAATGTGTCCGGGAGTATCCGCGATAATGAATTTACGTTTCGGAGTTGCAAAATACCGGTATGCAACGTCGATCGTAATACCCTGTTCGCGTTCGGCTCTTAAACCATCCGTGAGCAGAGCGAGATTCACGTATTCTTCTCCACGCTTTTCGCTCGTTGCTTTTACGGCTTCATACTGATCTTCAAAAATGGATTTTGAATCATAAAGTAATCTCCCGATCAGTGTTGACTTCCCGTCATCAACACTTCCTGCGGTGGTAAACCGAAGAAGGTCCATGTCGAGGTAATTTTGAGAATTTAATTCTGTTGACATAATGCTGTTATGGTAATGCAGTTGTATTCGTTTAGAAATAACCTTGTTTTTTTCTGTCTTCCATTGCTGCTTCACTGCGCTTGTCATCCGCACGAGTTCCTCTTTCCGTTGTTCTTGAGGCCGCAACTTCCTGAACAATTTCTTCAAGTGTGGACGCTGTTGATTCCACAGCACCTGTACAGGTGATGTCTCCGATCGTTCTGAAGCGAATGATTTTTTCTTCTACGGTTTCCGTCGGTTTCTTCATCATGAAATCGAAGTCGGCGAGCCACTGACCATCACGCTGAAATACTTTTCGTTTATGTGAAAAGTAGAGTGAAGGCAACGGAATGTTTTCTGCGAGTATGTATTGCCACACGTCCATTTCTGTCCAGTTTGAAATCGGGAACACACGGAAGTGTTCTCCTATATTTTTTCTCCCGTTGAACAGGTTCCATAATTCCGGTCTTTGATTTTTCGGATCCCATTGTCCGAACTCATCGCGGTGTGAAAAGAATCTTTCTTTCGCTCTTGCTTTCTCTTCATCTCTTCGCGCACCGCCGATACATGCATCAAGTTTTAATTCTTCTATGGAGTCGAGCAATGTTACTGTTTGCAGTGCATTGCGACTTGCATTGTAACCCTTCTCTTCCTGTACACGGCCTTTGTCAATGGAATCCTGAACATATTTCACAATCACTTTCGCTCCGATTTCTTCTGCCCATTTATCGCGATACTCCAAAGTTTCAGGAAAATTATGCCCGGTGTCTATATGAAGCAACGGAAAAGGAATTTTAGCAGGATGAAATGCTTTGCGTGCGAGGTGACTCACAACAATGGAATCTTTCCCTCCTGAAAACAGCAGCGCAGGTTTTTCGAATTGAGCAGCCACTTCTCTGAGGATGAAAATAGATTCAGACTCCAATTCCTGTAAATGGCGCAGATTGTAATTCTTCATATTGTAATTTCTTTGAATACATTTTGTGTGAGAACTTTCAGAGAACTTTCATAAGTCTCTTTGTCGGTTATTATTTCCAGCCATGGATTCGGAGGTGCTTCAAACGGTTGATGAATTCCGGTGAAGTCCTTTATTTCTCCGGCTCTGGCTTTTTTGTACAAACCTTTTACATCACGTTGTTCGCATGACTCCAAAGAAGCATTGACATAGATTTCGCGAAAGTCATTTTGACCGATGATGTTCTTCGCCAATTCGCGGATCTGTAAAGTAGGACTGACGAAACTGCATATTGTGATGATGCCGGCATCTGCAAACAAACGCGCCACTTCAGCAATACGTCTTATATTTTCTGTGCGATCTGCATCAGAAAATCCGAGATTGCTGTTAATTCCTGCGCGTATATTATCTCCGTCGAGAATGTAACAGAGCTTCCCTGCATTATGGAGTTCATTTTGCAGGCCGATGGCCAGCGTGGATTTCCCGGATCCGGACAAACCGGTTAGCCAGAAAACTTTTGCCTTCTGTTGCAAGAGAGTTTCTCTGCTCTCACGTGGGAGCATTCGATCTGAAACTGGATGTATGTTTTTCGGTTCGTTCATAAAATAAAAAAAGGTCTTTCGTTGTAAACGGAAAGACCTTCTATCTGGTATTATTAACAGTTAAACAGCCTTTCTCAAAGTGGAATACACATACAGCAGCACATGTTGCTGTACATCTTTTTGTTGTTAACTGTTGGAATTGCGTTCATTTCGGGGACAAATATAGAACAGATTCCGGAATCACCAAATGCTTTACGTTCATACTGCTTATCAGCGATAATATCTTGGCTGGTGAGATGCGCCTGATTACATTTGTAACAATACCGAAAAGATGAAAAAAATTGATTTTACTCAAACTCCTGTGATTGATCAGGTTAGTGTGGAGGAACGGGTGGCGCGATTGAATACAAGAAGTATCAAGAAATCCGCTAAAGTTGAGGGGTTGAAGCTGGCGTTGAACCTGATTGATCTTACTACGCTGGAGGGTAAGGACACTGCAGGAAAAGTGAAGCAGATGTGTTATAAAGCCATGCATCCGCATGATGAATTACCGGGTTTGCCTACGGTTGCGGCCGTGTGTGTGTATCCGACTTTTGTCGGGCTTGCGAAAAAAGAATTGGGTGATTCGGGTGTGAAAGTGGCATCTGTTGCAACGGCATTTCCTTCAGGACAATCAACGCGTCAGATTAAAATCGAGGATACAAAATTTGCAGTGAGTGAAGGTGCAGATGAAGTGGATATGGTGATTTCCCGTGGAGAATTTCTGGTAGGAAATTATAATTATGTGTTTGATGAAATTGCCGAAGTGAAAGAAGCTTGCGGGAAAGCAAGATTGAAAGTGATTCTCGAAACGGGAGAACTTTCAACCCTGGACAATGTTCGCAGAGCAAGTGAAATTGCGATGCGCGCAGGTGCCGATTTCATCAAAACGTCTACCGGTAAAATTCAACCTGCGGCGACACAACCTGTGACGTTGGTGATGTTGGAAGCCATTCGCGACTATTACTACGAGACAGGAATCATGATCGGCATGAAGCCGGCAGGAGGAATTTCCACTGCAAAATCAGCCCTGAATTATCTCGTAATGGTGCACGAAACACTCGGAAACGCGTGGATGAACAATGAATGGTTCCGCTTTGGCGCGAGTTCATTGGCGAATGATATTCTGATGCAGTTGGCGAAGGAAGCGAAGGGTGTTTATCAGGGGGGCGATTATTTTTCGAAAGATTAGTACTATTTAACGCAGATTACGCAGATTCATATGGCAATATTTGAACAGGAAGACAATTGGCAAGTTGCTGAACCTGGAGAGCCTTACAGTGATATTGAATATCCGTTGCAAAAGGAAACCTATGAAATCATTGGTATTTGCATGGAGGTTCACAGAATATTGGGGCCAGGTTTTAAGGAAATAATTTACAAAGATGCGCTGGAGCGTGAATTTAAGTTGAGAAATATTCCTTTTGAGAGAGAGAAGAAGTTTCAGGTCTTGTACAAAGGACAGCCGTTGCCACATGCTTACTACTCTGACTTCGTTATTCATGAAAGAATAATTTTCGAAGTGAAGTCTTTGATTAACATGTCGGATTTGTTCTATGGACAGGTAATTAATTATTTGGCTGCGTCTGGTCTGGAGGTTGGGTTGTTGATTAATTTCGGAGAAAGATCACTACGTTACAAAAGAATTGTATTCAAGAATATTCGAGATAAGCATAAGTAGCGGATTATATTGTAATCTGCGAAATCTGCGTTAAAGACAATAAAAACATGAGTAAAAAATCTAAACCGGAAATCACGTTGAATTTCAATCAAGGTTGGCAATACGCACCTGCACCTGAAAGCAGTGATCATATCCGTCTGGAGAAGAAGTACGGACATTTTATCAACGGAGAATTCGTTGCGCCTGCGTCCGGAAAATACTTTACGAGCTACAATCCGTCCAACGAGAAACCGCTTGCTGATGTTGGCAAGGGAGATGCCCGCGATATGGATAAAGCAGTGAAAGCTGCAAAAACCGCATACGATAAAGTGTGGAAGAAAATGCCGGCCGCTGAACGCGGTAAATATCTTTATCGAATTGCGAGAATGATTCAGGAGCGCGCACGGGAGTTAGCGGTCATTGAATCAATGGATGGCGGGAAGCCGATTCGCGAATCCCGAGACATTGATGTTCCTTTAGCCGCTGCACATTTTTTCTACTACGCAGGATGGGCGGATAAACTCGAATATGCTTTTCCGGGACGCACACCGGAACCGCTTGGAGTGGCAGGACAAATTATCCCCTGGAATTTTCCGCTCCTGATGGCCGCATGGAAAATTGCTCCGGCTTTAGCGTGCGGTAATACCGTTGTATTAAAACCTGCGGAGTCAACACCATTGACTGCAATGAAGCTTGCTGAAATTATTCGCGACAGCGGTTTGCCTCCGGGAGTTGTGAATATTGTGAACGGATTCGGTGATGCGGGAGCTGCATTGGTAAATCACAAGGATGTTGCGAAGATTGCTTTCACAGGTTCCACTGATGTCGGAAAGATCATTCAGAAAGCAGTTGCAGGCACAGGCAAGAAACTGACACTTGAATTGGGCGGGAAAGCAGCGAACATTGTTTTCGAAGACGCGCCGTTGGATCAGGCTGTGGAAGGAATTATCAATGGAATATTTTTCAATCAGGGTCACGTTTGTTGTGCCGGTTCTCGATTGTTTGTTCAGGAAGGTGTTGCTGATAAGTTGATCAGAAAACTGAAAGACAGAATTGAAACGCTGCGTGTGGGAGATCCGCTCGATAAGAATACGGATGTGGGCGCTATCAATTCCAAAGAACAATTGGAAAAGATCAGTTACTATATCGGCCTCGGTAAAGAAGAAGGTGCTGAGATGTGGCAGCCTTCAGGAAATATTCCGCAGACCGGATACTTCTGCAGACCTACATTATTTCTGAATGCATCGCAATCGCATCGCATTGTTCAGGAAGAAATTTTCGGTCCTGTATTAACAATTCAAACATTCCGCACAGTAGAAGAAGTAATTGAAAAGGCGAACAATATTCCATATGGATTATCGGCAGGAGTATGGACCGATAAAGGATCGCGCATTTTCAATCTTACCGGAAAGCTGCGTGCAGGTGTAGTATGGGCGAATACGTACAACAAGTTCGATCCGGTTTCTCCTTTCGGAGGTTACAAGGAAAGCGGATTCGGAAGAGAGGGCGGAGTGCAGGGCTTGGCGGCTTATTTGAAAATTTAGAAAATAGTTGATCGATAGTCTAACTCAAGGAACTCATGCGGATAACCTCAGCGCACTCTGCGGTTAAGCAAAATGACAAGAATCGAAGTACTCAAAACATATAAGCTATACATAGGCGGACAATTTCCCAGAACTGAATCGGGTCGCTATTATCCGTTGCTGGATAAGAAGAAAAATGTAATCGCGAATATTTGTCTTTCGTCCAGAAAAGATTTCCGTAACGCTGTTGTTGCAGCGCGCGGTGCATTCGGAGGATGGAGCGGTCGTGCGGCATTTAACAGAAGTCAGATTCTATACCGTATTGCGGAAATGCTCGAAACACGCAAAGCGCAGTTCATAGAGGAACTCTTGCTTCAAGGAGCAACGAAATCGCAGGCGGAAAAGGAAGTGACACTCGCTGTGGATCGATTGGTATATTACTCCGGCTGGTGTGATAAGTTCACTGCAGTGTTTTCTTCGGTGAATCCGGTTCAATCATCTCATTTCAATTTTTCCGTTCCTGAACCAACCGGTGTTGTTGCAGCTGTAGCATCAGAAGATTCTTCACTCATCGGACTCGTTTCCGTAATCGCTCCGATTATTGCAGGAGGGAACACGTGTATTGTTCTTGCTTCAGAGAGTAAGCCATTGTGTGCAGTTACATTCGGTGAAGTGCTCGCAACATCAGATCTGCCCGGTGGGGTTGTAAATATTCTTACAGGTAATGCAGGAGAATTGATTTCGCATATGGCTTCACATATGGACGTAAATGCACTCGTGTATTGCGGCAGCGATAAAGCGACGATTAAATCTGCACAGGAATTAAGCGCGCTTAATGTGAAACGTTTCTTCAACTGGTCGCTCAACTGGAATGATGGGTCATCACAGAATCCTTATCTGATCTGTGATCTTCAGGAAATAAAAACAACATGGCATCCGATTGAGAATATCGGTACAGGAGGAGCGAAATACTGATTCATGAACTATTTACCGGAAGTAATTGAAATTGCCTTTCAAGCCGGAGCGGCAATCATGAAGATCTACAACGAAGGCGACTTCGGAGTGGAAATGAAGAGTGATAATTCTCCGCTAACGCTGGCAGATAAAGCTGCACACGATATTATTGTTCGCGGATTGAAGTCAACCGGAATTCCTGTTCTCAGTGAAGAAGCCGATGAAGAAGTATCGTACAGTATCCGCAAAGACTGGGAACAATTGTGGATTGTGGATCCGCTTGACGGCACAAAGGAGTTTATTAAACGCAACGGAGAGTTTACGGTAAACATTGCATTGGTTGAAAATGGTGTTCCGTTAATGGGAGTTGTGTATGCTCCTGCATTAAAAAAAATGTACTACGGTTCGATGAATAACGGAGCGTTCGTTATTGAAGGCGATTCATCAACAGATAAAGCAATTGCAATAGGACAAAATCAGTTTCCGGATACTTTCACTATGGTAGGCAGTCGCTCTCACGGATCTCCGGAGACAGAAGCTTACATTGAAGAGATGAAAGCGAAACACGGCGATGTTTCGTTTGTTGCATCAGGATCATCATTGAAGTTCTGTTTGGTAGCAGAGCGCAAGGCTCACGCTTATCCACGGTTTGCTCCAACAATGGAATGGGATACTGCAGCAGGTCACGCCGTATTACTTGCAGCCGGCGGCAACGTAGTAGTCTGGCCTGATAAAACGGAATTGAAATACAACCGTGAACAACTGAGAAATCCCTGGTTTCTTGCAACTTTCGCGTAAATAAATCGTTAACTTGTGTTGTAAATAAACACAGGTGAATTCACGACAGTTACTGTTTTTCATTTTATTTTTCGGGATATCACTGAGCTTGACTGCACAGTTGCCTGTCATGGATTGGTCGGTTCAATGCGGGAATTCTTCTTCAGATAAAGCATTGGATGTACAGGTCGACAATAGCGGAAACGTTTACGCGTGTGGCTATTTCAATAACTCCGGAACATTCGGGTCAATTCAGTTGAATCCGGGATTATGGAGCAAAGAAACATTTCTGACAAAGATTGATTCGAACGGAACTTTTCTCTGGGCAAAAACCGGTGGTGGTTACTTTGATGATCGTGCTCTGGGTCTGGTTATTGATCCTTTCGGCGATATAATAATTACCGGAACGTATTGGTCTAATTCCACATTCGGTCCCTATACACTTAACGGAAGTGCGGATCATGTTTTCGTTGTGAAGTATGACGCTAACGGAAACGAAATCTGGGCAAGAACAGGCGGAGGTCAGGGAGATGATCATGGTTACGACATGGTATGTAATCCGCAGGGGGATATTTTTATCACAGGTTATCTTTCGACACATTACGGACCTGCCGTTTGTAATTCTTCATTCGGCTCACTGCCCAGTATCACTTACTCGGATTCCATTGCTTTTGTAGCCCGAATGTCTTCAAGTGGAACATGGCAATGGTTGCGCACGTTCGGAGGTTGTGATGAACAGCGCGACAACGATATTGTTCTTGACAGTGCAGGTAACGTTTACGTGGTTGGAGGATTTTACGGCACCAAGCAATTTGAGACTCAGACCTTGTCGAGCACATCCGGCAGCAGAGATATTTTCGTGATCAAGTATGATGAAAACGGAAATTTTCTTTGGGTAAAGACAACAGGCAGCGCGTATGATGATCGTGCGAATGGTATTACAATTGATACGGATCAGAGTCTCTATATAACCGGAGAATTCCGCGATGAAGTTGCATTCGGGACAGACACGATTAATAATCACGGAGGGCCAAACGGGCGTGATATTTTTGTTGCAAAAATGGATACTGCCGGAAATTGGATTTGGGCAAAACGTGCAGGTTCAAACTCCGGTGATGAAGCAGGACGCGCAATCACAATTAATGAAAAGCATAATATTTATGTAGCAGGAAATTGCAAAGGCACTGTGCACTTCGGGAATGATACAACTTTCAGTACAGCTCCCGACAGCGTTCAGGCATTTCTTGCTGCAATTGACACAACGGGTGATTGGATTTGGGCATTGCAATGCGGAGGTGATAATGAAGATCGGGCTTACGGAGTTACAGCAGACTCATCGTGCCGTGTATTTTTTTGCGGATATTTTGATGCTCCGAATTTCAATTACGGCACTCAGAATCTCACTACTTACGGGCGAAAGGACTGTTTCGTTGCGCGTGTGAACGAAACCTGCTTTGAGTATGAAACGCAAGATACATTGGTGCCGCCTTCTCCTTCTCCTGGCGATTGTGTGTTGGGATTTCCGAATGTAGTTTCTCCCAATGGAGACGGAGTAAATGACATCGCACTGATTTATAATGATACGTGTGTGATGTACGGATCACTTTACATTTACAACAGATGGGGCACTTTGGTGTATTACAGCAGCAAGGTTGATGAAGGTTGGCCATGCGTGGACAGAGACGGCAAGCCGGTTAGCGACGGCGTTTATTATTATATACTCGATGTGCTGAAAAACGGTCCGGAGCACGAGATTCTCAAAGGCTTCGTGCAGGTTGTAAGGTAAAGGCACGAAATAAGTTAACTTTGGAGCTGGTATATGGCTAAAACAGCATTGATCACCGGAATTACCGGTCAGGATGGCGCTTATCTCGCAGAGCTTCTGTTGAGTAAAGGTTACACAGTACACGGTGTAAAACGAAGAAGTTCCCTATTTAATACACATCGTATTGATCATCTCTATCATGATCCGCATGAAAAGGGAATTCCGTTTCATTTGCATTACGGTGATCTGACTGACTCCACCAATCTTATTCGCATTGTTCAGGAAGTTCAGCCTGATGAAATTTACAACCTGGCCGCTCAATCACATGTTCAGGTTTCATTCGAAACTCCGGAGTACACAGCCAACGCTGACGCAATAGGCACACTTCGTATTCTTGAGGCCATGCGCATTCTGAAACTCGAAAATAAAACGCGGTTCTATCAGGCTTCTACTTCTGAACTCTATGGATTGGTGCAGGAAATTCCTCAGAAGGAAACCACGCCATTCTATCCGAGAAGTCCGTATGGTGTAGCTAAACTTTATGCGTTCTGGATTACCAAGAACTACCGCGAAGCATACAACATGTATGCGTGCAACGGCATACTTTTCAATCACGAAAGTCCGATTCGCGGTGAAACTTTCGTAACACGTAAAATCACTAGAGCAGCTGCGAAGATCAAGCTCGGTTTGCAGGAAAAACTGTATCTCGGAAATCTTGATGCGGAGCGCGATTGGGGTCATGCCAAAGATTATGTCGAAGGGATGTGGCTCATGCTTCAGCAGGATAAACCTGACGATTACGTTCTTGCAACCGGGAAGAAAATTACAGTGCGCACTTTTGTTGATTGGGCCTTCCGTGAAGCCGGGATTGTGTTGAGATGGGACGGAACAGGAATTGACGAGAGAGGAATTGATACACTTACAGGTAAAGTTCGTGTTCAGATTGATCCACGATATTTCCGTCCGGCTGAAGTTGATCTCCTGGTGGGTGATGCTTCAAAAGCTGAACGCGAACTTGGCTGGAAACCGAAACACACTGTTGAAGAATTGTGTCGCGAAATGGTGCAGTCGGATCTCCGTAACTTCAGAAAAGACAAATATCTTCTCGAAGGCGGACACGAGATCAATAAATTTCACGAGTAATTTCCGTGCAACCCGAATCGCTGATATACGTTGCAGGCCATCGCGGAATGGTTGGCTCTGCAATACTGCGTAATCTGGAAGCGCAAGGCTATCGCAATTTCGTATTGCGTACTTCTGCAGAATTGGATTTGCGTAACCAGAATGAAGTTGCAGATTTCTTTCAAAAAGAAAAACCTGAATTCGTTTTTCTGGCGGCGGCAAAAGTGGGAGGAATTCTGGCGAACAATACACAGCGCGGAGAGTTTCTTTACGACAATCTGATGATTCAGAACAACGTGATTCATCAGTCGTATGTAAACGGTGTAAAGAAACTATTGTTCCTCGGATCAACATGTATTTATCCGAAGCTTGCACCTCAGCCCTTGAAGGAAGATTATCTTCTGACAGGATTGCTCGAGCCTACGAATGAACCATATGCAATTGCAAAGATTGCGGGAATTAAAATGTGTGACGCTTATCGTTCTCAGTATGGCTGCAATTTCGTTTCAGTAATGCCGACGAACCTGTATGGTCCGAACGACAATTATGATCTGAACAACTCACACGTTCTTCCTGCATTGTTGCGCAGATTTCACTCTGCAACGGTTAACAAATCTCCATTTGTTCAGGTGTGGGGCAGCGGAAATCCATTGCGGGAATTCCTTCATGCCGACGACATGGCAAGTGCATGCGTTCATGTAATGAAACACTGGAACGCGCCCGGTTTTGTAAACATAGGAACGGGAGTTGAAATCAGCATTGGAAATTTGGCGAAGCTAATAGCACGGATTACAGGCTTTACCGGCGAGATACGATTTGATCCTGAGAAACCGGACGGAACTCCGCGCAAGCTTACAGATGTGAGCAAGCTTCATTCTCTCGGTTGGAAGCACAAAATAAATCTTGAAGAAGGAATCCAAATGGTTTACGATTCCGTAAAAGACGTACTTGATTCTCAGGCCGCAATTGCAACAACGGGCAGCGGCGCACAGCGTTTATGAAGAAACTGGTTCTGTTATTCATTTTATTTTCCGGTGTTCTTGCAGCGCAGCAGGGCAATCTGCCGCTCAATGATCAATGGATGACAGAGAGCGAAGCGCAAATGGTGAAGTCCAAAGGATTTCTCCTGCCCACTGTGCTGATGGGTTACGATTCCGATACAACATTGCACGTTCTGGTCAACAACATGGATTCACTGCAGCCGTTGGAAGAACCGACAGTTGTTGCCTGGCCGTTGCAAACATCATTGAGACCGCTGATCGAACAGGGACATGCATTGCGGCATTCTTATAACATGCACAATAATCACGGAACTCATTTGCCGGCACAACCGCATTTGGGTACAGATCCGGGTAGACATGGACCGGGGTGGATACGCAAAAGAAAATTTCAGCACGGAATAAAAAAGTATCATTATCAAAACAGTTTACTTCAGGTTGAACAGCCTGCTAAAGGCGATGTGCCTTTGTTCCGTTTGTACATCGATCCTATGCTGAATCTGCAGTATTCGAAACTGATGAGCGATACATCAACCGAAATGCTGTATATCAATTCACGCGGTGTAACGGCGCGTGGAGATATAGGAACAAAAGTTTCATTCGAAACTTCTTTCATGGAGAATCAGGCATTTCTCCCGGCGTATCAGGATTCATTCGCGCTGGAATACAAAGTTATTCCCGGAATGGGTCGCTGGAAGAAATTCAAGACCACAGGTTATGACTATGCCATGGCTTCCGGAATGATTTCATGGTCGATGTGCCGCTATTTCAATATTCAGGTTGGACACGGAAAGCACTTCGTAGGTGACGGAGTACGTTCGCTGTTGCTAAGTGATAATGCATTCAATTATCCGTATGCACGTTTTACAGGTTGGATCGGTCAGAGTAAAAGTGTTCAGTATTCAGTCATCTACGCATCATTGATGAATATTAAATATTCCGCTCTGCTGCCTCCGACAGGAACGGAAGCGTTGTTAAAGAAAAAGTCCGCCGTATTTCACCACGTAAGCTGGAAGTTTTTACGCACGTTCGAAGTGTCGCTTTTTCAAGGTGCTATTTATGAGCCTGTGAACGATTCAAATCGTCAGCAATTGGATTTCTGGTATTTCAATCCGATAATCGGAGCAAGCGCAATTGCTAACGGGCTGGACAATCGGAACAATTATTTGTTGGGTGCAACTTTCCGTGCAGACCTGTTGCGTACGTTAACAGTTTACGGTCAGATCATGTTGGATGAAGTAAAAACAAAAATTGTTTCCGGAGCCGGGGATAGTAAGAACGGATTTCAATTGGGAGTACGATATTTCAATGCATTTACCGTGAAGCATCTTCATTTGCGATTGGAGTATAACTCTGTAAAGGCATTCAGTTATTCGGCAAGCGCCGGAGATTATTCATGGTCGCATTACAACCAGGCTCTTGCACATCCGCTTGGTGCCGGCTTCAAGGAAATCAACGCCACTTTGTATTACAAAGTAAATGACTTCTTTTTCAGCGGAAATCTGATTGTGGCTAAAGCAAATCTGGATAACGACACTGCGAGCTACGGACAGAATATTTTCAAAACAGATATATTGGGTTATCCCGGAACCGGAGAACCCGCCACACTCACATCGGGTGATTTGCATTTGGGTTGGATGATCAGTTATGCCAGCAATCTGAATCTGGCTGTAGGATATCGTTTCCGGAATCTGGATGTTAACGGCAACCAAAGCTCAACATCCTTCGTATATGTGGCATTGCGCACCTCGCTCACCAATGCCAATTTCGATTTATTCTAAAAATCCTATATTTGTTGAAAACCTGTTAATAAGCTGTTAGTTTAACAGGTCTCGACAGTATGCTGACACCCATGATCTACCTGATTTTAGCCGGAATTACCGCATTTTGCGTGGTTTTGTTCGCGACCCCCTCGTTGATCAAGGTGGCATTTCTTAAAAGACTTTTCGACGAACCGGGCGAGGCGAGAAAGCTTCACAAACGCGTAGTTCCGACAATCGGAGGTATTATCATTTTTGCTGCAACGCTATTCGCATGTGCTTTGTGGTTTCCGTACGATATCATCTCGAAGGAATACATGGCGGGCGGAGTTCGACTGTTTCAGTTTGTTGTTGCTGCGTTGATCATGATGTTCTTTGTTGGTGTGAAAGATGACATCATCGGAACGGCACCAATAAAGAAACTTGCTGCGCAAATTATTGTAAGTATGATTCTGGTGCTGATGGCGGAAACACGTCTTCGCAGTATGCACGGACTTTTCGGTATCAATGATATTCCGCTTTGGGCAAGTATTTTCCTTTCGCTTTTTGCGATGATTGTAATAGTAAACTCATACAACCTCATTGACGGTGTTGACGGACTTGCAGCCGGAGTCGGACTCATCAGTTCATCTGCACTCGGGGCAATGTTTGTACTCAGCGGTCATCTTGTACCTGCGATTCTCGCGTTCTCTCTTGCCGGTTCACTGGCAGCGTTTCTTGTTTTCAATTTTTCTCCTGCAAAAATTTTCATGGGCGATTCCGGTTCTCTGAGTATCGGATTGATCATGAGTATTCTTGTAATCACATTCATTGAAATGAAACCTGCGGCACAGTCTGCTGTTTGGGTCAATCAGCTTGTGAATCCTGTTGTTGGTATGGCATTCCTCGCTTATCCGCTTACAGATACACTTCGCATTTTCGGTTATCGTGCAATGCGCGGTGTTTCGCCATTCTCTGCCGACAGAAATCATTTGCATCACCTGCTTATTGACAGCGGAATGAGTCATGCGAAAACAGTGATCTGGATTTATATCGCAAACACTTTCGTGATTGCATTGGCCGGAATCACCAGTATCTACTTCAACATCACAGTTTCCTTTATCATCACCGGCGGAACTGTTGTACTTCTCACTTTTGTTCCATGGCTTCTGAAACGTTCTGCTATGAAGAAGAACACCGGAGGAGGGAAGACACGTCATATTAACGAAGTGGCGGCATGATCATTCAGTCATCAGTCAACAGTCATCAGTCAACAGTGCGCCGTTTCGTTTCCGTTATAAGGATTTGTCTGATCAGTTTTGTGCTTCTTTCCGCATCAATTCTTAATGCACAGCAGGCTTTGTTGGTGACGAGCGAGGAGGCTATTCAGGTCGACTGGCATCTGAATGAATCTGGTGGTCGCGTAACTCATACATCCTTTGAATACGGCCGCTTTCACACAGGTGTAAAACCGTATGTGAATACAGACGTTTTCGCAACTCTGATTCAAGTCGACACATCTTGGATCATGCGTGATTTGTACATTGACAAGCTGAGTAGTAGATTTTGCAATCGGATGATTTACACTCGTCCGCGAGCACAAGATGAACAACATCTTGGAAGTTTTATTCCAACGAAAGATTTCGTTATCGGAATTCAACCCATCTACGATCTGCAAGCCGGTTACGATTTGAAATCTTCTGCTGTAATGCTGAATACAACTGGCGGTGTGCGAATCGGCGGTGACATCAAGCAAAAATTCGGATACGACCTTCGTCTCGCTTCCGGAATTGTTACGCTGCCGAATTATCAGGATTCCATTGCACGTACAAACATGATTGTTCCAGGTTGGGGCGATCGTGCGTATAGGCTCGACAGTAATCGCTACGGGTTTCAGCATCTTTCCGGTAATGTAATCTGGAGACCGAATTCGGCTTTCAATTTTCAAGTCGGTCGCGATAAACATTTCTGGGGCGACGGACACCGTTCATTGTTTCTGTCAGATGTTGGGCCGGCATTTCCGTATGCGAAACTGCAAACAACAATCTGGAAGTTGCAGTACACTTCTGTGTTTGCATGTTTGCAGGATTGGACAATGTCGTCAGGGAGCAAGAACGATTTCCGCAACAAGTTTGCTTCGTTGCATTACATCAGTTTCAATGCAGCAAAGTGGTTGAATATCGGAGTGTTTGAAGGTGTTGTATGGCAGGGAACAGATTCAACACGTTCGCGTGGGTTTGATCCGAACTATCTCAACCCGATGATTTTCTTCCGTCCGGTGGAATACAGTTTAGGTTCATCAGACAACGCCATGCTCGGATTTTCCGTGAAGATCCGTTTCAACCGCAACAACGTTTTTTATTCGCAGGTTATTCTGGATGAATTTTTCCTGAAGGAAATCAAAAACTGGAGTGTCGGTTGGTGGGCGAACAAACAAGGTGTTCAATTGGGTTACAAGTGCTACAACTTTGCGATGGTGAAAAATCTCCTCATGCAAACAGAAGTAAACGTTGTTCGTCCTTACACGTATTCTCATGGAAGTCCGCAGCAGAGTTATACAAACGCAGGAATGCCTTTGGCGCATCCTATGGGCGCGAATTTTATGGAAGTATTCGGAAAGCTCGCTTATTACCATAATGGTTTCGCTATATCAGGAAAACTCGTTGGTATGCGCTATGGCTGTGATACCACCGGAACCAACTTCGGACAGAATGTATTTGTGTCGTACATGACGCGTGAAAACGATTATGGCAACAAACTGTTTCAGGGCTTTGCAACCAATGTTTTCCTGGCGGAGTTGAATGCTGCGTATACCTTCAACACAAAATTTCCGTTGCGGATTTCACTTACTGCCATTGCGCGTTCTGAACGCACTGGCAATCTGCGTTCCATCAAATCATCTTTTGTGATGGCCGGATTCAGTCTGCCGCTGTGGCGCACGCACGCAGATTACTAGAACTTAAGGGTCCGGACCCTTGGAGGGTGTGCACCCTTGGAGGGTTATTACCCTGTTTTTCTTCCAACAACCTGTTTTCTTCTGCGAATTTGTTCCCGATCCGGAACCACGTATCGCTCTGAGTGAGTAACTTTGCGCACGCAGAAAACCAGTGCAAAACACCAAAGCACATACCATACAGAAGCAGTCAGGAATGATGGGTAAAATGTCATCTTATGCGCAGTTTGCAAAGTTGAGACTTGCCTCTCTGGTGGTTTTCTCCGCTATAATCGGTTATGTAATAGCTATTGAGGAGCTCGGCACTTCTGTCGATTGGCTTCGCATGATCATGCTGTTCCTTGGAGGTTTCTTCGTAACGGGAGCATCTAACGGTTTCAACCAAATCATTGAACGTGAATACGACAAACTCATGCCGCGTACAATGAACCGACCTGTTCCTACAGGTAAAATGAGCGTGACGGAGGGAATGATTCTCGCTTCAATTATGGGAATCACTGGCATTGTATTTCTTCACGTGTTTGTAAATCCTTTGAGCGCAATTCTCAGCGCAACAGCACTGGTTCTTTATGTTTTCGCTTATACACCATTGAAGCGTATTACTCCATTCGCCGTATTTGTAGGTGCATTTCCGGGAGCTGTTCCAGCCATGTTGGGTTGGGTGGCCGCAACGGACGGATTCGGTTTTATCGGAACAAATGCGTTGTTACTTTTCGCTGTTCAATTCATGTGGCAGTTCCCGCACTTCTGGGCAATCGCCTGGGTTGTGGACGATGATTACAAAAACGCAGGATTCCGTTTGCTCCCTTCGAAGGAACGCGATAAAGCCAGCGCCTTTCAGATTCTTGTTTACACTTTGTTTCTGCTTCCGATCAGCGTGCTTCCTTTGTTGTTCGGAATGACGGGAATCATAGGTATTTCAGTTGTGCTTGTTTGCGGAATCATGTTCCTTTACCAAGCCTGGAAACTGTACAATTCACTTGAAATCAAGGATGCATCCCGACTCATGTTCGGATCATTCATTTACCTGCCGGTAGTGCAGCTTGCATATTTATTCGGATAGAAAACTATGGCAACAATGACAATGGAATCCGTAAACGAACAACGCCTCATCAAAGAGAAAGCAGAACGCAATCTGGTTCGTCTGGGCGTGTTCAGTATCACAATGCTTTTCGGCGGATTGACAAGCGCTTATGTGGTGCGCCGTGATGGCGGAGCATGGTTTAGTGTAAACATGCCTTCGGAATTCTGGATCAGCACGGCGATTATCCTGCTCAGCAGTCTGACGTTGATCGGAGCACAATGGGCATACGGTTCAGACAAAAAATCAATGGGTAATGCGCTGATGCTCAGTACGGTAATTTTTGGAGGCCTTTTCGCTGTGTTTCAGTGGCTTGGTTATAAGACACTGGTTGCTAACGGCATTTTCTTTTCACCTCCGGAAGGACAAGGGGCATTGATTTCAGGTTCGTTCATTTATGCACTTTCCGGTATACACTTGCTTCACGTTTTTGGCGGACTGATTTCGCTATTGATCACCACAATTAAGGGATTCAGGGGTAAATATCACTCCGGAAATGTGCACGGTGTGAAACTAACATCCATTTATTGGCATTTTCTGGATGGTTTATGGATATATTTGTTCCTGTTTTTAACCATTTTTAAGTAAACTTGCACCGCTGTTCCGATACATCATCGGAAACACCGGAATTACGACAACCAATTAACATTCAATACGCTTATGGCAGGCTCTACTGCAGAACTCGACAAGCATGCATCATGGGACGGACAGTCCTCTCCATTGCGCGCCAGCTACGGTAAACTTTTCATGTGGTTTTTCCTTGTATCGGATGCCCTGACATTCTCAGGATTCCTCTGTGCATACGGATTTTTCCGCCACAATTTTGAAGGTGAATGGCCTGATCCGCAAGCGGTGTTCCATCACTTCCCTTTCCTTCACGGAATGCACCTTCCGTTGATGTATGTAGGTTTGATGACATTCATCCTCATCATGTCTTCAGTAACAATGGTACTTGCCGTTGAAGCAGGACATCGTAATTACAGAAAAGGAGTACTGATATGGATGTTCCTTACCATTATCGGTGGATTAATGTTCGTTGGCTCTCAGGCTTGGGAGTGGTACAACTTCATTAAAGGATCGGACGAAGGTGCTGTACTCTACAAGCAGGAGATGTATCTCTACAAAGTAGATCACGCCACGCACAAACCGATCATGGATATTCTTGTTCTTCACGGAAAAGAACTTTCCAAAGAACAATCAGCAATGGTAATTTCTCAGGGAGAAAAATTCCACGGAGCAAACCTGCAGTACAACGAGTACGGGCATGTTGCATTCGCTGACTTCTTCTTCTTCATTACAGGATTCCACGGATTCCACGTATTCTCCGGAGTGATTATTAACCTTGTCATCTTCCTGATGGCACTCAATGGTTATATGGAACGTGTGGGGCACTATGAAATGGTTGAGAAGGTTGGTTTGTACTGGCACTTCGTTGACTTGGTGTGGGTATTCGTATTCACATTCTTCTACCTTCTGTAATTTATCTAAGAACTTTAAAACACTCTTCATATGTCAGATTTTCACGATGTATATCCGGACTACGAAAGAATGGCTCACCATGATGAAGCCACTGGTAAGAAAGTCCGTCGCAAACTCTGGAATGTATTCTGGTTGCTCCTTGGTGTAACGATCTTCGAAGTTATCGTTGGTCTTTATGCTGCAGATTGGGGTTTGAGCAAAACTATTCTTAAGGTTACTTTCATTTCCCTCACTATCGTTAAAGCTGCGTACATCGTGATGGTGTTCATGCACCTGAAAGACGAGAGCAAGTGGACAAAGTGGGTGATTCTTGCACCGTACACTTTTTTCATTATCTACTTGTTCCTGATGATGACAATGGGAGAAGGAAATTATGCGCGTAAACATCGCTTGAACGGTCCGGGAGATGCGGCACCTACAGAGCAGACGCACAGTGCGGAAGGACACCACTAAATGAAGAAAGCAGCACTGCTGTCGGCGTTATTATTTTTTCCGGGGCTTATCTATATTTTCTTTGCTCTGGGGACTCCGAAAGTGTTGCGTGCTCCGATTTACGGTCCGCGTGAAGTCATTCAACGTAAGGATAACAAATCGGGCAATCTCGTTACTGATACATCTTATTACAGAATACCGGCCTTCCGTTGTTTAACAACGGGAGGCTTGTCATTTAATTCAACTGACAAGCTTGACGGACGGTTGTACATCGCCGTGTTCTTACCACCCGACAGTGTGAGGACCATGCTCGCTATTCTTGCTGAAGATATTAAGCTGAACAGAAACTCTTACAACTATTCGCGTTTTGTGTTTTTCATGCAAACGGATACTGCAGGCAAAGTTCCTGCGAATGCTCCCGACATGGCGAAAGACATGAAGCTGGGAGTTGACACAGCTTACACTGTGTTTATGAGTGCAACGCAGTTTGATTCACTAAAAACGCAATGCTACTATGTAAATGATCCCGCACGCAAGAAAGATCCATGGCAAACAACAACAGACGCTGTTCTGATTGATCGTTTGGGTCGGATCCGCGGGTACTATAACATTCGATACGCAGCTGATGTGCGCAAGATGAAAGAAGATGTGAAGCATGTACTTGTGCGGGACGAAGGCGTACAAACGCTTGAACAATCTACTGTAGAGCAGAAGCGATGAAAAGTTTATTCGGTGCAGTGATATTGAGCGCTGTTGTGTTGTTTGTTTCGTGCGGACCGACAGAAATTCCGAAAGAGGAATTCAGCATGCAAGGCATTCCTCGTCTGGCAAAATACTATGGCGAACCAGGGCAGAACGGCGATACAGTTTATCACAAAGTTCCTGCAGTGGAATTAATCAACCAGTATGGCGATACGATTTCCACTTCAATCGCCGATGGAAAGATTTCTGTTGTGCAATTGTTTTTCACTTCGTGCGAAGGAATCTGTCCGGTGATTTCCGGCAACATGACTTCTGTTCAGAAAGCTTTCGCAGGTAATGACAATGTGAAGATATTTTCGATGAGTGTGGATCCTGCACGCGATAGCGTCAGTGCGCTCTATGCTTATTCAAAAAGATTTAAATGTGATTCACTGCAATGGAATCTTCTCACCGGCGATAAAAAACTGATTTACGATTATGTACGTTATCAGTTGCGTTTGCCTGCAATTGAGGAAGGAGATGGAGGAGAAGAAGATTTCATTCACAGTGATTACATCACTTTGATTGACCGTGAAGGAATCATTCGCGGTTATTACACCGGAACGGATACCGCCCAGGTGCGTTTACTGATTGAGGACATTCACACACTCTATAAATAGTACGCTACATGTTACAGCCGAGTATTGCCAAAAACGATCGTAAAGCCGGATGGTTGATCGGAATTTTTTCATTTGTTGTTTTCGCAGTTGTTGTTGCTTTGGGCAAAATCAAACTGGAAATCAATGCAGGGTTTGACGTTCACATTTTTGCCGCAGTGAACGCCGTAATTAATTCATTAGTTGCCATTATGCTGGTTGCCGCACTGGTGTTGGTGAAAAAAGGGAAGTACGAAGCACATAAGAAAACCATGATGTATGCGATGGTTCTGTCCATTCTGTTCCTCGTTTCATACATCACGCACCATCTTCTTAGCGGTGATACACTTTATGGTGATGCGGATTTCAACGGATTGCTTGATGATGCAGAAAAGGCTGCTGTTGCAGGAACACGCACTTTATACCTGATTATCCTGGTATCACATATTTTCCTTGCAGCAATCATTCTGCCTTTCATCCTTTTTACCGCTTATCGCGGAATGACATCGGAGTTTCCGCGCCACAAAAAGCTCGGGAAAATAACCTGGCCTATCTGGTTTTACGTGAGCGTAACCGGTCCGGTGCTGTATCTGATGATTTCGCCGTATTATAATTGATCGAAAGGCTCAAAAAAACTAGCTAAACTGATATTCAGGGCTTGGCATAGTCTAGTAATATTCGAGAGCTTAATATCTTCTCCTCGTTCCCATTTATTGTATTGCGGAGGGTTGAAGCCGTTTTCATAGGCAAAGCCCAATTGACTGCTGTAGCCAGCTTGTTTTCGAAGTTGGCGCAGTCTATCCCCAAAATTTTTAAGTGATTGCGGCTTTTGTGTTCTAGAAACAGCTTTGACGCGGCGCCCTTTTTTCATTGTGCAATACAACGAAGTACTACTGTTTTATACAATCTATAATACAGAACTATTAAAAACAATAGTACAGTAAAGTATATTATTT
>JAKLJE010000014.1:65839-109199 GCA_023151315.1 Bacteroidia bacterium
ATAAATTGTACTTGTCAAATCGAGGGATTCCATTTCATCCCCATGACTTGGCGCTGATAAAAGCTAAAAGAGACGACGGGTATAGGACTCGCCCGTCGTTCTCTTTGGCTGAGTAGGTAAAGAGAGAGGGTCGGCCAGTAGCAATCCGAAATAGAATTATCGAACTCTTCATAAATCAGTTAAATAAACAAAGCAACCCATGAAAAACACAATTAGAAAACTTATCGTTCTCATTGGGCTTTTGTCGACATTCCAAAGCGACCTCAACGCCCAACAAAACCCAATCTCTTGCGTTAACGGAATTCAACCCACAGCTATCGGCTGCGCAGGTTCCTGTATTTTTATTCAAAACCAATCGGGCACGCCTCAGGGTCTGGATTCCTGTTTTCAATATTATTATTGGAGTATGCCCGGCGGAAGTCCTAGCACTTACTCTTACTATCAAGTCCCGTGTGTTACCTACACAACTCCCGGAACGTATACTGTAACACTTTGGGGGGCAGGACTGCCGATTGACCCTGATACTAGTTCAAATTATGTACAGTGTATTGTTACAGTGTACGGAGCGCCCGATGCTTCTTTCTCCGGACCATCTTCTTTGTGTATCAATGAAGCTTACAATGCGTCATTGAATTCTCCAAGCTCCTTGACAACATCGGTGTCGTGGGACATGGGCGACGGCTCGTTTTTCCCGAACTGGCCAAATTCCAGTATCAACTATGCGTACGCACAGCCCGGAACTTATTGGGTTACGGCTTGCGTTGTTGACTCGTGCGGATCAGCATGCGATTCGCAATTGGTGACTGTTCTTGCGCCACAACCGCGCTTCACGTATGACGCAAGTTGTCAAACAATTTGTTTTCATCCAGATACCACTTGCATCGATCAGGTGATTTCTCATTTGTGGTCATTCGGTGCAAACAATGCCACTTCAACATTGGAGCAACCTTGTTACACGTATCCGCTCACCGGCGGTCCGTTTACAGTTACGCACACCATTACCACTTCTGCAGGAACATACTCATATACAGATGTTATAACACCGCCCGGTCCGCCGCAACCGATAATTTCAGGATTGCAGGTGAACAACTGCGGCTCGGGATTTTACAACTATCAAATACAGCCGTGTTTGACTGGTTATACTTACATCTGGAGTGTTTCCGCAGGTTCTACGATCATAAACAACAACGGATGCAATGCAGATATCTCTTGGTCATCCAATGGAGGCTATGTCAGCATTATTATGGTAGATAATTCTAATCCGGATTGTAAAGGATACGACACTTTGCGAATTCCGCCGTGTTGTTTCTCTTCTTCCAACTTTGTGTATATCACGAATGATACTGTATCGAAGATGATGCAGAATCCAAACTTTGCGCAAAACTTTACACCAAACGGATTCTTTGACAGTAGCATTATCGTAATCAATGGAATACTTGTAGTAGATACGAACTTCACTTTTTATAATTCAGACATCGCTATGGGTGCGAATGCAATCGTGGAAGTGCAGGCGGGGCAGACATTCACTGTTGACAGTTCAATTATTGGCGGAAAATGCGGGTACATGTGGGATGGAATTCATGTTTCTGATCCGACGGCGATGGTGAAAATTGTACGGCATTCAACAGTTACGCAAGCCAAACGGGCAGTTTACTCCACAAACGGAGGGAATTATTTGATTGATAATTCCAGGATGCAGACGAATGTACGTTGTGTGGTTGTGGAGCAATACTCAGGTACACATCAAGGTCGTATCACAAGAAGTACGTTTAACATGCAGGGAACATTCTTCACCGCTTTCCCGGCACTTCCATTGGGTTATACAAAAACAGTTTGTGCCATTGAGATTTCCGACAACTCCCAAATTACAATCGGAGACGCATCACAACCCGCACTGCGGAACCGTTTCAATAACGTACTCGTTGGTATAAGAAGTAAAAACTCAAGAACAACGGTTGTGAATGCCGAGTTCACGAATTTCAATCCGAGCAATGTGCAGGCTTTTGTTCCCGATGCAGGTACAGGAATTGTTTCCATCGGTGGTAAGAGTACGAACAACTATCTTGCATCACTTACTGTTGGCGGTACGGGCAATGCTCCATGTTTGTTCGACAACATGAAAACGGCTATTAACATTTCGCAGCGTTCCAATAATTATATCTACAACAACACCATCCGCAAAGTTTCCATTTACGGCATACGTGTTTTCAATGCAGATGCTTACGGAATTGATATCTCAGGCAACACCATTACCAATTCCGGCAACGTAGCGTTTAACACGGGCATTTATCTGGCCGAGTGTTACAACGCAACTGTGAACATCAACAATAACACCATTAATCAAACTGCTGTACAGCCGTTGCAGAATGGTGTGGGGATTTCAGTGTCGTTGGCAGCTCCATCATCCATGACGATGAATATTTTCAATAACTCGATTACGCGTGTGCGCACCGGAATCTGGTTGTATCAGCTCACGGGGCCGAGCAACGTTTTTGTAAAAGGCAACAACGTAAAGTTCTTCAAGCCGAATCAATTTTATCAAAGCGCAGTACATTATGGTTTGCGATTGGAAGGCTGCATTACGGTAAGTGTTGATTCCAATAGAGTGACGAAGAACGGCAACGCCCCGAATGCGCAGATGTTGCAGCAGCTGCGTGGTATCAGCATTGAGAATAGTCCGGGTTCATTAGTGGTTAACAACTACTTTGAGAAATGCGGAAGTGGTTTGTTTGCAATTGATTTTTGTTTCGGAACAACGATAGCGTGTGATACGTTTACGCGTTGTTACAATGGGGTGTTTTTTGCAACGAACGTGAATACAGGACAAGGCTGTTACATGAGTGATCAGGTAAATACGCCCGGCGGACCTGCTGAAACAGGATGTGAGTGGAACAATTCTGTACAGTTTCTTGTAGGTGATATTACAGGTAATATTAATTCATCGAATCCCATTATTTGGCGTCATGGGAGCAACATCCCCCAAATCTCAGTTTTGAATTTAAGCCTGTCTCCTGTGGCAAACAACGCTTGCGGTACTTATTACCTGATGCCACCTCAAATGGAACGTACGAATAGAGTTGCTCCGAACATTTCTGCATCAGTTGATACCAATACTATTTCAGATGTGCAGTTCAACCTACGAAATCTTGCACATAACGGCTTGACTAAGAACCCGAATCTTATTGCATTGAATCTGCCTGATGATTCACTATATGTGAATTTCTATTCGAGTGCGTGCAGTTCAAACATCGGAATAATCCGTAGAATGGAAATGGCGATAGACTCCGGGAACTGTGTGGCTGTGAATGATTCATGTAACTCGATGCAATGCTCGAATTCCAATGAACACTTCATTAAGGAAGTATATGCGATTTACTCTCGCGCACTATCGACTAACGGTTTTGCATTAAACGCTCTTGATTCTGCAACACTGACATCTATTGCAACCATGGATCCAACCGTAGCAGGTTCAGCTGTTTACTCGGCACGCGCGATGTTGAATTGGGATGCAGATTATTTCAGCGGAATATCACAGCGTACCGGAACAATAGATCAAAACCAAAATATATTGGAAGATTCTGCTGCGACAATTAGTGTTTATCCGAATCCGGCATCAGATGTTCTGTTCATCGATTACTTAACCTTTGATGATAATTCAAGCAAAAACGTTGTTGTAGAGATTCTTGAGGTTGGTGGTCGCGTCGTGCTACGAGAAAGCATCAAATCTCAATCCGGGAAATCGCAAATATCAACTAACGCACTTCCGCAGGGGCTTTACATAGTGCAAGTTTCAGAAGAAGGAAGTTTGAAATTCCGTGAGCGTATAGTAATAGTACGTTAAAAAAGTTGTAAATTCATGTAACATACAGCAGGAGCAGTTAGAAGCTGCTCCTGCTTTTCAAATGAAGAAATTATTAATCATAGCATTAATAAATTGCGCTCGCCTTAACGGTCAGACTAATCTTGTGATCAACCCTGACTTTGAGGATACTTTGATTTGCTCCTCTAATCCTAGTGTTACCAAGGCGACTTCATGGTATTCTCCAATGCGCTATTGTTCACCAGACTATTTTTATCCAACAATGACAGGTAATTTCGGATGTTTTGCCATGTATCCACAGGATTGGGGCGGCGGGAACTATGTAAATTTATGGGGAAGACAAACGCCAAATTCAGGTGTTGCATATATAGGCTTCGGAGTAGCGGGAGGTAATGAGTTGGTCGGCGGCCGTTTGAGCGATTCGCTCAAGCCAGGGAAAAGCTATGAGGTTAGTTTTTATACTTCCCTTGGAGAAACATACTACAATCAAGGCGCACAGGGGCTGGATCTTATTCAGTTCTGCTTCATGCGGGACAGTTTAGTAAATTACGACTTTATTAACTTCTGGCAATACCTCGGGACGCTAACTCCGACAGCAGGAAATCAATCCGGCAATTTACTTACGGACACCTCAGGTTGGACATTAGTCCGCGACACGTTTGTGGCAAGTGGAGGTGAACGATTTTTTGTTGTGGGTAACATTGACACAGCAAATACGATGTATTACAACTCTCCAACACCAACATTCTGTTACTACTACTTCGACGATTTCGACGTACACTGCATTGATTGCACTTCGGATACATCAGAGCCGCCGGTGTTCCCGGTTATTACTATTTCACCAACGCTTACGCAGGGAGAAATTACCGTGAGCGGAGATTTCCCTGTGGGAACAAAACTTGAAGTGTACGACGTGTTGGGGCAACTGGTGTACTATGATGAATTGCAAAGCGGCAACCAAACGCAAACGGTGTTTCTGCAATTGAGCGCTGGCGTTTATACTTGCAGAGTGATGGCGGAAGGGAATGTGTTGAAGACGGAGAAGGTTGTGGTGGGGAAATAGCCGCTTTTTCTGACTTTTCTCAGCTCAATTTCTGTACGGTTTCATTAACTTTACACCTATGAAACTCAGGCACATCATTCTGTTATCCATCGCGGTTCTGCTGTTCAGCACCAACGTCGATGCGCAGTGTTCCATGTGCAAAGCAGTTGCCGAAACAGGTTCCAGTGATGGTATTCCGGTTTCCGGAGGAATCAATCAGGCGATCCTTTATCTCATGGCATTGCCGTACATCATCATGTTTCTGCTCTTCAGAAAAAAGATTGTGAGCTTTTTCAGAGAGTGGAAGGCGATGTGGAAATAGACTACAGACTTTAGACGTTAGACTTTAGACGGGCGCTCGTGTCGGGTCAAAATGCCCATTATTGTTAATGAACCTTTTGTACGAATTGAACTCGTTTAGATCAATCCTCTAAAGTCTAAAGTCTACAGTCTAATGTCTTCCCTTTAATCTTCTTTGTAGGTCAGCAGCACCGAATCACAAAACTTGAAATCCGAACCCAAGACTACATCAGTTGTGTCGCGACCATCTTTGATTGTGAGTGCTGCTGTGTTAGGCGGAACGCTTCCCAGATTTTCGGCATAAAGTATCAATTGTCGCGGCGTATATTTGTCTACTTTAATCGTGAACGATTGTTTCCGTTTTCCCAATGAAACGTGTTGTGTAACCAGCGAATCGCCGTAATACAACGCAATACTGTCGCCGTCTACTTCATTTTTATCGTGTACCTGAATTACAATTTCTTCATGATGCACAATTACATTCCTGCCTTTACGTACTTTTCTTCCGTTGATGGTTTCTGTATATGCCGGTGTGGTTTTGCGAACATTTACCGTCAGGTCGATATAATCATCGCCGCTCTTTACGCGAAAGGTGGTCTTTCTGCTCACTTTGATTTTCAGCACTGCATCTGTACCGATGATCACATTCGGATTGCTTACATCAAACCATTTGTATGAGCTGCCACCCGATGCAGTAAGTGTAGCCGTTGCACCAATGGCAACAACAGAATCGCCTGCTGCAGTGAGATCGCTCGCGAGTTTGATGCAAACGTCGTCAATATAATACGCACTGTGATCGTGATACAGATCTGTATTGCCTGCCTTGATGATTTGTTTTTTAGTATCAGCTTCCGGTAAAAAGTTGCCGATGATGAAGTGAGTGCAGGCTTCCGTTGCAGTGAATGTTCCGCTGACTTTAACCCAACCGTTCATTGTGGTGATGATTTCAGTATTGTTGATCTGAGGTTTCTCAATGATTTGATATCCCGACGCAGTTTTAAATTCACCAGTACGAAAAAGGAATCCGATATTGTTCGTACCGAAACCGGAACGATCTGCAAGCGTTACATACACTTCGGCGTAATAGCGTTTTCCCGGAACGAGAGGTTGCGTGAGTACCGCTCCCAGATATTCGCGGTAATCCTGTCGCACAGAAGTCATAATCATCCCCATGTTATCTCCTCCATGAGGATTTTCAGAACCTATGCTCATGCCGCTTGAGGAGTTGGTGTTGGCGTAGCAAGTCGGGGTTGCGCGACGGCTTAATATATCCGCTGTTCCCTGAGAACCTTGCTTCCAGTCGCTGATAAATGCGCTCGGATCCCCGAACATAGGGTTGCAGGGAACCTGTTTCAGATTTTCAAAACCCGGATTAGGAACAAGATTTTGTGCGTTCGCTGTTAGTTGCAATAGTGTTAATGCAAGAGCTAATCTCAGTGCTGTTTTCATGCGCTGTGGTGTTTGGTGAATAATGAAATGAAGCGCGGAGAGAAACAGGTCAGGAAGATTCCGCACAAGATATAAGAGCGCGGATGCTGAAAAGTAACAGGAGATTTTAAAAAAGATTCAGAACGGATCAGAACCGAATCACCAATGAAAACGTAGCAATTGTTGCTTTATTGTGTACGGGTATTTTGTTATCTTTGACGCAGTTCTTTAACAGATGCTTATCCAGAAAGGTGGAGGGACTGAGCCCTATGAAGCCTTGGCAACCCTTTTAGTTAGGAGAGGGGAGCGGGGAGAGAGGAGACGTACAATGCGCTAATGCGACTTATGCCTCTCCTCCCTCCTCCCTCCAAACTCCATTCTGAAAGAAGGTGCCAATTCCTGCCGGAAGTTTTTCCGGATCAGATAAGTCAGAAGATTTTCCAAAGCAATTACAATCCCTTCTGATTTATTCCGTGGGGATTTTCTTTTTTGCATCTGTTGGAACGAAAACACTTATGGCAGACATCAGAAAAGAACTGGAGAAGCGCGTGCTCATCATTGACGGCGCAATGGGAACCATGATTCAGCGTTACAAGCTGGAGGAAAAGGATTACCGCGGAGAGCGATTCAAAGACTGGAAACACGATCTGAAAGGCAATAATGATTTGCTGGTACTCACACAGCCGCAGATCATTTATGAAATTCATAAAGCCTATCTCGATGCGGGCGCTGATATCATTGAAACCAACACGTTCAATGCTCAAAGAATATCACTTGCAGATTATCAGATGCAATCGCTGGCGTATGAGATGAATCTCGAAGCAGCAAAGATTGCAAAGAAAGCTGTTGATGAATTCAATGCGAAGAATCCCGCGAAGCCGCGTTATGTTGCCGGTGCAATCGGACCAACAAACAGAACAGCTTCATTATCGCCAGATGTAAACGATCCCGGATTCCGTGGTGTTACATTTGATGAACTCGTTGATGCGTATCTGGAACAATGCAAAGGACTCGTTGACGGTGGTGTTGATCTGTTTCTGATCGAAACAATTTTCGACACATTGAATGCGAAAGCTGCGCTCTTCGCTGTGCAAACTCTGGAAGAGCAAACCGGAAAGCGTTTGCCTGTGATGGTCTCAGGAACTATCACTGACGCGAGCGGCAGAACATTATCAGGACAAACAACAGAAGCATTTCTGAATTCCGTTTCGCATGTTGATTTGCTCAGTGTAGGATTGAATTGCGCTTTAGGTGCAGAACAGATGCGTCCGTTCCTTGAAGAACTGGCAACAAAGGCTCCATTCTATGTGAGTTGTTATCCGAATGCAGGCTTGCCGAATCAGTTCGGAGAGTATGATGAAACGCCTGAACAAATGGGAGAGAAGATCCGCGATTTCTTAAGCAGCGGATTTATCAATATTGTCGGCGGTTGTTGCGGAACAACTCCTGCTCACATCAAACGTATTGCAGAGGTTGCTAACGGAACCAATCCGCGTCCGGTGCCGTACCGCGATCATGTGATGAAGCTGAGCGGTCTGGAGCCTGTAACACTGCGTCCGGATTCCAATTTCATGAACGTTGGAGAAAGAACCAACGTTACAGGTTCGCGCAAGTTTGCGAAACTCATCATCGATAAAAAATACGATGAAGCACTTGCAATTGCACGTGATCAGGTAGAAGGCGGAGCGCAGGTGATTGACATCAACATGGACGAAGGCATGCTCGACTCGGAAGCAGCGATGGTTCGTTTCCTTAATCTAATTGCAGCTGAACCGGATATCGCGCGTGTGCCGATCATGTTGGATTCATCAAAGTTTCATGTGATCGAAGCCGGATTGAAATGTGTGCAGGGTAAAGCTATTGTGAATTCCATTTCACTGAAAGAAGGAGAAGAAGCTTTCATACGTCAGGCCAAAACCGTTTTGAAATACGGAGCAGCTGTAATCGTAATGGCATTTGACGAACAAGGTCAGGCCGACACGTACGAGCGCAGAATTGAAATCTGTAAACGTGCTTACGACATATTGGTGAACAAGGTGAAGTTTCCACCTGAAGACATCATTTTCGACCCGAATATTTTCCCGGTTGCAACCGGAATGGAAGAGCACAGAAAGAATGCGCTTGACTTTTTCAATGCGACGAAATGGATCAAGGAAAATCTTCCATACGCTAAGGTTAGTGGAGGAGTGAGTAACGTTTCGTTTTCGTTCCGCGGAAATGATACGGTGCGTGAAGCGATTCACTCGGCATTTCTTTTTCACGCCATTCGTAACGGAATGGATATGGGGATTGTGAATCCGGGACAACTTCAGGTGTATGATGATATTCCGAAAGAATTGCTTGATCTGGTGGAAGATGTTTTGTTGGATCGCAGAGATGACGCAACAGAGCGATTGATTACTTATGCAGAGAAGATCAAAGGCGACGGAACTTCCAAGAAAGCAGAGAAGGATGAAGAGTGGCGTAAAGGAACAGTTCAGGAGCGATTGACACATGCGCTGGTGAAAGGAATTACAGATTACATCGAGATTGATACAGAGGAAGCGCGTCAGCAGTTTCCGAAATCTCTCCACGTGATTGAAGGTCCTTTGATGGATGGAATGAACGTGGTTGGTGATTTGTTCGGTGCAGGAAAAATGTTTTTGCCACAAGTTGTGAAGAGCGCGCGCGTAATGAAGAAAGCGGTTGCGTATCTCACTCCGTATCTGGAAGCAGAGAAAGTGGCGGGAGAAGGAAAGTCGGCCGGTAAAGTTGTGCTCGCTACAGTGAAAGGTGATGTACATGATATCGGCAAGAACATTGTTGGTGTTGTGTTGGCCTGCAACAATTTTGACATTGTAGATTTGGGTGTGATGGTTCCTGCTGACAAGATTCTGGAAGCAGCGAAGAGAGAGAAAGCGGATATCATTGGTCTCAGCGGATTGATTACGCCTTCATTGGATGAAATGGTCCACGTTGCCAAGGAAATGGAACGTACGGGAATGAAAGTTCCTTTGCTGATTGGCGGTGCGACAACTTCCAAGGTACATACTGCAGTGAAGATTGCTCCGCATTACAATAATCCGGTTGTGCATGTGAATGATGCATCGCGCAGTGTTCCTGTTGTGCAAAGTTTGATTTCAGCTGAAGGTCGTGCTGCGTTGATGAATGAAATCAACAAAGAGTACGAGCGTGTGCGTGAACAGAATGCACGGGCACAAGGACAGAATAAATTTGTTTCACTTGCAGATGCGCGCAAGAATAAGTTTCCGATTGATTGGAGCGCAGAGCAGTTCACTGCACCGATGTTCACCGGAACAAAGGTGTTTGACAATTATCCGCTTGAAGAAATTGTTCCGTTCATTGATTGGACTCCGTTCTTCCACAGCTGGGAGTTGAAGGGAAGTTATCCGCGCATACTTGAAGACTCAGAGCGTGGTACTGAAGCGAAAAAGCTTTTCGCTGATGCACAGGCAATGCTGAAGAAAATCGTTGAGGAGAAATGGTTGCAGGCGAAAGCGGTGATCGGATTCTGGCCGGCGAATACAGTGAATGACGATGAAATGGAATTGTATACAGATGCAAATCGCAAAACAGTAACAGCCAAGTTGCAAGGTGTGCGTCAGCAAACGGAGAAACCGAAAGGACACTACAATACATCCATTTCAGATTTTCTTGCGACCAAGGGCTACGCTGATCATATCGGGGCTTTTGCAGTTTGTACGGGATATGGCGTGGATGAACGCGTCGCGCAGTTTGAAAAGGATCATGATGACTACAGCGGTATCATGCTGAAAGCGTTGGCCGATCGTTTGGCTGAAGCATTTGCGGAGTTGATGCACAAGCGTGTGCGTAAAGAATTCTGGGGTTATGCAAAGGACGAGAATCTTTCCAATGAAGAATTGATTCAGGAAACGTACGACGGAATCCGTCCTGCGCCGGGTTATCCTGCTCAGCCGGATCATACCGAGAAAGACACGTTGTTCAGACTGCTTGATGCGGAGAAACAAATCGGATTGCATCTTACTGAAAGCAAAGCCATGGTTCCTACCGCTGCGGTGAGCGGATTGTATTTCGCAAACAGAAATGCACATTATTTCGGCACAGGTAAAATATCCAAAGATCAGGTTGAGGATTATGCATGCCGCAAGGGAATGAGTTTTGAGGAGGCGGAGAAGTGGCTGGGACCGGTGTTGGGGTATTGATGCTATTGTAGTAACTTGTAGTTTCAATTCAACTGACATGAAGCGACAGTTTGCATTATTACTTTTCATTGTGCTTTTTGGTCTCGGAAAGATCAACGCACAAACGAATGTCTCGGGTTTTATCAACGCGAACACAACATGGACGCTAGCGGGTTCTCCATACATTGTTGTGGGCAATGCATTGCTCTCGCAGGGATTCACGCTCACTATTGATCCCGGAGTTGTTGTGAAGTTTAATTCCAATAACGCTTTGCAGATCGACGGGCAATTGATTGCAATTGGGACTCCAACTCAGCGCATCGTGTTCACATCGAATCAACCTTCACCTCAACCGGGAGATTGGGCCAAACTTCATTTCTCGGATTTCTGTGTGGATGCAACGTATGACGCTGCAGGGAACTATGTATCCGGAACAATTCTGAAGTATTGTGATGTGCTTTATGCTGGTTCACTTATGTGGGGTTCGGTGGATATACAACAATGTTCTCCGTATTTCAATCATTGCAGAATCCATAACGGTTCATGGAACGGAATTAATTTCAACGGTGACCATCTGACGATTGATTCATCTTCAATCAAGAATTGCGCAAAGCGCGGAGTGTATTATCAGGGCGGACACTTTCTTATGCGTAGTGATACGTTTTACTCCTGTGCTGAAGGAGCATTACATTTTATTCATACTCCGGATGGCACACAATCCCGCATCACGAGTTCATATTTCAGACAGAACTACGGAGCTATCAGTTGGCAGAACAATGGTTTGCAACAAGTCACAATTCAGAACAGTGTTTTTGTTTACAATAATGGACCTGCAGTAGTATCGTTGCAAGGGCAAAGAGACACCATCAGATGCAATAGATTTCGTTATAATACCGGCGGACCTGCAATTGAATGGGGAGATATGGCTTATCCGCATTGCGGAGGAATCATCGACAACAATCTCATTGAATACAATGTAAACCAATCCGGCCCTTCGGTTTTTTCTATTGGTGCGGGCTATTACACGGGCGCAGGAGATACGTTGTTCATTTCAAAGAATCTTGTTACGCACAATTCTTCACCAGGGAATTCATGCAGCTTCTTTTACGCTGATCTGTACGGTAACACAACACGTTGTGTTCAGATTTACGACAACGTATTCACAGAGAACGACGGTAACAGTTTTATGCGTTTCTGGGGGCAGCAGAACAATGATCCGACGTATGACTTTCTTTATCTGAAGAATAATTCCTTTATCAATCCGCTCTGTACCTACGAGTTTTACAATGATATTCCTTACGGATCTCCGAATCTGTATCTGTCCAATAATTATTGGGGGACCGCAAGTACAACAATTGTTGACACAAAGATTTACGACTACTTTGATTTCGCAAATCAGTCCGTAGTGTATTACATGCCGATTCTGCAATCACCGATCATTCCGGATACGCTGTGCAATCCGTTTGTGCAGCCTCCTTCATCTGTGGATGAGTACGGCAAGTCAGGAAGTGAATTGGAATTGTATCCGAATCCTACGAGCGATGATGTTACAGTGAATCTTGCGACATATGATTATTCACGGGAAGGGCGTGTGGAAGTGCTGAATGCACTCGGTGAAGTTGTGAATATGTATAATGTTGTAAATACAACTACGGTTCAGATTCGATTACCGGAGGATGCAGGTTTGTATTTCATTCGGTATATTTCGGCCACGGGTGTTTACGCGACTCGTATTGTAAAAAAATAGAATCAGATCTGAAGAAAAGCATATCGGATTCGGTTCGACTAACACAATTTCATTTCTCCGTTTCCGGATCCGACGGGATTTCTTGCAGGAAAACAGGATGAGTGAATAGTTCTTGATTAATATCATAAAGAATCATTGCAAATATGATTCTTATCAAGCAGAGCGGGAGTTAACTTAGTGAAGTGCATTCCTCCCTTCATTCTGTTCACAGTTTGAGGAGATTCGGCGCAGTGTCTGAGATACTAACTTAAATCAAACTCGAAATGAAAATACTGGTCACGACTGATTTTTCGGCTAATTCAAAAGGTGCTGTTCGCTTTGCGCAAACTCTGGCAAAGAAGTATAAAGGAGTTCGCCTTGTGTTCTATCATGCAGTAGAGTTTATGAAACCAAGTGTCTGGAGTGACGCACATTACAGCAGGTACAAGAAAGAAGAAACGCAACGTTTGGAGCAGGAGCTCAGAAAGTTTGTTCGATCGGTAGCCGGGCAGAATACTGCCGGATTGAAGGGCGCTGAATACGTTGCAGACGCGTGCGGATCGGTAGGACGTGATATGTTGAAATACGCCCGAGATCACAAGGTGAATTACATCTGCATTGCCACCCGGGGAGCAGGAATTCTAAGGAAAGTCTTAGGTACGCATACGTCTTATGTGGTTGAAAAATCAGAGATCCCTGTGTTTGTGATTCCGAGCAAGTACAGAGCGAAGGCTCTGAAGAGGGCGACGTATCTTTCAGATTTAGAAAATTTGAAAAACGAGTTGGGAGAGGTCAGCAGTGTTGCGAAAAAACTCTCGATGAAGATTGAAGTACTTCATTATGTTTCTGTACTGCCCCATGAAGATCAGATGAAGAAGAGTATGGAAATTATCAGGAAAAGTTCAAATAAGGGAATTCAATTGAATGTCCGGAAAAGCAATCTGGAACAGTCACTCGTTGAAAGAGTTTCGGAATACGTCACAAAATCGAAACCGGGAATGCTGATCATGTTTACCAAACGGGAGCGGAGTTTTTTCGAGAGGATTTTTCTTCCGAGTAAATCCGCTGAGCTCACATATTCGACAAAGGTGCCGGTGTTGATTTACTCCAAATGATACAACGCAAGCAGCGAGGTTTTGCAGTTAATTTATTAAGGAAGGCGAGGATCAGTTTTCTGCGTATCTACTACGCACGAGGAAGCGCACATGAAATTGCTTTGGGTGCGGCTATCGGTGCGTTCTGGGGAGTGTTCCCCACTTTTGGATTGAGCACCATTCTATCATTGTCATTGTATAAATTTTTCAGGTTTAATATCATAGCGGCAATTTCCGCAGCTTTCATTTCAAATCCTATTACCAGTCCTTTATGGCTGTATACAAGTTATATGATGGGGAAGGTGTTTACCAAAACGGAAGTGGTTTTTAGCAAGGAAAATTGGACGGAAAGTATAGGCGATCTGGGATTGACGATGCTTATCGGTTCAGTGATTATCAGTTCGACAACGGCAGTGATTGTGTATTATCTTTTTCGTTATATGGTCTTGCGGAAGAGAAATGTAGCTCAATGATCGAGCGGTATTTGTAATGCCGGATGTAAAACGGATTCTCTTCTGCGTGTTCCGCTATACGATACTGGTTGTTATGTTTGTCATGATACCTCCTGTTGGAGTTTCAATTGCTGTTAACCTTAAAAATCGGTAACTTTTGCGCATGAAGTATCCAACCGTATTTGCAACTGTAGATGTTGTGATCCGCAAAGGAGATAAGCTTCTTTTGGGTCGCAAGGCGCATCAAAGCAAGTTTCGTTTTGTCGGAGGATTTGCAGATCCTGCTTACGACAATTCGTATGAAGATGCCGCGAAGCGTGAGGCGAAAGAAGAAACCGGAATTGAAGTACAATCGGTAAAGTATCTGGGTTCTACTCGCATCGATGATCCGCGTTACAGAAACACTCCGGATTGTATCATAACACATTTGTTTGAAGCAACCGAGTGGAGTGGAGAACCTGTAGCATCAGATGACATTGCAGAGTTGAAGTGGTTTGATCGCGAACTGTTAAGTGTTGCTGATTTTGTGGAAGAACACGATGTGCTTTGGGACCTGTTTTGCAGGCATCAATAATGCCGTTGAAAATTGAATTACTTTTGGGATAATGACATTAACGCGCAATTCAAATCGTGTATTCGGATTATTATTGGTGCTCATCAGTGTATTCTGGATTTGGATTCGCCCCTGGAATTCGCCTTGGCAACCATTCATTGCGGGAGACGGACTCGGGTATTATTCGCACCTTCCGGCAGTTTTTATTTACGGTGATTCAGAACTTGAGTACAAGTGGTTCAATGATGCGCATAATAAGAACTACGCTTACAGCGCATTTGAAAATCCGGAAGATAATTTGCTGGTGCAATACGGCGATCGCAAGATCAATAAATATTATCCCGGATTATCATTTGCATGGATGCCGTTTTTCTTTTCTGCACACGCATTTGCATCAGTTACCGATTATGCTGCGGATGGATATTCGGCTCCTTATCAATGGGCCATCGGACTTGCTTCACTTTTCTGGCTGATTGTCGGTTTGATTTATCTGCGGAAGCTGATACTCGCTTTGACCGGAAACGATGGAATTGCGATTGCTGTTGCATTGCTTATCTTCTTCGGCACGAATCTGTATCTCTTCGGAATTTTCAATAACACGTTATCGCACATGTATTCCTTTTCGGTGAATACGATGTTTCTCTATTTTGCGCACAGTTATTTCCGGAACGCAGAGAACAGAACTTTGTATTTCGTTCTGGCCGGAAGCGCGTTGTTACTGACGATTTCCATACGACCGCTGAACGGACTTATAATGCCCGCAGCTTTCGCATTCATACCATCCGGATTTTTCCGCTCTCAGAAATTGTTCTCCGGGTTCGATAAAAAGATCGTCATACCGATTGTGTTTTCCGTTGTACTTCTTTTCTGGCACTTTTACATTGTAAGTGTACAAACCGGTTCATTCTTCGCATACACGTACACGAACGAGTCATTTGACTTTGCACATTCCAAGTTCACTGATTCACTTTTCAGTTATCATAACGGATTGTTCGTTTATACTCCGTTGGCACTGATGAGTTGTGCCGGAATATTTTTCATACGCAGTGCAAAGCAGTTTGTAATACCAGTTTTGTTTTTCGTCATTGTGTTTCTGTATGCATCGTGGTGGTATTGGCCGATTACCCGAAGAGCTTTGATTGATTTCTATCCTTTGCTTGCGATTATGTTGGCGTTATTGCTCGGCAAACTCAGCAAACCGGCATTGAGGTGGATGGTAACAGTGTTGTTATTGTTCAGCGTGTTTCATTTTCAACTGAAGAATTATCAGGTAAATAAAGGAATACTGAGCGAGTATTCCACTTACAGCGAATTGTTCTGGAGAAACTACTTCCGTACGGATCCTGCAAATATTTATCCGATAGCACCATCAACTATTCTGGCAAAAGAAGAACGAACCGAAAGTTTTGATGGTTACACAGGTCCATGCAAATGGACAGACTCTATTGCCTTTTCGCAGAAGCGAGCACTGATGCTGGATCAGCAATGGTCGAGTTGTATTGTAAGCCGCTGCCGATATCCGGAACTTTTTGAACGCAACGGATGGAGAAAAGTTCGTGTTTCGTTTCAGACGTTTGTTGAGGACAGTGTGAATATTGTAAATATGTATCTGGAATTCCGCAAACAGGATTCTGTTGTATTCAATGTGCCTTTCTATCTGATTAGAGATTATATCAATCCGGGAAAATGGGATTACAAGGAATTCGGTTATGAGATAACAGACACAACGCTGATAAACAGCAACACCATTGATGAAGTAACATTTGCCATCTGGAATCCCGCTGCGAAAGGAAGAGTTTTTGCAGATGATGTGAAGATGGAGTTTCTTCTTACCGACAGAAGTTTCGAAACGATTCGATAAAGGGAGCCGGAGATGTTTCCATCCCCGGCATCTTCAATTACATTGCGTTGATAATGGCTTTGCACTTCAACTGTTCAATCTGAAAACGCAGATTGGCTGAAACTGTTGGAGTGAATGGAGAGAATTCCAGTTTATTCCATTTTGCATCAGATGCAAGGGCTGCGTTAAGTTGATCTGCGGCTGCTGACACTTCGTTATTTAGCGCCTGAAGATCTTCGCCTGTAATAGGATCGTTTTTCGGAATAACCCCCGGATCTTTTACCGCGATGTAAGCTGCAACAGCTTTGTCACACGCTGTTTTGAATTTTTCGATGGCAGTTGATGAAGTTCCTGTTGAATCGGCGGACTTCAACTGCTCTGTAAGTTGCAGCACCATTGCGGAGTTGTTGTTTTCGATTGTCGTCATCGAATCCATTACATTTTTACTGGAACTATGGAATGACAACAGCATCATGAATCCGCCCACGCACGCAAATAGAAAACCGTTACTGATGGAAGCGAGTCGTGTTGCAGGATTCCTCAATCCGTTCATCATATACAACGGAAGGAAAATGATGAAGAAGAATCCGAACGCAACAATCATCAGAGACGCTCCCGGCCAGTGCATGATTTTGAAGAATGCTCCGTTACAAAGAAGGAACGCAGCGATGAGTCCGATAATTGAAACTACTCTTCCTTTCTTTTCTGTTTGTTCTTTGAATTGTGTGTAGAAGAAATAAGGAACGAACAGGAATGTGAGAACGAGTGTTCCTGCAATAAGCAGGACATTGGCTCCGGGCCAGTGTTGTATTTTAAACAACGAGCCCAACACAAGCGCCATGCTTGCGAATGTTCCGGTGATATATGCTATTTTTTTCATCTTGTTGAAATAAGGTTGGTTAATTAGAAAGAGCGTTTCATCCTGAATCTGTTGCAGACCGTTATGGCCAAAGGCTTCCAGTGCCTTGAGGTAAACCTGCTCGAACGGCCGTTGATCATCTGTTTGTTCAATGAAACAGCAGATGTGATCGAGCAGATCATCCTCAAGACTTTTCAGAGAGATACCGCGGTTGCGGATATCTTCTGCAATGAAATCGATTTGTTCGTCCGTGAGACTACGCATGGTGTGGCCCCGGAGTACCTTCGAAGAGAATGCGCATCGTTCCCAGGAAATCGGCCATCTCGCTGAGTTTGCGTTTTGCATTTGCGCGACCTTCAGTGGTGAGTTTGTAGTACTTCCTCACACGTCGGCCGATGTGCATGGTTTCAGTAACTACAATTCCTTCCGCTTCGAGCGCGTGCAATGTAGGATAGAGCGCACCTTCGGTGATCTGAATTTTCCCGTCGGTCAATTCTTTCACACGTTGAGTGATTTCGTATCCGTACATTTTGCCTTCTTCTTTAAGCAGTTTCAGAACAATCGTTTTCAGAGTTCCGCGAACTAATTCATTTGAATACATATGCAATTATACATAAGAATGTTATGTATGGTTACACCGATGCATAAGAAACTTAGGTAAATTATTGTAAGTGGCTGGAGGATAGGGGTATAAATTGGGGATTCGGGAATCGGGATTCGGGGATTCGGCAATCGGGATTCGGTAATCGGGATTCGGTAATCGGGGATTCGGCAATTGGGGATTCGGTAATCGGGGATTCGGCAATTGGGATTCGGGGGTCTGTTACTGTAAACGAGCTAACGGTAAACCGAAATAAGTGTTTACAGACGATTGCACGCGGTGTAAATTATGGACGCCATGCAATGAAGGATTAGCTTTGGGCGGGAGAGATTAAAGGTGTGGATTAATCCACACCTTTCTATAAAAATAATCTGACCTAATCTTATCACCCCGTACTCATTAGTACCATCCACTAAGCATTACAAGTGACTCGCATATCGCAGGTGAAAGTGGAACACATATGCAGTGATTCTTACTGGTCACCACTTGAACATGGTTCATCCCGCGTGAGGGATTGAGGCGGCACCCCGCAGTTTACGAGGAGTAGAGCCGAAAGCCCGACCCGACGAAGGAGGGACACGCCCTGGAAATCAAACTCAACATTGTTATGTTTCTGCTAACTCAAACGTGAAATTTGCGAATGACGTGAATGCTTCCTTTCTTTGTACCACTTCAACAATGACAACGTTAAGCACATACAACAGCTTTAACTGCTATCAGCCGATTCGATTTATTGGCTGGTATTGCCATGTCATGCGTCCGATGGTGATGAATTGCCGATAGGCGGTTGCACCGGTTTCCGAAAAAAATTTCTCAGAGTATTTAACTGACACGGTAACGTGTTTTAATTTATTACGTCATGAACACATTGGCGGAAAAAGTGCTGCAACAACTGGGCAGTATAGTAGTGATACTGGATGAAGAAGGCGATGCGCAATATGTAAGTCCTTCGGTGAAGAACGTTTTGGGATTTGAACCTCACTTTCTGTTGGGAAGCGGATGGTTGACGCATACGCGTATGAATGAAGCGGAGCGTGTGATTGTGAAGAGCGATTTGAGAAAGATTGCGGAAGGAATTCAGAAGAATCATTCTTACGAACGCATGTTGCGCACATCGTCGGGCGGACAAAAATGGATACACTGGAATACAGTATCAGCAGATGATGGAAAATTTATCGGCATCGGTTACGACATCACGCAGCAGAAGCAGCGAGAAGATTTACTGACGCAACGCACGAAGGATTTACAAGAGCGAAATCAGGAAATGGAAAGCGGATTGCGTTATGCCCAACGCATACAATCTGCAATACTGCCGCAGGAGAATGAACTGAAACGAAAATTCAGAGATGCATTTGTGTATTACAAACCGAAAGATATTGTGAGCGGTGATTTCTGGTGGTTGCATGAAACGGAAGATTCCGTTTACGTAGCAGTGATCGATTGCACGGGTCATGGAATTCCGGGTGCATTGATGTCGGTGTTGGCGCATTCTGTTTTCAGAGAAGTTTTTATCAATAGAAATCCGGGAAGCACGGCGCGCATATTGGAGTTGCTGGATGAAGAGTTGTTCATTGCGTTGAACAAGGAGCATCCGCACAATCCTTATCCGGACGGAATGGATGTGGCGTTGTGTCGTTTTTTGAAACGCAGCAATACGTTGGAATATTCCGGGGCTTATCGTCCGCTTGTACTTTTCCGTGAAGGTGTGTTGCATGAGATTGCAGCATCGCGTTATCCGATCGGTTACTACAACAACGTGCCGAAGAGGTTTGATTCCACTACAATAGAGCTGCGCAGTGATGACATGCTGTTTATGTTCAGCGATGGTTACGCCGATCAGTTCGGAGGAGAACGTGAGAAGAAACTGAACAAACGCGGATTCCGTGAGTTGCTGCAAACGATACACGCAATGAAAGGTGAGGAGCAGTCGTCGTTTCTGGATTACGCGTTGAT
This sequence comes from Bacteroidia bacterium, assembly GCA_023151315.1. GTDB lineage: Bacteria > Bacteroidota > Bacteroidia > Palsa-965 > Palsa-965. The sequence continues at coordinate 85,671 of JAKLJE010000014.1, forward strand.
GAACTGGAAGCAGCAGTATGCGCAGACGGATGATATTACGGTTTTAGGTATCAGAATCTGATTGAGGCATTGATAGGTTTTATACCTTTCGAAAACCGGAAAAGGTTATGAGCGCATTGGAAAAATTAGTTCACATGAACGGACGGAAGTTCGATCTCATTTTCGGATTCGTGCTGCTGTTCGGAGGTCCGATCGCACTTACGCGTGGTGATCTTGGTGCGCATCCGGGTGCAACGGCGCTGTTCGGATTTCTGATTTACTTTATTGAAGCCTGGGCGTATAGATACAAAATGATTTCAGTGCGTTCGCGAGCGGTTGCAAATGCGTTGGCGGATCCGCGTGGAGACGGAAGTTTGCCTCAGCTCAGTTCTGTAATTATCATTGGAAGAAATGCGCGCGTTTTGCTTCGCTTGCTTTTATTCACAGTTTCCGTTGCAGCGGGAATGGAATACGTGTATGGAGAATTTGATCCGCCAAGCAGCAACTGGATAAAAGGATTTCTGTTCGCTGCAATTCTTTTTGAAATATGGTTGTATAGTAACGTTTATTACGATTCAACGCGTAAGGAGAAAGTGAAAACCAAAAAGATGAAGGGCAATGATTCAGCAGGTCGTGTTGCAGTTCTGAGTGACAAAGAAGCAGAGTGGAGGCGGGAATATTCTTCGTTTACTGAAAGGAGTTATCATTTGTACAAAGAAGTTGCAGCAGATTGTATTCTTATGATTACCGGATTGATGTTTGCGCATTCTTATTGGAGTTCAAGTTTGAAATTCTTTTCCAATGCAATTGATGATGCGCATGACAAAGGAGTAAGCCCGGGTTCAATTTTGTGGACGATGTTCTTCGTTACCACTCTGACTTCATTCTTTGTGCTTTTTCCAGCACGACTTGTTTATTGGGCAGAGGAGAACTGGAATCCCGAATCCGGGAAGAAGAAGAGAATCCGCTGGAGCATTTTCTTTGCTTTTGCCGGACTCACGGCACCTGTTTACTATCATTATGTGCGGACGTATTTTTTTTGATTGAGGTGCGATTGTCTCAGACGAGCACGTTGACCGATGCCTTGCGACAAATTCCTGCAGGCGTAAGCAATATGTGATTTTGTGCAACTGAGCTTATTTTCAGAATTTTATATACAGAGGGAGTTATAGTGACAAGAAGTTCTATGTAGTTTCCATCAAACGCATTATGACCGGAGAGCGCTTAAATCACGTATTTTAGACAATTATAACTTTAGTAAAAACAGACAATAATTCAATGAGTTTAAATACACAAAATCTTCAATCAATTATAAACTTCATCTGGACCGTTGCAGACGATGTGCTGATTAATAAATTTCTTGAAAATCAATACCAAGACGTAATACTTCCGATGACGGTATTGAGACGTTTGGACTTGGCTCTTGAACCGACCAAAGACCGGGTTTTAAAAACACATAACGAGTTTAAAAGCAAGATTGATAATGTATCCGGACTATTGACAAGTGAATTACACGGAAGCGGCTTGGCGTTTTATAACACTTCGCAGTTCACCATGAAAAAACTGCTTGCTGACCCTAAGAATATTGATGCGAACTTTTTAGACTACTTAAATGGCTTTTCGGAAAACGTACAAGACATTATTGCAAAATTCAAATTCCGCAATCAATTAAAAACATTCGAAGATACAGGCATAACCTTTTCTCTTATTGAAAAATTCTGCAATCCGAAAGTTGAATTAAGTCCCGACAAAATATCACCTATGGCAATGGGTTATATGTTTGAGGATTTGATACGCAGATTCAACGAGAAAACAAATGCAGCAGCAGGACGACACTTTACACCAAGAGAAATTATTGAGTTAATGACGCATTTGGTGTATCTGCCAGTAAAAGACAAAATCAAGAAAGGAACTTTTCTTGTGTATGACCCTTGCGCTGGTTCAGGTGCAATGCTTACACAATCAAAACTATTCGCAACAAACCCGGAAGGAGAAATAAAATCAAAAGCAACATTTCATTTATACGGACAGGAAAACACTGGCGAAATGTACGCCACTTGTAAATCGGATATGTTGCTGAAAGGTGAAGACCCGGACAAAATAAAGTTTGGTTCTACGCTAAGCGAATATGGTTTCGATGCCGATTTGAAATTCAATTTTATGCTCACCAATCCGCCATATGGCACAACATGGAAGCAGGATATAGAAAACTTAAACGTTGGTAGTGAAAAAAAAGTAAGCATTATTGATAAACGCTTTAATCTTAAAATCAAAAATTTCAAAGGCGAACTGGAAGAAACTTGTTTGACGTCACGAAGCAGCGATGGCCAATTAATGTTCATGCTTCATATGCTTTCAAAAATGAAGGACCCAAAAGATGGTGGAAGTAGAATAGCTTCAGTACATAATGGTTCTGCACTATTTACTGGGGAAGCAGGAAGTGGTGAAAGTGGAATTAGGCAATACATTTTAGAAAACGATTTATTGGAATGTATTATTCAATTGCCAAATGACATCTTTTACAACACAGGTATTGCGACTTATATCTGGATTTTGAGCAACGTAAAGGAAGAAAGACGAAAAGGGAAAGTACAACTCATTAATGCTTCTTCTGACCGCTATTTTAAAAAGATGCACAAACCAATTGGAGATAAGAGTAATGAGTTAACATCCGAACATATTGAGTCTATTCAAAAACTTTACTTTGAATTCAAAGAAAATGAATACTCGAAAATATTCTCAAATAAAGAGTTTGGGTATTATCAAGTGGTAATTCATCAGCCTGAAAGAGATGGGGAAGGTAAAATTATAACTGATACTAAAGGGAAACCGAAATCTGATATTAATTTGAAAGATTACGAAAACATCCCAATGACAGAAAATATTGAAGAATATTTTAAAAGGGAAGTAGTGCCTTTTGTCCCTGATGCATGGTATGACGACAATAAAATTAAAGTCGGCTTTGAAATTCCTTTTAACAAACATTTCTATCAGCACAGGAGCCTACGTTCATTAGAGGAAATTGCCACTGATATACTCAAGCTGGAACAAGAAACAGATGGATTACTTCAGGAAATTATTGAATGATGAAGAATTATAAACGCTACGAAAAATATAAAGATTGTGACCTCATTTGGTTAAACAAAGTCCCTGAACATTGGGAAATTTTATCGTTCAGGAATATTCTGATTGAACGAAATGAAAAAAACAGCCCAATTAAAAGCAAAGAGAGACTATCGTTATCTATAAAGAGCGGAGTGACATTGTATGCTGATAAAACAACAAATCTTGATCGCTTTAAAGATGACTTCTCTAAATATAAATTAGCACATGAAGGTGACTTGGTCATGAATAGTATGAATATGATTGTTGGTGCTGTTGGTGTTTCTAACTATTTTGGTTGTGTAAGTCCTATTTATTACACTTTCGCAAGCCAACGAAGCAATTCCAATTCAACGAAGTTTTACGAGTATTTATTTAGGAGTAAAGTTGTTCAAGGTGTTTTGTTTAGCCTTGGAAGAGGTTTAATTGCAAAAGATAGAGGGGACGGCAAATACAATACTTTACGTTTAAAAGTATCAAGAAGTGATTTACGTTCTTTAAAACTACCAAATCCTAATTTCACTGAACAAACTCAAATAGCCTCTTTTCTTAACTATAAGACTAGAAAAATTAACCGTTTTATATTTAAGAAGCAGCAATTAATTAAACTACTTAACGAACAAAAAGCAGCCATCATTAACCAGGCTGTTACAAAAGGATTAAATACAAACGTCAAACTAAAATCATCGGGTATAAAATGGTTAGGCGATATTCCTGAGCATTGGGAGGTGAAGAAGTTGAAATATGTAGCGGAAATTTACCCAAGCAATATTGACAAGCATTCAAAGGAAGGTGAAAAGACAGTAAGACTTTGCAACTATACTGATGTTTACAAACATGATTATATCAGAGATGATATGAATTTTATGGTTGCAACAGCTTCTGATGAACAAGTTGAAAGGTTTACTCTTCAAATAAATGATGTAATAATAACCAAGGATTCGGAGACAGCAAATGATATCGCTGTTCCAGCCGTTGTTAAAGAAAATCTTGAAAATGTTGTCTGCGGCTATCACTTATCGGTAATGCGTCCAAATAAATTTATTCTTGGTGAATTCTTGTTTAGAGTTTTACAATCTAAAACAATTAACATTCAATTCGAAGTAAATGCGAATGGAGTTACAAGAGTAGGACTAGGAACATATTCTCAAAAAAATCCTAAAATTCCAATTCCACCAGTAGCAGAGCAACAAGAAATAATTGATTTTATCTTAAATGAGACCCAAAAAATAACAACCACTATTTCCACTATCGAAAAAGAGATTGCCTTGGTTGAAGAATACAAAACCGCCTTAATAGCGGAAGCAGTTACCGGTAAAATAGATATCAGAGGATTTGAAGTTCCTGAAATGGTAGAAGAGGAAAATTATGAGGAGATAGAAGAGGAAGTTAACATTGCAGCAGAGGGTACTGCAGACTATGAAATTGAAGAAACACTATGAAGACACAAGAAGTTATAAAAGGTCTTTTAGAAAAACTTCGTTCAGATGGGAGGGAGCATGAAGTTGTGGAGTTCAAGGAGGCGAAAAATCAATATGACTTCGATAAGATTGGTAAATATTTCTCTGCGCTTTGTAACGAAGCTAATCTTAAAGGTAAGCGTTCAGCGTGGTTGGTATTCGGGATTAAAGACATTGACAAAAGTATTGTTGGCTCTAATTTTCGCTCCAGGAGGGCGGACTTGGACAGCCTGAAAGCCGAAATAGCATATCATACTGCCGGGCGTCTGAGTTTTGTTGAGATCTATGAAGTTGTTTTTCCTGAAGGGAGGGTTGTTTTGTTCGAGATTCCGGCTGCGCCCAAGGGAATGCCAATTTCCTGGAAGGGGCATTATTACGGAAGAGATGGGGAAGAATTGAATGCTTTGAATCTTGAAGAGGTTGAACGGATTCGTTCGCAAGGGCAGACTGAAGATTGGAGTGCAGGTGTTGTTGAAGAGGCCAAGCTCGATGATCTTTCTTCGGATGCTATTGATATGGCTCGTGTTTCTTACAAGAGAAAGAATCAGCATTTAGCGCTGGAAGTTGACAGATGGGACGATATTACGTTTTTGAATAAGGCAAAGATTTGTATCAAAGGAAAGATTACCAGAACCGCGATATTACTGTTGGGTAAGTCTGAAGCGGAGCATTTCATTAACCCGGCTACATCAAAAATTTCATGGATACTGAAAGGGAGCGATAATGTTGAGAAAGACTATCAGCATTTTACCTGCCCGTTACTTATGAATACAGAGGCTGTTTATCAGAAGATCAGAAATTTGAAATACCGCTACATTGCAGACGGCACTTTGTTTCCGGAAGAGGTTGATCAGTATGATCCGTATATTATCAGAGAGGCTCTCAATAATTGTATTGCTCACCAGGACTACAATTTGAGTGGGAAAATAAATGTTGTGGAGCACGAAGATGGAAAGCTTGTATTTGTTAATTCAGGAAAGTTTATTCCTGCAAGCGTGGAGGAAGTAGTAATTGCTGATGCCCCTGAGTCGACTTATCGAAATCCATTTTTGGTGGAAGCAATGATTAATCTGAATATGATCGATGCTATCGGTAGTGGCATTAAGCGCATGTTTAACATTCAGCGGACCAAGTTCTTTCCGATGCCCGAGTACGAGTTCGCAGGTAATAAGGTGAAGCTTACCATAACGGGTAAAGTTGTGGATATTAATTATGCTCGTAAGATTGCTTCGATGCCTTCTTTAACTCTTTCTGATATCATTGCATTAGATAAGGTAGCAAAGGGTAAAAGCTTGGGAGATAATGAAGTCAGGGAGCTGAAAAGCAAGAACTTAATTGAAGGTAGAAAGCCTAATTTTCATATTTCCGCTACTGTAGCAAAGATTACTGGAGAAAAGGCAGATTATATTAAGCAACGGGGCATAGATGACGCTTATTACCAAGCAATGATTCAGGAATACCTTAAAAAATTTGGAGAAGGGAAAAGAGAAAGTTTTGATGAATTATTGCTAGGAAAGCTGCCGGACGTCTTAAGCAACAAGCAAAAACAGCATAAAATCAAGAATATTCTGCAGAAAATGAAGCGGGAGGGGAAAATAAAACTTGGCAAGAACAAAGCATGGATGCTAGCTGAAGTTTAGATTAAATTTAGACGAATTATAGACAAAGCTTAGACGAAAAGGCAAAGCATGTCATTGAAAATCAGTAGATAAATAACAATACAATTAGACGAAGTTTTTCGCCGATTTAGACATATTGATTCTGCCCCGATGAGTACCGATACTACAGAAAAAGGTCTGGAAGCCCACATTGTTCATTATTTGAGCAAGGAAAATGGCTATTTACTTCGAGAGAACACTTTTTACGATAATGAAGCTTGTTTGGACAAAGAACTGCTGTTTCTTTTTTTGGAAGCAACACAACCCAAAGCAGTTGCCAAGCTCAAAGCCTTTCATAAAGAGCTGTATGAGCAGAAAATAATCAAGCGCCTGAATGACCAGATACAGGCTAAAGGCGTAGTTGAAATTTTACGTAAAGGAATTACAGACGGTTTTACAGATACGAAACTCAATCTTTTTTACGACCAGCCGGTTTCAGCTTACAATGCAGCGGCAAAAGCGAACTACGATGCTAACTTGTTTTCGGTGATGCGTCAAGTGTATTTTTCGCCTAACAATAAAAAATCATTGGATGTAGTGCTGTTCATCAACGGCATTCCTGTGATTTCGTTCGAGTTAAAAAATGAGCTCACCAAGCAAAATGTACAACACGCCATTAAGCAATACAAGGAAGACCGTGATCCGAACGAAGAGTTGTTTCGTCTTGGCAGGTTGATTGTGAATTTTGCAGTGGACACCGAAGAAGTGTGGATGTGTACTCAACTTAAAGGTGAAAAGTCATACTTCTTGCCATTCAATAAAGGAGATAACAACGGTGCAGGTAATCCGCCGAACCAAGGAATCAAAACGGATTATTTGTGGAAGGAGGTTTTGTCTAAGAACAGTCTTACTGATATTGTTCAGAATTTCTGTCAACTCATAACGGAAGAAAAAGAATATTTAGACGAGAAAGGGAAGATCAGAACCAGGAAGGAGAGAAAACTCATTTTCCCTCGCTATCATCAATTGGTTGCAGTGCGTATGCTTTTGGTTGATGCGCAAACTAAAGGATCTGGGCAGAAATACTTGATTCAACATTCAGCCGGTTCGGGTAAGTCCAATTCCATTTCTTGGTTAGCGCATCAGTTAGTTGGTTTGCACGACAAATCAGGACAAAAGAATATTTTCGATACTGTTATAGTAGTTACTGACCGTCGGGTATTAGATGCACAAATTCGCAACAACATAAAGCAGTTTCAACAAGTGACTGGTGTGGTTGAAGCAATTACAGAGGGAAGTAAGCAGTTGAAACAAGCTTTGGAGGAGGGGAAGAAAATTATCATCACTACAATACAGAAGTTTCCGCACATTGTAGAAGAAATCGGAGAACTACCCGGAAGTAGTTTTGCAATTATCATTGATGAAGCACACAGCAGTCTGAGCGGACAAATGGCAAGAAAGCTGAACGAAACGCTTTCGAAGCTTAATCTTGATCAGGAAACGCTGGCAGAAGTAGAGGAGGAGTTAGAAGACATTGTCAGTATGGTTGATCTTGAAGAGGCAGAAGAGACCGTAACAAGTGAAGATTTGATTCGTGTTTTAGTAAAGTCGAGAAAGTTGTTGCCGAACGCCAGCTACTTCGCGTTTACAGCTACACCCAAAAACAAGACGCTCGAATTGTTTGGCGTACCCTATTCAGAAGGTGCTAAAACCAAATTCAAAGCCTTTCATCTTTACTCAATGAAGCAAGCAATTGAAGAAGGTTTTATTATGGACGTGTTGTTGAATTACACAACTTATCAGAGCTATTATGCTTTGCTGAAAAAGATAGAGGATGACCCCGAATATGATAAGCAGAAAGCACAGAAGAAATTAAAGCATTATGTAGAAAGCCACGAACACGCAATCAAGAAAAAAACGGCTTTGATAACCGACCACTTTATTGATGAAGTCATTAAAAAGAGGAAAGTTGGCGGTCTTGCGAAGGCCATGCTGGTTACGAGTTCGAGAGCCAATGCTGTGAAGTATAAAAAGGCTTTTGATAGCTATCTGCTTAAAATAAATAGCCCGTATAAAGCGATAGTTGCTTTTTCGGGAGAGATCGACGGACAAACAGAAAGCAATTTGAATGGTTTTTCTAGTGTCAATATTCCTGGTGAGTTCGAAAAGAGCGAGAACCGCTTTTTAATAGTTGCCAACAAGTATCAGACCGGTTTTGACCAACCTCTTCTTCATACTATGTATGTGGATAAAAAGTTAGGCGGAGTGAATGCTGTGCAAACTCTTTCACGGCTGAACAGAAGTCACCCTTTGAAGAAAGATACGTTTGTCTTGGATTTTGCAAATGATGCAGATGATATTGAAAAGGCATTCAAGCCTTATTTTGAAAGTACCATATTAGGGGAAGCAACTGACCCGAATAAATTATTCGACCTTCAGGATGCTTTAGATAATTTTCAGGTATATAGTTGCGAACAGGCCTTTGAATTTTCAGATAAAATAATGGCCAATGTTCCTATAGACCAATTGCACGCCATACTGGATAGTAGTTCCGAAGTATTCCGCAACAACTTAACAGAGGATCAGCAGGCGGATTTCAGAGCTAAAGTAAAAACCTATGTTCGACTTTATATTTTCCTTTCACAAATTGTACCGTTTGAAAATCCGTACTTGGAGAGGCTGTATATTTTTCTGAATCATTTACAAAATAAATTAGGAGGCGACACTCCTCTTGATTTAGCAAAAGGTATATTGGACAATATCGATATGGATAGTTATCGTTTGCAACTTGAAGCCACTACGAATATTGTGATGGAACAAGGTGATGAATTAAAACCCATTCCAACAGATATGAGAGGTGGTTCGGCGGAACCCGAAATGGATAAACTTTCCAATATTCTACAAACGTTCAATGGCCGTTACGGTACTCATTTTGAAGATGCAGATAAGGTTAGACAAATGGCAGAAAACATTGCCAATGATGTTGCGAAGAACCAAGAGTTAATCACTTCGTTAAAATATTCAGATGAACAAAATGCACGAATCACTAGCGACAAAATTGTGGGCGAAGAATTGTTGAAACACATCACAACAAACTTTGACCTCTATAAACTCTATTCCGATAACAAGGAATTTAAAGAGGACTTTTCCGCAATGATGTTTGGTGTTGTCAAAGAATTAATAACCAAAGGTATTAATGCGCAGAAATAGAAATTCACATACACATTCGCAATTAGGTTTTGGAAAGCGAGTATTAATTTGAATGTGGCGTCAATCACTTTTCAGTACAAAGCTGTGTAAATGAATTGATTCTTGATTCACTTAAGATACCCCATACCTGAACTCCTCCACCTCCGCCCGCATTCCCATCACATGATGGTAACCCGCATCAAAAATGTCGTCCATTTTTTTGGTGTCGAACATACCGAAGCGCGTCATGTTTTCGGGTTCAATGAAGAGATTGCAGTAATGCTCTTTTGACTTTACAGAACTGCTGAGTGCGAGGTGGAAGCTTCTGTCGGCAAGACTGATCATTCCTATTTCAGGGTTGGCAGCATTGATGGAATTGACGTGTACTCCGATTATAGATGTACAACGTGATATCAATGGTTCAACCGGAAAATTATTGAGCACGCCTCCGTCAACGAAAGAAGATCCATTGATTTTCACCGGTTCGAAAACCAAGGGTACACAGGAAGAAGCCATGAGAATGTCGGCGAGATTTCCACTGCTGAATGTTACTGATTCTCCATTGACGATATCTGTTGCTGTAACAAACAGCGGAAGACGCAGTTGCTCGAAAGTGTTGTGTGAGAAATATTGAGAATAAATCTTTCCGAACGATTTCATGGAGAACACGCCCGGTTTTCCGAAGACAATATTTCCCGCGCCGAATAAATCGCTGTGGCGCGCAATGTCCATCACTTCCCAGGGTTCATATCCGGCTGCAATAAACGCACCGACAATAGCTCCGGCACTTGTACCCGAAATCATGTCCGGCTTGATCCCCATTTCACTCAATGCTTGTATCACACCCAGATGTGCAATACCGCGTACTCCGCCTCCGGAGAGCACCAGTCCGATTTTATTCATCGGCTGATCTGAATTTTCTGATGCCATAATGTGTTGTCAAATTCAACGCTTAGCAGATATATTCCTACTGGTAGCGCAGCCGTGTTGATGTGTGTTTTGTTCGTTTCCTGCAACACAACACAACCTTTCGTGTCGCGTAACGTGATTGTACTTTCAGCTGCATTCGGATTTTTCACTTCGAGAAAATCTCCTGCGGGATTCGGGAATGCAAATGAAGAAGGTTGCGCAATTTCTTGCACACTTGTTGGTGAGCGGTAACGCAGATAGAGCGCGTAGGTGCCGTTGGTTTTCTTGTGGTAGTACATCAGTGATGCAGACGAATCAACTGTTGCCGCTTCAGGAAAATTCGGGAAGTCGGCATACAACACCATTGGAGCGCTGAACGGATCGTTAGTGCTGCTGCGTACGGAAACACAAATCTCTGTGTCGAAAGAACCGATGAGCAATCGCGTGAAGTACAATTCGAGTCCGTTTGCAGAAAGCTGTGGTGCGTACACGAGATAGTTGGTGTCGTTCACATTCTGCAAAATGTAAGAGGAGTTCGCGTTGATGTTGAAGGTAGAATCGTTCACGCGATCTGCAATTCCGAGTCGGGCTTCGCAAGGAACCGTGCAGGTGTCGAATCGTGCGTTGCAGTAATACAACTGACTTCCGTTGTATGTGAGCGCGGCATCCATCACGAGCCATCCCGGTTGATAGATGTAAAAGTTGCCGTACACCCTGCCTGTTGAAGTACACGAACCATTCGAGTAATTTCCGCGGTGCAGATTTTCATTAATCACCGGCCAGTTGCGTGTTGACACCCACACAAAGCGATTCGCAGTATCCATGGAGGCAACCGCGTTGAGTTGAGGATTGTTGACTTCATTCACTCCGTTGACTTCTCCGATGTATGTGAATGTGCTGTCGTCAATTTTCGTTGCGTAATGCACGCGCGTGTTGATACCATCGTTCAGTGAATTAAAGAACATCGTGTTTCCGTCTGCGGAGAGAAACGGTTCCATAGCGTCGAAGGAGAGTCCCTGAACGAACACTTTAATTTCCGGTCCGAAGAGCGGCATTTGTGCTTGAACAGACAATGAGCCGATGATAGAAGATAGAACGAAAGAAAGGATCAGTTTCATTTTCATGTTGTGGTCGGATTTGATTGCCGCTGAATACAACAAATATCATTTGCGGTAATTATAATTTGCCACAGATTGCGCTGATTACTCAGAAATTTATCTGCGATGTCTGCGTTATCTGCGGCAAATGATTTTCGCCACAGATTGCACAGATTATTCAGAAATTTATCTGCGTTATCTGCGGCATTAATTGTTCGCCACAGATTGCGCTGATTACTCAGAAATTTATCTGCGATGTCTGCGTTATCTGTGGCAAGTAGTTTTCGCCACAGATTGCTCGGTTTGATCAAATAAAGTTGTCTGCGGCTACTGACTATCATTTACATTTATGTTCGCTCTCTAAATTTACTATTTTTGAACTACATCTTAACGCAAACATCATGAAACACCTCTACACCTTACTTGCTATTGCTTTGCCCGTACTTTTCGGGCCGAGCCTGAATGCACAATGCGGCTCACTATTTTTCGAAGGATTTGAAAGCGGAACTTATACTCCGACCTGGACTGTGGGAACGGCGCCAATAACATGGAACGTCAGCACTACAAATCCGGCTTCAGGAACATACTGTGTGGAAGGAACAGGTGGTAATTCAACTCACCTTCAAGGCTTGATGGCATCTTTTACTCCTGCAACACCGTCTTCTATAAGTTTCGATATTTATCCGAATGGAACAAGTGCCGGGAATTATGTAGTGGGAGGAGATGCGAGCATGGCTGCTTCAAACTGTGTATTTTTCTGTTATGTAACATCCGGACAATTTCGATTCGTTTCTTCCGTGACTTATGTACATTCAGCTACTACCTTGAATCAATGGATGCATGTAGAACTGCGAAACATCAATTGGACGGCAAGAACGTTTGATATCTACGTGAACAACGTACTTGCATATACTTCATTCCCGTTTCGTACATCAACGCAGAGCACTATTTCCCGAATTCATTTGTACAATTTCACTTCCGGAACGACAGGTCGTTGGGATAACATTACTCTGGGCGGAGTTCCGATCACAAGTGTTGCAACATCAACAAGTACGTTGTGTAGCGGTTCTGCTGACGGAACGGCAAGTGTAACAGCGAGTGGTGGTAACGGTGTGTATACATATCTGTGGAGCAACAGCGCAACTTCTTCAAACGTTTCAGGGTTGACTGCGGGATCTTATTCAGTAGTTGTTACGGACGGACTTGGCTGTATGGATACAGCATACGCTACGATTACTTCTCCTTCTGCAATTGCAATAACGGCAACACCATCAGATGTACTTTGTAACGGCGGTTTCAGCGGATCAATTGACGCGAGTGTTACAGGGGGAACCGGTGCTTACACTTATCTGTGGAGCAATGCTGCAATGACAGAAGATGTGAGCGGATTGGGAGTTGGCACATATTCGTTGTACGTTGTTGATGCGAACAACTGTGTGGATTCGCTTACCGGAATTACAGTGAATCAACCTTCAGCACTTACAACATCATCAGTAAATACAAATCCTGCATGTAACGGAGACGCAACAGGCAGTAGCACCGTAACAGCGAATGGCGGAACAGCAGGATACACGTATGCATGGTTGCCGGGTGGAGAAACCACTGCAGCAATCAGCGGTTTGACGGCGGGAACATATTCCTGCACTGTTACTGATGCGAACGGATGTACAACAATGGAAACGATGACAATTGTTGATCCTGTTGCGATTTCGGTTTTGATAAACGCGCCTGATACCATTTGCGAAGGCAACAGTGCGGTGTTGATGGCCAGCGGCAGCGGCGGAACGGGATCTCTCAGTTACGTTTGGCAGCCGGGCAACCTTTCCGGATCAACGGTTACTGTTTCTCCTTCTTCAACGGCAATGCAGTATGTTGTGATTACAGATTCACTTGGATGTACGCACACAGACAGCACACTCCTCACAGTTCGGATGAGTCCGTCAGTGATGCTTGGTTCTGATATTCAACAGTGCGGCGGAACGGTTGTGCTTGATGCTCAGAATTCCGGAATGCTGTATTTGTGGAATGACAACTCCACATCACAAACATTGAATGTCGCTGTGAGCGGAACGTATTTTGTTAGTGTTTCGGATTCATTTGGTTGCGCAGGCTCAGATACTATCAATGTTACTTTGAATGCGAATCCGACATTGTATCTCGGAGCTGACACCACGCAATGCGGAGGCGCAGTTGTACTTGATGCGCAGATTGCAGGAGGAACATATATGTGGAGCGACAGTTCAACATCTCAGACACTCAGCGCAACAATCAGCGGCGTTTATTGGGTGAATGTTGTTGATGCAAACGGCTGCAGCACTGCAGATACGATTGTTGTAACCATCAATGCAGTCCCAACAGTAACAGCGAGTGCAAATACACTGACGGCTTGTGCGCTTGATGCTGATATCATTCTTACAGGATCGCCATCCAACGGTACATGGAGCGGAACAAGTGTAAGCGGCAATCTGTTTGACCCATCTGTTGGAGCGGGTTCTTATTCTCCGTTCTATACATACACAGATGCGAACGGCTGCACAGGAACTGCAGGTGTGACGATTGTGGTGAGTGAGTGTACAGGAATTTCAGAAAACAGTTCTGCAGCGCTGATGACCCTTTATCCGAATCCGAACAGCGGACAATTCAATATTGTATTTGCAGCTGATGCTTCAGATGTTATTGTTGAGATCACTGATGTTGAAGGACGCACTGTGCAGACACAGCAATTGAACTCGGTTGTTGCCGGAGCAAACAACACTATCTCGATGGAGAATACGGCAAACGGATTCTACTTCGTGAAAGTGATTGCCAACGGATCAAGCACAACACAACGTATTTCTGTGGTGCGCTAGTTCAGTATCGATAAATAAAAAAGCGGCTGTATGACAATCATGCAGCCGCTTTTGTTTTGTAATTATATCAGATTATTCTTCTGATACAGGAACCTCAATTCCGATTACAACGCGATCATTTCCTTTTTCGCTCTTCTTGCCAATGCCGTAATCACCTGCGAAAATATCCATTGATCCTTTGAAGGTTGCATTCTTTCCTTCCTGAATAAATTTGAATGGAACTGCAATGTTGTGAATGGAATCACGCATTGCGAGTTTGCCGTATGCAACGTACGCTGTATCATTCTTGCGGATAGAATCAGAAGTGAATTTGATTTCCGGATGATTTGCAGCATCGAAGAAATCAGCTGTCATCAAATGCTCAGTGAGTTTATCGTTGTCTGCTTTCAATTGATTCACTGCAACAGTCGCAACAATTGAAGATTGAGAAGGGTCCATTGGATTGAACTCGAATGTAGTGTTGAGTCCGCCAACAGTTCCGTTGTGTCTGCCATTCGGCATATCGAATGTGATTTTCGCTTCTTTCACATTCACGTTCCATTTCTGATTCAGAACCTGAAAGGAAAGTAAGGTAGTGCCGAATAATACGCCGCCGGCAATCACTAAAATGTTCTTTGTTTTCATGATATAAAGGTTAGTGATGCAAATATATGTAAATACAAATAAACGACACTTTTGTTAAAATGCGTTTTCGCGCAGAATTCGCAACAGCATTTCTGAAATCTGCCGGCCTTCGTCTACAATCATCATATGCGAACCGCCGTTTACAATGATATTCGCAGAAACATTACGGATGGGAATGAGTCGGTCTTTATTTCCGTGAATGTGATGAAGACGCGCGTGGCCGTTTCCTTTCCAGTGCAGAAGTTCATCGAATGCCCAAACCAGGAAGTCAGCATCGGCATCTGCGAGAATTGCGTCAAAAAGTTTACGTGTATCTCCGTCGCGAACTGAAAATATCCAGCGAATGATTGGGTTCGGCTTCTTGAACCAGCGTTTGTGAATCCAGTGGTTCACCCCGATGGCTGCGCCGAGTTTAGCGTACCATGGAAGTTCATTGCGTGATGCAATTGTTGAGATAAGAATGAAATTTGAACCCGGGAATAATTTGTGAAACTCCGCTGCAATCAAACCGCCGAATGAAAGTCCTATGAAAACAGGTGCTTCATGTTTCACTTGTATAGATATGCGCTTTGCATAATCTTCAATGGTTTCATCTTTCAGTGGTTTCACCCACGCCACATGATGCACATCGTAACCGGGCAATTCAATTTTGCTGTAGATGCGGTAATCTGCACCGATACCGGGGATGAGGTAGATAGGTTTGTGCACGAATTGCTGATTCTGAATAAGTGACAGTACGTGAATTTACAAATTGGAGAAATCAACAGAGTCTCCTTGCGGAATTGCTGATATTTCATTTTGTTCTACTCCTGTAATTCTCTTTTTATCAGTGCCATTACCTCTTAAAATTATCAGTGTTTTGTCATTCAAAATCAAATGACGTTTATCATTAATAACTAGCCACACCTTGGATTGCCCTTTAATCGATACTAGTTGCCCACTTTTTACACTTAAGAGAGGCTGCCCGATTGAACGCTTCATTTCTGTTTCTTCAATTGTTAGGGCTGTGATCTCTGACTCATCATTGATACCGTAGAAATTAAGGGTATACTTGTCCGGAACTTCCCGATATACATTGTTCTCTTGCAAATAATAGTTAGCATGATTGTTGATCTTGAAGCACTTCTTCTTACTTGCGGTTATTGTTCGGGGAGGAGCTATTTTTTTCGAGGGTCCGTTTTCTGAAAGTTTTAAGAGAAATTCATCAATCTTTCTAGACAATTTTTGGTCATCATAATCATGATCAAAAAGGATGCCTTTATTTTCAGAAACGAATCTGAGCAAATTACTGGCCTCATTGATTTTTAGCATTTGATTTGGTCTGTGAATGAACCCAACATTCTCGAAGTTAATCGGTGGTAGAATAAAAGGAATAACTCTTTTATTCAATGCCCAAGCCGCACCCATTTCGTTCATACACACTTCAGACCGTTTATATTCTTCGGTAATAATTAGTATCACAACAGCTGCGCTGGTTAATTCGCCTTGTATTCTTTCAAGAAATTTTTCACCTGTGTTTATTCCACAATTCTCAATACTGATATTAAAAATGCGTTCAGGTTGAATATTTAGAACTAATTGAAGAAGGTTTTCGGTAAACATCTGCGCAATCGAAGCATTGGCGCTGGCGTGACTTATGAATATTTTGCCCTTGGAATATTCGATCGATGTTTTTTTTGGGATATTTTCTAATTTTCGCGATCCCCAGTTTAAGCCGTTGGTTAATTTATCTGTAATATTTGTCCCGAATTGTTTGTAAAAGCTTAGTGTTATTTTTCCGGTAGCCGTGAAATTCTTAGACTTATTGAGATAGGATTCAATTTCTTCTTGCTTCCCGGATAGTTTATTCTCATCAATGGAATAAATAATAAATTTTTCGACGTCCCGTAATTGAGTGAGTGAACCCTTAATCATCAACTCAAATTCACCATTTAAATACGCATCAACAATACGATTGATTTGTTCATTATTGAGTGCAATCTTATAGATCCTTTCTTTAGAACGATATTCAATGTACAAGTTGTAAAACATAACGAACAAGATTATTATGGGTTAAAGAAACGATGTTAATTTACAATATTATGAAGGTAGTTTAGTTTAATAATTCCGTTGTCTTCCAAACGAAAATAGTTTGAACAAGTAATAACCAAACTAATATGCAACTCTGACAGAAACCATTTTCGTTTCTCCTCCGTCTTTCATGATGGCACGAATGGCATACACGTAGACGTTGCCAGGATGCGGTTGTACATCCACAAAGGAATTGGTTGTGCCGTTTAGAGTTTTCAGCGATCGCAAGGCTTCCCCGTCTTTCGCCTTGTAAACGATAAATCGATCTACAGGCTGTTCCGGCAGATCCCACTTCAGCGTCACAATTTTCTTTTCAAGATTCGGATTCGCCTGAAAGTTTGAAACCGGTTTTCTCACGCGAGAAGCAAAAACATATTCCGGAAAAATCAATTCTGTTTTATTCCCGGCGCTGTCGAATACTTCGATCGTATATGTGTATTTCATTCCCGCAATTGCAGAAGTGTCAATATATATACTGTGTGTATCGCGCGATGTCCATCGCAGCAACTCTGTTTGTTTTCCCTGAGAAGAACGGTACAAAATATGTCCTTCTACATCTGAACTTGTGCTGCTGTACCAAGCGATCGTGATGGTTGAATCAGAATGATAAATGGAACGCATTACAGGTTTCACCGGAGCAATTTTGTCGGGACGCGCGAGCTTCACGGGTTTTGAAAAATCAGAATTGTTCCAGACGTGGTCAACAGCTCTAACAGCGTAGAAGACATCTTTCGTAAGCGTGTTCAATGTTACAGAATCGGTGAATGAATTTGAGGTAATCACTGAATCTGAAATCTCAACAAACTCTTCCCGAAGAGAATTGCATCGGAATACGCGATAACCTTTAAGAGCGTTGTCTTTAACAGCATTCCATTGCAACGTCACGCGACCATTGGTGTCAATTTTTCCTGTAACATTTTCGGGCGCAGCCGGAGGGGTGTTATCCTGTAACTGAACCATAAACGGGAATGTTGCTGCGCTGTCGTTGTGAATACTGATGGCAATGATCTGATAGTAATTCGAAAATCCGGCGGATGTATCAATGAAGTTTCCTTTTTCGGAAGTACCTGAGTTCGTTGCAAGTAAAACATACGGTCCGCTCACTTTTGCACTTCTGAGGAGAACAAAGCATTTCAAATCGTTTTTGAATTGTGTGTTTTGAATATACGGCCAAGACCAATTGATGCGAACGGTTTTATTATCTGCCGACCATGCGCTGTCAGCGACAGGATAGCAATTCCAATCTTCGCGACCCGAGCCGTTGACGATTTCAGATGCGGGGCCTTCCATTCCGAAGTAAGAATAACCTTTGATTCTGTACCAATACATTTTGCCGTTCTGCGGAAGCGAATCTTCGAAAGTCAATTCTTTCTTCTGTATTTCGTATTGTGATCGGGTGAAGGAAACAAGCTGTTTGTTGATTCTGCTAAACGAATTTCCGTCTTCAGATCGCTCGATGATATAGCCTGAATAGAATTCGTGGGTAGAGGAAACGTCAAATATCAGTCTCATCTTTCGATTCCGAAATTGCACAGTTGGCTTGGATACTGCTTTCAGTGTGGAAGTTTTTTCGTCGGCGCTGATTACAGCTTCATATCCTTTTTGCAAATCGCTGCGTGGAGTAACAAACTCGATTCGGTAAATGTACTGTTCGCCTTTTCTGGCAGATCTATCTACGAAGAACAAGCCGGCGGCTTTGGCAACTGAAGGTTCGTCGTCACAGATTTTCATGGCAAAGCCAAATGAAACATTTTCGCTCTGTGCTTTTTTCTTTAGATCTGATTGCGGTTTTGGTTTCGTATGTATGCCGGAAAATACAAACGCGGAAGATGGAGTTGTTTTTTGCAGACGCGTCCATGTTGAATCCGTTTTGGCGAGAGGAATTATTTTATCTGCAATGACCGTTCCACGCTGTGATGTATTCGGATCAGTTGTCTCGAAATAATCATCGAGATTGAAACGTGTGATTTTGTAGCCGACTGTATTTCCGTATTGCCAGTTTTTGTAATCGGAAGGAATCCAACGCAACATTACCGAATCTCCTGCGTGAAATGCGCGGGCATAAATGGACGTGCCGGATTGTGCGAGCAACGAATTCGGACTCACGAACAGCGTGAAAGACAACAACGCTATAATCAATGAAGACAATGCACGGTTCATAGTATTGCTATTGCTGAACGATTGTACATTGATTACCAGCCTGGAAACTGCAATCGACGTGACCGCTTACAAGTCCGCCGAGTATATCATAGTCGCAACCAACAGATCCTCCAACCCAAGCGGGATTCGGTAATCTCGCTTGCAGAATTGCTGCCGCAGAAATATTCAGAATCGTAACATTGAACTGTTGATTTGAAACCGTTCCGTACATACCGACTGCACCTTGCAGGTATGCATAAATCTGGCCTGTTGCATACCATCCGTTGATACCTACAACTGAAGTTGAATTCTGACAATGAGCATTCGGTCCGTAGTTGAGAACCATAATGTCAAATCCGGCCCCTGCAGCTATATTGTAGTAAACACCGAAGTTCTCAAGTCCGAATTCTCCACCCATACCGCAACTGAATGCGGCTCCGAATGCAACACCTGAACCGGCGTTCAGCGCATTCTCATCGCGTTGATCATACAGTCCGTTCATGTTTACCACAGAAGTTACCTGCGGTGGTGGAGCAGGCATAGGATCGATTTGCAATCCTGTTTCGAAGTATGCAGTGAAGTTTCCGATATTGTAAACGCTGATGTTGATGCGTTGTTGCGGACGACCGATGTGTATGTACCACAATCCGGGCTCGAAGTGGAACGTTGCCATTCCGTTTCCGTTTACACCGGGAAGATGAACCTGCGCACCTAATGCAGCATGCAATGCATCGTTTTGAAAATCATATTGCATTACCATTGATGCAACAATCGGAACCGTGTTCGGATTGACTGATAAGCGCTGATTGATTGCGGTCATGAAGAAAACGTTACCCGTGAAGTTGATGTAACTCATGCCTCCGTTGCTGTTGAATGCAATTTCCAGTGCAACATCGCCATTTACCGGTCGTTCGGAAGGATATGAGCCCAATGTAACACCGGCTTTTATTCCTAATCCTGTATTCGCATCCGGAACATATTGTTGTGCATTTCCGAATACGCTGGTGTACAATTGACTTTCGAAGGATTGATTCGACTGTCGCGACATGTGGTAATAAATTCCACCCATGAAACGATAGATTGCCATATTAGTACCCACTGGAACTGTTATTGGCACAGCTGCATCAACATAGAAATAGCGCATGCCGTTCACACGACCGAACCACACGCTGGCTACAGCAGGCGCGGACATGACTTTGTCGATGGTGAATTGAATATTACCATAGAAACCTTTTCCGTAAACGGGATCGTTATCGCGAAAAAGTATTGTGCCATTCAGATCAAACGGTCCGCTGTTAAATGCAAGAGAAATGCTGTTGATGCTCACGCCATCGAAAATCATTTTTGGTTTTGTTGCGCCGGCACCTTCGGCCGGATTTGCAACAGTTGCAGTTACTGTTTTGATGACGAATCCAGCAGCTGCGCCAATGGAAAGCGCATTACCATCTGAAAAATTCACGCCGGCGGTGAAGGAGATAGCACTTTCGTTATTCAGTGTTCCAACCTGAACACCGCTTATCGTGAATTGAAAACCTGCGAGTTTGTTGCTATCCGGATTTTCCGGAACGAGAGCGAAAGTTGCACTGCGCAATAAAGGAGCTTCAGTAACAATCACCATATTCTGAAATTCCAGATTCGTGATTCTAGCATTACTGTTGGTGAGTGAGAATTTGCCGTTAATGTTTGCTTGCGGTCGAAGTTTGCCGTTCTGTTTCGTTACCGCTATTGTTGTGGTGTTGTACAGCGTAAGTTTTCCTCCAATGACATTTGCTTCGATGTTGGTCGCAGGAGTAATCGCAAAAGCATAATCCAGTTTTCCGGTTTGAAGATTTTGTGTGAGTACGCACGCATAGGCAAGAGAATCATTCTCGCTTACCGGCAATTTCACGTAGCCTGCGGCACTTGCACCGTTGAGGTGATTAGAAACAATATTCACTCCAATGGTATTCACTGAAAATCCCCAACCGCTCATGCTGCCTTGGTTGGTGTTGAAAAGATTGCTGGCGGAGAATAGTCCTGAAACCCCGGATTGATCAATGAGCAAATTGGTGGCCATAATTACAGGACGCTGACCATTGCGTGCCATTTCCTGCGGAAGTTTCACTGTGAAGTTGCGCATGTAGAAACCGGTCCACATTTGCGGAATGCCATTGTAAGGAGCAAGACTGTATCCGTTAGGAAACACCATGTTCGGTGCATTGGAAAGTTCGCTGAAGTCGGCAGTTGCATCGAGAGCAGAGAATGATAGACCTTCCAATCCGCGAATGCAGAACGGAGCGATGGAAGCTTGCACCACCATGTTATGAATGTCGTTAGTATGAATCTGAAATGATGCACGCACTACCGAATCCGGTTGAATATTGTCAGGATCAGGATAGATCATTCCGGGGTCGAATTCGAAATAGCCTTTCAGGTTCACAGCAGTGAAACCGTTGCAATCCCACTCGACGTAATTGAAACCATCCGGTTTGAGTACCATTGTGATTTTAGGTCCGAGTGCGATGCGATGTTCACTTACAAGAACAAGTTTGGTGTTTGGTCCGGGCATAACGCCACGAGGATTGAATGCAATGTTTTGTGCAGAGAAGCAGAGCATTTGTTGCGAGCCGGGAAATTCCATTGCCATGTATGCTGACATTGATGCACTATTGTTACGGTATTCGGCAGAATCAATGCAGATGATGTATCGTGTAGCTCCGACTTCTTTTACGATTCCGAACGGAAGGTTCGCTGCGCTGTCGGGATCCATTTCACCGACGATTTTATTCTCAGTTGTGACTTTGTTGTGAAGTGAGAGTATGTAGCTCTGCAACGGATCGGCAATAGAATCCTGTTGTGCGATCAACTTTAACGCTGAGCACAGCAGAGAAATTATGACGATGAAGTGTTTCATTTTTCCGGATTGCGGCAAAGAAATAAAAAAGGTTTGGCGCTAGTCGGGAGCAAACGGATAAAGTTTGAGTTGGGTGGAGGAGGGGAAGAGAGGCGGAGAAAGGGGGGCGGATAGAAAGAATCATACAATGGTTTAAACCATTGTATGTGCTACTTAAGCGTGTTCATTATCGCAATTATCCGTCGGAAAAGCGGTTTTTGGAGTTTTGTTCTTCAATTCGGTCTCTCAAAAACGTAAGTACAATGGTTTAAACCATTGTACGTGTCTTGAATTGGGCATGATAGTATCCAACCTGCTTTCCAGCAAATAACGATTCGACTTATTCCTCCCGGATTTGTTCATCGTATTCCGTGTTCAATTGTCATATCACTACACACAACCGCTTTTCTATTGCATTTCCCTTAGAGGGCGGTTGCAAATATTTCAGAATACCAGGAGGTGCAAATTGAACACCTGACTGTTATTCAATTTCCACCTGGATACGTTTGCACTTAACACCAAACCATTAATTTTGCGCCAAACTTAACACATCAACAAATGAAAAAACTTTTACTCTCAATGTTCGCGGCATTGTCTTTTGCCGGATTGAATGCACAAACTCAGGTTCTCGCTGACACAAGTCTTGAAGTGACTGGCGGTGGCGGTACCGATTGGGCTTCTACTTCAACAAATTTCGGAACAGTTTTGTGCGACGCAAACTGCGGAACTTGCGGAGGTCCATGTGCTCCTGCTACTGGTAGCTGGTATGCCTGGTTCGGTGGATTGGGTGGTGCTGAAACAGGAACCCTGACCCAGTCTTTCAACACATCAACTGCTGGAGCAGCGGTACTTCGATTCCAGTATTTCCTCGCTTTAGCTTCCGGAACAACTGACGACTCAACAACTGTTTCTATCGACGGAAATATGTTGTGGAATTCAACAGGTATTGACTCCGTGCAATATGGCGCTGGATACACTGCTGTAACTGTTCCTATTGTAAACCTCGCTTCAGGTGCTCACTCTATCGATTTCTATGGTAACGAGTCAGGAAACGGAACAAATACTTACAACTCACTCGTTGACGATATCACTCTTTGGGTTGGTGGTGCAATCGGATACACTGAGTACGACCTCAGCGAAGGTGTTGCAATCACTGTTAATAATCCTGACCACTTCGTAAACATCGCGTTCACTTTGCCAACTGCAATGGATCTGAACGTTTCTATCACTGATATGTCAGGCCGCGTTGTTGCTTCTCAGGATATGAAGCAGGTAACTAATAACTACGTTAACTTCAACACAATGAATTACGCTGCTGGTGTATACAACATCGTAATCAACAATGGTTTCACTACTAACGTACACAAACTCGTTATTCAGTAATTGAGTTTGAGCTGAAACAAAAGCCATCTTCGGTTATCCGAAGGTGGCTTTTTTCATTTATAGATTTAGCAGATAGCGCACTATTCTTGTTGCAAAACAAAAGCCATCCCGATTGTGAGATGGCTTTCTATATGGGGTTGAACCGAGGGTTACAACATTGTTGTCGGACAAACGTAGTCCGTTACTTTGTACAATCCCGATTTTTTCATTGCTGAAAATCCGCCCTTCACATCAATCAGGTTTCTGTATCCTCGCGCC
>JAKLJE010000015.1 GCA_023151315.1 Bacteroidia bacterium
CAGTTGTGAATGAATCGACTTCAATTGGGTTTGCAGCTTATCCTAATCCTGCGGCAGATGTTCTGAATGTATCGTTGCAAACTGCTGCAGCTTATACACTTTACGTTACTGATATTGCTGGTCGTGAAGTGTATCGTGAATCTGTTGCCGGTCGCGGAATACTGTCAATTGACCTGAGTGCATTTCAAACCGGAACTTATTTTCTGACGGTTACTGATAATTCCGGTAAAACAGGAACAGAGAAATTCATTGTTCAGTAATGAAGAAAACCTTCGCAGTTTTTATTTTGTTTCTCGCATTATTGCGGATTGGCTCAGCTCAGTCCGGATTTTATGCAATAGACACAATTCAACAGATCGATATTTATTTTGCTCAATCGAACTGGGATTACATGATGGACACCGCTAAGGCCGGTGCCGAAGGTTATACACTTGCTGATTCTGTTGTGATTAACGGTGTGATGTTTGACAGTGTTGGAGTGAAGTACAAAGGCAACAGTTCGTACAGTGTCGGGAATGCCAAGAATCCTTTACACATTGAATTGAATTACACACATGGAAACGCCAACTATAATGGTGTGCAGGATATTAAACTCGCTAATGGGTATTCTGATCCTTCGCATGTGAGAGAGGTTCTTGCGTACTCAGTACTTCGCAACTATATGGCTGCGCCTGAATGCAATTTTGCGCGCGTTACAATTAACGGATCCTATTACGGATTATTCAGCAATGCGCAGGATATTGATTCGGATTTCAATAGCGATCATTTTTATTCAAGCAATAATTCGTTCTTCAAGTGTAATCCGGTAAGTGTAGTAAGCGGACAGATTCCGAATCTGTTGTATTTGGGTACGGATAGCGCGAATTACTACTCGAGATACGAAATGAAATCAGCACTTGCATGGAATGACTTGATTTCATTATGCGATACACTGAATAATTCTAGCACCGTTATTGATACGATACTGGATGTGGATCGTGCACTATGGATGCTTGCGTTCAATAATGTATGCATCAATCTCGATAGTTACACCGGTGCCTTCGCGCAGAATTATTATTTGTATCGCGATGATAACGGCAGATTCAATCCTATCGTATGGGATCTGAATATGTGCTTCGGCGGTTTTACCAATACGGGTACTTCCAATCTTACCGTTTCCACAATGCCATCAATGTCCCCGATTCTCCATTCCACTTACGGGGCGCGACCGTTGATCATGAAGTTGCTTGCCGATTCCACTTATTACAGAATGTATTGTGCGCACATGCGTACGATTACTGCAGAATTTTTTGCAAGCGGGGCGTATCTGACACAGGCGCAGCAGTTACTGACCTTGGTAGACAGTTCTGTTGCGGCAGACAGTAATTCATTCTATAGTTATGTCCAGTTTCAGAACTCCATGATCACGGCTTACGGCAACGTGCCCGGGATTCAGCAATTGATGGACGCGCGAGTAACGTATCTCAATACAACGCCGCAATATACTGCTGTTCAACCCGCGATTTCAGGTGTTAGTGCCAATCCGGTAGCGGCATCGCTGAATGATACTGTCTGGATATCATGTACCGTGACCAATGAGGTATCAGTTTACCTTGGTTATCGCGATCAGATCTGGAAAAGATTTTATCGTGTACCTATGTCAGACGATGGATTGCACAATGATGGAGCTGCCAACGACGGAGTTTACGGTGCGTATTTGATCGGAACTTCACCGGTAATGCAGTATTATATCTATGCGGAGAATGCTGATGCAGGGTTGTTCTCTCCGGCACGGGCGGAGTATGAATTTTACTCGTACTTGGTTTCCGTGAACTCTGCCACAGCGGGACAAGTTGTTCTTAACGAATTGGTAAGTTATAATGTTGTCGGATGTACTGATGCATCCGGGGCACATGATGATTGGATTGAGTTGTTTAATACAACAGGTAGTCCGCTAAATCTGGAAGGACTTTATATCACTGATGATCCTGCAAATCATCTGAAGTGCGCGCTGCCTTCATCTATTATTCCCCCTTACGGTTTCGCTGTGATTTGGGCCGATGAGGATGCCGGTTCTGCAGGTGAACTGCATGCGAATTTTAAACTGTCTTCGGGAGGAGAATATGTATTGCTGTGCAATTCCGCTGGTACCGTTCTTGACAGCGTCGCATTCGGAGTTCTCACTTCGGATAATTCGTACGGTCGTTGTCCGAACGGATACGGAACCTGGATAAATTACCCATGGGGTGGTTGCGGAGGTTGGAATATTTGTCCGAGCGATGTAAGTGAGCAATCCGATAGGGAGAGCTTTGCGATGTATCCGAATCCCGCTACTTCAACTTTGACTGTTGTGACATACGCAAAAAGCGATGTTCAATATGAAATTGTATCTGCTTCAGGACAGATATGCATGTCGGGCACCTTTATTCAACAGAGTAATCAGCTTGACATCACAACGCTGGCAGATGGAATGTATTTCATGATTATTCGCAATGAAACCGGCGATATAATCGGCAAAGAACGCTTTATAAAAGAGTAATCTCTTTTTGCAGAATGGGCAGTATACTGCCTGAACGTGCATTGCATATCTTTGAGTATGCGTTCGATTCTTACACTACTATTACTGCCGTGCCTGCTCTGTTCTCAGAATAAAGAGTCGCGCACGGTTTACAGCAATACCAGGCTTTATGATCAGGTAATTGCCGACTTCAGTGCTATTGACAAAAGCAGTGAGATCGCTGTAATGACGCCTTCAGGTATGACTGATGCAGGAAAACCGTTACATGTATTTGTGGTTTCAAAGGACAAGCTGTTCACGCCGGAAGCTGCGAAGAATAACGGCAAATGTGTCATCATGATCAATAATGCTATACATCCGGGTGAGCCGGATGGCATCGATGCTTCTTACGAATTGGTAAAAACGTACACACAGCATCCTGATTTACTTCCTTCGAATGTTGTGTTGGTTATCATTCCCGTGTATAATATCGACGGTTATCTGAATCGCGGAAGCACTTCACGCGCAAATCAAAATGGTCCGGAACAATACGGATTTCGAGGCAATGCTAAGAATCTGGATCTCAATCGCGATTTCATCAAAGCAGACGCGCAGAATACAATTTCGTTTGAACAGATTTTTCAGTTATGGAAACCGCACGTGCTTATCGATAATCACGTTTCTGATGGTGCAGATTATCAGTATACGATGGCATTAATAGCGACCCAACACAACAAGCTGCATCCGATATTGGGAAATTATCTTAACACTTCGCTCGTGCCTGCGATATATGATGCAATGGGTAAAATCGGAAATCCCATTTGTCCTTATGTTGAAACTATGGGAGAAACTCCTGAATCGGGTATTGTTGGTTTTCTGGAGTCGCCGCGTTTTGCAACCGGATATGCAGCCTTGTTTAACTGCATAGGATTTGTTCCGGAAACGCACATGCTCAAACCATATAACGATCGTGTATGGGCAACTTATGATTTGATGAAGGCGATCGTAAGTCAAGTCTCAAATGATGCTGTTACTATCATTAAAGCACGTAATGACGCTGACAGAGCCGTGAAGAGTCAACGGCACTATGCGCTGGATTGGCAACTTGATACCGCAAAATATGATCTCATTGATTTTCGCGGATATGAATCCACACATATTATTTCCAAAGTCACCGGTTTGCCTGTGCTTTACTACGATAAATCGAAACCATACAATAAGAAGATTAAGTATTACAATACCTACAAGCCTGCGCGGATTGTGGAAAGCCCTTCAATCTACATAGTTCCGCAAGCATGGACGGATGTGATATTCAGATTGCAGATAAACGGTGTACAAATGCGCTGTTTGTCGAAAGACACGCTGATTGATGCCGAGTTTTATTCGCTGACGAAAGTCAATCATCCTGCATTTCCTTATGAGTCGCATTATCACCACCGAAATACACAAGTGAGCAGGTCGCCACAAAAAGTGCTGTTTCTTAAAGGTGATTATGTGATTCAAATGAATCAGGTAGCCAATCGTTACATTGTGGAAACTCTCGATCCTCAAAGTGATGACAGTTTCTTCGCATGGAATTTTTTCGACGGAGTGCTCAATCAGAAAGAATGGTTCAGTGATTATGTGTTCGATGCTAAGGCGGCACAGATATTGAAAGAAGAACCTTCCATTAAGAAATCATTGGATTCAACGCGGGCAGTCGACACTGCTTTTGCAAAGAACCACTGGGCACAGATGAATTTTATCTATCAGCGTTCCCGATACAAAGAACCTTCACACAATCGATATCCGGTTGCAATGCTGAAATCCGAAACCAATTTACCGCTCGAAAGATGAAACGATTCAATGTGAGAGTGTATGCTTTGATCATTCATGATGATCAACTATTGGTAACGGATGAGTTCATCGGTACAACTCGAATGACGAAGTTTCCCGGCGGAGGATTGGAGTGGGGGGAAGGAATTGCCGATGCGTTACGCAGAGAGTGCAGGGAAGAGCTGAATCAGGATCCGGTTGCGTTGGAACATTTTTACACCACTGAGTTTTTCATGCAGTCTGCTTTCAGAGAAGATGATCAGATCATCAGCATTTACTATAAAGTGCAGCTGCCGTATCCGGAGCAGATTAAGATTGCAGAAAAGAAATTCGGGTTCATAAAAGAAGAACACGGGGCTCAGATTTTCCGATGGCTACCGTTGAATATGTTGAACGAAGGGGAAGTTACATATCCTATCGATAAGCACGTGATTCGCTTACTCTGCAGTTGAGTCAGGACCTTTCTGGTTTTCAATCTTTCGCGATACTAACAGATGCATCTTCGGTGCGAACTTGATGAGAAGATAACCGACAAGAATTCGAGCGGCGTTAATTCCCCATTGTGTCTTAAACTCATCCCTCAATTCTCCGAATTGTTGTGTTTGTTTAAAAGCATCGATAAAGTTGTTTAGTAAAACCGGTGCATAGTCAACGATTAGAAAACCTCCAATTATAGCAGACGATATCGTAAAAATGAACTTTGTGTCAAATTGGGTAAGTGTTGTTTCATTCGCGTCATAGCCCTGGTCAAGTTTGAACCAATCAATAATTACATCTGTTTTCCTGGTTAATAAGCGAAGCAGAAGTACAAAGAAAGTAAAGGTTACACATGCGATAAGTATTGCCGCTATACCCAGTCCATTCTCAGCAGCATACGCAATTTGAGAAATGTTAGCGGGCAGTGCGTATGTAATTCCGAGAATCAGACTGTAAAGTGCAAATATCTTTATCAGTATTCGAAATAGATCTCTTTTTGTCATCCGTTTTTGTTTATACCGCAAGATAAAAAAAGCGGCTCTTTCGAGCCGCCTTCCATTAACGTATGATGATCGTTTGTTGTGCTGTTCCGCTTTCTCTGTGCATACTCAGAATGTAGAGTCCTGCATTCAGTTCTGACGGTATCGCAAATGCCAGTTCTTCTTTTCCTCCGTCTGCAATTACAAGCGGGAACGTATGAACCAGTTTGCCTTCTGCATTATGCAAAGTGAAGTTAATGCGTTCTCCTCCCGTTGCAATGAATCGCAGATTGATCGACTCCGCAACCGGATTCGGGAATACATTGAATTCCGTTTGTGCAGTAGTTTCGTTGATCGACGCGCCAAAAGCAGGAGTAATCAATTGTGTTACTGTGTAAATGAAGTCTCCGGTTTTCGCTCCGTTGTTATTCGCCGCGTTGCCGGCAACATAGAACGTTGCATTGCCTACGTTTGAACTCGGCGCGATCCAATTGAAAGTGTACACCATCGAGTCGTTAGTCAGACCTGCGTTGAGCTGATGTGTAATACTCTTCCGAGAAACTGTATTTACCGTTGCCGATAAAATATGCGTTTGCGAAGGAATTGTATTCAGGAATAATCCTGCATTATTAGGTACACTCTGCATGGTCAGACATTCAGTGGCAAAACCGAACAATGGTGTTCCGGTTCTTTTCACTTTAACGGAAATGTTATACGTATCTCCGGGCATGTATTCCCAGTTGGTCATGTCAGGTGATGAAATAGTAACAGAACCAATTCCGTCATTCACAGCAGCACCGGTATGGCAAGTCGTCTGACAAGTTTGTTCTCCGGGCGATCCTGTTTTACCCGCCTTTCCATTGTCATCGAGAACATCGAAACTGAAAGCGGAGGCTGCAGCTACTACAAGCCCTGCAGCGATTGCAATGCGCGATTTAATCATTATTGAAACTAATTGTTTACAGTAAAGGTCTGTTTCTCTGTAATTACGGGAAAGATCAACTCTTCGGTTGTGACGGTGAATTATTTACCGGATTACTATTACCACGTGCTGCCTTCGTGCTTGCCGATAGTGAACACACGTGAAATGTTAAATCCGAGTCGCAATTGACCTTTGAAGATATTGCTGGTGGAATACGGAATGAATTGCACTTCATTAATTCCATAGCCATTGGTGATGTGAACCTGAAATACGTGTCCGCCGGTTTCAATGTCCAGACCTATAGCCATCGGATCCTGATAAACTGATTTGTCAGGAACATACTGATTGAGACGATACGCATATTCAAATGTCAATGCCATTCGTGCAGTGAGTTTGAAACGACCGGAAATTCCCGCTGCAAAAATGTCGTTTTTCTCTTCCATCTTGTCTACCATGTTATAATGTACATGGAAGCCATGAAGCTGAAGTGAAAGTTTATCGCTGAACTTTCTGCCGATAGTAATTGAGTTGGAGTAAGCAAGGCGAGATGTGAACATATCGTACTTGTCAATTCCCTGAGAAGCGCGTGGATCTTTTTTCAGAATGACATTCATCACGCCTTGATACGTAATGCTGATCGGCGTTTTATTGTCATCGGTTTGACGAAGGAGACGCGCCTTGAAATTTCCATCAACCATTTTGTCGTAGGAACTGCGTCCGATACCAACGGTTATCCACTCGTTGATGCCGTAATCGAATGCGAGTTTTATGCCTGCAGGACCATCGAGACCGAAGAAGTTATCGAATCCTGAAGAGATTTCACCGAAACGGTGCATGATGCGGAAGTCAAGCAATTTGGCGCCGGTTGTTTCCAATGAAGGGAAATTTACAACTCGTGTTGTTTTGAAGGCAGCCTTGGAATATTGTTTTCCGGCATTGGCTTGTTCAGCACCATTAATGCTGTCGAGCATCGCCTGCATATCATCTACTTGTGCAAACGCGGCAGATGAAAGCAGAACCGAGAATATGAGTAAGTATTTTTTCATAATGTAATTAGTTGTTAGGAGCTCCGGCATCAACCCACTTCTTTAATTGAACAAGCGAACAGCTGTCGATCTGGTAGTTCGGAGGCATTGGAGTGTAAAGTGATTGATGCCACGTAACGCCGATTAAAGCTGTGTTAGTAGCAACATCATAAACACCTTGATAATTGTCGAGAGTTACGCCGCCATTCGCACCGCTTCCGCTGTGACAACTGATACAATTGTTCTGCAAGATCGGAACGATGTGCGTGTTGTATGATATCACTCCGGTTGTATCGCAAGGTTGAAACAATCCGGCTCCCGGGTACACTTCATCCATGTTATCATAATAACATCCTGCAAATGCTGCTGATGTAATCAGGAGTAAAAATAATTTCTTCATGGTTAGTTATTTTTTGCACCCTGGGCAATCCAGATGTAAATGAGTTTCTTGTTACGATCGTTCAGTTCCGGATAAGGGCTGCGAGGCATTTTATCCTCGCTATCATTTGTAACGAGAACCTGATATAATTCGCTTCCGCGTGGATTTCCCGGTTCTACTTCTCCTTTGTCCATCACTTGTTCATAGGTAACAAGTTTGAATTCCGGATTCAGTGAATCACCGTGACAGCCTGCATGTGAACAACCCATTTGAAGAATCGGTTGAATGTCGTTACTGAAACTAACTTCAGTCTCCGGTAAAATCGGTTCGTGTTTGCAACTGAACGCAACTATTGCCGGTGCGAGAACAATCGCAACTATGAATAATTTCTTCATGCCCTAAATATAGATATATGTAAATACATATGAAAGGAATTGCTGCAATTTTCCAAACGTTTTTAACACAATGCACAACAATTTTTTGTTCATCGTCTGATACTTGCCGTTCGTAGATTGATATTGATTTTCCAAGGAAAAACTATGGAATGATCAGAAAATTCATTATATCTTTACTTCAGCATAAAGCAACAGGCCTCTCCCGGCCTTTTTTAATTAACAGCTACAGTATATACAATGATTGCAACCGAAGGATTGGTGCTTACGGATGAACTGAAGAAATATTTCGGGTTCGATAAATTTAAAGGTCAGCAGGAAGAAATTATTACCAGCATTCTTGAAGGCAAAGACACTTTTGTGATTATGCCTACAGGTGGAGGTAAATCACTCTGCTATCAGTTGCCGGCTCTTATTTCTGAAGGAACAGCTATTATAGTTTCTCCGCTTATCGCACTGATGAAGAATCAGGTTGATGCAATCCGTAATTACGGTACAGACGACGGAATCGCTCACTTCATGAATTCTTCGCTTACCAAAGCGGAAATTCTTCAGGTGAAGAAAGATATCACCTCAGGTAAAACCAAACTTCTTTACGTTGCACCTGAATCATTGACGAAGGAAGAAAATGTTGCATTCCTTCGTGAAATTCAAATTTCATTTTTCGCTATTGATGAAGCACATTGTATTTCAGAATGGGGTCACGATTTCCGTCCTGAATACCGCCGACTGCGTCCGATAATTGAAGCAATTGGACAAGTGCCGATCATTGCGCTTACAGCAACTGCAACACCGAAAGTTCAGCAGGATATCCTGAAGAACCTTGGAATGACAGAGGCTTCCGTTTTCAAATCTTCGTTCAATCGTTCGAATCTTTACTACGAGGTTCGTCCGAAAGTGAATGTGATTAAAGAAGTGATCCGCTTCATTAAGAAACACGAGGGGAAATCAGGCATTGTTTATTGCCTGAGCCGAAAGAAAGTGGAAGAGCTTGCCGAATCGTTGAAAGTAAACGGTATTAAAGCACTTCCTTATCATGCCGGACTGGATGCGTCGACTCGCGCACAAACACAGGATGATTTTCTCATGGAGAAAATTGACGTGATTGTTGCGACCATTGCATTCGGAATGGGAATCGACAAACCCGATGTACGTTTCGTAATTCACCACGATATTCCGAAATCACTGGAAGGTTATTATCAGGAAACCGGACGCGCAGGTCGCGACGGCGGTGAAGGTCATTGTCTCACTTTCTACAGCTATGATGATATTCAGAAGCTGGAGAAATTCATGAAAGGCAAACCGGTTGCAGAACAGGAAATCGGGAAACAATTGCTTCTTGAAACTGTGGCTTACGCCGAGTCATCTGCTTGTCGACGCAAAGTGATTCTGCATTATTTCGGTGAACGATATGAGCAGGAGAATTGCGGACAATGTGATAACTGCAGTAATCCGAAAACGAAAGTTGAAGTGACAGACGAAATCGGGCTGGTGCTGGAAACGATTGCTGAAGTAAAAGAGAAGTTTAAAGACAAACATATCATTCACGTTGTTACCGGATTTATTTCTCCGACCGTGAAATCATACAAGCATAACGATCTTGAAGTTTTCGGAAAAGGTCTGGATGATGAAAAAGGTGAAAGCTACTGGAATGCGGTTATCCGCACAGCGGTGCTGGAAGGAATGATCACGAAAGACATTGAGAATTACGGATTACTCAAACTCACACCGAAAGCGAAAGAGTTTTTGAAAAATCCTTGGCCGGTGTCGATGACGCTCGATCACAATTACGAAGGAGCTGAAAGTGATGATGATGATGATATTGCAGCTGGTGGAAAGAATGGAGGAGGAGCTGATCCGGAATTGTATGCAATGCTGAAGGATTTGTGCCGTCAGGTTGCCCGTGCGAAGAATCTGCCTCCGTATGTTGTTTTCCAGGAAACTTCATTAGAGGAAATGGCAATTCAGTATCCTGTGAATATTCAGGAACTCACTAAGATCAATGGTGTAGGGCCGGGCAAAGCGCAGAAATTCGGTAAGCCTTTCGTGGATATGATTGCGAAGTATGTTGAGGAAAACGAAATCGAACGTCCTCAGGATCTCGTTGTGAAATCCATTGTAAATAAATCCGGATTGAAAGTACACATCATTCAGAGCATCGATCGTAAACTGGATCTTGTAGACGTGGCTGAAGCAAAAGGTCTCAAGATTGAAGATATCATTGCTGAACTTGAATCGATTGTTCATTCAGGAACACGCGTGAACATCAATTACTACATTGATGAAGTGATGGATGAAGAGAAGCAGGAAGAGATTGAAGATTACTTCCGCGAAGCAGAATCCGATTCACTGGAGGCGGCAATTGATGAACTTGGCGAAGAGGATTATACTGCAGAGGAAATCCGTCTGGTACGTATCAAATTCCTTTCTGAGAACGGAAACTGATCGGTTTATTTAACTGAAACTTCCCAAACCATTATGGCACGATCATCTCCCGTGGAGATAAGACCGTGTTCATTCCACAATACCTTATTCACGGAGTTTGGGTGCGCATCAAATTTTTCTTTGTTGATGCGTACAAGAACTTCGAACGTTTCCGCATTCCACACTTTCACGGTTTTATCGCGACTTCCTGTTGCGAATAATTTTCCATCAGGTGAATACGCGATGCTGTAGATTGCGTAGTTGTGGGCTGCAATATCATGAACGAGCGAATAATCATTTGTTGCGTCCCAAACTTTCAGATGCGCATCACGTCCGCCTGAGAGCAAAAGATTTCCTTCAGGATTCCACTGCACAACATTGGCAGCGAGTTCATGAGCATGAAACTGTTTCACTTCTTTCATCAGAGGAAGTGAAAAAATGCGAATCATGCAATCGCTGGAAGCTACAGCAAGTAAATCACCGGAAGGATGCACAGACATGCTTCGGACTTTCTCATTGCAGATTTGCAGGCTCTTCAGTTTCTCAAATGAAATTGCATCCAGCACGATAATTGAACCGTCACCGGAACTTGCAAAAAAGAGATTGTGCTTTTCGCAATACGCAAATTCAAAAACCTGCGAATTGAAATGCTTATCGGCACGCAGTTCTTTTTTCGCTGCCGGATCAATCACGTGAACTGTTCCTCCGCTGGTCCCTGCAATGATGCGGTGAGGATTCTGTACAGAAGCGAGCGCAATGATATGCGTTGGCATGTATGCGCTTATTTCCCCCGGAACACCATTCGCAACCGACCATGAACCCATGAGCTGATCGCTGCTGCCGGAAAGAATCACTCCGTCAATTCCGCTTTCTGTTATTGTATAAACAGGACCTTTATGACCTGTGAAAACATGTTTTCGTGTAATTTCTATCATCTCATTCCATCTTAACTGATTCTGAAAGCAATCATACAAACATCGTCGTTCTGCTCGAGATCGCCTCTCCAGGTTTCAAAACTATTGTCCAGAATCTGATATTGCTCTTTCATACTTAATTCTGAAGATTCTATCAGCAGTTTTTTCAAAGTATTGTATTTGAATTTCTTTCCGAGAGGTCCGCCGAATTGATCTGCATAACCATCCGAGAACAGGAAAACACGATCACCGCTGTTGACACTGAGGCTGTGATTTGTAAATGGCTTTCTGTATTCGTACAAACCTATTGGCTGCTTGTCGGCTTTGATTTCGAAAAGTTCCTTTGTCTGGTTTCTGTATATCACCAAAGGATTATGCGCTCCGCAATATTGTAGTTCGCCTGTAGTGCGATTGTAATTGATCAGTGAAATATCCATTCCGTCACGCACTTCATAATGTTCCGTTTCAAAAGTTAGCGTCACAAGATCACTCAGCTTTTCAAGAATGGCAGAAGGAGTACGTAATCCGAATTCACGGACACAGCGTTCGAGACTGTTGGCGCCCACAACACTGACCATCGCTCCGGGGACACCATGTCCGGTACAATCTACAGTAGCAACAAGCAGTTGATCACCGTCTTCAAACATCCAATAAAAATCGCCCGACACAATATCTTTCGGTTTGTAGATCAGAAAACTTTCACCCATTGCGCGGTGCATTGCATCTACATCCGGCAGAATGGCATGCTGTAATCGTTTTGCGTAGTTTATGGAATCAATAATCTCGCGGTTCTTGACTTCGAGAAGTACTTTCTGAAGGTTCAATTCTTCCGTTCGCTCTTCAACTTTCGCTTCGAGATTCTGATTGATATCTTTCAGCTCGCCGATAAGTTTGCGAATACTGTGCTGCATCTTACGGAAGCTAGTGGCCAGCATACCAATCTCATCCTTACGCTGAATGTCGATTTCCACATCAAAGTTTCCTTTTGCCACCTCCATCGCATCAATGGAAAGCACTTTCAACGGACGAGAGAAACTGCGCGACAGCATGTAGGAAATAATCAAAACCAAAACTAACAGCACTCCGCAACCGGCAACGATGCGCCAACGCAAAGCATAAATATGACTGAATGCTTCCGACTCATCGATTTCACTCATGATGACCCAGTTCAATCCGGGAATATTTACCGGTCGGTATGAAGAGAGCACAGGAATACCGCGGTAATCATTGAAGATCCGTGTTGCAGTGTTACCTTTCAACGCGTCTTCAGTTCCTTCTGTTTTAACTTCCTGAAGTCCGATGGAAGTATTGAGGTTGCGGATTTTTCTTACGGTGGCTGCATCCGTTCCGATAGAAGATATCATTCTGAAATAGGAAGCACTGTCTTCAATCAGGAATCGAGATTGATTACGTATTTTATAATCACTGCCAACAAGGTACGTTTCTCCGCTTGTGCCGAGTCCTGTGCGTTGCCATCCGTTGTTGCTGGTCATTACTGCGTCAATCTTATCGATTGGCAATTGAAAAGCAAGTACGCCAACGAGAGTGTCATGATCGATAATCGGTGCGCCAATGAAAGCTGCGTGCTGATTGTATGAAGGATGATATGGCTCGTAATCTGCAATGCTGAAATAACCTGAATCGAGTCCATGTGCTTTTACATCGTTGTAAACACGCGCAAGATTCGTGTTGCGGAACGGACCCGTTTCCAGAGAGGTTCCGAAATCAACTTCTTTGTAAACCGTGTACACAATATTTCCATTGTGTATGTCTATGAGAAAGATGTCATAGTATCCGAATTTCTCCATGTAATTGCGGAAGAACGGATGCAGATTGCGATGATGCGCAGAATAGGAGCTGCGGTCCTCAGCTGAATCCAGCCGGTGTTTTTCTGAAACCGGAAATGGATTGTTTACCATGTAAATGTTCTGAAGTACGCGACAGTTCGAATCAGGAGATTGTTCGGTGGCGAGGAACGTTTTCTTATCGAGATTGGCGTTGAGCTTTTTCAAATACACACTCTCGAAGTAGTTGTTGAGTTCCTTGTCAACAGTCATCATCTTTCTCGTATTCATGCCGAGATCGATATAGACATTATTGTATCCCGCTTCAAGTTGATGCGTAGCATTCACAACAGTAGGATCAACTGATAAAGTGAGAATCTGATCTCGGATCAAGCCGAAATAATCTTCAATCTGAGTGGCCTTTAATTCACGAACTGCTGTAAGGCGGTTAAATGATTCTTCTTCCAGTGCTTCTTTCCCGCGGAAATAGGAGAGCACGCCCGTGAAGGTCATTGCGGCTGTTGCAACCAGCAGAAAATAAAGTGAAAGACGTATCCAGATTTTCATGGGAAGAGCGAAGTTAACGAATGTTGACTCAAATGCCCCGCTTGTTCAGGATTACATTATGGAAAGTTGGATATCGTTGTACCTTTAACTTGTGATGAAGAACTTTCTGCGCTGGCCATTTGCTTCCCGTCTCCGACGATGGTTGTTTGCATACGTTCCCGTCCTTCTTCTTGCCGCAGTTTTCGCTTGCGATTTATGGATTGAGAAGAACGCAGAAGGACGCATGTACAATCGTATTTTGGATGTTCCTGAAAATTCCGCGGCTTTGGTTTTAGGTACAAGTCCGCGTTCGCATGGAAGAGTGAATCTGTATTACATGTACAGAATGCAGGCGGCGGCAGATTTATGGAAGGCCGGTAAGGTGAAGTATATCATCGTGAGCGGCGATAATTCTACTGCAGAATATGATGAGGCCACTTACATGAAAGAAACACTGAACAAACTCGGTATTCCTGATTCCGTTATTACACTGGACTACGCCGGATTCCGCACGTTGGATTCCGTTGTCCGTGCCTATTGGGTTTTCGGTCAGAAAAACATTGTAGTGGTGTCGCAACCTTTTCACAACGAAAGAGCCATTTTCATTGCGGATCATTTCGGAATGAATGCATGCGCGTTCAATGCCAAAGATGTACCGGATGAATACGGATGGAAAACGTCGTTACGTGAATATCTCGCACGCGTTAAAGCCGTTCTCGATCTTTTCGTGTTCGATACAGCACCGAAATTTCCGGGACCTCCTGAACCGATAAAGTAATTTATCTTTCGAGATGCAGGAAGCCTGTTTCGTGTACTTCTTCGCTCGCACAGTTGATGTAATGCAGAATGTAGTAGTAAACACCTTCTGTTGCGCGATCCTTGTTATACATACCGTCCCATTTGTGAACAGGATCCGTTGACATAAATACCATTACGCCCCAACGGTCATAGATTTCCATTCGGTACAAATCAGCAGACGGAGTTCCTACATCGTAGAAGTCGTTGACTCCATCTCCGTTCGGAGTGAATACATTCGGAACCATTACAGTTCCGCCGCCACCTTCAGTTACATAAATTGTATCGGTCTCCACACAGTTGGCATGTGTGATTTGCACCCAATACACGCCTGCTGAGCTCACGGAGATAGTCTGAGTAGTTGAACCGTTGCTCCAGAGGTAAGTACTTCCCGGATTACCGGCATTCAGAATGATATTTGTACCCGGACAGATTTCCACCGCTCCGTTAGCAGGATTGAAAGTAAACTGATCTACAACTATTGTATCTGTTGCACTGCAGGCTCCGAGTGTAACCGTCACCCAATAAGAACCTGTTTGTGTGGCCTGAATAGTTTGTGTTGTTGCACCGGTATTCCACTGATAAGTTGCACCTGAAATACCCGCATCAAGAGTTATTGCACCCGGCGGGCAGAACGCAGTATCATTTCCTAAGAATGTGGAAATCGCGCTGAGTACGTTAATTGTTAAATACGAAGTATCGGAAATGTTACAGCTCGCTGAGTCAATTGCAATCAACATTACTGTGTACGTTCCGGTTTGCGTGTAAATGTGCGATGGTGCAGTTGTGTTATCCACCGGACTTCCGTCGCCGAAATCCCAGATGTATTGCACACCGTTACTGTTATTCTGGAAGTTCACAGTGAATGGCGCGCAACCTGATGCGTTAGGAGATGGAGCCGCTGCAGCCTGAACACCCATTTGTTCAAAGTCGATTTTGAAAACGCACACATCCCATCCCGGTGGATTTGTTCCGGCATTCCATGCGCCCGGTGAAGTCGGGAAACCGGCTCCGCCCTGACATACTGCGTGATAAATTATTCCGCTTGGATCAAAACGACTGGTGCCGCCATCAACGTGTCCGCCACCATAGAAAGAACCGAATAAATGTGAAGTTGCGTTTGGTGATAATGTTCCAAGATAACAGGAACCGATTGCTGTTGAGGAGTAGATCGCATTGGAAGTTACCGGCCAGGATTGAGATGCTCCGAAACCGGAGAAGTAAATATTCTTGCAGATGTCTACCATGAATGCGGAAGGAGCAACAGCTGCACTATTCGATCCGCCGCCAACTACTGTAGAAAAGAGTAGTGAAGTCAGTGCAGGATTGAATTTTGCAATGAAATTCGGACTGCCTGCAACGCTGAATACTCCGGATGTAACAGGTGCGCCACCTTGAGCTTCTCCATAAATGTAAACGTCATCGTCATAATCTATGTCAAGGAAGTAAGCGTGGTCGAGTCCTGATGTGCCGAATAAAGTTGAAGCAACTAATGTTGAGCCGTTGGCATCAAGTTCCAACAGGAATCCGTCGTGACTTCCTCCCTGAAATGTGGTTTGGTATGTGCCAACTGTCACTGGAAAATCATTGGCTGAACTTCCTGTAGCACCGCATACATAAACCTGTCCGGTCGAATTCAAGCGTATTCCGTACGCGCCGTCGGCGCCTGCTCCACCAAGATATGTTGCCCACATCAATGTGCCCATGTTTGAAGAAAGTTTCAGAGCAACTCCATCCTGTGCACCCGCGTGGGTCTGATCGTACGCACCGGAAGTAGCAGGGAAATCGGAAGAACTTGAGAAGCTCGCCACAAGCGCATTGCCGCTGGCGTCAACAATAATTTCTCCTCGGAAATTATCGCCGTAGTGAGTACTGATTGAATTGTATCCGTCATTCGCGCTTCCACCTACATAGGTAGAGCCGAGTAGGGCGGAACCTGTTGAATTAAGATGAGAAACAACTATGTCGTAACTGCCGTTGTGTGATCCGTCATAACATCCTGCAGTAGTCGGGTAGTCCGTTGATTGCGCTGAACCGTAAACATAAAGTTCGTTGTTGTGAACGAACATACTGTGCGCGTATTCGTCCGATGTTCCGCCGATGTATGTGCAATACTGAAGCGTAGTTCCTGTCGGGTTATACTGACTTATGCCCATATCCACACTTCCTGCGAAAGAGAGGTCGTAAGCTCCGACAGTAGCGGGGAATCCTGCACCGAAAACGCGACCGGCAGAATAAATATTTCCCGCATCATCGTACGTTGCAGAGTGACCGTAAGTGGTGACTGTTGATCCGCTGTAAGTTGAAGCAATAACCACAGGATCAATTACGAGTTCATGATTGCGATCGTAACCGTTCGGGAAACGGAATTTAACTTCCGTTCCATTGAGTACGAATTCACAATTCACTTCCGTGCGAACGCCGTTGATATTCTGATACGCTACCGGAATTGCTTCGGTGATGTTCATGAACCCGGCGTCCAGAATAAGAGTTCCGTTGCGCAGAGATATACTTTTCAATCCCGAATAATTCAGTGTAATCGAATTGGCGTCTGAACCTGCAGCTATCACAAGATCATATTTCAGATTTCCACCTTTACCGCTGAACACTGCATCAATGCCGGGATAGATTTCATCGTAGGTAAGGAAATTGTAATTCGGGAGATTCCCTTTCCATTTCGATGCGTCGTTGCCGATAAAGTAATTTGATTTGTGCACTGCAGGCGATGTTCCGAAAATCAGCGGTGCAGGATTCGCGTTCATGAATTGAACATCATAAGCGTAGCAGTTCACCTTCCTTTGTTCAATGTTGTAGCGTTCCTTGTTTTTGGCGGCATGGTGTGCATCTTCATGAATCAATTCCAGCTGATCCGAATTATAGAAAACGTAGCGTATTCCGTTTTGCATGAACCAGGAATGACCGGAAAGGATATCCGCCTTGAAGTAAACGGATGT
Source organism: Bacteroidia bacterium (assembly GCA_023151315.1). GTDB lineage: Bacteria > Bacteroidota > Bacteroidia > Palsa-965 > Palsa-965. Next base: position 17,383 of record JAKLJE010000015.1, read on the forward strand.
ATTCCATTGACCCTCATTCGGAACAAACCATGATTGGGGTTGTGACTCTTGGGAAAATGCTGCAATAGAGGTGCAGGTTCCCAGAATTGCGGAGCAGAGGAAGCGCTTCATAAGAATCAGAATTTGTGTTAGCCGCATCCAAGATAGGGAAGTACGGGCTCTGATCCAACAGGAAGAGTTGTAATCTTACGCGCTCAAGAGGATTGTTTATTCGCCGTCTTTTTTCGCGGTCTTGGCAGCTTTGATCTTCTCCTTCTTCTTGCGCAAACGCATATTCAGCATTTCGACAAGGAATGCGAATGCCATTGAGCTGTAAACGTAAGGTTTCGGAACGTGTACATCAAAGCTCTCCAGAATAAGAAGGAAACCGATCATCAACAAGAACGCCAACGCGAGCATCTTCACTGTCGGATGTTTCTCAATGAATGTGCTCACTTTTTCAGAGAACGCCAGCATCACTAACATCGACACAATTACGGCAGCAATCATGATGATGACTTCATTTACAATTCCTACAGCTGTGAGGATGGAATCGAATGAGAATACAATATCCACAAGCACGATCTGCGTGATGACCATCGATACTGCAACTTTCTTTTTCTTTTCTCGCGCTTCTTCTTCTGAATCATCGGCCATGTCCATCTTTTCATGGATTTCAGAAGTAGTTTTTGCCAAAAGGAATACACCGCCGGCAAAGAGAATAATATCGCGACCGCTGAAACCGTGACCGAACAACGTGAATAAATCATCTTTCATTCCGATGATCCAAGTAATCCCGAACAATAACGCAATTCGGATAAGCAGGGCGAACAAAAGTCCCCACGTTCTTGCTTTACGCTGATCTGTCTTATCCTCCAGCTTTCCTGCGATAATGGAAATGAAGATGATGTTATCTATCCCCAGAACAATCTCAAGTAATGCGAGAGTTAATAAGCTGATCAGTCCGTCAAGGGACAATAAGTGGTGAAATTGAGCGCCGAAGTCCATAAATGAGGTGCAAAGATAGTGGGATTCGGCACTCGGGATGAGGGATACGGTCATTCGGGATTCGGGATACGGACACTCGGGAAGAGGGATACGGTCATTCGGGACTCAGGATACGGACACTCGGGACACGGGATTCGGCACTCGGGCAAGTGGATTTGAACCGAAATTGACATTTTTGAGGGAGTCTAAAGCGAACTTTAAAAAATAAATGCATTGTAAATCAAATAGATATAAATAATTACAGTACTATGTAACACAAGGTAGTAACTAAAGCATATATCTTTGCGTCATAAGGTTGTAAAAATCCTGACCGAGCGCAGTAATAACATAGTCGGACCGCGAATCCGGCACAAAAAAGAAAGAAATGAGCATAAACATTGAAAACACCAAGGCACAGATGCGGAAAGGCGTGCTCGAGTTCTGCATCCTGTCGATTCTGAAGGAAGGTGATGCTTATCCGACGGAGATCATCGAAAGGATGAAGTCGGCGCAGCTGGTGGTAGTGGAAGGAACGCTTTATCCGCTGCTCACAAGACTCAAGAACATGGGACTACTGAATTACAGATGGGAAGAATCAACCTCCGGACCACCGCGGAAATATTACCGCCTCACCGAAACGGGAGAACAATTCCTGACAGAACTTCAGAATACCTGGGATCAACTTGTTGCTTCAGTAAATGAGGTAACGACAAAAAACAACACCACTCAAAATTCCAACGGCCATGAATAAAACCGTAACCATAAACATCAGCGGCATCGTTTTTCACATCGAAGAAGATGCGTATCAACGTTTGTACAACTATCTAGAAAGTCTGCGCCGCAAATTTCAGAACGAAGAAGGTCGTGATGAGATTTTAGCTGATATCGAATCGCGCATAGCGGAAATTCTGACTCAGAAAAAAGGTCCGAACCGCGAAGTGGTGATCATGAAAGACATTGACGAAGTGATTGAGATGATGGGACAGCCGGAAGATATTTCCGATGCTGAAGAGAAAGAAACTTCTTCTAATGAAAACGATGACCGTGCGCAGCAGGAGTATGCACAGCGCAGAAACCGTCGTCGTTTGTTCCGCGATATTGATGATAAAGTAATCGGCGGGGTATGCTCCGGAATCGGACATTACTTCGATGTGGATACAATCTGGATTCGTTTGGGATTTGCAGCCTTGTTTTTCATTGGCGGCACCGGTGTGTTGTTTTATCTCTTGCTGATGATCATCATTCCGCGTGCGGAAACCACAGCGGAGAAACTGGAAATGCGCGGTGAACCTGTTGATGTGAACAACATCAGCAGAACCATCAAAGAAGAATTCGAAGAATTCGGAAACCGCATGAAGGATTTCGGAAAGGAAGCGAAAGACTGGGGAAAGTCGCAGAAGGAAAAATATAAATATGAGTACCGTTACAATAGACGTACATATCCGCGTCGCGGCCCGGATGATTTCTTCAGAGGAATTTTTCATGTGATCGGGCGCTTCTTCGGATTCCTGATGGTGTTCATCGGTATATCATTCCTCATTGGAATTCTCACCAGTACATTTTCAGTAACAAGTTTCGGTCCGGATGCAGTGATCTTTCAAATCCGCAGCCTTTTCGAAACGCCATGGAGTTACTCTCTCGGAATCGTTGCATTTCTGTTGGTGTTCGGAATTCCGACGTTGATGATGATCTACTACGGATTCAAAATTCTTTTCCGTCTGCAGCGTGCTGATCGTTGGGTTGGGATTTCTGCGCTGGTATTGTGGATTGCGGGAATCATTCTGGGAATTATTTCGGTGATGGATATTGCGGAAGGATTTTCAGAAGGCGCGGAACACCGAAATAAATTTAACGTTGTTAATGCGGGTATGGACACCGTTTCCGTTCGGGTCAACATTGATCCTGATATGGAAAACGACGACTACCGCAGCAAGTGGAATCGACGTTATCATTTCGAGAAGCGTTGGCACATGATTCATACCGATGAAACAACCATCAAGTTCGGTTATGCGCAGCTTGATATTGTTCCGGCAACTGGCGACAGCATTGAATTGATCGTTTATAAGAACGCGATGGGAAGAACACATGAAGAAGCGAAGAGACGTTGCGATGATATTGAGTACAACATCACACAAAGCGGCAATGAGTTTGTATTTCCTTCCGCATTTACCATCGGTAAAGAATATGCGTGGAAAGGGCAGGAGGTGGATGTGGAATTGCGTTTACCGGTTGGAACGGTTATTTATCTCGATCCTACAACAGAAGATCTGATTTACGACATTGAAAATGTGTACGATGTTCTTGATGATGATATGGTAGACCGTCGCTGGAGAATGACGAAAACCGGACTGGAGTGTATTGACTGTGCAGGATTGGAAATTCCGAAGTCGGCAACAACCTCTGAAGTTAAATCAGACACTGCAAAATCAGATTCAGCAAAATAGCACACATGAAAACAGCTGAGGAATTGGTGCAGCAATTGGAACTGCAGCCGCATCCGGAAGGCGGATGGTATAAGGAGATTTATCGATCACCGAATACGGTGGAATCCAACGGCAAGGAGAGAAGTGTATTGACGGGAATTTATTTCCTGCTCGAAGAAAATAAGATGAGCCGATGGCACGTGGTGGATGCTGATGAAGTGTGGCACTTTTATGAAGGAGATGCATTGGAATTGTACGTAGCCTCTCCCGATTTTTCAGAAGTGAAAAACGTAAGGCTGGATGAGATTTCCAACGGAGCTGTGCCGGTTTACGTTGTGCCTAAAGGTTGGTGGCAGGCAGCGCGATCAACGGGCCGGTTTACGCTTGTAGGTTGCAACGTTGCGCCCGGATTTGAGTTCGCAGGTTTCCGTTTTGCAACGGACGAGGAATGCGCTCATGTTAAATCTGTGTGTCCTGAATATGCATTTCTGCTGTAAACCGAGTGTTTAACCCTGAATTTGACCACTTGTGTTAAAAAAGATAAAATTCATCACAATTGCGGTAACAAACGGAGGTTTCGTCCGTCTTACTACCAAACACCCTCCTGATATTGGTTAGGTCAGGTAAAACTCAGGAGGAATTGTTTCGTGCAATTGGTGTGCAGAAAAGCCGGGAATCGCAGCCCCGGCTTTTCTAATTTTAGGCAGGTGGTTGCGTTGGGAACTTCGATCCTATTGCTAAAGTATTCTAGTGCTTTTGTATTCAGACGTTATTCGATAAAGCACTCTACTGTCTATCGTGTGATGTCTAAGGAATATCTTCGTTGTATGAAATCCGAGTACATTCTCTCCAATCCGCAAGGTTCTATATTGCGTGTTGATGCACAAGCGCGTTGCTTTTATTTTTTCCGTGATCCATGGGGGCGAGAGTCATCATCGATTCCCGATGAAACGTTTTCGTTCAGCGCCAGTCTGCGTAATAACTCAGAGTTCGTGAGCATCTTGAGTCAGTTAAGTCCGAATGAGAAAGAGGAGGTGTTGGTGGTTTTACAGGATTATAGCCAGCACTAAAGTTTGAACGCGGCATATTCAACGTAACAGCTATCCGATAATTCGTCCCTTTTTTTAATCAGGAATGAATCCGTAATGACCGAAGTTTTCGAGCGTTTCCGCGACGCATTTTCTACGCTGATCGTTCCTCGCGGTCGCATTTCATCTTTTTCCGCCCTTTTGGTGTATCATAAACGCCGATTTTTCTTTATTTTCGCCCCGTTAACAAATAAATCATGGCACACCACGAAGATTCTCACGACCACGGTCACGACATGACAGAAGGCAAACGCCAATATTATCCTTCAGGATGGTATTTGCCATTGGTTGCACTCGTTGCAATCGGAATTGTATTTGCATTCGGTGCAGGTTCTCTGCTCGGAATTTCAGGTACTGATAAATGGGGTAAATGCAACGACGCACATTGTGTTGCGGAAGGTAATTGCTCCGGACACGATGACGCTCATGGCGGAAATGGAGATGCGGATCATCATGGTACAGGCGGACATGAAGCTCCGGCTGTTGACAACCACCACAATACCGATTCTACTCCTGCTGCAGCGGCTCCTGATGATTCAACTGTAAAGGCTGATTCAGTTGCTCCGAAAGCGGACGCAGGTCACGAAGGACACGGACACTAAGTCTGTTTCTCAGATACAGAAAAGCCTCCCCAACTTGTTGAGGAGGCTTTTTCATTGGATATAATTCTGAATCAGTCCTGCACTTTCGCAACTGAGAACGACCACACACGCGGTTTTATCTTTCGTGCGGTTGTATCACTACTCATTAGTTCAACATCTCCAACACATTTCAGGTATTCTTTTTCAGGTAATGCATTACTCTGAACACCTTCGTTTAACTGAATGGCAATTCCTTTGTCCTGCAGCGTTCCGTTTTCCCAACGTATCACACCACCACCGTAATCCCAACCGAATCCGGAAAAAACAAAAGGGCGTCCATTGAGTTTTTCAAGTTCTTCAATTGACATTCCGATAAAAACTCCGGTGCGCGATTTCCATTTCCCTGCCGGAAGCTGCGGTGCAAAGTAATCTGCATCGCTGACCAATGAAGCAGAAATAACACCTTCACGTTTCGCCGAATCAGTCCACATTATTTCAATGTGCGATACGTCATCCGTTTTGAGCATGGTTCCCATCGTAAAAAATCCTTCTGCGCCCCAAATCGTATCATAAGTAACTGCTGAAGAGCCGTACTTTTTGATGATATCTGCTTCACTTTTCAGATCCAGGAGTGTTTCAACAATAACCGACTCTGCGGCACTGTCCGGGCTGTTGTTTGCAACTGAATCGGCATTATTATTTTCTGTATTTGTGTTCCCGCAGGAACTCAGAAATGCCAATGCAACAAGAGAAACAGGGATTATTTTTTTCATAGTTCCCAAATATCGGAATATTACGTGCCCGTTGAAGCGATTTCGGTGCGGAAATCCCTTCGGAAATACGTAAATTAGCGGCTTACACAACACACAAACACAACAGTGCTATGAGTAACGTGGCGGAGCAAATGAATCCTGCGGCGAAAGCAAAGTGGGAAGAGTACAGAAATATTGTGCTCGCAGATTACCGTTTGGTTAATGAAAGCCGTGAAGCAAGTCTCACAGGTCGTAAGGAAGTGCTTACCGGCAAAGCCAAATTCGGGATCTTCGGCGATGGAAAAGAAGTTGCGCAGGTAGCACTGGCAAAAGTATTCCGTGAAGGCGATTTCCGCTCAGGATATTATCGTGATCAGACTTTTATGTTCGCGATCGGAGAACTCAACATCCGTCAGTGGTTCGCAGGATTGTACGCGCACACCGATACTGAAGTGGAACCAATGAGTGGCGGTCGTCAGATGGGCGGTCACTTCGCAACACGCACTGTTGATGCTGAAGGCAACTGGTTGGATCTGACCAAACGAAAAAATTCTTCTTCAGATATTTCTCCGACAGGTGGACAAATGCCGCGTTTGCTTGGATTGGCATTGGCTTCAAAACATTACCGCAAGAACGCAGATTTGCATTCTGCGCGTTTTGAGAAGTTCAGTAAAAAAGGGAACGAAATCGCATTCGGTACAATTGGTGATGCATCCACTTCAGAAGGTTTGTTCTGGGAAACGATGAACGCTGCTGCTGTGATGCAGATTCCGTTGCTGATGTCTGTTTGGGATGACGGTTACGGAATTTCAGTTCCGAAGAAATATCAGACAACGAAAGAAAGTATTTCAGAAGCATTGAGCGGTTTTCAGCGCAATGAATTTCATACCGGCTTTCAGATTTTCAAAACGAAAGGATGGGATTACGCGCATCTCGTTGAAACCTATGAGAAGGCAGCGAAAGTGTGCCGCGAAGAACATGTTCCTGTTCTCGTTCACGTAGAAGAAGTGAATCAGCCGCAAGGACATTCCACTTCAGGCTCACACGAACGTTATAAAACTCCGGAGCGTTTACAGTGGGAACAGGATTTCGATTGCGTTCGCAAGTTCCGCGAGTGGATTGAATCAACCGGTTTGGCTACGGCTACTGAACTCGATGCAATTGAGAAAGAGGCGAAGGATAAAGTGCGCAACGAACGTCGTGCTGCTTGGGATGCGTTCCTGGTTCCTATCAAACAGGATCTGAATTCCGCGATTGCAATTCTTGATAATCTTGCCGCTGGAAGTGAGAATGGAGCATTCATTACGAAAGTAAAGAATGATCTCACTTCGAAGATGGATCCGATCCGTAAAGACATCCATGGAGCTGTACGCATGGCTTTGCGATATACACGCAAAGAGAATTTTCCGGCGAAACAGGCTGCGATCAATTGGGTGAAAGAACAAACCGCTGTGAACTTCGAACGTTATAGTGGTAAACTTTATTCCGGAACAGCATTGAAAGTTCCTGCAGTTGCACCTGTTTATACGGAAGAAAAACAATACGATGGTCGCGAAATTTTGCGTGACAACTTCGATGCAATTCTTGGCAAGAATCCTGAAGTGGTGATCTTCGGAGAAGATTCCGGATTCATCGGTGGTGTAAACCAAGGTCTCGAAGGATTGCAGAAGAAATACGGAGAAATCCGCGTATTCGATACAGGTATTCGTGAAGCAACAATTGCAGGTCAGGCGATAGGCATGGCATTGCGCGGTTTGCGTCCGATTGCTGAGATTCAGTATCTCGATTATCTGCTTTATGCAATACAGATTCTCAGTGACGATCTTTCAACATTGCAATGGAGAACAGTGGGAGCGCAGAAAGCTCCGGTGATTATCCGTACGCGTGGACATCGTCTGGAAGGTGTATGGCATTCCGGTTCTCCAATGGGAATGATCATCAATTCGCTTCGCGGAATGTATGTTTGCGTGCCACGAAACATGACAAAAGCGGCGGGCTTCTACAATACTTTGCTTCGCGCTGATGAGCCCGCAATCGTTATTGAGCCGCTGAACAGCTATCGTTTGAAAGAACGTATGCCTTCGAATTGGGGCGAGTTCTGCGAACCGCTTGGAATGCCGGAAGTAATCCGTGAAGGAACTGACATTACAATTGTCAGTTACGGTCCAACATTGCGTTTGTGCATGGATGCGGCTGCGCAATTGTCAGAAGCAGGTATCAGTGCTGAAATTATTGACGTACAGACATTATTGCCATTCGACCTTTCACACAGCATTGTTGAGTCAGTGAAGAAGACAAACCGTTTGCTGGTGGTTGATGAAGATGTTCCGGGTGGTGCGAGCGCATACATCCTGCAGCAGATCGTGGAAGTGCAGGGCGCATTCCGTTACCTGGATGCTGATCCTAAGACTTTGGCCGCAAAAGAACATCGTCCGGCTTACGGTTCAGATGGCGATTATTTCAGCAAACCCGGAACGGAAGATATTTATGAAGCGGCATACGAGATCATGAGTGATTGTGATCCGTCGAAATTCCCGCCGATTTATTAGGCGTACTGATTTTAACAGTAATACCGGAGTAAACCTGTGGTAATTCGCAGCTCCGGTTTTCTTATTTTTGAAATGCAAAATTCCAAAACCCGATCATGAAAAAATCTCTACTCGCTATTGCCGGTTTGACAGTATTGACAACGGTTAATGCGCAAACCACCATTACAACCGCAGATCTTCCTGCGTTGTTTACAGTGATTCACCAAACACGCGACACAACAATGACTCAGTCGCCGGGCGGTTCAGGAATCGCACAGACTTACAACTTCACTGCATTGCTGAATCAGCAGGAAGACAGCACCACTTTTACCAACCCGATGTGGACTCCATTCGGTTCTGCATTTCCTCAGGCTACAATGGCACTGATGATTAATCAAGGTGATGCGTATCTGTATGCATCAACCACTCCGACTGAATTGCTCATTCACGGTCAGGCTGCTGATCCGCTGGGCAACGGAATGATTGCAATTACATTCACAAACCCGGAGACACAAATGACTTTCCCTGCTGCTTACGGCGGCGGATTCGCTGATACAGCTGGTGGTGTGACACAGTTCTATCTCGGTGTTGACCCGGGTATTGGTTTCACGGTTGATTCGGTTCGTATTCATACTAACGTTGTGAAGTATTCTGATTACGATGCATGGGGTTCTGCTCAAACTCCACTGGGAACTTATAACGTACTTCGCCAGAATACCTGGCGCCGTCAGATTGACACAATTGACATTTACGCAATGGGTCAGTGGGCTCCGAATTTCTTCTCGCAGTCTGATTCAACCAGAACTTATTCGTATTGGACAAACGGAATCGGATCTCCGGTTGTTGAACTGACAGATCAGGATGACCTTGGATCGATTACGGATTGCCGTTGGATTCCGGTTGCTCCTGCAGTTACAGGAATTACTGATTTCGGCACAGCACCGGTGATCAACGCTTATCCGAATCCGGCAACAGATGAAATTGCATTCAGCACTCCTGAAGGTAAAGGTTCAATTGAACTGATAGACGTAACAGGTCGCGTTGTAAAAACAGTTGTGATCAACTCAGACATTACACGTATGGATGTTTCTGATCTTGCTGCTGGTTCTTACACGTGGCGTGTGATCAGCACCAACACACAGGTTGGTAAATTGCAGATTGCACGATAAAAGCAAGAATATTAAAGTGAAACGGCCCTGTTGCGAGACAGGGCTTTTTTTATAAGGTTGGTTACTCTGGAATTCGGAATATAGTGGACGAGATCGTCGATAAGAAGGTAACAGTCATCAAGTTTTAACCTTTGCATGACGTTTGTTCTTATGTAATTAAAACTTTGTTAAATTCTCGAGGATACATGTGTATCTAACACGATTGACAATGCAGCCTTAAAGTATAAAATACGTTATTCATACTTAGAAATCTGTATCAACGAAGTAAAGTAATGCTTCGTGCAACTCTCTTTTCTTTTCCGTTTGAAACGAAAATATACGGCAAGAATTTAACATTTTTGTTGGCCATATCTGCAGATAAGGAATTGACATTGGGAAGAAAATCTTTCTTACTTCCAATGAACCTAAATTCAGAGTGCTCGTTCGATACAATCAGAACAAAATCCCGCATGATATCTACTTTAACGATCCGGCCTTCAATCATAAGACTTTTATTACCCAGACCTTCCAATATCGAATTGATTTCACCTAATAATTCCGGATGTTTGCGGTACACTTGATCATTACCTTCAATTAATGGTGTAAGCAACTCGCGAATTGATTCACTGTCAGATTTCCTTATCAATAATTTAGCTTTTTCAATGGCACTCTTGATTTTATACCTGTTTGCTTTAAATCCAAAGCCTTCAAATAAAAGAGCATTATTAAAGTTCTCCATTGCGAGAATCTTATCACCGATTGCGTTGTAATATTTTCCAAGTTTATACTGTGTCTTTACTAGTACACCATGAATCGTTGGATCATTCATGTCAAGTTTTAAGGCTCTATTGATTTCTAATAGAGATAATTCAAGTTTTTCGCGAGATAAAACAGGAGATCGATCTTTAAACAAATATTCAGACCACCCAATTAATGCCTCAGCAATGTTTACTCGGCAAAGTATTTCATGCTTTTTCGGGGTATGAATTATTTTTGAATTAAGAGCATCAGTGAGCAGTCGAAGCGATGTTTCGAAATCAAAAAGTCTTCCACGTGTTTGACCATAGGCATTTAGAATAATTGGATCTGCAGGTGAAAGTTCATACGCTTTTCTATATTTTTCATCAGCTTCCATCATTTTACCGATTCGTCTCTTAGAGTTTCCCCACGCCAACCAAATTTGTGGATCAGTTGGGTTGAGTTCTGACGCTTTTTGGAACAGTTGTTCAGCTTCATACGAATGGCGTTCTTGAGCCTCCATTACTCCCCAATTTCGGTATATAGATGAAAATTTCGGGGCTACGTTAATGGCTTTTTTGTAATTGTCTATTGCTTCGTCATATAAACTGGCTTGGTATTTTTGGAATGCTGTTTGGATGAATATTGCTGCGATTTTCTCTTGTTCTGTTGTAGCACCAAGGTTTTGCAAGCTAAAACGATAAGCTCGTTTTGCTTGCTCTGTAGCGTTAATTGTGCCTTCAACTTCGCCGATTCTTAACTGAATACGATTTCGTAGGCTATCGTTCATATTCAATTGTTGCCTGATGTAACCTCTCGTTAGGGGAAGGATTGCATATCGGCTTCCAATTTCATTTACTTCATTTTTAAATTGTTCTGGAATAATTAACGAGACTAGAATTAATTCTTCAATAGAATCATCGAATTCCTGTCCGCCAACATCAACGACGTAGCTCAAGACGCTAGGTGTAGGTGGTTCATCAAAACAGCACAACGCGAATAATATCTGTTTGGAATTCGAATTTAACATTCCAAATATTTGTTCAAAGCAGAATTTTGATATGTCGCCTGAAGCATCATCAATAGAATCGATTATTTTATTTATGTCACGACCTCGTGCAACTTGACCAATAACCCACTTAATTGCCAAAGGATAATTTGAAACTTTATTTACATACCGACGAATAGTGTTGTCATCAATCTTTACTAAGGACTGCAACTGTTTATCTTTAGCTAATTGTCTAAAAAGATATATAGCTTCCTTTTCCTTAAGTTGCTTAAGTTCATACCTGCGTTCAACTTGTCCAAGTCCCTTGCGTGAAGTGATAAGAAATTTAATCTTACTTGGAGCCTCAATAATAAAGTTAATAATGCGTTGATCTGTAACTGTTTCTAGATTATCTACTATAATCAATATACTTTTTGAAAGTTCAAAAAGCGTGTTAGCTAATGTCTCTTTGGATTCAATAGAATTTTCTTCGGAATTAATCTCCATTCCAAAGCCTAAAACCTCAATAATTGTATCAAGGATATCTTCAAAGCTCCGAAAGGTAGGTTCTATATCTTCAATTCCGAAAGGTGAGAGTTTATTCTCTTTAGCACTTAACCAAATGATTGCATCATACTTTGAAGATTTTGGTCTTTGGGTCATTTCTTGAATAACTTTCAAGGCAAGTGATGTTTTGCCGACTCCACCTGCCCCAGTAATTGTTACCACCGAAAATTTCTCATGTTGAAGTAGTTTAATGATTTCCTTAATATCCTCATCCCTTCCGACGAAACCACCTTCATATTCGTAATCAGGCGTCGGAAGATTATTAATTATACCGTTTGTGACTAAATAGTCTACGGTGAAATCCAGGGGTACTTTAATTGCGACCGAATCTGGATTGCGTTCTATTATTTCAATGAGATCTATGAGGTCATTGTGAACGTCAATTTCCTTAGCAACTGTTTTAGTAAGTTCGATTAGCCGATCAAGATCAATAGATGTAAAATAGCCTTTAACATGAGCTATTTTACACCGTAGTCCATACAGCGCAATCATTATTTGTTCTAGTTCACTCTTTGAGAGTTGTGAGGGGAAATAAGTTTTAAAGTTGTTTTCGTAGATTGAAATCTCAAAGAGGTCAGGAAAGTCGAGATTTTCAAAGAAGTCTTCGATATTATTCCAATATAAAATTTCGGATTTGGCATCGACTTTTTGTACGATACCTTGTGGTATACCAATTCTGAATTCCGGATATCTGCTTGTAACTTTGCCGATGAGATAGTTGCGGTATGTCTCTTCAAACCTTGAAATCACTGTATATCCAATGTCGCGGCGGTTATATATAGTTGTCATATAAATAAATTTAGCTAATGGGTTGAATATTTAATAATACATTACTCTTACGAGATTAATATAGTGAATATATATAAACAAAAACTTTCAAGAAATTTAATAAAAATAACTGAAGATGTCGGTGGACTCCTTTCCTTTATGCATAGCGTTGAAAGATACCAATGCTGAAGTCGGTAGATGGCATTCTGTTGAAGCATTTGATAAATTTATACCATGAAGAAAATCACGGAAAGTGCATCGAAGTACAATGATCTGGAAAAGATGCCGGTGAATGAACTGCTTGCAAACATCAACAAGGAAGATCATCTTGTGCCGGAGGCAATCGGAAAAATCATTCCGGATATTGAAAAATTGGTGACGGTGACCGTAGAGAAGATGAAGAAGGGCGGTCGCTTGTTTTACATGGGCGCGGGAACAAGCGGGCGCTTAGGAATTGTAGATGCTTCTGAGTGTCCGCCAACGTACGGAGTTCCGCATGGAATGGTGGTCGGAATCATTGCAGGTGGTGATTCTGCGATTCGCAAGGCCGTTGAATTTGCTGAGGATGATCGTGAACAGGGTTGGAAAGATTTACAGGAACACGCTATCGGTGCGGATGACGTAGTGATAGGAATTGCAGCCAGCGGTTCTACACCTTATGTTGTTGGTGCTCTTGAAAAATGCAATGCGAATAATATCACAACCGGGTGTATTACCTGTAATCCCGGAAGTCCTGTTGCGTTGACTGCAAAGTTTCCGATTGTTGCAGAAGTCGGTCCTGAATTCGTAACGGGAAGCACACGTATGAAAAGCGGAACAGCTCAGAAGCTTATTCTGAATATGATTTCCACTGCGGTGATGATTCAACTGGGCCGTGTGAAAGGGAACCGAATGGTTGACATGCAACTGAGCAATAATAAACTGATTGATCGCGGTACGAAGATGGTGATGGAAGCAACAGGGAAGAGCTATGAAGAAGCGAATGAGCTGCTGAAAAAGTTCGGATCGGTGCGCGCGGCGGTTGACAACGGGTAAATTATACAATGATACAATGGGCAAATTATACAATGATACAATGGGCAAATTATACAATGATACAATGGGCAAATTATACAATGATGCAGTGTCCATAGACTCATTTGCACATTGAATAATTTGAGCATTGAATAATTTGAACCATGCATTCCCTCGAACCATATTTCAACTGGCGCCATCTCTATACTGCAGAAGAAGATCCGCAGTCGCCTTTTTTTGAACGAGAGTACAGCGAATTTGAGTTCACGAATACAGTTTATAATTACGTGATCCACCCGCAGTGGGATGAATTCGGCTCGTCAACACTTTACATGAAGATTCTCTTCGCGGATTATACGAAAGGTGCGGCAATCATTGAATTGATTGGAGAATGGAACGATACGTTGTACAACGATATCATGATACTGAAACGTGATATTGCCGATCATCTGATCAACGAAGGCATTACACGGTTTATTTTCATTGGAGAGAACGTTCTGAATTTTCACTACAGCGACGACAGCTACTACGAAGAATGGTATGAAGACGTGGAAGACGGCTGGGTAGCTTTCGTGAATTTTCAGCCTCATGTGCTCACGGAAATGAAACGTGCACGCATAGATTGGTACGTGCATTGGGGCGGCGAACTCGATGAGATGCCTTGGCGTACGCTCACTCCGTCACAGTTTATAGAACGAACGGAGAATGTAATCCGTAAACGAATCGGATAGATTATTTTGAAATCAGATCCGGCGATTCTTCCAGCGAAAGATTGTCGGAACCGTCTTCGCAGGTTTTTACAATGCGTGCGTGAAGTTTCGCGTCCGGCGTGTTTCCAATACGAAAACAAATCTCACAGCCGTAGTTGTTCCGGTACTCCATTGCCTCATAAGCCATAGGATCGTCACCTTCCGATTCATCGGTTTCAGATCCGAGAATAAATCCAACTCCGATTCGGGCATTTCCCTTCAACGTATAAGGTTGTCCGCCTGCCATTGTTTCATCGAGTACGTACGAAATTTCTGTATTGGAAATGCGTTTAACTTTCAAAACGAAACAACGTTGCTCGCGGCAACCTTCGAGAGTATATTCCTTGTTCAGCACGAATTCATCGTTGAATAATACGTTTATCGAATCATCCATGATGATTCTGTCTTTCTCCAAAGTGTACTTTGAGGCAAATTGTGATTCGGAGAGCGCTCGCACAAAGGCAGTATCATACATTTCAGGAGCATGATTGGTAATGCCTTTGATTGGAGTTTCTTTTACCGCCGTAGAATCGGTTGTTGAGTCTTTTTTATCCGCAGATTGATCGTTGCCGGAGCAGGAGAGAAGCAGAGTGGCGGAAAGAAGAGGAATCAGAAATTTCATTTGTTCGGGTTATGATGTTTAACGAAGTTAAGTAATGTGCGGAACCGGGACAATACAATTTATAAGTGTCAGAATTTGCTTAGCCAGCGACGAAGAACAAATTCGAGTGATACGCGAAGTACTCCGAGAATCAGGATGATTCCTAAAGTTCCGGTTTGCTCGTGTGCCCCGCTGATAAATATGCCGACAATTGTCAGTATGGCAATAAGCAGAACGTATGCTACGAATTGCCGCACTGAATCAGTGACTTGTTTCGACTTTACTTCGATGAAAGTAAGGATAGAATATTCCGCCAGCAGCATTACAGTTATAATGAGAATTTGAGGTGTAAAATGCGAGAATAGGTTATCATGAGCATCTGCTTCGCCGACGATGCTCACAGAGAAATAGATCATTATCAACGGTATCGGAAGATATGTAAGTGCGGACAAGATGAAGCCTGTTCCGCTGAACCAATCGCCGTCTCCTTTCAGGAGTGTATTTGCTACGTTAGCTGCAATGGTGATGATCAGGAATTCTGCAAGGAATGCGAAATACCAAAGAAACAAGGATGGCTCTGTTGATAAATTGAAGATCGCGAGCGCTCCATAATATATTGCAACGCTTAACGGTCGAAGATATCTGGATGGTACATTATTCATAAAATTTATTCAATCGAAATAATTTGATATTTAAGGTTGTTCAGCGAAACATTCGATCCTGTTTCCTGAATAAAAAGTAATTTGCCTAACGGAGATTGCTGAGAAATACAAATTACATCTTTGTTATTCACTGATATTTTACCTAGCGCCGCACCAATGAAAATCCAGCCTCGGTCGGTTTCCACTAAACTTCCATTACTCACTTTGCCGCTGTTGTTCTTAAGGGGAATATGTTCCAGTTGACGTTGCTGCTCTTCGAGAATTTTCAGTTGCGCCCCCAGCTTTTCCTGCTCCAGTTGCATCATGGCGCGTGAAGTTTCATGCTTATCACCCGCAGTGGATTTGGAATCGTTGGCAGCATCATTCACCAACTCCGACATCTGTGATTTCAGATTGGAAATACGTTCGTGTATCACACGACGGCACTCTGCAACAACAGCTTCTTTCACGTCAACGCGATTATATTTCTCCGGAACAGTCGTACCGCTATCAGATTAAGCAGCAATCCGATTCCAATGAGCACTGCAACACGGGTAAGAAAAGTCGCGTCTGAGATCGGGAGTTCACGCCAATAAACATCATAGAATCCTTGTATGCCCCAATAGTTCACAGAAAAAATGGAAAGTTTTTGCATGAAAGCAGGCATGATGAATGAAGGAATCATACTTCCGCCGATTGCACTCATCGTAAGTATGATGAGTGTTGACAATCCCTGAACCTGGGCTTTGGATTTAGCAATGGATACCAGAAAAACACCGAATGCAGAGCATGCAAACGCCGTGCAAATAATCATAATAACGGTGGACGGAATATGACTCGCAATATCGAGACCGAACATCAACCAGCCATATACGAACATGATGATGAGCTGCATGATAGAGATCACATTCACTGAAATCATTTTGCCGAAAAGAATGGATGAAGGATTGATCGGAGCCATCATCAATTTCTTCAACGTACCTTCCTGTTTCTCATCCAGCATAGCGGATCCCATTCCTGTAACAGAAAACAATAACATCATGATTGCAGTGCCGGCAACGGCATGGATCAAACCAACAGGACTTTCTTTCTCTTTTACCAGTGGAGTTTCGCGAATTGTAACACCGTTGGATGCATTGCTTTGCTTCGGCATGAATTGCATGAGACTGTCTGAAGGCATTTTTGCGCTCATTGCCTGCATCAGCAATTCTCCTGAAATCTGATTCAGGTTTGCAATCAATGCACCTTCCAGAATGCCTACTTCCGGTCCTTGCCCCTGATCGTATTTCAATTCAAATGCAGGCATGTGTCCGGCGCGGATGGAATCTTCCGTTCCTCTCAGCACAAACAACGCTGCAGGTTTCTTTCCTTTGATAACAAGATTTTCTGCTGAATCGGATGTTGCCTTGATCACCACAAATTCCTCGAGTGAATCCAGATTGGCAATCAGTTTTTTACTGGTTTCTGTGTTGTCAAGATCGGCAATAACAAGTTTAAGCGGATCGGGTTCACTTGAACCGCCTGCTCCTCCGAATGCAAATGCGAACAGTGTAATCAACGCAATCGGCACTGCGAAAGTCAACAGCATACCGCGCTTGTCAGCGAAGAATAGTTTCAGGTCTTTGGCTGCTATTTTGAACATCAGTCGCGAAGTTGTTTGCCGGTTAAACTCAGGAATACAGTTTCCAGATTGACATGGCGGATGGAAATATCATTGATGTCTATTCCGTGCTCACTGCACATTAATACAATTCGGGAAAGATCACTTTTCAGATTATGTGAGAGAAATGTCAGTTGATTTTCTCCGGTAGAAACGATGAATCCTGCAGCGCGCATTTTAGCAGCTGTGGCTTCAGTAATGCCGTTCCCGGAAATTATCACGGCTTCCTGATTGCCGCCCATGGATTTCAGTTCATGTAACGTTCCCTGCGCAACAATTTTTCCGTTATCAATAATCCCGATTCGGTCACAGAAGCGTTCAGCTTCTTCCATGTAATGCGTGGTGTAAACGATTGTCATTCCTTCACTGTGCAATTTCTGAACGACTTCAAAAATCAGATTGCGGCTCTGGGGATCAATTCCCACAGTTGGTTCATCCATGAACAATACTTTCGGATTGTGAAGCAAAGCAGCTGCAATATTGATACGGCGCTTCATTCCTCCGGAATATGTTTTCACTTTATCGTTCGCGCGATCACTAAGTCCGAACAAATGCAGTGTAGTGTCAATACGTTTTTTCAGAAGCGATTTCTCCACGTTGTACAATCCACCCCAGAAGAGAAGATTGTCAATAGCTGAGAGCTCGTTGTAAAGAGCAATTTCCTGCGGAACAACACCAATGGTCTGCTTGCATTCTACGGGATGCTGAATTATGTCGTTATTGTTTATCGAAACACTTCCGGAATCGGGAGAGACGAGCATACTCATTATGCCGATTGTAGTGGATTTTCCGGCTCCGTTCGGACCTAACAGTCCGTAGAATTCGCCTTGCTGAATGGAGAATGAAATTCCGTGCAATGCAATGTGATTGCCGTAAGATTTGCGAAGATCCGTAACGTTGATCATTGTCTGCAAGATAGTAGATTTTCCTAACCTACAATTTCAGACAACTCCAGCCAGCGGAATGTTTTTTCCTCAAGCTGATTTTCGATTTCCGAGAATCGTTCAGATAGTTTCTGTAATTCGGCATGATCACTCAACCCGCTCAGCTTTGCGGTGATCTCCGCTTTCTCTTTTTCAAGCAATGGAATTTCTTTCTCCAATTGTTCGAACTCAAATTTCTCTTTGAAGGAAGGTTTCCGATTTTCTGATTTTGGTTGCTGCTGAACAGCAATTGGGGTTTCCTGCTTAACCTCCTGAATCACTTGTTTGGCTGCAACAGGTGCTTCGGTATTCTTCGCCGATTCTCTCCACTGTGTATAATTTCCCGGGTAATCCTGTATGTTGCCTTCTCCATGGAAAATGAAAAGATGATCTACAAGTTTATCCATGAAGTAACGATCGTGAGATACAATGATTACACATCCCGGAAAGTCCTGAAGGAAATCTTCCAGAATTGAAAGTGTGAGAATGTCGAGATCGTTCGTTGGCTCATCAAGAATCAGGAAGTTCGGATTCTTCATCAGCAAAGTACACAGATACAATCGACGTTTCTCTCCGCCGCTCAATGTACTCACCAGACTGTATTGCATTTGCGAATTGAAAAGGAATCGCTCCAGAATTTCACTCGCCGATATTTTCACGCCATCCGTTGCAGGAAAGAATTCTGCAATTTCTTTCATCACCTCAATCACTCGGTAATCGTCCTTCAGCTTCATTCCTCCCTGGGAATAGTAGCCGTAAACAACTGTTTCTCCCGTTTGAATTTTACCGGAATCGTATTGTTCTAATCCAAGAATGATATTCAGAAAAGTGGATTTGCCGGAACCGTTTTTCCCGACAATGCCGATTTTTTCTCCGCGCTTAAATGTGTAGTCGAATCCGTCAAGAATGATTTTTTCAACTTCTTTCCCTTCCTGATTTACAGACGTAAATTTCTTACGCAAACGAACGAGTTCAAGAATCTTTCCTCCCAATCGGGTCATCTTCGATTCAAGCTTCAACGCTTCTTTCTTCTCCGGACCTTTTGCTTTTGTTTCAACGTCTTTGAATGCGTCTTTTCTCGCTTTCTGTTTCGTTCCGCGTGCACGTGGCATTTTTCTTACCCATTCGAGTTCGCGGCGATACAGATTTTTCGCTTTCTGATGTTCTGCTGCTTGCTGTGCTTCGCGTTCGGCTTTCTTCTCAATGTAATACGGGAAGTCGCCATCGTAATTGTAGAGTTTTCCGTCTTCGAGCTCAATGATACGATTGCACACACGATCGAGGAAATAACGATCGTGTGTGACGAGTAATAAAGTCATATCGCGACCGCTGATATAGCCTTCCAGCCATTCGATCATATCAATGTCGAGGTGGTTGGTTGGTTCGTCCAATACCAATAGATCTGGTTCTGAAACCAGAACTTGTGCCAGTGCGAGTCGCTTAATCTGTCCACCGGATAGAGTGGATACTTTATGTCCGAAGTGATCGAATCCAAGCTTGCCGAGAATTGTCCTTACGCGCTGTTCTAAATCCCATGCCTGAAGTGCATCCATCTTCGCATTCAGATCCTGCATACGCAATTGATTCTTCTCGCTGTCATCTTCAGCCAATGCTTCTGATGCTTCTTCAAATTCTCTTACCGTGCGGATTAATTCGGAATCTGAGGACAGAACGGCTTCAAGGATATTTTTATTCGGATCGAATTGCGGATCCTGATGCAGAAATTCAACGCGCATGTCTTTCCGCATTGAAACAATTCCTGTGTCCGGAACATCTTTGCCGGAGATAATGCGAAGCAAAGATGATTTGCCGGCACCGTTACGCGCCACCAAAGCCACTTTATCGCCTTGAGACAATCCGAAAGTTATTCCTTCAAAGAGTACGCGTAAACCGTAACTCTTCGATACATTTTCCACAGAAAGAAGATTCATGCCGCGAAGGTAATCATTGCGGCAGCTATTCTTTCTCTTTGTACTCGTAATTAATGTGGATGATTCGTCCGGTCTGCTCTTTCTCTACCTCACTCACTTTTTCGTCCTCTTTCTCGCTCTCTTCAACAAGTTCTCCGCTCTCATTATTCTCGTCTTCCTCCCAATAAACCACCGGTTGCGGTCCTTCTTTTCTCAAAGCTATAGCGAGTATCAATCCAGTAATTGCGCCGTACAAATGCGCTTCCCATGACACATGCGGATCGAAAGGAAATATTCCCCACACCATACTGCCATAAAGAAATATGATGAGAAAGGAAACCATTGTCAATCTCGGAATCTTGCGAATAAATCCGCTGAAGATGAGAAAGAATGCAATGCCATATACCACGCCGCTTGCTCCAAGGTGAAATGCGTCGCGCGCAAACAGCCAAAGCAGAATTCCATTGGCAAAGTAAACAGACCAGAAAACTTTACCGGAAATATCCTTGTAGTTGTTGAACAGCAGAAGTCCCAACAGAATGAGTGGAACCGTGTTGCCAAGCAGATGTCCGAAATCAGCATGGAGCAGGGGAGAAGTGAATATTCCCGTAAGTCCGTGCAGGGTTCGTGGGTAAAGTGAGTAATCTGCCCATGAAGTTTCAAGAAATCCCTGAGTGAGATGAATCAACCAGATCAGCACCACAAATGTGAATGGAAAGAGTTCCTGAAGCAGAATGGTGTGACGTTTCAATCCGGTCATGCGTATGGTATTCAAAGTTAATGCCATTCACTTTATGTGACGAACTGGCAGTATCTGGTACTCCTGAGTTCTTCTTTCACGATTGATTATGATTATATTTGTGTTATGCTCACAAACGCGCGAAAGGCTGTTGTACTTGGCATCGCATTGGTATTTTTCTTCAATACCTGCGTTTTCGGCGTTTTGTTCACAGGCGAACTTTATTGGCACAAGCTTGATCAGCTGCGTACTTTGAATTCCGGACACGGTTCAATTGAGCAGATGATTATTCCTGCTGAAGTGGCAGAAGGTAACAGCCCCGACTTTTTCTGGAAGAAGAACTGGGAATTCAGCTACAATGGTGAGATGTATGATGTGGTGTCGTCAAGAAAGACAGGCGATAAGTATGTCATGATTGTGAAGCACGATACCAAGGAAGAAAAACTTCTCCGTAAAGCACAGCGTCAGGCTGAACATGAGCGAAAAACTCGTGAAGAGCAAGCCAAGAAGAATCTTAAGGTAAATCTGATCATTGCATCCGACAACGTTGTTGCGTTGCCGGTATTAGTTTATTCTGAGCGCAACATCCCGCAGCGCCAACCGGTAATCTGTGCATCACACAGAACCTTGCCTGATCCTCCGCCCTGGATCGGATAAATATTTGACATAACCCTGAATTCTTTCGGAACATTATACTGTTTCGATAATGTGTTATTTATTTATCTCAGATCAATGAAAAGAAATCTTCTTACAACGATCGCGGTTTTGTTTGTTCTGTTTATACAGGCTCAGATTGTTACTGTGATCGATAATGTTACGCTGGAGCCGGTGGTAAATGCCACGCTGACTTCAGCAAAGCCTGCACCGAATATCAAGTTGTGGGCTGTGCTTACTGATGGAAACGGGAAAGCGGATATCACTGCAATGTCCGGTTCCGACAGTTTATATGTACGTCATCCTGCATACGGCCTTCAGGGCTTCAGTATGAAGAGTGTCGCTGATGACAAGTACGTGGTTCGCCTCTTGCATCGCGAGATTCTTATGAATGAAGTGGTGTTCTCTGCGAATAAATCGGAGGAAAAGAAATCTGACGTTCCGTATTCCATTGAAGTGATCAGCAGCAAAGATGTTGCTTTCGGTAATCCTCAGAATACAGGTGACGCTTTGTTGAATACCGGACAGGTTTTTGTTCAGCGCAGTCAGATGGGAGGAAGCAGTCCTGTGATCCGTGGATTCGAAGCAAGCCGTGTACTTATGGTGGTTGACGGTGTTCGAATGAACAACGCAATTTATCGTGCCGGACATTTGCAGGATTGCATCACGGTTGATCAGAATATGCTTGAACGCACGGAAGTGATTTTCGGACCATCATCAACGATGTACGGCAGTGATGCTTTAGGAGGAACGATACATTACTACTCGAAGCGACCGATGCTAGGAACCGACAGCAGTTTGAATGTGAAGTCCAATGCTATGGTGCGTTACTCTTCTGCCAATAATGAGATGACAGGTCATTTGGATCTTAATTTCGGTGGTGAGAAATGGGCTTCACTCACAAGTATTACGAGAAGTGATTTCGGTGATCTGCGAATGGGTGCGAATGCGAATCCGGCTTATGGTAATTACGATTGGTGCCGTGAGTATGTGGTTTATGAAAACGGCAAAGACAGCGTATATCAGAATTCAGACCCGCTGATACAGAAGTTTTCAGGTTACACGCAGCTGGATGTAACACAAAAGTTGCTGTTTAAACCAAATGATAATGTATCTCATTTGTTCAACTTTCAATATTCAACATCGAGCGATGTCCCGCGTTACGACAGATTGCAACAGAGGTCGGGCGGTAATTTGCGTTTTGCAGAATGGTATTACGGTCCTCAGAACCGATTGCTTGCGTCGTATACATTGACTTTGAATAAGCCGTCAAATCTGTATGATCGCGCTACAGTAATCGGTGCTTTTCAGAAGATCGATCAGGATCGTATTACGCGACGCAGAAACAATGTGAATCGCCTGCGACAGGAAGAAGATGTGAATGTGATTTCGCTCAACGCAGATTTCGCTAAGGAAATCGGAAAGAACGAATTGCGTTACGGTGCAGAAGTAACACACAACATTGTAGCCTCTTCAGCAACTAACACCGATATCACTACCAACCTGGTTACTGATGCAGCAACGCGTTATGCTGACGGAGGAAGTACAATGTCTACTGGAGCAATTTACATTTCACACAGTATTGAGTTGAGTGAAAAGTTTATTCTGTCTGACGGAATCCGACTCACATACACCAATCTGGTTTGCAACTTTGAGGATACGACATTCTATCCTTTTCCTTTCAAACAGGCGAAACAAACCAATATTGTTCCGAGCGGCAACGTTGGATTTGTGTACAAAGCATGTGAGAAATTCTCTATGAATGTTTTGGTGTCAACCGGATTCCGCGCACCGAACGTGGATGATATGTCAAAGGTGTTCGAGTCTACTCAAGGCACACTGATCGTTGCCAATCCGAACGTGAAACCGGAAATGGTTGTTGGAGGTGAAATCGGTTTTGATTTGGCGTTGGCACCATCTGCTCATTGGACGGTAACTGGATTTTACAGCCGAATGCTGAATGCAATGGTTGTGCAACCCTTCCAATTGGATGGTCAGGATTCAGTAATGTATGACGGAGTAATGAGTCAGGTTGTTGCTATGCAAAACGCAAACGCTGCATACATTACCGGAATTTCAACTGCGTTCAATGCCGACTTCGGTGATCACTTCTCCTTCCGCAGTACAGTGACTGCAACATACGGGCGTTATGAAGACACGGAGAATGATACCATCATTCCTTTGGATCACATTCCGCCGACATTCGGTCAAACCGGATTGGTATATCATACGAAAGGATTTGAAGCGGAAGTTTACACCCGTTATAATGGATGGAAATATCTTTCGGATTACAGTCCAAGCGGTGAAGACAATGCTTCGCAAGCAACACCTTACGGAACTCCGGCATGGGCAACATTGAACTTCCGTGCTTCTTATCAGATCGGTAAGTACGTTGGAGCTTCATTCGCTTGTGAGAATATTCTCGATCAGAACTACCGACATTTCGCTTCTGGGATCAGTTCTCCTGGAAGGAATTTCGTAGTAGCTCTTCGCTTGCATTATTAAGCACAGGACTGACGTCCTGTAAGCAGGTCAGAGCGTTTTAACGGGCGTCGGTCGTGTGTGGCCGTAGCACCGGAGAAATTTGATGTTACGGATTTGGTCCGGATCGTTTCCAAGTGAAATGATCCGGATTTTTTATTCTGCGCTTAACAATGCCGTAATGCGGCACGTGTAAGTTTGCTGTGTAATAAAAGAATAAGAAATGGAATTGACATTGAGCGCAGGTGAACTGGCGCGAATCTTTTTAAAAGACGGACAGAAT
Organism: Bacteroidia bacterium; assembly: GCA_023151315.1. GTDB lineage: Bacteria > Bacteroidota > Bacteroidia > Palsa-965 > Palsa-965. Next base: position 41,585 of record JAKLJE010000015.1, read on the forward strand.
TTTTTCGGCATCCTGCTTAACGATCCTTCAGAACCCGACGCATTTGAAAATGAAGTGCGTTTCGTGAAATCTTCGAACTATTCAGAGTGGGTGGAAACATCAGATGAAGGACTCGTAGAAGTAGCCGATCCGGAGCACGTTGAGGGAATTGACTTGTATTTGAAGTAGGTTTCAGTGAGACATTAGACTTGAGACCTTAGACCAGGGACGATCTTACACAATCCCGCGTCGCTTCTTGATATTTTCCCACGCATCCTGAATTTTCTGAAAGCGCTCTTTCGCTGCACGCTGGGCTTCCTCGCCGAGATCAGCAACTTTGTCGGGGTGAAATTTTACCGCCATCTTCCGGTACGCTTTCTTCACTTCTTCGTCTGAAGCATTCGGATCCACTTCCAATATGATGTAATCGCCGTCGATATCGCGATAGAACATCGCCTTCACTGATTCATAATCAGCATTGGAAATGTTCATGTAATCCGCAATGGATTTAATGATTACAACCTCACGCGGGTGAACATCTCCATCGGCAGCTGAAATTCCGAAAAGGTAATGCAGCAACTGAATGCGTTGCGCTTCCGGCATGAACTGAGCGATCTGCATACACACATCGCGCAAAGGAATTTCTTTTTCAAGGAGTTCTTTCAGTACAGGCAATAACCGTTGTGCATTTGTTTCTCCGAAATTGGTGACAAGAAATTTCTTGACATATTCCAATTCCGAGCGCAGCACTTTACCATCCCCTTTCATCACAGCTGCTGTAAGTACAAGAAGACTCACAGCAAAATCATTCTGAGCCGTGCGAGGATCATAACCCATTTGCGGACCTGCGGTACCACCTTGAACAGGTGTTCCCATTTCGTCCACCATTGCGCCAAGCGCAAATCCGATTACACCTCCGATCGGTCCGCCGAATACCCAGCCCAAACCTCCGCCAACCCACTTCGCAAAACGTGCCATTTACTTTCTCTTATTTTCCTTTTGCCTTAGGTTTAGGTGCAGGTGCAGGAGCGGGAAGCTCCACGTTGGTTTCGCTGATCTGACGACCGTCAGAGAACTGACGAATAGTTGTCAACTGACCTTGATCGTTGTAGAAATACCATTTCGACCATTCCTCACCCAAAGTCCAATATTCGTAACGTTTCAACTTTCCGTTCGGATACCAATAACTGCATTCTCCATCCAGTTCGCCTGCGTAAAACGTTTCCAATTCCTGAGGCTTCCCATCAGGATAGAAGCGCTTCTGTACTCCGTTACGATCACCGTAATCAAAGTTTTCGTCTTCCTTCAATGTACCGTCAGGATAATATTCCAGCCACTTGCCATGGAATTCACCATTGATGAATTCGCCTTCAATAGACTTCTTGCCGTTATTGTAAAAGCATTCAACTTTACCGCTGCCTTCATCAAGTTTGATCATCGGAACAATGGCGCCGTCTTTACCCTCGTAAGCATATCCGATCAGATTACCGCGGTAGAAGTACCGTACCCAAACCAACTTACCATCGGTAGAGTAGGATTTCATTTCTCCGTCGATCACATCGCGGAACCAAACGCCGGTGCGTTGCAGTTGTCCGTTTTCATGGTAGTATTTCTGTTCGCCGTCAAGACCACCTTCATAGTAATTTTCTTCCCAACGTTTATTTCCGTTCTCCCAATATGCGGTTGAAGGTCCGTGGCGATCATTGTTTTCGTATCTGGTTTCAATGAACAGCTGCTTGTCGAATTCGTAATAATCTTTCAATGTTCCTTCACGGCTGCCGAGGTTGTATTCTCCTTCCCAATCAACCGTTCCGTCCCAGCGATAAATCACATGCTTTCCTTTGCGATATCCACGGTAATATTCTCCTTCAAACCACGGATTGTTATTCGGATACAACGGTTTGAAATTCCCGTTTCCGGAAGGAAGTTTTGATTCATAAACCATCACGCCTGAAGTATCGAAAATCGTTCTGCGGATATCAATGCCACGTTTCACCTGAACTTCTTCGGTCTTGCGGCCACGGCTGTCGAAATACTCCTGCACACCGTATGGATTATCATTGATATAATAGTTGTGTGCCTCAATCAAGCCACGGACATTATATTCATACCATTCGCCTTCCTGCATTCCATACTGATACCAGCCTTCACTTGCAATGTTTCCGTTCGCGTGATTTGAAGTTGCATAGCCGTGCTCAAATCCGAAAATGAAATTTGTTTCGTAAGCAATCTTGCCATTCGGGTGATATTCTTTGTATTTGCCGAAGTACATGCCCTGAATGTAATTAACGACACGCTTTTTCCAACCGCCATTCGGACTGTAGAATGTCCATTCTCCAACGCGTTCACCATTTTCGTAATCACCTTCTCCTGAAAGAATTCCTGTTGAGAAGTATTCTTTCACTGAAGTTCTTCCGATGATCTTCTTGTCTTCGAGCACTTCTCCTTTCAGATCATAATATTTAATCGAAAGCAGTTTTCCGCTCTTGTAGTTTCTTTCGCTCCAAAGTTCGCCGCCCCAGGCATAATCTTTCAATACTCCGTTGTACTTCCCGGCTTTGTAAGTTGCTTCTGTAGCAATTTTTCCGTTTTCATGGTATTCTTTCCAGAGGCCTTCGCGATTTCCTTTTTCCTTGTACTTGCCTTCACGTTTCAACGCTCCGGATGAGTAATAAATTTTCCAGTCACCGAATGGCATGTCATTCTTGTACATTCCTTCTGATTCAAGCTTACCATTGGGATGGTAAGATTTTACAACTCCATTCTTCTTCCCCTGTACAACTTTCGCATCCATCTTAAGCGTTCCCCGGAAATCATATTCTTTGAAATCACCGTTCACTTTCCCGTTAGCGAAGTTCATTTCGTACATCACCTGATCGTTCTCGTGGTAAACTTTGCCAACTCCCGTGAGAACTCCATTGGTCATTGTACCTGATTCTTTGAGATAGCCGCTGTATCCGTATTGTTCGTATGCTCCGTTCTCTTTGTCGGCTTTGTAGGTGTACACGCTACGCTTTTCTCCGTTGTCGTACCATTGTTCGGATGAGCCATCACGCAGTCCGTTTTTGTACATGGTCTTTTCCTTGGTCTTACCATTCATATGATAGTAAGTCCACTCTCCATCCATTTTACCCATTTTGTTGTACGTACCTTTTCCGAACAACAAGCCTGTACGTGCATAAAAATAGGTCCATTCTCCATATGGCTTTTTGGTTTTCGGGTCAGTATGTCCAACTCCCATAACCATCTTGTTATCGTAGAAAACCACATCACGATCCGTTTTTTCAGTAACAAGATCCAATGCGGGATGCTTGCTGTTATCGAGCAGATACTGCGATGTCCATTGAGAGAATGCGCGGAGCTTGCTCTTGTTTTTCTTCCACCCTTTCTGAATTTCCGGGCTGGAGATGGAACTCATTGTCCAATAGTTGAAGGCGACGAAATGTTTCTTGAGCATCATTTCAACGTAGTATGGAACGTATTTATCCATGTACCAGTTGTTGGTTCCTTCCTGATATTTCATTGCATCAAACATAATCTGGCGCTGCTTTACAAATTTGTAATCAAGCGGAACGCGCGACTTGTAAGATGGACGATAGGCCTGTTCAGAACGGATGAGATCCAGAAGGTCGTTGAAGCAAACGTCTCCTGATTCTTCAGGTGTTAGTTTGTAATCAACATCAAAGTCGTAATTGTTGTTATAGAGATTTTCTACGGTAGTAACAACTTTGTCTGCACGCTCGTTGCTGGTGGTAAGAATCAGATAGAATTCGAAAGAGAGAATTGCCGGAATCACGCGCCCCTGATCTGCAGCGCACTTACCGAGATAGTAGTGACTCATTGCAAAGAAATCGTTGATGCGAACGGATTCCTGCAAACACTTTTCAGCTTCTTTGAACTTCTTTTCTTCGTAATAGGTTTTGCCCTTGTTGTAGTGCAGGAGATACGCGTACGGATACGTCTTTATACCTTCATCGAAGTATTTATGTGCGTCCTCGTATTTTTTCAATTCGCGGCACGCAATACCAGCCAGATTGAAAAAGTCAGCGCGGTTTTCCGATTCGATTTCAATTCCTCTTTTAGCGTTCAGAAGACACAAGCTGTCTTCATCATTATCGTCGTACGCAATGCAAAGTCGCAGCAATACGGTGGCGTAGTTCGTGTCGTTACGACCAACTTTCTTGTACATGGAAATAGCTTTCTCTTTTTTGCCAATTGCCATGTAATAGGACGCTTCTTTCAGAATGTCTGCTGAGTTTACCAGCTCAACATCCTGTTGTTGGGCGTTAACGATTTGTGGGGTAGAAGATAGGATCAGGCCTAGAACGACCAGAATTCTGAATACTGAACGCATAGATAATAGGTTATCCAACAAATTTAATGATTCATTGGAGAAATGAAAGTGAAAATTGCGGGTGAGGCTACAATGCAGGAATACAATGACGAAGTTCCTCTATGGCATTTCTTCGTGGTATGGAAAAGCTGGAAGTGTCCTGCATTTCAACGTATTCGTACAAAGCCAATGATTTTATGTAGCGGTCTTTGGCAAAGGCTCCGTTCAGATCCACGTAAAGGTCGCCTTCCGTACGCAAGCCTTCTGCGAATATTTCGATTTGAGCCAATGTCAGATTGTGATGTTCCAGAAGTCTTTTCAGTAATTGCGAAGGAGCTAAAACTGCAATGAGTTCGGGATCTTCATTGAAATATACAGACCAACCGTTTCTGAGCTCCTGTCGTGCATCTTCTTCACGGCCTTGCTGTTTCAGTCCTAAAGCATGCGCAATAACTCTGGCATATTCTTCAATCATCCTCTGGATATAATCTCTCCGCAGCATGTTCAGTCTGATTTTAATTTCTGATTTGTTTTTACTGTCTTCATTCCGAAAGGAAGATTCACACCGGCAGAAAGTCGGAATCCTTCATTGATTACCTGTTGCTCTATGGGTTGATCTGCGAAATTGTATCCTGCGTACACATAAACTGTGCTGAACAGACATAGTCCGCCTTCCAGCGTAGCCACTCCGCTCTCCTGTCCTTCACGGAAGTACATGGCAAAACTTGCTCGTGCACCAAATAGTAATGCATGCCCTTCTATTCCCAGCTTGGCTCCGTAAATGGGGCGCGAACTGTTGAGGCAATATTCTCCGCTTATATTAAATGCTCCGGCTGCTGCAGATACAAATGAACCCGGTTTATTACTGGATCGCATTCCAATGAGATTGATGCGGCCGAATCCCGCTTCCACCCAATGCTTGCTGATTTGATTTCCGTATCCGGCTTTCACCATCCAACCGCGTCGCGGCGTGAATTCCTGCTCATTGTCGGAAGCATTCGTTCCTTGCGCTAATAACGCTGAATACTGTATTGTCAAAACCAGAAGTAAGATCGTGTGACGCATTTTCAAAGTGAAGTTACAAAACGTTTATTCGTTCGCTGTTCACCGTTCTCGTGTTTACACTTCCAAACTGCGACTCCCGAATGCCCGAATCCCGGACTCACCACTTACCACTTACGCCGCCACCACCGAAACTTCCACCGCCGAAACCACCGAAGCCGCCACCTCCGCCGCCGCCCCAAGAGCCGCCACCGCCCCAGCCACCGCGATGAAAACGAGGTCCACCCATAGTGAAACCACCGCCACCTCCGCCTTTCGAAATCATTCTGGCAAGAATTATTGTAAGAATAACCAGCAGCAGAATTGTTTTCCAGGAAATGCCTTTTGATTTTTTCGTAGCCGCTTTATCGTCATAAGCATCTTTGGCCATCGCCATTAACGCGTCTGTTCCTTGATCAAGCGCTTCGTAAAATTCACCGTTCTTGAAAAGCGGAACAATGATGTCATCCTTAACGTGAACATTTCGCGTAGCATTGATCTTCGGTTGTAAACCTTCTCCAACTGCAATTGCAATGTCACGCTGACCTGCGCCGCCGGTTGGTTTGATCAGGATAACAACTCCGTTATCGTACTTGTCGGTGCCAACGCCCCATTTTTCTCCAATGTTGGTGGCGTATTCCCAGGAAGCATATCCTGCAAGGTCGTCCACAATCACAATGACAATCTGATTGGAAGTGGAATTGCTGAAGTCCTGCAGTTTTTTCTCAAGACTTGCAGTCTCTTCCGCAGAAAGAAAATCAGGGAATTCTTTGGAGAGATTATTCACCATTCGCGCCGGTGAAGGTGCGTCCGGAATGTCCTTGTAACGGTCGTTCTGCGCACTCAGATTTCCTGAGAACAGGGCGAAAACCCAAAACAACAGCAACGGAATATATTTCAACTTCTTCATCCGAAACTGATTGTGTTGGTGAGTTCGTTTTTGTCGTCGTCTTTCAATGGAAAATGTTGTGTAAGTACATTACAGGAAGCATGTACTGCTTTCACAATTCCTTCCGCATGCTTTCCTTCTTTGAAAGATGAGATAAGATCACTGAGAGTCTGTTGCCAGAATCCTGCAGGAACTTTTTCGTTGATGCCGGAATCGCCGATGATTGCCGCTTTATGCGACTTTACTGCGATATAAATCAGCACACCTGTTCGATCGCGGGTTTCATCCATCTTCAGACGCTTGAAAACTTTCTGTGCATGCTGATATGCATCAAACCAGCACCAGTTTTCAATGTGTACGCGGATTTCGCCTGAAGTCAGTTTTTCGGCTGACTCAATGGCGTCAATAACCTGCTGCTTCTGTTCCGCAGTGAGAAAATCGGTTGAAGAAGACATTATTTGCCGTCTTTGAAATCGAACTCCACTTTCGGAGCTTTCTCAGCACCTGCATCTGCTTCGAAGTAAGGCATCTTCTCGAATCCGAAAATTCCGGCCCAGATATTGCGTGGGAATTTCTGCACTGAAGTGTTATATGTTCCGGTCAGTTCGTTGTAATCCGTGCGTGCCTTCTTGATCATGTTTTCTGTTTCGGAAATCTCAGCACGCAATTCAGTGAAACCGCCGTTTGTCTGAAGTGTAGGATACTGTTCTGCAACCACCAACAATCTTCCGAGTGCGGATGATACATTGTTCTGCGCAGCCTGGTATTCCTTCATTGATTGCTCGTTCAGATTTTCCGGACTGATTTTTACCTGTGTGGCGCTTGCGCGGGCATTGATCACCGCTTCCAAAGTGGATTTTTCAAAATCTGCCTGCCCCTGAACGGTAGCCACGAGATTCGGAATTTTGTCCAATCGCAATTGATACGCAGCTTCCACGTTCTGCCATTCTTTGCGAACCTGTTCACGTGATTCCACGAGTGAGTTATACGTGCTGCATCCGTTCATGCCTGCAAAAGCAATGAAAAGACCCAGAATGATGAGAATGATGGTGCTGCGTTTCATTTAGCTGTTGTTTGTTTAGGTAAAGTCGTTTAAAGGTATGATATTATTTTAAGAGCTTTTGATTGATAACCCTTGTAATCAATTAATCATCTCCACACTCCGCTTAATAAACTTCGTCAACTCTTCACCTTTGAGCAATCCTTGTGAAAGCAGGGCAAGATCGGCGGTTTGCTTGATGAGTTTCTTCTTCGTGTCGGTGTCTGTTTCACTCACGATTTTTGTTACCAGCGGGTGATTTGTATTCACCACCAGATTGTGCATCTCCGGCATATTTCCGAACATGTTCATTCCACCGCCCAGCGCGCTCATATCTTTCATACGACGCATGAATTCCGGACGTGTAATCATCATCGGTGCTTCCGTTTCGCTCAATGATTCAAACATTACGTTGAATTGTTCTTTCGGAAGTTGTTCTTCAATTACAGGACGCAATGCATCTTTTTCTTCATCACTGAGTTTCGAAGGCATCGGCTCGTCTTTGCGGATGAGTTTGTCAATGGTATCCGAATCTACGCGAACGAAAGATGTATTCTCCAGTTTGCTTTCGAGGAAGTTGATGAAGTGCGGATCAATCATGCTGTCCATCACCAATACGTCACAACCGCGGTCCTTAGCAGAAGCGATGTAACTGTGCTGCGTATTCACATCCGTTGCGTACAGGTACACAACCTTTTCATCTTTGTTTGTCTGGATCGGTTTCACTTTGTCATTGTACTCGTCCAGCGTAAACATTTTACCTTCTTCGTTACGGAGCAATGCAAACTTGCGTGCTTTCTCCCAGAACTTGTCGTCGCTGAGCATTCCGTACTGAATGAAGATCCGGATGTCTTCATATTTCTTCTCGAAATCTTCACGGTCTTTCTTGAAGAGTTCCTCAAGTTTGTCCGCCACTTTCTTTGTGATGTGAGAGGAAATCTTCTTCACATTGCCATCGCTCTGAAGATACGAACGTGAAACGTTGAGCGGAATATCCGGGGAGTCGATTACCCCGCGCAGGAGCGTAAGGAATTCAGGGACAATCTGATCAACCGAATCGGTTACAAACACCTGATTGCAGTACAACTGAATTTTGTCTTTCTGTACTTCGAATGTCTTTTTGATTTTCGGGAAGTACAAAACGCCGGTGAGATTGAAAGGATAATCCACATTCAGGTGAATCCAGAACAGCGGATCTTCGAAATTCATCGGATACAATTCGCGATAGAAAGCTTTGTAGTCTTCATCGCTCAGATCCGAAGGTTTTTTTGTCCAGGCCGGATTCGGATTGTTGATCTGACGAGGTTGTTTTACTTCAATCTCTTTTCCTTCTGCGTCTTTTTCTTTTTTGGTTTCCTCGCCAAATTGAATGGCAACAGGGAGGAAGCGGCAGTATTTTTCAAGAATGTCGCGTAAACGACTTTCTTCGAGGAATTCGAGAGAATCTTCCGCAACATGCAGAATGATATCCGTACCGCGTGATTCGCGTTCAGCAGGAGTGATTGTGTATTCCGGGCTTCCGTCGCATTCCCATTTCACCGCTTGAGCGCCTTCCTGAAAACTCTTTGTGATGAGTTCAACTTTGGCTGCAACCATGAACGCAGAGTAGAATCCGAGTCCGAAATGACCGATGATGCCGTTCACTGCATCCGTTTTATCCTTGTACTTCTGCACAAATTCTTCTGCTCCGGAGAACGCAACTTGTGTGATATATTTTTCCACTTCTTCCGCTGTCATACCGATACCGCGGTCGGAAATGGTGATTGTCTTTTTGTCTTTATCAACTGCCACCTTGACAAAAAGTTCGCCCAGTTCGCCTTTGGCTTCGCCCATTGCGGAAAGTGCCTGAAGTTTTTTGGTAGCATCGACGGCGTTTGAAACGAGCTCGCGCAGGAAGATTTCGTGATCAGAATAGAGGAATTTCTTAATGATCGGAAAAATGTTCTCGGTTTGAACGTTGATTTTGCCTGTTGTGGTTGACATAGTTAAAAGCTTTGAATTTGCGTGAATTATGGCGAAATGTGTGCCATTGATAGTGTTGTGACAATCTGACACAGTTCCCGATCGCTCAGTAAGGATTTTTAACGAAAAAAAGTTACGGTTTAGATTACCTTTACGGTATCCGGAGCATTATAGAGTAAAAGCTCACTTATGTTACTTTTCATTCGAAAATCATTTCTGGCTGTACTTTTTGCGCTTACATCTGTGCCTGTAGTTACATCTGCCCAGAATCAGGTAACAGGACAATTGGAATCACATGATTCGGTGAAGTTGGATGTTATTCGCATCTATCCCGATTCCTTTCCGCACGTCTCTGTTATTTTTCGTGCCACATCACCTTCGGGACAACCTCTTTGGAATCTGGATACCTCGAATGTTAAGGTGAAAGAGAACGACATTTCCTGTTTGGTAAAGTCTGTGCGCAAGATTTCCAACACTGAATCGGTGAACACTGCTCTGGTTATTGACCATTCGGGTTCAATGCTGGAGAGCATTGAGTATTCGCGCTGGCTTGACAGTGTTCAAAAATTACCCAAGCGATGGAAGAAAGTAATGTTGAGGGAATTAACGGGTGGAAAGTCGGATAGTGATTCTACTGTCATGGTACCTGTTTATCCGGCATGTCCCATTGCTTCTTTACCTCCGATGGAACATGCTAAGATTGCTGCGAAATCATATATCGCTTCAATCGATTCTTCGAAAGATAAGACGGCTTTAATTGGCTTCAGCAGCACTGTTACAGTCAGTGAGCAGTTGTCGTTCAATAGGAATGCACAGCGCCGAACGATCGATGGTTTTGAGGCGACAGGAGGCACAGCATTTTATGATGCAGTTTTTCACGCAATAGATGTGGTAAACAAAGGAGATGGAATAAAGGCAGTTGTTGCAATGACCGATGGCAGCGATAATTCATCAAAACACTCCTTGCGTCAGGTTATCAAACACGCCAAAGAACTGAACATCCCGGTATACGTTGTTGGTCTTGGGAATGCAGAACAGAAAGTACTTCGGAAGCTCGCTCGTGAAACGGGAGGAGATTATTATTATACCAAAGACGCGGCGAATTTGTCCGGAATTTATTTGTCTATCAGTAAACGTATCAAAGCAGTTTACGAACTTGTTTATCAGTCACATTCACTTTCATCATTCGATTCCATAAGGAATGTTGAAATTTCATTTATGATTGGTGGCGAGTACATTAAATCGCGACAACTCGAGGTGTTATTGCCAAAATCGGTAACTGATTTTTTGAAAGCGAAGGAAGATTCGGCAAAAGTTGCTAAGCAAGTTGTTGTCAGTGATAATGTTCAGCAGAATGAATCGGATAATGATACTTTGCCTTACGCGGCAGGAATTGCCATCGCGGTCGTTGCTGTCGGAGTTATTTCCGCTCAGTATATTCGGAAGAAGCAATCGCAGAATCCAATCCAGATCGTTAACCTGTATCCGAATCCTGTTGTCGGTCCGTTAACTGTTGTCCTAAATACGGATATTACTTCTATGCCCGGACAAGTTCTGATAACGGATGCTAAAGGTCAGATTGTATTCACTGAAGAATTCACAACGGGTTCCGCAAAAGATTTAAATGTTTCTCATCTTGATAACGGTACCTATACACTCAGTGTTCGGGCTGCAGGAAATCTTTCATCTTCAAAGATGTTTGTTGTGTCGAAATAGAAGATTTGCATTGAAAAAGATCACTCGCTTATCGTATTTTTGATGTTATGCGTCACAGCCTCACTGCTATCTGGATAATTTTATTTTTTATCTGCTGTGGCAATTCGTGCAAAACAGGAGTCGATTCCGGAATTAAACCTGCGTATGATTTTTCCGAGCCCACGGAGCGCATCGATCTGCCGAAGATTCTTAACGAGATTTCCGGACTTGTTCTGATTGATACCAATCGATTTGCCTGCATTCAGGATGAGAAAGGTGTTGTTTTTATTTACGATCTTAAATCGGAAAAGATCGTTGACGAATTTCGATTTGCTGAAGATGGAGATTTTGAGGGCATCGCAAAAGTGGGAGCTGATTTATATGTACTGCGCAGCGATGGAGAATTGTTTCATGTGATGAATTTTCTTTCAGATAGTTTTCGTGTTGAACAATTCACAACAGGTGTTCCGGCAGACAACAATGAAGGTTTGTGTTACGACTCGGCTGAAACACGCTTGCTTATTGGTTGTAAAAGTAAAATTGGAGCGGGAAAGGAGTATAAGGACATTCGTGCCGTTTATGAGTTTGATCTCGTTACTCACCGTTTGAATCCGCAACCGGCTTTTGAGTTTTACATTCCGGATTTAGTAAGTTGGGCAGATTCGGCTAAAGTGAAACTTCCGGTGAAAGAGAAGAAATCCGGAGACGAGGCCGCATTAAAATTCAGAACATCTGCAATTGCAATACATCCTATAACCGGCAATCTTCATTTGCTCTCTGCATCTGATCACATGTATTTCGAGTTTCGCAGAGATGGCACTCCTGTTTACATGGAATTGATGAACGACAGAAAATTCAATAAGCCGGAAGGTCTTTGCTTCTATCGAAACGGGAACATGCTTATAACGAATGAAGCGCAGGACAAGAAACCAACGTTGTATCTTTTTCAATACATGAAGTCACGATAATGATTTATAAACTGTTAATTGCATGCACGCTACTGCTCTCCGCATGTTCCGGAACTCAGGAAGAAAAATCTCCTTCACACATTATTACAGGCAATAATGAGTTCTCGACTCAGGAGGGCTTGGATCTGAACGCGAAAGGCATTGAAGCGGGTAAAGCCGGTGATTGGAATCAGGCTCGCGATAATTTCAATGAAGGTTTATCACATGAACCGCAGAATGTAACATTGTTAAGCAATCTCGGTAATGTTGAAATGCTTTCCGGTAACACAGATGAAGCACTGAAGATTTATAAAAAGTGTATTGAATTGGATTCTACGTATTTCAATTCTTATCTCAACTGTTCACGGATTCTTTATGACATCGGAGATCAGTCCGGCGTTATTTTATATTCTGAAAAGGTTCTTCGTGCAAGTGATGATTCGTTACAATTGGGAGTTGCACATTATTTGCTGGCGAAAGTGTATTTAGATCAGAAGAAATGTGATTCTGCACAGTTGCACGTCCGGAAGAGTCTTGAGTTTATTACATCCGGCAGGGGTGATGTGACCCAGACTGAACTTTTGCAGCAGAAAATTAATGATTGTCAGTAATCGGATATGTGCATTGATTTCCTCACAAGTCCGATAATCGATTGTGGACACGCCTTCTTCACACGTCACGGCGGTGTTTCACCTGCTCCTTTCGGTTCTTTGAATTTTGGTGGCAGTGATGACGATCCGGAGAATATCCGAATGAATCGAGAGCGTGCATTGTCAGCAGCGGGAATGAATTTCAGAAACGTTGCGCGCATGAATCAGATACACGGAAATGAAGTTTGCATTGCGAAAGAAGGTTCGCAAACCTGCGATGCATTGGTGACAGCGGAGCGCGATATTGTCCTTGCTGTAGGAGCAGCGGATTGCTATCCGATCTTGTTTCATGATCCGGTGAATTCAGTTGCAGGTGCAGCTCATGCAGGATGGAAAGGTACGTTGGGGAAAATTCCGGCGAACACCATTGATGAAATGTGTAAACTGGGAGCGGATCGCGATGAAATTCGCGTTGCCATCGGCCCCGGAATATGCCGTAACAATTACGAAGTAAGTCAAGATGTAATTCAAAAGTTTCTGGATGCCGGATTTCCTGAAAGTATTCACACCGGACGATTATTGGATCTGCTTGAAGCGAACATTCATACGTTGTTGTCGTCAGGAATAAAACGCGAAAACATCTGGGCTCTCAATCGCTGTACAACGGAAGACGATTTCTTTTCTTATCGCCGCGACAACGGAAAAACCGGCAGAATGTGGGCGTGTATACAGCTTTGATTATTTCGAGATAATCTTGAACTCCACTCGACGGTTCAACTGCATATTTTCCTCAGTGGTATTCGGTACAACAGGTTTGTCAAAACCGTAACCTTTGTAAGTCATTCGAGTTGCCGGAATTCCTTTCGAGATCAGATAATCTACAACAGCTTTAGCGCGGTCATTGGAAAGTTTCTTATTGTACTCTGCTGTTCCTCGATTGTCGGTGTGACCGGAAATTTCAATGATCAGTGTAGGATTCTGCTGCATCAGCTGAAGCAGATTGTTCAACTCTGTGTACGACTCAGGTCGCAACGTGGCTTTGTTGTAATCGAAGAAAATATTGTTCAGTACAATACTGCTTCCCACTTCGAGTTTCTGCAGTTCAATATCTTTTCTCACTTCTTTGTAAGAAGCGCTGTCGGGAACAACAAAGTTTTCAGAATGAAATAAGTATCCCGGGGCGGTGGCTGTGATGTTATAATTTTTGCCGGCCGGTAATGAAACCAGGTACGCACCTGTTACGCTATTTGAATTTACTGAGGTAACGAGTTCGTTTTTCTCGTTGTCGTAAATATCGATGCGTGCCGCAACAGGTTTGTGAGTTATGGAGTCGGTTATAATTCCCTTCAGCAGTGTAAGTTTAGGTCCTCGATCTTTAGCTTTCTCTATCGGAGTATAGGTGATCTCGTAAATGTCTTTATCACCGAATCCACCGGGCTGACCGGAAGAACTGTAATACGCTTTGCGACCATCAGCGGTCATTTGATAGAACAGTTCGTCTCCCTCAGTATTAATCGGTGTTCCCAGATTTTCTGCAGCTGTCCACATGCCGTTTACTCGCTTGCTTCGGTAAATGTCGTAACCGCCTTTTCCTTTGTGACCGCGGGAACTGAAATACAATGTTGTTCCATCAGGGTGTATAAATACACCTTCTTCATCTTCTTTGGTATTGATTGCAGAACCCGGATTTACCGGAGTACTCCACTTTCCGTCAACACCTAAAGTGCTGATCCAGATATCGCGGCCGCCTAAGCCACCGGGGCGATTGCTTACGAAATACAGAGTTCTGCCGTCGGGTGAAAAGCTTGCAGACGATTCGTGGTGTACAGTATTGATCGGATCCGGAAGCAATGATGGTTCCGACCAACTCATACCGTTGAGTCGGGTTTCCCAAATGTTGCCATTACCATTATCATCGTCGCGGTAAATCATCATACGTTGACCGTCGTTCGAAAGCCCAAGTACAACGTTGTTTCTGCCTGCAACATTCACGGGTGATGGAGCAGGTGCGGGCGCATTCCATTTGTTTGCAGAAGAACTGAAATTGGAAATGTAGATCATCTCCATGCTCTGTTTGTTCTTCTTAATGTCTTTCTCATTATTCGGTTTTCTGGAAGTGAACAACATCACGCTGCCATCTGCAGAGATTACAGGAGAATATTCTGCAAACGGAGAATTGACCTCGTTACCGAAATTCTTGATGTCGATTTTTACCGAATCGTTCTGAGAAAAACCGGAGTGACAGATCATCACTCCGGCGATAAAAAGAAATGCGGCTTTCATTACCATTAAATCATCGATTTGTTGGTGGCGCTTCCGAAAGGATTCGGGAATACCATTCGCAGAAATACTTCGAATCCGCCACGTGCACGACTCACCGTATTCAGTTTAGATACGTTCACATCATAGCTGAATCCGCATGCATAGCTCTGGAACTCGAACATTGTGGTAAGAATTACAGCGTCGCGTGTGCGGAAATAACCACCTAATGACATTGCAGATGCTTTCTTACGTCCTGTGTACTTTGAGCCTTCAGACATGATGTATTTAAGATTTACTCCGGGAGTAAATTCCTGCATGGGTCCTTGGCGTAAATAAAGGAAAGAAGGCTCAATGCACAGATTACTGTTGCCCGTACCGATCGACGACCATCCGTGTACGACAATTTTCGGATCGAGCCGCTGATCTGCTACTCCGTAGTATGAATACTTCGGTTTGTGAGGATGAAATACTGCGAAGCCGAGATTGAGTTTAACACCATCGTTAGCCGTCATGTATTTTTCACCTTTACCATAATACCAATTGAATCCTGCTCCCATATCAACGAAGTTGTGATTTTGCAACAACGCAGTTTCACCTGTAGGTAAAGCAGAATTAAATTGGAATCCATCGTATTGTTCTCCCCATTGCTGATTGGAAGGACTGATGCCTCTTTGCACAAATCCGCCCATCAATCCAACAGAGAATTTATTATAAGCGTCCGGCATCAACACTCCGGACAGAGAAAGTGATCCCTGTGTGGTTTTCATTCCTACATCTCCGGCTTTATCATTAAAGAATGTTACACCAACACCCATGTACGATTTATTGCCTTTCTTCTTGAACGTAGCCATATCACCACTGAAGGCAATTGTAGTGTATGGATCCGCCACGGAAGCCCATTGACTCTTGTAGTTCAGAATTACGCGTGCATCAAATGGAACACCTGCGCGTGCAGGATTGAGTAACACAGGAGTTTCATTATACATGGAATGGTGAATATCCTGTGCCTGTGAAGCAGCACTGCAGATCAATACAACTGCAGCTGAAACGGAAATTTTGAAAATTGTTTTCATGATGTTTCTTCTTTGCAGTTTATTTTACGAGAGTTACGTTACCTGATCTTTCAAACTCTGTTCCTGTAATGAACGTTCCTTTGAGTTTGTAAACAAAGACTGCAGGATCAAGTTCTTTGCCTTTGAATGTGCCGTCCCATTCTTCTGCAGGGTCGGTGGATTCATACACAAGCTCTCCCCAACGATCGAATATCTGCCAGGTGAAATCATCCACACATGGAGTTCCGTAAACTTTCAAAACATCATTATGTCCGTCACCATTCGGTGAGAATATGTTCGGGATGAACAATTCACCGCAGTCAAGAGTTACTGTAACGATTACGGTATCCGTTGAGCTGCATCCATTGGAATCAACAACTGTCAAAACATAAACTGTAGTAACTGTTGGAGTTGCTGTCGGATTCTGAATGTTAGGATTATCCAATCCTGTAGAAGGCGACCAGCTATAAGTTCCTCCACCATTTCCATTGAGAGTTGTGTTTCCTCCGATGTTGATTGTTGCATCAGCACCTGCATTAGCAGTAGGGCCATTGAAAACTACCACAGTGAACGTGGCTGTATCGCTGCAGCTTCCGACAGAAACAGTAACAGTGTAAGTAGTTGTAGAATTCGGATTCACGTTTTCAATTGCTGCTGTACCTCCGCTGCTCCAGGTGTATGTGCCTCCGCCCGATGCGGTGAGAATTGCGCCCGTACCTTCGCAGATGCCACTTGTTCCGCTTATCGCAGCAACAGGCGGGTTGTTTACTGTTACAGAGTAAGTAGCAGTTGCCGTACATCCGTTAGCATCTGTTCCTGTTACTGTATAAGTGGTATTCGTTGAAGGATTCACATTGATGCTGGTTGATGTTGCGCTTGTGTTCCATACATAGGAAGTTGCACCGCTCGCAGTAAGTGTTACAGTATCTCCGATGCAAATAGAGTTGCTTCCGGCTATCGCAACTGCAGGAGCAGTAAAGACAGTTACTGTATAAGTTGCTGTAGCAGTACAGCCATTGGCATCGGTTCCGGTTACAGTGTACGTTTGTGTACTTGCCGGTGTTACCGTTTCACTCGCTGTTGTTCCGCCGCTGCTCCAAACATATGTAGATGCTCCGCTTGCAGTAAGTGTCGCGCTGCTGCCGGGACAAATGGATGCGTTCCCTGAAGTTACGCTTACGGTTGGGCCTGCTGTTACCGCAACATCAACAGTCATTGTATCTGCACACGATCCGTTAGAACCGATTACAGTGTAAGTGGTGTTCGCTGAAGGATTCACAACTACAGATGATCCGCTTAAATTCCCGGGAGTCCAGATGTAATTAGCTGCTCCCGAACTTGTCAGTGTTACTGAACCACCTGTACAAATTGTATCTGCGCTCGCGCTTGCCGTAATTACAGGCGCTCCCGTTACTGTTACTGTAACCGTCGTTGTATCTGAACATCCATAGGAATTCGTTCCGATGACGGTGTACGTAGTTGTTGATGCCGGGAAGTCAACGAACGTACTATCAGTGATATTTCCCGGTTGCCATAAATATGTTGATGCTCCGGTTACTCCGATTGTCACGCTGTCGCCTTGACAAATAGTGGTTGGAAGCGATGCAACAGTTAATCCCGGTTGCGGGTTTACGGTAATCACATGTGTGATTGTATCAGCGCAATTCGTTCCTGTTGTTCCAATGATGGTATACGTTGTAGTTGCAGTTGGATTCACGACTACAGAATTCCCGGACAAGTTACCGGGTTGCCAAGAATAGTTCGTTGCACCGGATGCATTGATCGTAGCAGTTGTTCCGGAACAGATGGTTGAAGAAGATGAAGTTGCAGAAACTGTAATCGGTGTTCCTAATGTTACTGTTGCCGTCACCGTTGTCGTGCATCCGTTGAAATCCGTAACCTGACATGTGTACACTCCGGGAGCAAGCGATGTTTCTGTTTGGTTTGTACCACCTGACGGAGACCATAAATATGTATAAGAACCTGCACCACCAGAAGGAGTTGCTGTTGCGCTGCCCGAATTAGTGCATCCGCTGGACGTGGAAGATGACGTTGCAGTCAAGGCAGATGGAGATGTAATTGCAACGGACTGTGTTGTCACACATCCGGATTGATCTGTGATAGTACAAGTATAATTTCCTGCTGTAAGTCCGGACGCAGTTGCAGATGTTCCTCCGCTTGGTGCCCACGAATAAGTATATCCCGGATTTCCGCCGGTTGCACTAACCGTAGCGGTACCGTTATTACCACCGAAACACGAAACGTTGCCGGACGATTGAAGTGACGCTGTAGGGCCGGTGTTCGTAGAAACCGTAACGTTAGCGGTTCCCGTGCATCCATTCGCATCGGTAATCGTAACTACATATGGTCCGGGTGCAAGGTTCGATGCGGTTGCTGCTGTTCCTCCCGAAGGAGACCAACTGTAAGTATAACCTCCGGTTCCACCGCTTGCGGTTACTGTAGCACTTCCTGTATTACCGGAACAGCTGGAAGGTGTAGAAGTTGCAGTACCGGTAACCGCATTCGGTTGCGTGATATTGACTGTGCGTGTTGTTGTACAGCTGTTCGCATCAGTTATAGTTACTGTATAAACACCTTGACACAATCCGCTTGCAGATGCAGCTGTTCCACCTGAAGGAGCCCATGAGTAAGTATATCCTGAAGTACCGCCGCTTGCTGCAACAGTTGCGGATCCATTGCACAGTGCGTTGCATGTTACACTGCTTGATGCAGTAATGGTGCCTGTTAACGCAGCTGCAGGTTGAGTAATCGTTACAGTAACTTGTGCCGTTGCAGATGCTGCATCGGTTACAGTACACGTGTAAGTTCCGGGACAAAGGCCTGTTGCAGTTGCAGCTGTTCCGCCGGAAGGTGCCCATGCATAAGTGTAAGGGCCGGTTCCTCCGCTAGGTGTTGCTGTTGCTGTACCGTTGCAGGAACCGAAGCATGTTACGTTGGTGCTTGCAGAGGTTGCACTAAGTACAGATGGAACATTCAGACAGTGTTGCGTCGGTGTCACGGTTTGGTTGATCACCGTTAACGTAATTGATGATCCAGTCAGCGTTGTGTATTGGTTGTACGTTGGTGTTGTCCACGTCATCGACACTGACGCAAGAGTAGGAGTAAACGATGAACCCGGACACCCGCTTGGTGTTGCAGCAGTTTGTCCTGTCGCATCGGTTCTTATAACGTTGTAATGAAAGCCGGTCATTTGCTGATCGGTTACTGAAATGTAATATCCCTGATCGGTGCATAATCCTCCCTCTGGCAGAATGCCGGACAACCCGATTGGAGCATAACTTCTGGCGAACATCAAAGCACCTGTAGAGCTGTTCAGTTTTACAATCATTGTTTGTAAAGCGATACTTGCAAATTGCAGGCGAGTCCCGATGACGGAGTAGTTTCCATCTGAAGTTTGCATGATATCCTGAATAATATAGATTGATGTAAACGCATTTCCATCCAATCGTCTGTTGTAGACCGGTGTCGGTGTTGCAGCTGTATAATCCAGAGCCATTAAAATTCCATCATCCGCATCAAATCCTCCAATAAGAATATTACCATTAGTGAGAGTGATTGCTGCGTTAAATCCTTGAGAGTTTGAACCTCCGAACCTTCTGATATACTGAAATACACCAGCGGTTGTGGTTTTTACAATCAATCCATTGCTTGGATAATCACCGTTACTGCTAAGTGTACCTGTTCCTTCCGAAGACTGACCAACGAAGTAGTACGATCCGTTTGATTCTGTAACATCGTTAAAGTAATGTTCGTCAGGGTTCGGAACGCTTATCGTCCATACGCGTGCCCAAAGCAGATTTCCGCTCGCATCAACTTTAAATCCAAGCGCACTCGCCGTATCAACGGTTGTTCCGCTGACACCATCCCAGAAATAATCAACGCCGCCCGCAACAACAAAGCCTCCGTCTGAAGCTTCAATTACCGCATTGCCGTATTCGCTGGACGCATTACCGGATCCGATATTCGGACATTGGTATCTGTACGACCACAATACATTTCCTGATGCATCGAGTCGTGCCAGCACTGCACCACCGCCGCCACTTGTTGATTGACCGGTTACAATGTATCCGCCCGTGCTTACGTTTTTAATGTCCATGAATGCGCTCGCGAAACCTGCGTTGTACGCCTTCGCCCATTGAACATTGCCTTGCGCATCCATATTGTAAACGTTGCCGTAGTAAGGTCCAACAGAATTGTTGAGACCCGCAACAGTGAATCCGCCGGTTGGAGTTTGAACCATACCTCCGGAAATGTCGAACAGTCCAACGTCATACGTGTAGCGAAATGTCGGACTCTGCGCAAAGGTTTGTGCTGCAAGCATGACCAATGCGGCAATCATCAGATTGTAAATCTTGAATCGCATGTTTTGTGAATTAATTGGTGTGAGAAGAAGAGACAACATGAAGCTGTGTCCGCGACGAAAGAAATATTCCGTTGCAGCCAATGCAATAGTCTTCTGTTTCGCGGGGAAGCGAAACTTCGGTGCAGGGCTCATGCTGTGTGGGTTTTGGTGAGCCAAAAATAAACTTTAAGCTAATTGAAGTCAACTTTCGTCGAGGACAATTCGGCGCGAATCTGATTCAATTTAAATGTTTGAAATCGGGCGAAAAACGCTCTAATTAGCCGATTTCAGAATTTATTACACCAAAATGTAAGATGGATTTTAGGGCTGATTCAGACTACAATACCAGATACAGATCACAGATCACTAAAATTGCGAAGGCTACACTTGCAATTCCATTTGTGGTGAAGAAGGCGCGATTCACTTTTGAGAGGTCATCAGGTTTGACCAGTGAATGCTGATACCACAGCAGAATGGAAAACAGAATCGCGCCAAACAAGTAGTACATCCCGAATCCGCCCATCACGCCGGTGGTCCAGATCAGACTTGCTGAAACAATGTGGAATGCACGTGATAACGCGAGTGCATTTTTCTTTCCGATAGCAGCGGGAATAGAATGTAGTTTATTTTTCTTGTCGAATTCCTGATCCTGCAAAGCGTAAATCATGTCGAATCCGCTGACCCAAAATAATACGGCGAACGAAAAGCCCAACGGTAACCAATTAAATTCACCGGTAACTGCCAGCCACGCACCGATAGGAGCGAGGGCGAGTCCGATGCCAAGAATAACGTGACACAATGCAGTAAATCGCTTGGTGTAACTGTATCCTAATACAACGGCAAGTGCTACCGGTGACAGATAGAAACAAATGGAGTTGATAAACCATGTGCATGCAATGAATAGCACGCAATTGATGATCACAAAAACCAAAGCAGCTTTTCCGCTGATAATGCCTGCGGGAATCTCACGATTCACAGTGCGCTCATTCTTCGCGTCAATATCGCGATCCACATAGCGATTGAAACCCATGGCTGCACTGCGTGCGAACACCATACACAGAATCATCAATCCGAATTTGTACCACGAGAATTCGTGTTCCGTTCTTTCGACGGCAAGAAAGAATCCGATGATGGCAAACGGCAAAGCGAAAATCGTATGCGAGAACGTTACCAGCGAGAAGAAGTCGCTGACACTGCTTTTATTTTTAGTTGCAACGCTCACTTCGTCAGATAAAAATAAATGATGAGTATTAATGGAATTGAACTGAGCAACATTCCGACATATCCCGGATTGAATTTTGGTGTTTCAATATTGTGACGCGTAGTAAACATCACATATAAACTGCTCAATAGAAAACCGGGAAGCATGGAAAACATCGAAACAAAAACCAAAGTGCCCGGCATGAAAGAAAAAATTGCCGTGATGATTCCGAACACCAATCCTCCCCAGCCAATAAGCGGTAAATATTTCAACATAGCACGCAAAGTTAGCGATTACTTCGCAGCATAGAATCTATTCAACGATCAATTGAGCGGATTGAACGCCTTCTTGAGACGTAGCTACAATTGAGTAGAATCCTGAACTCAAATAAGCAGGCGGAATGGTGACATTCCCTTTATCGTCGGACAAGCCGTTGAATACAATTTGTCCCAAAGCATTGATGACTGAAACATTCCGGAACGGAGTCATTCCCGTTATCTGAATTGCTGTTTGTCCGTTCGCCGGAACAGGATAAACTGTTAATGTTGAAGTCGACGAAATCTCCGGTTCATCCAGACTCGTTGCGCAAATTGTCATCATACTGAATGCATCCACTTTGCCGTATCCCCATTCAATATCAGGCAAAGCGGAACCTGTGAACGTGTCTTGCTTCGCGCAATAGATTACAGCATCTCTGAATTCATTCCATGTTGAATTCGGTAAACGTTCAAGCCACAAAGCTCCGCATCCCGCAACAACAGGCGAAGCAGCAGAAGTTCCACCGCCCTGCACATGCCAGCCACCGGGAGTTACGGCATCGGGAGCACCGCTGATTATTCCCGGACGATTATTGGTTTCGATGCAGGAAAAATTATTCGCTCCCGGCGCAGTGATTTCCGGTTTGATTCTTCCGTCACGTGTTGGTCCTATGCTGGAATTGTACATGAGTTCTCCTGCCGTTACAGTTGTGTCGTGAATCCAAACGTTGTTGTAGTTTGGCCATACATCGCGATTTACGTAGTTGCCAACACAAACCACGCGCTCTGAACATTGAAAGCTGCTCACAACAGTATGCGTTGCATCCGGCATCTTGTAGTATTGAATAGGCGGATATGTCGATTGACTTGGTATTCCGCTCGAAACAACATCAAAACTCCACAAGTGAAAAAGTCCTGCGCCGGTACAGTACAATCCGTAATTGTAACCCGAAGCAGAGTCAGGAGTAACGTAGAATTCCATGCTGTAAGTGCTTCCCTGTGTTGTGGCAACGCGCATGATTGTTGCGAGTCGCTGCCCGTTGGAATTGTACAACGTATCGTAACTGATTCCTGAAAGATTTCCTGCAATGTCAGTGAATGCCGTGCGATCAAGATCGCTGTAATCATTCATGCGAGTAGCTCCGATAGCGAAATCTGCATTGGCAAATTGACTTTGTTCTGCCCACATCTGAATGTAAATGGATCCGCTGTTTACATTGAACCAGGTGAAATTGGTGTCGCTGCTCAGATTATAGCTGAGATGAATCGGCAATCCTCCGGCATTCCCCGAAGCGCCAACCATCAAGCGTCCCGGCGTGTCGAGTAATGTATCTATCATCAACGCCTGCAGATCCTGCCCGTCGTGCGATCCGTAATAATCACCTACGCTTGCATTGATTACACAAGGCATGCCCAAAGAATCTGCAATAGCATAAATGTATGCTGCAGCATCTGCAACTGCCACCGGACTGTATTGTCCGTTGAAGTCAAGCGCTACAACAACAAACGTTACATTCGGGGCAACACCGCTCATGTCCATCTGAGTTACACTTCTTCCGTTGCCACCTGCAATTCCGCTTACGTGTGTTCCGTGACCGTAATAAGCAAGATCGTTATGTGTGCATGTTGAATCGTTGATGGATGCACTGTCCCATTCTGTTCCGTAATTAAACATTGCGGGCGATTGACCGTTCTGATCACGCTGATCCCAGATGCGATAAATGCGAGTGTTTCCTAATGAATCTTTAAAGTCAGGATGTCTGTAATCAATTCCTGAATCAATAATTCCCATTACAATTCCTGCACCGCTGTAACTTTGCGGAAGCGGTGATAAACCTGCACGCACATCGTTCACCCTCGTTTGCTTTTTCATGGTGTCGTTCAACACTTGCATGTGAATAGGCGCATTACCCAGACGTATAACACCGTTCTCCGACGCGAATTCATTGATTTTTCCGGCAGGAATCTGCACCGAAGATATGGAACCTTCGGAGTGCATTACGAATCCTCCGTGTTTTTTTGCAGCCTGAACTACCAACGAAGGTTGTCCTTCAGCTAAAACACCGATCATTTCCGTTGCTTCGTAACCTCCTGTAAGCAATGTCAAAGACAATGGTACGTTGGCCTTTTCCTGTGCTGATGCACAAGCAGCGAAAATAATGAATGAAGCAAGTAGAAATTTGCGCATGGCGAAACTTTTATAGGTATCTAAAGTTCGTCAATTTGTCGGGATTAACTACGATCTTTACGTAGAATGATACGCCGCTTCGCAATACTGTTTTGCTTTCTGATAACGGTTGTGGCCGTTGCTCAGACAGATTCTGTTGCTTACTCGCAAGGTTTCGCTTTTACTGAAGGTGTTTATCTTGATTTCTTTCAATTCAGAAGTAATAAGCCGATTCCGAAATCAAGAATTGTACTTGATGGAGACACAACACGTCCTGATATTCTGAAGCAAACATTGAGCAAGTCCACTTTCCAATGGCGCGATTCGAACGGCGTGGTTCAGACGACTAAGGTGAATACTGTTTGGGGCTATAGTGAGAATAAAACGGTGTATGCTTTGCTTAACAGTCAATTCAACAGAATTGTGGTTATTGGAAGTATCTGTCACTTTACATCATACGTAACAGATTACAGATATACCGGGCCGGGAACTTATCCGAATCAGCAATACGGCGCACCGGTCGAAACGCTTCAACAGTATATTCTGGATGTCGCTACCGGACAATACTATATATTTCAGATTTCAGCTATGGAATATATTCTGCAACGTGATCCTGTTTTGTACGCAGAATACACCGCCCTGAAGAAAAAACAAAAGCGGGATCAGATGTTTATCTATCTTAGAAAATACAACGAAAAACATCCATTGATGTTTCCGCGTTAGTTGTATTTCGCCTGGCGAATGGAGTCAAGAATGTCCAGCGTTTCCATTATTTTCTGCGTGTCCTGCTCGAACGGCAACACTGAATCTGTTACAGAATTGGAGCTGTCGACCTTCAATGCAGCATCAGTTTTTACAGGCAAGTCGAGAGAGTCAGATGTGTCTGGCTTACCGGTACCACTGCAATCTGAAAGCAAAAAAACAACCGCAATTACAACGCTGTTGCAGAGAAAATTTAACCACCGACCTTTCACGAAGAGTGCTTTATTCACTATGAAACACCACTTTTAGTTGAGCACTGCAAATATACAATGGAATTATTCCTTGGAATGCCTGTTTCCCGTCTAAATCATATTTGCACAAGCGACTACAAGGGAAAAAACACGATATTTGCACCTGAAAACAAACCTTAATCTCCTCCCGGAGTTTCTCAGAATTAATACAGCTTACTAATGTCAGAAGGAAGACAAATTATTTTCTCGATGGTGAATGTTTCTAAAATTCACCCTCCGCAGAAACAGGTATTGAAAGATATTTATCTCTCGTTTTATTACGGTGCAAAAATCGGTGTGATCGGTCTCAACGGTTCCGGTAAATCTTCATTGCTCCGCATCATTGCAGGAATTGATAAAGACTATATCGGTGATATTCACTTTTCACCTGGTTACACAATCGGGATGTTGGAACAGGAGCCGAAGTTCGATGAAACCAAGACTGTAATGGACATCGTGAAAGAAGGTGTTCAGGAAATCACTGATGTACTGAAAGAGTTCGAAGAAGTGAACGAGAAGTTCGCGGATCCGGATGCGGACATGGATAAGTTGATTGCACGTCAGGCTTACTTGCAGGAAAAGATCGATCAGCTCGATGCTTGGAATATCGAAAGCAAGTTGGAACGTTCAATGGACGCGTTGCAGTGTCCGGAAGGCGATACGCCGATTTCTGTTTGTTCCGGTGGTGAACGTCGTCGTGTGGCTTTGTGTCGCTTGTTGCTGAAGCAGCCGGATATTCTTCTTCTTGACGAACCTACCAACCACTTGGATGCTGAATCCGTTCAGTGGTTAGAGAATCACCTTGCTTCTTATCCGGGAACAATTATTTCCGTAACACACGACAGATATTTCCTCGATAACGTTGCCGGCTGGATTCTTGAATTGGATCGCGGCGAAGGAATTCCATGGAAAGGAAATTACTCCGAGTGGCTCGATCAGAAATCGAAGCGTTTGGAACAGGAAGAGAAAACAGAAAGCAAGCGTCGCAAAACGCTCGAGCGCGAGTTGGAATGGGTTCGTAAAGGTCCGAAAGGCCGTCAGTCGAAATCCAAAGCCCGTATAGCGAACTACGAGAAAATGCTGAGCGAAGATGTGAAGGTGAAAGAAGAAAAACTCGAACTCTTCATTCCTAACGGACCACGACTGGGTAACGAAGTAATCGAAGCGATCGGTGTATCGAAAGCATTCGGTGACAAAGTCCTTTACGAGGATATGAATTTCAAATTGCCTCCTGCAGGAATTGTTGGAATTATCGGACCGAACGGTGCCGGTAAAACAACTTTGTTCCGCATGATCATGGGCGAACAAAAACCTGACAGTGGTGAATTTAAAGTCGGCCCTACCGTGAAAGTGGCGTACGTCGATCAATCACACGTTGAAATTAATCCGGAGCATACAGTGTTCGAAGCCATCACAGGCGGTACTGAATATGTAGAACTCGAAGGTGTGAAGCTGAACTCACGCGCATACGTTTCGAAATTCAATTTCGCAGGACAGGATCAA
This sequence comes from Bacteroidia bacterium, assembly GCA_023151315.1. GTDB lineage: Bacteria > Bacteroidota > Bacteroidia > Palsa-965 > Palsa-965. The sequence goes on from JAKLJE010000015.1 coordinate 67,857, forward strand.
GGTAAGAAAGTGAAAGTGCTTTCAGGTGGTGAGCGCAATCGATTGCATCTGGCATTGACTTTGCGTTCAGGAGCGAACGTGTTGCTGCTTGACGAACCTACGAACGATATCGACGTGAACACCATGCGTGCGCTTGAAGAAGCGCTGGAGAACTTCGCAGGTTGTGCGGTTATTATTTCTCACGACCGTTGGTTCCTTGATCGCGTATGTACTCACATTCTTGCTTTCGAAGGAAACTCTTCTGTTTACTTCTTCGAAGGAACATATACAGAATACGAAGAGAACAAGAAGAAGCGTTTGGGTGAAACAGAACCGAAGCGATTCCGTTATAAGAAATTGACCGTATAATTAGTTTCGATATGAACAACTTTAAAAAGATTTACATCCTATCGCTATTTTTTGTTTTGTTCGGGTCCGTTTTGTTTGCTGGCAGTGGACCTGCATTTACTTCTATCCAAGATGGATCTAAATTAATTGAAGTAGAGGGCGTTCCTGATGGTAACCAGACTGTCATCTATTTTACTATCTACGATGGTGATTTTAAATCACCATCGACCAAAGAAATTGTTATTGACGGAATTGGTGCGAAATCCGTAGTAGCGACAGGGTATCACTGTATGAATGATAAAACCAAGTTGCGTTTCATTGAATTGACTTTAAAGGAGAAGATGTTTTCTAAGGAAGGGACTTCTGTATGGGTTTCTCCTGAATTTCGTGTTCTTAGTAAGGTACATTTTGATATTAGCGGCGTGAAAACGGGATCTCCGCATGATAAATCATTTTTCAAGAATGAATTGCTACCATGCTTTCCTACTGACCATTCATACGGAGTTGTTGCAGCTACGGGGAATTTCGAGTCGGACGGATGGCTAGAGGCTGGGACATTGATTTATCTGCATTACGATTTTAAAGTTTGTGAGCCGACGGGTGCTGATCGGCGAGTGACCTCTACCAAAAATAATGCAAGTGTGAATTCGGAAATTTTTTGCATTAAAGGAGATTCGACCGGAATTAGAAAAGTTTGGAGTATGGATATAGAGGAGGAACGAATACTATTTTACCATACGGATTGTATTGATGGAAAAATATTTTTGTATACGAGTTATATTAAGGGGGCTGCTTCAGGTAACGAAGAGGTACTCGAATCGCGTATAAGAATGATTGATGGCAAGACGGGGAAAGTAGTATATAATGTACTTCTTGACGTTAAGTCGGGTTATGAATTATGTGTTTCGAGTATGTTTTATGATGTTCTAAAGTCAGAACTATTTTGGGCGGGTAATTATATTTCTTTGGAAACGAAACCCTGGAAGAAGAACGATGGCGAAATGAATTCTTTTTTTGCGGTGGGTAAAATATCTGCTGAAGGCACACCAAGAAGTACGTCATTTGAGAATAAGTGGGAAGTCAGCGAAAGTAAAGCCAAGAATAATTCAACTCCATTACTTATGGTTCGAGGGCTGACAGTTACTAATAACGGAGAGTTGGTTGTAGCTGGTTTGCATGGATATTGGAATGGAGATTGTTCAGCCTCAAACTACACCTTTAGTAATGGTTACACTACAAATACTTTTGTTAGTTACGGGCTTCAAGTGATCTATTTCGGAACATCCCTGGAAAAAACGGGTTCACAGCAGATAATTGTACCACCACCACTGCTTGGAGCCCCGCTTGTTCTCTCTATGGCATGTGCTATTCAGGCATCAGTATACTGTTATGACAATTATGAGCCTGGGGATTGTGTTAGAACTCGATGGGATGCTTCAGTTCAAACGATGTCTTTCTTGTTGGCGCGGTATACTTCCGGAGTTTCTAACAGCTCGACTCAGTATTATGCCATCAATGCGAAGAAGGATGAAAAGCCAACTATAACTTCAGTCGGAAGAATAAGTGAAGGTCAGTATTCTTATAAACCTGGCGCTATTCTTGATTCTCATCGTTGTGCTGTGCGGAAAGCACAAATGTCACGGGATTTGGTTATTGAAAAATTTTGATTTAAGACTTACAAACATTTTAAATATAATGTCATGAAAAAGTTCATCATCCTCGCAACATCTGTAGTAGCGCTTGCAACAGGTTCTGCGTTCACCATGCTCGCAGATTGCGGAAACTTCGAGCAGTTTAACAAAGGTGTGACATACACCATGTCCAATTACAGCGGTAAAGGCAAGTTGACATCAACAGTGGATGGCAACGTGGTGGAAGTAGTCAAAACACCGGAGAACATCGCAGCAACAGTGGAAGTCGCAACGAAAGATGAAAAGGGGAAAGACACCGGAACCGGTAGTTACAAAATTACTTGCACCGGAGGCAAGTTCACAATGGATATGGAGAGCTTTATTGCTCCGCAGATGAAAGGCAGATACAAAGATATGGATCTGAAAATCGAAGGAAATACATTGGACTATCCTAACGACATGAAGGCAGGCGATAAACTTTCCGATGGAACTGTAACAATGCATGTAATTGACAAAAATTCAGGAAGTGAAACCAGTTCTATAATTATTGATATTAAAGAGCGCAAGGTGGAAGCAGTGGAAAATAAAACCACACCTGCTGGAACTTGGGAATGTTATAAAATAACTTACACTACTGAAATGACCAGTAAAGTAGGTACTGTTACTTTGTCTATCATGAAGCCAAGAACGGTAACCGAATGGTTCAGTTTTAAGGTTGGAGCAGTACGATCAGAAACATTCAAAAACGGAGAGTTGGAAGGTTATTCCGAACTAACTAAGTTCAACAAGCCGCAGTAATGACGGTTTTATTCGCTAAGACACTTGTAACAGGATTGGTGGTCGCGGGATTTATTTCCCAGCGACCACTGCCGTTTTTGCAGAAGGATAAGGTGATCACTTACTCCTCATATGTAAAGAGTCCGGGAGATAAGGTCAGCGAGTATTCCACGATTATTGAGATTGATAACGTTACAGCTTCCGGATCTTATTTGCACAGCAAAGGAACAGTGCGATTTGAAGGTGATGCAGATTACAACGATTACAGATATCGACAGGATTTCTCTTCCGATTCAATTGCATTTTATGCTTCAAGCAGAAATCATATCTACAATAGAGTCGATAACGAATACAAAATGAAAATTGATCAGCTCGATAGTTTGCAGTATCCGTTTCAGATGAAAACGGGAGACAGCTTACGCAGTTGTGTGATGAAGTTCACGATTGCAATCGACGAGTCAAAATCCAAGTCTGTACTGAGTTTCACAAATCGTAAAGTTGTAAAATCGGATACCCTCAACTTGCCGATAGGGAGGATTATAGCATGGAAAATCGAATCAGACATGAAAAGTGTGAGCGTAGCTACTGCTTTTGGATCCAGCCAGAAGGAGACAAACAGCGGTAAGCTTTACGAATGGTTCAATCCGGATTATGGCATTGTTAAAACAGAGAGAGAAATTCAAGGTGTTTTTACCAGCGTTGAACTGAAATCCATCAAATGAAAAAGCTTCTTTCAATTACCGGAGTTATTATACTGGCATTGCTGACTTTAAGTTTTGCTGCGCTGAAGCCTGATTTTTTTACTCAGGGAAATATCATTTCCTATTCGAATGAAATCGCAGCAGGCGTGAATCGTACAAATGCCATTACAATTACAGCGGTTAACACAGCCGGAGGACGTACAACTTCACTGGCGTTGTGCAGGGTTCGGGATGATCGCGGCAAGAATATTTTCACTTACAAATACAAATACGCCCTCGACAGCAATTTCTGGTATTCTGATATCATGAATGAAATGCTAATCGTAGAAACGCCTCCTGTAGATGTGAACGTTGAAGTCATCACGGAAATGATGGCTTATCCCGTGGTAATGTCAATCGGAGATACACTGCAACCGGCTCGCGGCAGTCGCAGGACCATGGGAAAAAGCACACTGTCCGAAGGAAAGTATCTAGTACTGAATCGTAAAGTGGTACGCAAAGAATCCGTTACCGTTCCGGGCGGAACTTTTTCTGCATTCGTTATCGAATCGCGCGCTATCAATGAAACCATTGACGATTACGGTCCGCTGGGTAAATTCAACAACAAAACCGAAAGTACCGTAACCGAATGGTTTGTTCCGTCTCAGGGTATTGTGAAACGAATCACGGAATCAGCTAACGGAAAACAGACGCTCATTTTGCAGTAGTTTTTGAACTGAGCGCTGATCACTGATTACTGCTTTCTGATACCTATCTTTGCCCCGAATTATGGCTCAGAAACCTTCCACTCCAAAAGGCACGCGCGATTTCTCCCCGGATGAAATGATGCGCCGCAATTTCATTTTCGATACCATCCGTTCCGTTTTCAAGAAATACGGCTATCAGCCCATTGAAACTCCGGCGATGGAAAATATCGAAACATTGACCGGTAAGTATGGAGAAGAAGGCGATCAGTTGCTTTTCAAAATTCTGAACTCGCGGCCTTTCGAAGCAAAAGATGAAAAGAAGCAGCAGATGCGTTATGCTTTTGAGCGAACATTGCAACAGAATACCAATAGCGATGTGCTGACTGAAAAGGCCCTTCGCTATGATCTTACCGTTCCGTTTGCACGATACGTTGTGCAGCATCAGAATGAAATCACATTTCCATTTAAGCGTTATCAGATTCAACCGGTATGGCGCGCCGATCGTCCGCAGAAAGGTCGCTACCGCGAATTTTTCCAGTGTGATGCTGATGTGATTGGAAGTGATTCATTGATCAATGAAGTGGAATTGGTACAGATGATCGACGAAGCATTCACTGCTTTCGGAGTACCTGTTACAATCAAGATTAACAACCGTAAAATTCTAAGCGGAATTGCTGAAGTAATCGGAGAGAAGGAGAAGATCGTTGATATCACTGTTGCAATTGATAAATTGGATAAGATCGGTGTAGAAGGTGTAAACAAGGAACTCGCTGAGAAAGGAATCAGCGAAATTGCCATCGATCGTTTGCAGCCTCTCATTTCATTCTCCGGTGATTACAATGCAAAGATTGAACTGCTCAATGAATTGATCTCAACTTCTGAAACCGGCAGAAAGGGAATTGAAGAAGTGAAATATGTTTTCGGTCTGATCGGTAACGGTGAGTTGAAAACAGCAACGTGTGAACTCGATATTACGCTTGCTCGCGGATTGAATTATTACACTGGTGCCATCTTCGAGGTGAAGGCGAATAAAGGAACGCTTACCAGCTCCATTTGCGGAGGCGGTCGTTATGATGATCTCACAGGCATCTTCGGTTTGCCGAATATGTCCGGTGTAGGAATTTCCTTCGGCATCGATCGCATTTTCGATGTACTCAACGAAGTTGGATATCCTGAAGATGTAACTGCTAAGGAAGGAACACGCGTTCTGTTTGCGAACTTCGGAGGTGAAGATGAGCGTCATTCTATATCGCTCCTCAAGAAAGTCCGTGACGCAGGAATTGCTGCGGAAATTTATCTTGACGCTGTGAAGATGGGTAAGCAATTCAAATATGCTGATGCCAAGAAAATTCCTTACGTGGCCATCATCGGTGAGAACGAAAGAACGAACAATACTATTACGCTGAAGAATATGGCAAGCGGTGAACAGTCAAGTGTTACGCTTTCTGAATTGATCAGTGCACTTAATAAATAATATTCTGATGCAACTCTGTCCGAATACACCGCTTTCCATTGCTGCAATCCGTAAAGCACTTCGCGAATTGCCTCAGCTTTCCCTTTCAGATGAAGCGAAACGTCGTGTTAACGATTCACATACGCGTCTTTACGAAGTAATTGCCGCTGCGAAGAATCCTATTTACGGTGTAAATACCGGTTTCGGTGATCTGAAAAACACACGTGTTTCCGATGAAGAACTCGGACAACTTCAGGTGAATCTTGTGATGTCGCATGCCTGCGGTACAGGCGATCGTGTTCCTGTTGAAGTAGTACGCCTGATGATTCTCTTTAAGATTCAAGGTCTCATTCAGGGGCATTCCGGCGTACAATTGAAAACAGTTGAAATGCTTGTTGATCTCTGGAACAACAATGTGCTTCCGGTAGTTTACGATCAGGGTTCGCTTGGTGCTTCGGGAGATCTTGCTCCATTGGCGCATCTTGCTTTACCGATTATCGGAAAAGGAGAAGTCAATTATTACGGGTCCATTCGTCCTGCTGCTGATGTTCTCGCAGAACTGAATCTGACGCCTGTACAACTGAAAGCGAAAGAAGGTTTGGCGATTCTTAACGGCACACAATTCATGAGCGCGTACGGAATGTATTCTTTGCTTCAGGCAAAAGATCTTGCTGATGCTGCTGACATGATTGGCGCATTGTCTTTGGATGCCTTCGATGGACTTCGTGAACCGTTTGATGCGCGTTTGCATGATATCCGTCCGCACTCCGGACAAATTACTGTTGCATCGCGAGTGGATTCATTTTTGGAGAATTCTCCTATTGCGAATAAACCGAAGTCGAAGAAATTCGATGTGCAGGATCCATATTCTTTTCGTTGTATTCCGCAAGTTCACGGTGCGTCACGTGATGCGATTGACTACGTGGAGCGCGTGTTGCTGGTCGAGGTGAATTCTGTAACGGACAATCCAACTCTTTTCCCGAAACAAGGTGATATTCTGTCCGGCGGAAATTTCCACGGGCAACCATTGGCACTGGCTCTTGACTTCCTCGCAATTGCGTTGGCTGAATATGCCAACATCAGTGAGAGAAGAACATATTTGCTGATTGCAGGTAAAAGAGGCTTGCCACCAATGCTTTCAGATAATGCAGGTGTAAATTCCGGTTTCATGATTCCGCAATACACGGCGGCGTCTATCGTAAGTCAGAACAAACAACTGTGCACACCGGCTTCTGTTGATTCTATTGTTTCATCCAACGGACAGGAAGATCACGTAAGTATGGGTGCTAATGCAGCAACGAAATGTTCGCGTGTAGTGCGCAATGTGCGTCAGGTTCTCGCAATTGAATTACTGAATGCTGCGCAGGCTCTTGATTTCAGGATGAAACTCGATGGTGTGACATCTTCTCCTGAATTGATGAAACTTCACTCTTCATTCCGTACAAAAGTTACTCACATGGAGCAGGATCGTGAGTTGTACGTAGATATTGCAGATGCCAATGCGTTTGTGAATACTTATTCATTCAGTTAAATGCATAAAATCATAACATATCTTTTTTTGCTGCTGTTCGGTCAGCAACTACTCGCTTGTCAGTGTGAAGTTTTACCTTCTCATACAATCGGCAATCTCAAAAAGTATGACGTGATTTTCACCGGTCGTGTTCTGGCTGTTTCCGAAAACGGAGTTGAATCCAAAGCACATTTCATTGTCAACAGCGTATTTCAAGGAGGACTCTACAAAGAAGTGGATGTACAATATGATGCTGAGTCAGATTGTGCAATGAGTTTTGCACCAGGTGAAACCTGGACGATTTACGGGAGCTGGGCAAAATACGGTTTGCCATTGACCGGAATCTGTACACACAGCAGGAAGAAACCAGTGGCAGGCGAACAGGATATTTATCTGGGACAGGGAAGAGCTTCCTGGGATGCGGAACAGAAATATCTCACAGACAGTTTGGGAGTAAAGAAATTTCTTGATCCGGCTGATTTCAAAGACATGGGGCACAAGAATATTATTCCGGACGGTACTCAGGCGCTTGTTTACTTGGGTCTGGGCTTGGGCGGATTGGGTGTGATATTTCTTGTGGTTAAACGAATCTTCAGAAAAGATGGAAAATAAGTTCCCGAAGTTCAAAGCCCATCCCTGGCATGGCGTAAGTCCGGGTGATAACGTACCGCAATCGGTCAATTGTTTCATTGAGATTGTTCCCGGAGACACCATCAAGTATGAGATCGACAAAGCCAGCGGATATCTGAAGATTGATCGTCCGCAACAATATTCCAACGTAGCGCCTTTGCTTTACGGATTCATTCCTCAAACTTATTGCGGATCGGAGGTTGCAAAACTTGCCGGAACAGAAGCCGGTGACGGAGATCCGTTGGATGTAGTGGTCCTTTGTGAGCGTACGGTTACGCACGGGGATATTATTCTTCGCGCCGTTCCTGTAGGTGGTTTACGCATGATTGACAAAGGAGAAGCCGATGATAAGATCATTGCGGTCTTGGAAGGTGATGCGGCCTATTCGGGAATTCAAACTATAACAGATATTCCGGAAGCTTTACTGAACCGTCTCCGTCATTACTTTCTTACTTACAAATTGGCTCCGGGACAGAGTCAATCCGCTGTCGTAATCGCTGCAGAGTATGGTCGAGCGGAAGCGCAGCAGGTTATTGCATCTTCGTTGAAGGATTATATCACTTTAACAAACGCTCAATAGGCTTTTCTGCCCGTCAGACTTTTCATCGGAGTTTGGAGTGAATCCTTATCTTTATTGGCTGTGCGGTATAGTATGAAATTCGTCAATCGACTTCATCTTTTCGGAGTATTCATTTGTGCCTTGTTGCTCGTTCAATCGGCACAGGCTCAGCAATACAGTTTTCGCCAGTATTCCGTTACAGAGGGTTTGCCTGTGAGTCGTGTCACCAGTTTATTTCAGGACACGCAAGGGTACATGTGGATCGGTACGGAAGGAGGATTAGCTCGTTATGACGGACATGAATTCGAATACTTTGATCCTTCCAACGGTTTTCGTGGCACCGTGGTTACCGCTATCACTGAAACGGAGTCCGGCATTCTGTTCGCTACCGACAGCGGATTAATCAGATATGCATACGCTCGCTTTGAAGTAATTCCATATCCGAAAGGTGGATTCTCTAAGGTATCAGCCTTCCTGTTCGGAGAAAAGGATGAGCTGATACTTGCAACGGATAAAGGGCTTTATCGTTTTGAATCAAACCGCTTCTCCCGTTTCGTGACAGGTACTCCTGTAGACAACCTGCTTGTTACGGCCATGGTGTTTGATAAGAACCGTAAACTCTGGGTAGGAACTGATCGAAACGGAATGTTCTGTTTCGATTATCACAATGGAAAGCTATCGAATGAAGTTTACGCTGATCAGAGCAAACTGGTATCGTCACGTATTCGCGGACTTGCATTGCTTGATGATGGTAACCTCTGGATCGCAACCTCCGGAGATGGTTTGCATTCAATGACAGATGGAACAATTACAATGCTCCAAATGCCGGCCGGTTTCGGTACGTTGTTTTTCACGTGCCTTCATAAGAGCGAAAACGGAGACATCTGGTTAGGTACTTGGGGAAGCGGACTGGTTCAGTACAGCAATGGTTTGTTCAGAAGATTCAGTGAGAAAAACGGACTGGATGAAGATATTGTCACGTGTATTACCAGTGACCGCGACGGTAATACATGGTTAGGTTCATTCGCCAATGGTCTGTTTTTCTACGGCGGAAGTCAGTTTGTTGCGATCACGGAAAAAGACGGACTGCCTGATGACCATGTAAACGGAATAGCACAGGATGCTGAAGAGAATATCTGGTGTGCAACGAATAATGGTCTCGCTCGATTCGATGGAACTGAGGTAAAAGTTTGGCAGGAAAAAGACGGGTTATCCTATAATCGCTTGGGAGCGGTTTGTACCGACGGTAAAACGATTTATGCAGGGGCTTTGGACGGAAGTGTGAATATTGTGGAGAATGAAAAAGTGCGGCAGTTGCATGCGCCGGATTCAATAAATCCCGGAGAAATCATCAGCATGTTGTACACCCGTGATGGATCAGTTTGGATCGGTACTGTTGCTAATGGTCTCTTCCGTTTGAACAATGAGCGTTTCGAGAGAATCGAAGCCGGGAATATATTAATGCGAAATCCGATCTGGTCGGTGTACGAGGATGATGAAGGAACAATCTGGCTGGGTACATCGCACGGCCTGCTGATGTTGAAAGACGGGAACGCAGTTTATCCTCCTTCGAAAGATGCACGAGGTGCCAGCGAATTCACCATGTATGATGTATCAGGTGACGAAACATACATTTATTGTTCTTCTCAGAAAAACGGCGTGTGGCGTTATCACCGAAAAGATAAATCTTATCAGGTGCTGAATAAGAACGATGGATTGGGGAGTGTTTATACGGAAGGATTACTTTTTGCGGATAAGAAGACAATGTACGTGATGACCATGTTAGGTCTTGACATGGTGACATTCCCGAACGATACCACAATGGTCCGTCATTTCTGGTACAGCGATGGAATCGGAACAGATAACTTCAGTCCCGGTGCGATATTACTTGGCAAAGACGGAAACGTTTGGTTGGGAAGCAGCGATGGATTAATACGATATTCACCTGCCGTTAAATCAAACACCACACAACCTCCGGTCGTTCACATCAAGAGAATGATGCTGTTTAATACAGAAACTAACTGGAGTGAATATTCCGACAGTCTTATGCTGAACGGAATGCCGGTTAACCTCGTTTTGCCATACGATAAAAACAGTCTTACATTTTATCTCGCCGGTATTCAATTCGGCAAAGGGTCGAATATTTCTTTCCAGTATCAACTCGAAGGATTATCCGATAAGTGGATCGATCTCATTGATGCGAGTTCAGTGAGTTTCAGTAATCTTCCCCCGGGTAATTATTCATTCAACGTTAAGGCGCGCAACAGTAACAATCTGATCAGCGCAGTTTCTTCTTATCGCTTTACCATCGATCCGCCTTTCTGGCAAACGTGGTGGTTCTTTCTGACTGTACTTGGAGTGATGTCAATCGTGAGTATCATTCTGCTTACAACGTACAGAAGTTTTCGTGCTGAGTTCATTCGCACACATCGTTCTTTCTACGATCATCATCTTACAACATCACGATTGATTCTCCTCTTCGGCGGTGCTATATATCCGATCAGCGGTGTTTTGTGTCGTTTGTTCAGTCCTGACTTGCTTATCAATCCTGTTGAACAGCTCGTCATTGGTGGTGTACTGATGTCGTTCGGTTTCGGTACATATGTATCAGAGAAGATCCGGAAGTTCAGTTCCACTCTTGCATATTCCGGATATGCAATACTCGTGATTCACATATTTTATCTGGCTCATATCAACTCACTGAATCCGGTACTCGTTGTTACGATATTCATCATCATGAGTGCGTCTGCGATGCTGCTTGATAACATTAAAGCTGTTGTTGCTTACGCCGCTTCTGTAATACTTGCTACAGGATTGCTAATGCTTCTTGCAAGTGATAATTCAGGATACAACGTTTGGCTGCTCCTTCTTGGAGTCGTGATTTCGCTTATCATCACTTTCGTTACAGTTGTGTCACGACTTAACGTGTTCAATCGTTTGATTTTCGCTGATGCAACATTGAATAACTCCAGAAGTATTGTCATCGCTGCGGACGCGACCGGTAAAATCATTTATGGAAGCCGAAGTATCAAGTCTGTTCTGGGTTATAACGCAGAAGAAATCCTTGGTGACGGATGGTGGAAAATTCGTGGGGATAATGAAGAGGAGAATGAACAAATGCGCATTAAAGTGCGTGATGTTACAGGAACAGTAGCTCCATATGTTGCACAGATAAGAGCAAAGAATGGAATCCGGAAATGGATTCAGTGGGTAGATACGGAATTGCCCGGCGGTGTGAAAGTTGGAATCGGTCTTGATATATCAGATCGTAAGGAAATTGAGGAACGTTACAAGCATATCGTTGAAGCAGCTACGGATATTATTTACACCGCAGACTACAAAGGGAACTTCACTTTCGTTAACGACGTTGTTACTAAAATTATCGGTTACCGAAGTCACGAGTTACTAGGACGACATTTTACTGAACTGGTTCACCCGGATTGGATTGATGAGGTCCGTTCTTTTTACGCACGACAGTTCCGCAAGAAGACGATCAATACATATCTGGAATTTCCGATCCTGGATAAAAGCGGAAGTAAAATCTGGCTGGGTCAAACTGTGCGGATTTTGTTTGATGAACAAAGACCTACATTGATTCAGGGATTCCAGGCAATCGCACGCGACATAACGGAGAATAAGCACTACGAAGAAGAACTCGAGAAGTTGTCGCTTGTTGCCAGCGAAACAATTAACGCTGTATTGATTTGCGATCCGAAAGGCCGAATAGAATGGGTGAACGCCGGGTTCACAAGAATTACCGGATACGAACTTGGCGAAGTTCAAGGCAAACTTCCGGGCGATGTGCTAGCAGGCGACAGAACAGACCGATCACTGATTTCAGAAGTGCGCGAAGCTTCTGCGAGTGCCGAAGGTTTCTCGAAGGAGTTTCTGGTTTACAATAAACAAGGCTTCGAGTTGTGGATTGATGTGGTGAATTCTCCTATTGTGAATGAACACGGTAAAGTGGAGAAGCAGATTGAGATTTTCACGGATATCACAGAGAAGAAACGCTATGAGATGCAGCTGAATTTGTATTCGGCACGACTCGAAACGCTGAATATGGCGAAGCACGAGTTGCTCAATTCACATAGTATTGAAGACATTGCAAGAAACGTATTAGGTCGTTTGGCAACACGCATTAATTATGTACGCCGTGTTTCGCTTGCAATCTTTAATACGAGAATACAGGAAGTTGCACTGCATTATGTTTTGCGTGACAATTCAGCTTCACCGGGTGTGTTACATTTTCCGATCTCCGCTTTCAGAAATTACAACCAGCTCAAGTCAAACAAAATTGTTCACGTCAATGATCTTACGACGGAAAAAGATTTATCTGAGTCCGACCGTGAACAGTTGGAGAACGGCATCAAATCATACCTGATGGTGCCGGTGTACTCAGGAGGACAATTACTGGGATCAGTGAATATCGGTGCCGGTGAAGTCAATTGCATTTCCGATGAGGATATTGATATGGTTCGTGAGGTAACCGATGCGATTGCGATTGCAATACAGCAACAGCAGTATCTGGAAATCATCGAACAGAAAAACAAGGACATTCAATCGAGTATTCTGTATGCACGCCGTATTCAGGAAGCAATACTTCCCCCTGTGTCGATGCTGAAAGATCAGTTCGGTGATATTTTCGTTCTGTACAAACCGAAAGATGTTCTGTCCGGAGATTTCTTCTGGGCTGAAACACGGGAGAACTTTACGTACCTCGCAGTAGTCGATTCAACCGGACATGGAGTTCCCGGAGCATTGCTCAGTCTTATGGGACACAACCTCCTTAACCAGGCTGTACATGAACGAAACCTTGTTCGTCCATCCGCAATTCTGGATTATCTCAACGCAGGAATTCAGCATACACTGAATCAATACAAGACTGCCGGTGAATTGCGAGATGGAATGGATATCGTTCTGTGTGTGTTTGATCACCATACGAATAAAATGCAGTTTGCTGCGGCAATCAATCCGGTTTATGTGATCCGTGATGGTATGCTTATTCAGTCGAAGGGGAACCGCTTCTCAATCGGAAGTTATTTCGATAACAAGATTCGTCCGTTCACCAACCAGGAAATGGAATTGCAGAAAGGTGATATGCTCTATTTGTTCACTGACGGTTATCCGGATCAGTTCGGAGGAGAGGACGATCGCAAACTATCACATAAACGTTTCCGTGAGTTGTTGATGGGAATTCACGAATTGGAAATTGAAGCACAGAAGCGATTGCTGGAAGATAATCTGGCATTGTGGATGGGCGATGGTAAACAGACCGATGATATCTGTGTTATCGGAATTCGAATCAAATAATCCGGGAAGCAGAATTATCTAACTTTATACTGATGAACACAGGCAAATATTCGTTCCGCACCACATTGAAGATTTTCTTCTTCACATTCGTTGTTGCGGCTGTTTCATTTGCGATGGCACCGGCATACAGTTGTCAGTTGGCGTTACTGAAGTACAATGGCGGCGGCGATTGGTATTCGAATTATGAGACTTCACTTCCGAATCTTATTCGTTTCTGTAATGAAAATATGAAGACGAATATCAATCCTGAACAGGCAACGGTGGAAGCAGGAAGTCCTGATATTTACAACTATCCATTCGTACACATGACGGGTCATGGTAACGTGGTTTTTACAACACAGGAAGCGGAGAACATTCGTAATTACCTTATCGGTGGTGGTTTTCTACATATCTCCGACAATTACGGAATGGACAAGTTCGTCCGTCCGCAGATGAAAAAAGTTTTTCCTGAATTGGATTTCGTAGAACTACCTTTTACACACCCTGTATATCATCAGGTTTATGATTTCCCGAATGGCTTACCGAAGATACATGAGCACGACAATCAATCACCGCAGGGATTCGGTTTGATCTGGGAAGGACGTTTGGTTTGTTTCTATGATTACGAATGCGACCTCGGCGACGGATGGGAAAGTCCTGAAGTGCATCATGATTCACCGGAAGCGCGACTCAAAGCACTTCGTATGGGTGCGAATCTTGTAAGCTACGCCCTGATGGGTGGCGAAAGCAAACACGAGCAATAAGCAAACAGATTTTATTCTTCAGTGCAGATGTAAACGTAATCCGTAGACGGATCGAACTCCGGATTGTTTTCCAGAATAGTTTCTGCAAGCTGACGCAATGCATAATTACGCACCGGTCTGCCTTCATTCAATTCCTCCAGACGTGTGATGTACTGAAATGGAATTCCTGTCCACACCTGAGCAAGCGGTTCTGAAATTTCAGTGAACTTGAACTGAACCCACTTGTCAAACTCAGCGTTGTGCAGGCCGTGACTGCCATTGATCATACGATCGGCATTCACCGGAATGATACGGACACCTGTTGTCATTTCTACCATACACTGCACCATAGTTGTGGTTGTTTCTTTCTGATGCAGCCAAAAATAGAAGGTGTTGCAGTAGGAACAGTAAATAGACTGTTGAAGTTATTTACATCGAAATGTTTAATTCCGCAGAAATTCGCGCTTTTTACTTTGTTCAAAACCTTGTTTACGCGAAGGTGGAAAGTCGTGGAACGTGCATGAATCCTGAGAAATCCGGAGATTGTGTCTCGTGTACGTATGTGTTAATAACAGCGATTTTGCTGCGGCTATGAAGTTATAAACACAAAAAAAGAAACCTGATCGCGAGACCAGGTTTCTTTCAATGAATTCCGAATGGGATTACTTATAACCGAGCATGAAGACAACACATTCAGCAGCTGCAGCAGAATCAGAAACTGCAGGCAAATCGTAGTCTACATAGAACTTGAATTTCGCATTCTCCGGTTCATAAACATGAAGTGTAGTACCTGCAGGAGAGTTTTTGCTCGTCCACAACACTTTTCTGTTTTTGGTTTCCTTGTCTTTGTTGTAAACAGAAATTACCACATTGCGTGTTACGGCTTCTGTATTGAACACCATGCGGTATTTTTCTCCAATGAAAACCGGCACTTCAATTTCTTTCATCTGTGCCTTGTTCTTATAACGAAGCTGCGTTACTTTTCCTGAATCATATTTGTAAGGGTCGAGTTTCGCACGTGCTGCGTCCTTCAATGCTTTCTGATCGCAATTCACTGCTTGCTGAATAGCAGCACCTGTCAGCGAAATCACAATTACCGCAGCGGGAATCAGCAAACCGAAAAATCTTTTCATCGTTTTCATAATACGTGGGGTTTACGAATTAGCCTTTAATAATAGTTGCACGGATTTCAGCGATCTTTTTGATCAGCGGATCCATTTCGCCTTGCGCAGGTTTTACATCAGAGAAATCCATATCCGGATTCTCATTGAGTTTTTTCACTGATGGCAAAGCATCAAATTCCGTCTGCAACGCACTCAACTGTTCGATCAATCCCGGAATACCCGGATCCTGAGCTTTATATGCTTCAAGTTCAGTGATAATGCTGTTCAGTACGGCCATCTGTTCAAACAAAGCCTGTACAACATGCTCATTCCCTTCCTTCTTGTAAACCTCTCCGGCAATGTACATCGACTCAATCCATGCACCGGCAAATATCACACCGTACAATTCATTCTGCTGATTTTCTTCCAGCTGAAGATCGGTCTGGTACTGAATTTCCGCAACGATTGCTCCTACAGAATCTTCCTTGTCCATATTTGCGTTGAAGCGCTCAAAAAGATTCGACTGATCAAACACCTTCTGAAGATTCAGTTTGTTGCCGACTTCTCGTACAGCTTTGAGATATTTCTGGCCTTCATTGGATTGCTTGTTCAGAACGCAATATGCCATATCAGCACTGTAAACTCCCATGATCTGAGCAAGCTGAAAACGGGTGGAATACATTGAAGATTTATCCGAGCTGTAAGTGATTCCCGGCAGATAGTTCAATTCCGAACGTTTAAACATTGCTGCTACACGGAACGGAGTAGGCAAAGAAGAATTTGTTTCAATCGTTTCAACTGTGGCTGTAGTTGTATCGTTCAGCGCAGAGTCCGGAGTTTCATTGACAGGGGTCTCATTTCCGCAGGCTGCAAGCAGCAGGGCAGGGAGAAAAGCCGCATAGCGAAGTTTCATGGCAGGGTGGTTTGGTTTGTTATGAATGTGCGCAAAGGTAGAAAAACCTCTGAATCAGGCCGAAAAAGCATGTTAAATCGGGTGATTCTTAGCTTCGAAATCTGTACTTTTGATCCCTTAAAATCTGCATAGATATTATGAAAAAAGCCGTTTTCCTGTCCATCGCTGCTGCAATGGGTCTTTCCGTTTACAGTTATGCGCAGGTTTCTGCAGGCGTAGCTGCCGTTCAGCCCGGAGCAGGCAATGATCCTGTTCTTATGTCAATTGGTAATTCTCAGGTTCGCTTGTCGGAGTTCACCTACGTGTACAAGAAAAACAATAAAGACACCACCAACAATCCTCAGGCTGTCGAGAATTACCTCGAACTCTTCACCACTTTCAAAATGAAAGTGAAAGAAGCAGAAGAATTGAAAATGGATACTTCACTTGCGTTCCGCAGTGAATTGGGTGGTTACCGTCGTCAGGTTTCTCAGCAATATCTCACCGACAGAAAAGTGAATGACAGTCTTCTCACGGAGGCTTACAATCGTATGAAAGAGGATATCCGTGCTTATCACATTCTTATCAAGTGTGATGAAATGGCTTTGCCTCGTGATACGGATATCGCTTACACCCGCGTTCAGATTCTTCAGGGGTTGCTGAACGGAAAACCGGTTACCAAGCTCATCAACGATTACGAAAGCAAACTCAAAACGAAGTTCGGAATCGTTAACATGAAGAAAGCTCCTGCGGCTGATACTCAGAAGGTGTATGATCTCGTAAATCCATTGCGCCAGCTTGAGCGTCGATTCAAAAACAAGCCTGCTCCATTTGATGAAGTGGCATTCATTGCGTCTGAAGATCCTTCTGCTCGTCAGAACCGCGGTGATCTCGGATACTTCACTGCGTTCTCAATGGTTTATCCTTTTGAAACTTTGTGCTACAATACGCCTGTTGGTAAAGTAGGCGGACCTGCGCGTACAAAATACGGTTATCACCTTGTGAACGTAATTGATCGTCGTCCCGCTTCAGGTAAAATTCTTGTGCAGCACATCATGGTCAAATCTCCTGCCGGTGCACCTGCGGCAGATTCCATCAAAGCGAAAGCGAAAGTGGATGAGATCTATGCAAAAGTTCAGGCGGGTGAAGACTTCGCTACGTTGGCAAAACAATTCTCTGAAGACAAAGCTTCAGCCGTAAAAGGCGGTGAAATTCCTTGGTTCGGTCTTTACGAAATGCCGCAGCAGTTCGAAAAAGCAGCTTTCGGTTTACAGAATAATGGCGATGTAGCTGCACCTGTGAAAACCGCGTGGGGCTGGCATATTATTCGTCGTGTTGACAAGAAAGGAGTTCCTCCGTTTGAACAGGTGAAAGGTGAAATCAAACAGCGCGTAAACCGTGATCAGCGTGCGAATCAGGGACGTGCTTCTCTGATTGCAAAAGTGAAAGCGGAAAACAAGTTTGTGGAGTATCCTGCAACTGTAAAGGAATTCTATAAAGTAATGGATTCAACTTACTACATGGGCCGTTGGTCTGCAACGAAAGCAGCAGGCATGAACAAGACCATGTTTACGCTTGATGGTGTGAATTACACTCAGGATCAGTTTGCAAAATGGCTGGAAGATCATCAGGTACGTAACGGCATTAAACGCCCGTTCACCGACATCGTTGATGCTGCCTACAAAAACTGGGTTGAAGAATCCTGTGTTCGTCTGGAAGATTCCAAACTTGAGTCGAAATATCCAGACTTCAAAAACCTCATGCAGGAATATCGCGACGGAATGTTGTTGTTCGACCTCATGGATAAAAAAGTTTGGTCAAAAGCCGTGAAGGATACTGCAGGTTTGCGTCAATATCATGAAGCGAATAAAACCAAGTACATGCTTCCAGAGCGTGCAGATGCAACTGTTTATTCCTGCAAAGACGAAGCAACTGCTAAGAAAGTTCGCAAGATGCTGAAGCAGAAAAAGACTACTAAAGAAATTATGGATGAGATCAACAAGGAGTCGCAACTGAACCTTACAGTTGAGCACAAACTGTGGAACAAAGGCGAAAACGATCTTGTTGACCGCAACTGGAAAGCGGGAACTTCCAAGAATGAAATGAAAGACGGACGTGTGATGTTTGTGGTAGTTGACAAAATTGAGCCTGCCCGTCCGAAAACACTTCAGGAAGCACGTGGCGCAGTTACTACCGATTATCAGAACCAGCTCGATAAAGAATGGGTTGAGAGTCTGAAGCAGAAATATCCTGTGGTGATTGACCGCGAGGTTCTTAAAATGGTGAAATAAACATTCTTACAATCCGGTGTTCAACGCAAGGCAACTTTATAAACGATCCGGCGTCATCTTACTGATGGCGCTGGTTTGTTTTATTGCTTCATGTGGCGAAACCGAAGAAACGGCGGATGTTAGTAAAGGCCGTGTGGTTGCTACTGTATACGGTTATTCCCTTTATGAGAATGATCTTACGGAAGCTGTTCCTGCCGGACTTTCCAAAGAAGACAGCACGCGCCGTGCGGAGAACTTCATCAATTCCTGGGTGCGCGAAATGCTTTTGCTGAGCAAAGCGCAGAATAACCTTCCTGCTCAGGATAAGGAAATGGAGAAGAAGCTGGAAGCTTACCGTAATTCACTCATTATCTACGCTTACGAAACAGAACTGGTTCATCAGAAACTGGATACTGTTGTTACCGAAGAGGAAATTGCAAAGTATTATGAAGATCATGCTGCGGATTTCCAGTTGCGGGATAATATCGTTCGTGTGATCTACGTGAAAGTAGATAACAAAGCCCCGAATCTACCGAAAGTCCGAAACTGGGTGAAGTCTGATAAACCTGCAGATCGTGAAGAGCTGGATAAATATTGTCGCCAGTTTGCAACAAACTACTTCCTCGACGATCAGTCTTGGCTGTTGTTTGATGATCTGCTTAAAGAAGTTCCGATTCAAACTTATAATCGTGAATTGTTCCTGCAGAACAACCGCTTTGTGGAAGTGGCCGATTCTTCGAATACGTATTTTCTCAATATCAAAGGCTTCATGACACGTAACAGTCAGTCGCCATTGGCTTTTGAAAAGGAAAATATCCGCAACATCATTCTGAATAAACGCAAACTGGAATTGATTGACCGAATGCACGACGATCTTTACAAGGAAGCCGTGAATAATAACAGCATTAAGATTTACCCAAGAAAATGAGAAAGAATTTACTGATACTGGCTCTGATTATTGCAGCGATTGTACCGTCTGTACTGAATGCGCAACAGCGCGGACCGATGGTTGATCGCATCGTTGCGGTTGTTGGAAGTCAGATCATCAAGGAATCGGATATTGAGAACGCATTTGAGCAATACAAAGCTGAAGGCATGCAAATGACCGACAGTTTGCGCGGAGCTATTCTGGATGAGTTGATGTACCGCAAGCTGCTCGTTCAACAGGCTATTCACGATAGCGTAACTGTTTCAGATGCAGACGTGGATGCGGAGATCGATCGCCGTATGCGTTATTACCTCATGCAGTTCGGTTCCGAAGAGGCATTCGAGAAGTTCTACGGTAAATCAGTTGAAGCTTACAAATTTGAATTGCGCGACAAAGTACGTGAGCTATTGCTAGTACAGCGCATGCAAAGTGAAATTGTGGGTAGCGTAACAGTTTCTCCTCAGGAAGTGAGAGAGTTTTATGCGCGCATCCCGGCAGACAGTGTTCCGTTGATCAACTCAGAAGTGGAAGTAGGTCAGATATTATTGATCCCTCCTGTCAGTCAGGAATTGAAAGATTTTACGAAGCAGGAACTGGAAGGAATCCGTCAACGCGTGATGAAAGGTACACTGGATTTTTGCGCTGCCGCATCAACATATTCGGACGATCCCACTTCTAAATTCAATTGCGGTAAATACGAGAATGTCCGTCGCGGTA
This sequence comes from Bacteroidia bacterium, assembly GCA_023151315.1. Classification (GTDB taxonomy): domain Bacteria; phylum Bacteroidota; class Bacteroidia; order Palsa-965; family Palsa-965. Next base: position 88,073 of record JAKLJE010000015.1, read on the forward strand.
CTTTCGTTCCGGAGTTTGACGCGATTTGCTTCAGTCTGAAAGAGGGCGAAATTTCCGAAGTGTTCGAAACCGAATACGGTTATCATTTCGTGAAACTCATTCAACGATTGGGAGAAACAGTAACGATTCAACATATCCTGAAATCTGTTCCAACAGACCCTACGGAATTGCAGAAATGCAAAGTGCGTTTGGATTCAATCATGAAGTTTGTAAAACTTGACAGTATGACTTTCTGCGAAGCGGCAGCGAAATTTTCGAGCGATGAAGATTCGAAGTACGCATGCGGATTGATTCTGAATCCGATGACCGGAAGCAGTAAAATCGAAATGGAAATCCTCGGACAGATTGATCCGAATCAGGACTTCCCGCTGATTGTATCTCAATTGAAAGTAGGTCAGTATTCTGCACCGCATCAATGTTTTTCTGCAGATGGGAAAATGGCGTACCGCGTGCTTTGGCTGAAATCAAGAACTGAACCGCATAAAGCCAATCTGAAAGACGATTATCAGCTCATTCAGGATATGGCTTTGCAGGAAAAGCAGGATCAGCTTCTCGAAAAATGGGTGCGCAGCAAATTACCTTATACCTATATCAGAATTGCTGAAGATTACAGAAAATACAATTTCCGCTATCCATGGATTCAGTATATCAAGTAAATTAGTACTGAATCATTGTAATCTCACTTAGAAATCCATTGTATGCAGTTCAAGAATGATGTTGAAGCAGTCAATTACTTTCAGGATAAGTACAAAAAACTGTCCTCTGAAATTCATAAAGTAATTGTCGGGCAGGATGAAGTAGTGAAGGATGTTCTCATCTCCATTTTCTCCAACGGACATTGTCTGCTCGTTGGTGTTCCCGGACTCGCGAAGACTTTGCTCGTGAACACGATTGCGCAATCATTAGGACTTTCTTACAATCGTATTCAGTTTACTCCGGATCTGATGCCTTCCGATATCATCGGAACAGAGATTCTTGATGAATCGCGCACTTTCCGTTTTGTACGCGGGCCGCTGTTTGCGAATATTATTCTCGCGGATGAGATCAACCGTACTCCGCCGAAAACTCAGTCTGCATTGCTTGAAGCCATGCAGGAACGCGCGGTGACTGCGGCAGGTAAACGTTACACACTCGACAAGCCGTTCTTTGTTCTTGCAACACAGAACCCGATTGAACAGGAAGGAACTTATCCGTTGCCGGAAGCACAGCTCGACCGTTTCATGTTTAATGTTTGGCTCGACTATCCGAAAATCGCGGATGAAATCGAAGTTGTTCGTCAGACTACTTCTGATCGAAGCGTAACTCCGGAGAAAGTGCTCGGGGCTGAAGAAATCATGTTCATTCAGGATCTCGTTCGTCGTGTTCCGGTTCCGGAAAATGTACTGCAGTACGCTGTAAATCTCGCAGCAAAAACACGTCCGAATACAGAAACCGCAACTGCAGATGTAAACAGATTATTGTCTTGGGGGGCCGGTCCTCGTGCATCTCAGTATCTTGTTCTGGGTGCGAAATGCCATGCAGTGGTTTCCGGAAAGTATTCTCCTGATATCGAAGATGTCCGCGCTGTAGCTGCGCCGATTCTGCGTCACCGTATTGTACGTAACTACAAAGCGGAAGCAGAAGGAATCAGTATTGATTCCATCATCAAAGGATTGCTGTAAGCAACTCTTCCCTGTAACATTTGTAACACAACTGCGTGTTTAACGGATTTTATGTCCGTTGTCATATTCCTGTGGGCATCACCTGCAGTAATTTTGTGAAGCAATAAGGAGGGAAACATGACAACAGCAGAGCATACGATTACAGGCGACGATTATACCTCATACAGGAAAAAGATTGACGCACTTCTTGCAGAAGGAAAAGTTACAGGGGCAAAACAATCAGACGCGTTAGTGGAATTCACGAAGCTGAATAATCAGCGGATGAATCGCATTGACAAAACTGTTTCTTTGATGCCGGAATTGCAACATCGTATAGCCAATACTTCACGCAAGACACAGTGGGTGATGCTGGCTCAAGGATGGTGCGGAGATTGTGCACAGCTCGTTCCGGTTTTCGGTAAGATTGCTGACGCATCCCAAGGTAAAATTGAGCTGACGATTGTGAATCCTGATGAACGTAATGATCTCATGGAGCGCTTTTCAACCAATGGAGCGCGCTCTGTTCCGAAATTGGTTGTGCTCGATGCGGAAAGCGGAGAAGTTATCGGAGTTTGGGGACCTCGTCCAAAACCTGCGCAGGAGATCATGTTGAAGTGGAAAGCTACGAATGGTGCTATGTCCAAGGACGATTTCGAAAAGGAATTGCATACCTGGTACGCGAAAGACAAAACACTTACCACGCAGGCGGAACTCATTGAGCTTCCGGTTTGGTAGCAGAAGTGCGTTTCGTGGAGTTTTTAATCCCGATTTTCTGGATTTCCTCCGTTTTCTATATTTGTTATACGGCTGGGGCATGGTATTTGCCTCTTCAGTCAGCGTAACAAGCCCCGCATGAAACGAACCTTACTTTCCGCACTGCTTTTCCTGTTTACAATAAACGGCCTTAATGCTCAAGGCGGTTTCGGTCTTCCTTCCGGATTCGATCTGAAACAGTTTCAGAAGAACGAAGAACTGGCACTTTGGTTTCTGCAATATGATTCCACGATTATGCGTGTTGTGCAGTTTGATAACAGTGTCTCTGGTAAGGACTTTCTGTGCTATCAGGATAAGAAAGGTTGGAAAGTTGCGGCAGGCACAATTGATTCGCTGCGCTTCCGGAATGTAAAATGGTACTCGATTGATACTCGCAATGTCGTAACTGCATTGAAAAAGCCGGGCGACACAATACTGGTAAATTCCATGTCACGTTCATTGTACAATGCCAATAAATTGCATTCAAAGCTGAAGTTCGCAGATGCCGCATGGAAGAAATATGTAAAGCAGAACACGGATCTTACGTTCACTGTATATATGTTTTGTGATAAAGATGCTTCCGGAAATGTCTGGTACGGACCGGAATGCATGTGGTGGTTCAGTTCGAACGGCAGCAATCTGGTTACTACCAAAGTGACGAATAAAGCACCGGTGATGGCTACCGCTTCCGGTAAGACACTCAGTTTTTCATGCCCGACAGAAAAGATGCCGAGTCTTGGTACGATCTGGATGACACACCGCATTATGTCGCAATACCCGGAAGTGGCGGTAAGCTATAAAACCGGAACGAGCACGCTTAATTACAATTCTGCGGAGAAAACGTACTCGTGGCAACACGAGGGGAAGTAATTCCATTGCTTCGTCATAACTGAATTTTACAGCAGCAGATAGGCGCTATTTTCCTATTTTCGCTACTCAAAATTCAAATCCATGTTAGTTCTGAAATTCGGAGGTACCTCCGTAGGCTCTCCTGAGCGAATGAAAGCTCTTGTGCCGCTGATTCATGACGCGCAACCTAAGATTGTAGTTCTTTCTGCAATGTCAGGAACAACAAATGCGCTCGTTGAAATCGGAAAGGCACTTTATGCAAGAGATAATGATCTTGCACGTACACTCATCGATGCGTTGGAAGCCAAATATAAACAGGTAGTGAAGGATCTATTCGCTACTTCTGTTTTCGGGACGAAGGGAAATGAACTGATCGCAGAACATTTCAATTATCTGCGTTCGTTCACTATTGATATGTTTACGTCCAATGAAGAAAAAGCTGTTCTTGCTCAAGGGGAATTGCTCAGTACGGCGTTGGTGCAGTTTTATCTGGAGGAATCCGGAATCCGATCAGCTTTGTTGCCTGCATTGAATTTCATGCGCATTGATGAGAATGAGGAGCCGGATCTGAATTACATTGAGACGCATTTGAAAGCAGAGCTGGAGAAACATCAAGGTGTTCCGCTTTTTATTACACAGGGTTATATCTGCAGAAATTCATTTGGCGAAATTGATAATCTGAAACGAGGAGGAAGTGATTACACGGCTACGCTGATCGGCGCGGCATTGCGATCTGCTGAAGTTCAGATTTGGACAGACATTGACGGAATGCACAACAACGATCCGCGCATCGTCAACAAAACTTTTCCGATCAGCGAATTGAGTTTTGATGAAGCGGCCGAGCTTGCATATTTCGGAGCGAAGATTCTGCATCCGACATGTGTATTGCCTGCGCAAAAGAGAAACGTTCCTGTTCGATTGCTCAATACTATGCAACCGGAAGCAAAAGGGACAGTTATCGGAATGCCTGCATCCGGAGATCGCATCACTGCTGTGGCAGCCAAAGACGGAATTACTGCAATCAAAATCCGCTCTGCCCGAATGTTGCTCGCTTACGGTTTTCTGCGCTCTGTATTCGAAGTCTTCGAACGTTACAGAACACCGATTGATATGATCACCACTTCCGAGGTGGCGGTTTCTCTCACAATCGATAATCCTGCTCATCTCAATGAGATTATTGAAGAACTCAAGGATTTCGGTCAGGTGGAAGTGGATCGCGAACAAACAATCGTTTGTATCGTCGGAACTTTCGGCAAAGACAAGCAAGGCTACGCTTCGCGTGTTTTCGATTCGCTCAAGAATATTCCGATCCGCATGATCTCTTATGGTGGAAGTGAGAATAACATTTCCATTCTTATCGACGGTTCGCTGAAGAAAGATGCGCTGCAGGCGCTCAACTCAGGATTGTTCAATCTTTAATTCACGAAAAAAGATGTTCAATCAAGCTGACGTTGCCTTGTTGCAGAATCATGCAACACCTTTCTACTGTTATAATCTTGCTTTGCTTCGCGCAACTTTGAAATCTGCGAAGCAAGCCGGTAATGGATATCATCTTCATTACGCGCTCAAAGCGAATTCTGATGTTAAGATCCTTAATGAAATCCGCGAAGCAGGTTTCGGAGCTGATTGTGTCAGCGGTAATGAAGTGAAGCGCGCCATCGAGTGCAACTTTGCTTCTTCCGATGTTGTATTTGCCGGAGTAGGGAAGAGCGACACTGAAATCCGTTATGCACTGCAATCCGAAATCTTCTGCTTCAATTGTGAATCGCTTCCTGAAATGGAAGTGATCAATCAGATTGCAGGAAGCATGGGCAAGAAAGCCCGTGTTGCATTACGAATCAATCCGAATGTACATGCCAATACGCACCATTATATTACAACAGGATTGGAGGAAAATAAATTCGGAATAAGCATTCACGAGTTGCCTCAGGTAATCGATGCCTTGAAGGAGCTGACCAATCTTCAGTTGATTGGGTTGCATTTTCACGTCGGCTCTCAGATTACAGACCTGAATGTGTTCCGCTCTTTATGTACTCGCGTAAATGAAATTCAGGAATGGTTTGCATCACGACGCATTGCGCTGAAAGTAATTAATGTTGGTGGTGGACTCGGTGTGAATTATCACGAACCCGATACAAACAACATCGTTGATTTCGATACGTACTTCGGAGTGTTCAGAAAATTTCTGGAAGTTCGTCCCGGCCAGGAAGTGCATTTTGAATTAGGTCGTGCTCTTGTTGCACAATGCGGAACGCTGATCTCGCGTGTGCTTTACGTGAAGAAGGGTGTGCAAACCAATTTTGCCATTCTGGATGCCGGCATGACAGAGTTGATTCGTCCTGCATTATATCAGGCTTATCACAAGATTGAAAATCTTACAGCTTCTCCCGGTGCTACGATTGCACGTTACGATGTTGTAGGACCGGTTTGCGAATCTTCAGACTGTTTTGGCAAATCACTGGATCTTGCTGAAGTGAAGCGTGGCGATTTGATCGCAATCCGTACCGCAGGTGCTTACGGAGAAGTGATGGCCAGTCACTACAATCTGCGCAGCCTGGAGCCTACAGTTTACCTCTGAAATTGAACAGTTTGCTCTTGCTGCGGAAGCGATTTTCTCCATTCACCCTGTGTTTCACGCCATTCGTCCGACTGAGCGGCTGATTGAACCAAAATCGCCCGAATAGCAGCGATTTTTGCGTAAAATTGCGCGTTCTTAACCAGATCAGATAGCTATGAAAAATATTGTGGCGGCCGCGCTTTTGTTCGGCTCTCTTTCCGTTAATGCGCAGTTTGTGGGTAACGGATCTTTTGATGGTAAACGTCGTGCTTACCTAGACGATGGTGCCTGGGCGCCGCGTGAGCACAACGTTGATTTCATTCACATGCGTCTTGAGTTGAATTTCGAAACGGCAACAGGACTCGTGAAAGGAAAAGTGACGCATCGCTTTTCTCCTCTGAGAAATACAGTTGATTCGATCTGGGTGGATGGAATCAACATGCGTATTCTGGAATCAACTGTTAATGGAAAACAAGTGAAGACGCGTGTAGAAGAAGAAGGCATCTGGATTTTCACAGGACGTTCACTTCCTTATGGCGAGAAAGATAGTCTCACTTTGGTGTATGAATGCAATCCGCGTAAAGGTTTGTACTTCATCGGTTGGAATGATCCTGCAGGAATTTGCCGCAAACAAATCTGGAGTCAGGGTCAGGGCATTGATAATCGTCACTGGATTCCGTTTTATGATGAGATGAACGACAAGATCACAACAGAAATGATTGTGACTTTTGCTTCTGAATATAAAGTTTTGTCGAATGGCGTGAAGCTGAAAGAGAAGGACAACAAGAACGGAACAAAGACCTGGCATTACAGAATGAATAAACCTACTGCGCCGTATCTGGTAATGTTGGGTGTTGGTCTTTATGAAATCAAGCAGACCAAATCAAAATCCGGCGTTCCGATCAATCTGTATTATTATCCGGAGTGGAAGGATCGCGTGGAAACCACATACATGTACAGCGAAGACATGATTGATTTCTTCGAAGCGGAAATCGGTGTGAAGTATCCTTGGGAATCGTATTCACAGATTCCGGTACAGGATTTCATGTACGGTGCAATGGAGAATACAACTGCAACTGTCTTCGGAGATTTCCTTTTCGTTGATGCACGCAGCAATTGGGATCGTGGCTACGTTGGAGTGAATGCACATGAATTGGCGCATCAGTGGTTCGGAGATTACGTTACTGCACGCAGTGATGCGCACCATTGGTTGCAGGAGAGCTTTGCTACTTATTACAATCAGATGTACGAGCGCAAAGTTTTCGGTAACGACTATTTTGATTGGGCACGTCGTGAAGCACAAATGAATTCGGTGAATGAAACGAAGAAGAATCTGTTGCCGGTGGCGCACAGTCAATCCGGTTCTGTACGTCACTATCCGAAAGGAGCTTTTGTACTGAACATGCTGAAGAATGTTGTGGGCGGTCGTGATGCATACAACCGTGCTATCAAATTGTATCTGGAGAAACATCCATACAGCAATGTAGATTCCGATAACCTGCTTTATGCTTTCCACGAGTCAACCGGAATGGAACTGAACTGGTTCTGGGAACAGTGGATTTACCGTGGGGGCGAGCCTTCCTACGATGTTAAAGCCAGCGATATCACTGAGAACGGCAAGCGACTCACTCGTATTTACGTTGAACAGGTTCACGAAACAAATGATGTTGTAGGCTTGTTTAAAATGCCGATCTGGTTTGAAGTGAAGTACAAAGACGGAACCAGTGCAAAAGTGATGAAGTGGATTGAGAACAAGTCTACATTCGTTGACATTGCGAATGCTCCAGGTAAAGACATTGCTTATGTTCTTTTCGATCCGAACAACGAAGTCCTGAAGTCGGTGAACTTCAAAAAGCCTTTCGAGTGGCTGGTGGCGCAATCACTGCAAGCAGAGAATATGATCGATCGTTATGATGCTGTTGCAGCTATGCGTGAATTTCCGCTGGAGAAGAAGCGTCAGGCATTAATTGATGCTTACAACAAAGCAACATGGCACACAATTAAAGGTGAAGTTCTCACGCAGCTGATCAACGATACAGATCCTAAGAGCCGTGAGATTGTACGTAACGCAATCGCCGATAAAGATGCGCAGGTTCACAAGCATGTGATGAACAATACAACTGTTATCCCTCAGGATATGTTCGATGAGTATGTGAAACTTCTGCAGTCTCCATCTTACGATGTGGTAGCCGGAATGTTGGAGAAACTATCTACACAGTTTCCTGCGAAAGCACAGCAATTCCTTGATGCGACGAACGGTGTAATGGGAACCAGCGGCTTGAATGTGGAAATCAAACGACTTGAGATCAAGGCACGCGTTATGAATGATCAGGCTTCGAAAGATAAGCTGGTTGCATATACGAGTATGTCATACGAGTTCCGCACACGTGTTGGAGCGGCATTGGCAGTTGAACGTCTGAATTATTTCTCAGAGCCGTTGATGACACATCTTACCGGAGCAATGGTAAGTTCAAATACAAGACTTGCGATGCCATGCGGAGCAGTGCTGAAGCATTTCTACTCACAGGCGCAATACCGTTCACAGATTTCGGAATTCATCAGAAATCGGAAAATGGAAACATGGGAAAGTGAAGTGATCTGGAAGATGCTGAAGTAAAAGCATAATCAAAATAAAAATCGCGGTAGACTACAATAGTTTGCCGCGATTTTTATTTAGTACTGATTACTTCTTAGTAGTTTTCTTTTTCGCAGGTGCTTTCTTCGTCACCTTTTTCTCTGCAGCTTTTATGGCGTCAGATTTGATTCGGTATATCACCATTGCTGTAATCAATTTCACAGGTAGTTTCTGATTGAGCGGAAACTGAACAGCACCTTTCGACCATTTGTATTTTTCCAATTGATCTTCGAAGGCTTTGATGCCATCGCCGGTTGGATAGAATCCAATATGGTTTTTATATCCTGCGAAGTACACCAACACCGAGTGTATTTTGTAGGCAGGCATTCCGTAACTGATCACTTCTTCTGCTTTTGGTGCAGCTTTGCGGATTATTGTGCGTATTTCTTCGAGACGAAGTTGAACTTCTTTCGGAAACGTGGCAATATAAAGGTCAATTGCGTTTTTCATTTATTGTCGAACTGAAGTTGATTTTTTAAGTTAATGAGCAGTGCGGTATGCGTTTCTGTATTTCCTTTAATATCTGTGTAAGATGTAGAGAACTCCATTTCGTTATTCAATCCCGCTTGTTTAAGATAGGTTGCGATTGTTGTGCGATTGTGTCTTCTCATTACAGGATTTTCCGCATTGAACGGAGTTGTTGATTCCGTTTCAATATAGCTCAGGTATACCGTGCCATCAGAATGTATCAGTTTACGACAATCCTTAAGCAACTCAATGGTTTCCACATCATTCAAATACGGAATGCAGAAACCCAGAACGATCACATCAAAGAGTTTGTTCAGTTGAGAAACATCACGAATGTCCATCACCTGAAAACTGCCATCAGGAATGTTTTGCTTCGCTTTGGAAATCATTTCCGGAGCAAGATCAATGCCGGTTACAGATATTTCCGGTAACCGTTTCTTGATGTAAGCTGAAACATTTGCAGGTCCGCAGCCAACATCCAGCAGTTTTGCATTCGGACGCATTCTTTTGATTAAATCATCGTACGATTTATTGTAAATGGCAAGAGGCGTAATGCTTTCTTCGTACCAGTTTACATGACGATTGAAGGAATCTGCAAAATATTCTGCGTGGTTCATGAGTTCCGAAAGTTATTCTTTTGTGCAGATTAATTCAAAACTGAGGCTTGGGTAAATTATTTATTCGCGAACTGAACTTTTTCTTTCCACGCGTGTACCGCTCTCAGGAGTAACTGCATCTGCTCCCGGGTTCGAAAAATTATTTTTTCTTCCTCTGAACTTTCGTGTGAACCGTTTGTACCGCTTCAAAACAAACGCACATGAGAACAGTATTTACGGTTTTTCTGATCGTCGCAGGAACCATTGTAGCGGAAGCTCAATCTCAGTCGAATTACTATTATAACAGAGATGTTCTTAATCCGCCGGTTGACAATACCAGCTGGCCTTGCGGAGAAAGAAACTTTACAGCCGCTTCGGATATTCTTATTTACGTTCCGCCAGACGCCTGGATTTTGGAGTTACACGGAACAGAGGAGGCCTCCACGTTAAACACAGCCCGCAACAATTTGCAAGTGCGCATTAATGCATTTCAGAAAAAATTGTCTGCATTAGGTATTCCGCCGACCGACGTCACCGTAACTACGGTTTCTCAGGAGAAAATCAGTGGTTACACGCAGAATGAAAAAGGTATGATGGTTTGGGGTGTGACCGGTTATTCTCTTACAAAGAGTATTGTAATCAAATACGGTTCATCGCAGATGTACAATCAGATTATTTCTGCAGCGGCTGAACACAGTTTTGATAACGTTCAACAACATTACTGCACTGTTGCTGACGAGCAGGCCGTGTATGCCGAATTGTACCGACACGCTATGGAAGTTTGTATGGAGAAACGCGAAGAAACAGCAAGGTTTTACAATTCTATTGTTTCACCTTCATGGAGTGTTGTATCGGAAAATTATGATGTCATCACTCCTGAACCGGGATTTTACGCACAACCCGGCGGCCCTCGCGAAGTGCATACAGGTTATGATCGCGTAATCGGCGCTGAATACGGACAAAGTGCCGTTCGTTATACACTTCATTTATCCATTAACTACACACTCACCAAACCTCAACGAAACAATTCACCAATCAGAACGAAATAGTATGAAAACGATCTTCACTCTTTCAATATTAACTGCTGCTGTTATTACAGCCAACGCTCAGGCAGCAGGGAATGCCACAACCACACAAACTGCTACGGATGCAAACGGCACGGCTGTATTTGTAAGCGGAGTAGGCAATATGCAGTCGGTTAACTTATGTTCCGGGAATGCAACCGTTGCAAATTCAACGGCTAATTATGCATGGAACAATAATTCCATGGGAGTTAATTTCAATACGCAGACACAAACACGTCAGTATTACAATCCGTACACCGGAAAGTATGAAGACACACCGAACAACGGTAACAGTCAGGCGCAGGCAAGTTTGCCATATGACAACTCGGTAATTTTCGATGCCGATGTGATGATCAACATTGAGGCTTCAAGTTACACGGCAATTTTCAGTGTTACGGATTTCGGCAAGACTGTTATCTCGGCGGATTCGGCTATGAGCGCAAGATTGAAAATCTTTACTGAAGGGTTGAATAAAGACAGCATCAACGCTTCTGACATTCACGTTGATTTTATCTCAATGCTTCCGGTTTATGAAGTGGAACCGCAGAACAAAGTATTCAGCAATATCGCTACTGAAGTTCCTGCCGGATTTAAAATCAAGAAGAACGTGCATGTATTGTTTCACGATCACACCAAGCTTGATAAGATCATTACACATGCTGCAAAAGCATCCATCTATGATCTTGTGAAAGTGGATTATAACGTGAATGACATCCAGGCGGCGTATGATACATTGCGCAAAGTTGCAGTGCAGGTTATCGATATGAAACGCAATACCTATTTGATGATGGGTTTTGAAACGAGCATTCTGACAATGGCGGAAGGTTATGACAGTAAGTATCCTGAAGAGCGTTATGAATCATACACTGCATATCTCCAGGGGCAATCTTACAATAATCAGCCTCAGGGACAGAATACACAGATTCGTACAGCGGAGAAAGAACAAACTGTATTCTACAACAAAGTTCCTTACAAGCAATTTGATCGTGTATTGAATGCGGATCTTGCTGAGCCCGGTGTGCAATTCTATTACAAGCTCCGCGTGAAATGCAAAATGCAGCATGTGGAGGAAGCACCGGCAACAGGTCCGGGTGTAAACAAAACTGCAGGAACAAAGCCTGCAACTTCCGGAACGCAGCCTAAGCAAGGAACTGCAGGAACTATGCCTCCGCCGGCAGGAACGGTTGTGCCGAAAGCAGGAGTGAAGTAGGTTGGTGTGAATGTGAAAAGCCTTCTCTTTTCGGAGAAGGCTTTTTTATTTTTTATTCGGGATGAATTATTTCCCCTTGAATTTATTAATCGCGTTCACGGTGAATTCACTCAGGACAAGTTTTCCGCTCATCTCCGCACGTTCAATAAGCAAAGTGTCCCAATGATCTGTTCCTTGCCAGAATACCTTTTTCAGCATCATCATCGCTTCCGGATTACTGCTTGCAAGTCTTCCTGCTAATGCATTCACTGCATTGTCCAATTCTGCAACCGTAGAATAGATGTCGGTGTAAAGTCCGTGTTGCATCGCCCACTTTGCGTCGCGCCATTCTGTAGCATTAATTGCTAGATTGGTGAATGCAGAGGTTCCTACTTTGCGCTCTACAGCAGGACCAACTACAAACGGGCCAATACCTACAGCGAGTTCAGACAGTTTCACTGAAGCTGTGTCCATGGCCAGAGAATAATCTGCAGCGGACGCGAGACCAACACCACCACCAACAGCTTTGCCTTGTACACGTGCAATCACAAACTTGGGAGCTGTGCGAATAGCATTAATAACTGCAGCGAATCCGGAAAAGAATTTCTTTCCTGTTTCAAGATCTTTGATTGAGATCAGCTCATCGAAAGACGCACCTGCGCAGAAAGCTTTCTCGCCTTCACTCTGCATGATAATCACTTTCGCGTTTTCATCCTTACCGGCGGTTTCAATTGCAGCTGCAAGCTCACGTAAAAGATGCCCCGGCATAGAGTTGCTTTGAGGATGATAGAACGTAATGCGCGCAATTCCGTCAGCGGTATGCGATTTGATGTAACCTTGTTGATTGTCCATTTGTGATGTTTGAGGAGGCAAATTTAAGCCTTCAGCGTAAAATTGTGAAGATTTCCGTCAAATCGTTATTTTTGAAGAAAGCCCCCTACAGTATGCTCAACGAAACACAAATCAAAGAACTGCTCACAGAAACCAAAGACGATTGGTTTTATCTAGGTGATGTGAGTGAAGATCTGATCAGTTCTTTTGTTGCTATGATTGAATCCCGCCCGGATTTCCAATCGCTTTCACGTCCATCCCGACGCCGATTGCTCAGTGCAGTAGTTGAGTGCCTGCAGAACATCCGTAATAACACACCGGCGATTCCTGATCCTATTCCCGGTTCAGTTGTGTACATGCGTAAAATCGCGCCGGGTGAATATGGCCTGCGTTGCGGAAACGTAATGCTTACGCGAGATGTTGACGTGTTGAAGGTTAAACTGGATT
>JAKLJE010000016.1 GCA_023151315.1 Bacteroidia bacterium
GAACAAAAGTGTTTTGCATCGCAAAACACTTACATCAAAATCGCTTCTCACTTGGAGGTTGCCACTAACTCAGATAGAACCATCTGTCACACCCAAGCGCAGCGATGAATTTCTCTGGTGATGGCAAGTGCGAAAAGCGCATTGGAGGATTCACGAAGCCTTGGAATGCGGGTTGCGCCGCGAAGCAGAGCGCGTGAATCATCCCGGCGCCGGAGGAGAAATTCATTAGGGAAGGCATGTGGGTTGCGCCTGGGGTGTGACACGGCTTTTTGCGATACTTTTTGCCACGACAAAAAGTATCAGAAAGAAATTCAACCGGTATGGATGTAACCTGTCAGGATTTAAGTCCTGACTAATCGTAGTGGCAACCCTGTTATTCAACAGTCACCGACTTCGCAAGATTGCGTGGTTGATCCACGTTGCATCCGCGCAATACGGCAATGTGATAGGCAAGTAACTGCAACGGAACTACACTGATGAGCGGAGCGAGCTTCTCGTCTGTTTCCGGAACTTCAATCACGTAATCCGCCATTCCTTTAGCTGCGTCATCACCTTCGGTAACAACGGCAATTACTTTTCCTTTGCGCGCTTTTACTTCCTGAATGTTGCTGATTACTTTCTCGTATGAAGCACCTTTGGTTGCAATCACAACTACAGGCATCTCTTCATCAATCAAAGCAATCGGGCCGTGCTTCATTTCCGCAGCAGGATATCCTTCAGCGTGGATGTATGAAATCTCTTTCAGTTTCAGCGCGCCTTCCAACGCAACAGGGAACGTATAGCTTCTTCCGAGATAAAGGAAGTTGCGTGCGTCCGCGAATATTGAAGCGAGATATTTAATCTGATCATTCAGCTTCAATATTTTCTCAATCTTCGATGGAACAGCTTCGAGTTCACTCAGCAATTCTCGATAATGACTTTCTGAAATCGTTCCTTTTCTGTGTCCGAGCAACAAAGCCATCAGTGTAAGTACTGTAACCTGTGCCGTAAAAGCTTTGGTTGATGCAACGCCGATTTCCGGTCCTGCGTGCGTGTATGAACCGGCATGTGTGGTGCGCGGAATTGTCGAGCCCACAACGTTACACACACCGAAAATTGTTGCGCCTTTAGATTTCGCAAGTTCAATTGCTGCGAGTGTATCTGCGGTTTCTCCTGATTGAGAAATTGCAATCACAACATCATCTTCTCCGATTACAGGATTGCGGTAACGGAATTCAGATGCGTATTCCACTTCAACAGGAATACGTGCGAGTTCTTCGAACAGATATTCGCCCACAAGTCCCGCATGCCACGATGTTCCGCAACCGATAATGATAATACGTTTGGCATTCGTGAACTTCTGCAGGTAATCGCGAATTCCGCCAACGGAAATAACACCTTGCTGAGCATTCACACGACCGCGCATGCTATCTTTGATGGAACGCGGTTGCTCAAAAATCTCCTTGAGCATGAAGTGATCATATCCGCCTTTTTCAATGGCTTCCAGTTGCAACTGAAGCTCCTGAATGTACGGATCAATATTTTCGTTGCGGATTGTTTTAATCTGCAATTCGCCTTTGCGGTTTACGATAGCAATCTCTTCATCATCGAGATACACAACATTCTTTGTGTACTCAACAATCGGAGTTGCATCGGAAGCAATGAAAAACTCTTCCTGTCCTACACCAATTACCATCGGAGAACTCTTCTTCGCGGCAATCAGCATATCAGGATTCTCTTCTGATAGTATCACAATCGCATAAGCGCCTACCACGTTATTCAATGCAATTCGAACGGCCTCATCCAACGAAACATTTTCACGCTGCTGAATATCTTCAATCAGGTGAACAAGTACTTCTGTATCTGTATCGCTTTCGAATTTGTGTCCGCGCTTTTTCAATTCTTCTTTCAGCGGCGCGTAATTCTCAATGATTCCGTTGTGAATCAGAACAATCTTCTTACTCCCTGAATAATGCGGATGTGCATTCACATCATTCGGCTCTCCATGCGTTGCCCAGCGTGTGTGTCCGATTCCAATAGATCCTTTACGGTCTTTCGACTCCGAGAACTTCTCCAGATCCGCAACTTTGCCCTTGCACTTATACACATTCAGCTTGTCGCTGATCATAGCAACGCCCGCGCTGTCATAACCGCGGTATTCAAGACGGTGAAGACCTTTCACAAGGATCGGGTAAGCTTCACGTTTTCCGATGTAAGCAACAATTCCGCACATAGGTGATGTGATTAATTGATTCGTGTATAAACAAGTCGCAGATACATTCTGTTCCCGGATGTCGGCGCACCGCTTCCGATAACAGAACGACGCCCGTTTTCAGCTCCGAAAATTTCTTTCAGATACAAACCGTTGTTCTCTTCAGTTCCGTTCAGCACCGCCTGAATATATCGGGCAATGTTAATACGGTATTCGTTAGTAGTGGTGTTCAATTCTCCGCCGTAGTACGCAGTTGTTTCGAACATGTCGATCAGCAATCGCTCTTTCCCGGTGGAGTCAATTGAAGTAAGAAAATAGCGTGTGTTCAGAGGGAAATTGGATGATGTAAAAGAAGCATCGCCCTTTATCACCAGCTCCGCCTTATTGATCGCAATCGGATATCCGAGATTCTTGTAGTTGTCAAGAAACGGGAATTCAATTTTTGTTTTCAATCCGGCATTCGACTGAATATGGTTGTATTGAAAGAGATGGTTGTTTGGATCAGCAAGCTGCGCTGCAATGTTCGGGGTGCCGGTGTAGTCATGTGCATAATGACTGTAGTATGCAGTGCTGCTGTTCACCACAAATGTGAACGAAGTAGTGTCAGTTGCAGTATGGTAATACAATCGAATGCCGGTAAGGGTATCAAGCAGATCCAGATAAACCAATCCGCCGCCTGTTGTCGTCGGGTTGATATACAAACCATTCATGTATGTCAGCCAATTGTTGTTGCCATCCAGATTCGTTCCTCCTGACTGGGAGAAAATCATCGAAGCCCAGTTGTAATCCAACGGAATGCGAATGTGCGGAGGCACAGTATCTCCGTTTACAACCACTTTGGTGCGTGGTGCAGGACTGAATGTTTTCTGACCAACAACCATCGGGTTGTAAGCATTCATGCGGTTGGAATAGTAAATGGAATCTTTGTAGATCGGAGAGGTCATCTGATGCACTGCAAATGTTTGCTGTTGCGCTGTATCGCCGTAATAATCGAAATCATAAGCCAGCATCAATACAGCAGAGTCGAGAGTGCCGCCCTGAAAATTGATTTGTGTAAGATTATTCGGAATACGGAACTGGCTGAACAATCCGCATGTGCTCATGCCGAATTCAGTGTCATAGTATTTTCCCACAATCGCTTTCGGTGCTTCGTCTGTACGAAGTGAATCTTCAATTACGGTGTAGGTATACAACGTTGTTGTATCATTGGTATACAACCCGATAAGATCTTCTTCTGGCTGAACATCAATTCCGATGTTGTTGTCTTTGTTGCACGACATGAAAATCATGGCGATAACAACGGCCGGAAAAAATTTCGTCCAGACATGACTACGCTGTCTGGACAAAATTTCAGTAAATAAGTATGCTTTATTCATCATATCAGTCAACGAGCAACGGTTCTTCCTGAAGAACGGCGTCGTAAAAGTCGGAATAAGCGCTGACATATGATTCGCGATCGTGGAAGTCGAGAACATTTTTTCCTGACTTCTTAAGATACTTCTCAACGTCTGCGTTGATTTTCGGAGAGCCTTTGATAACGGCATCAGAATAATCGATTGCGAGTCGTGATACGTTTGCGAAGCTTGCAGACTTTGCAACGGCATCAACATCACCTTTGTCAACTCCTTCAATGATAGCCTTCTTACCGAAGTCTTTGTTAAGCGGGTTTGTGAATTCATCGTCATATACTGAGTAGATGACGCGTGTTTCAGCAAAAAGTGGGTTGTCGCGGAAAGCTTTTTTCAAATAAAGCGGCATAAGCGACGTGAACCAGCCGTGGCAATGCACGATATCCGGAGCCCAACCAAGTTTTTTTACAGTTTCAATAACTCCGCGTGCGAAGAAAATCATGCGCTCGTCGTTATCTGCGAACTCAGCACCTTTCTTGTCGGTCAAAGTGAATTTACGCTGGAAGAATTCTTCATTGTCGATGAAGTAAACCTGCATACGTGCAGCCTGAATGGAAGCCACTTTGATGATCAGCGGATGGTCTGTATCGTTGATAATCAAATTCATACCGGAGAGACGGATCACTTCGTGAAGCTGATTGCGGCGCTCATTGATGCAACCGTAACGCGGCATAAAAGTTCTGATTTCCTTGCCTTTCTCCTGAATTCCTTGCGGCAGATAACGGGCAGTATAACCCATTGGTGTTTCGTCCAGGTATGGGGTAATTTCCTGAGAAACAAAGAGTACGCGTGCTTTCTTCATATGGATTTGATGTAGGTGGGAGCTATGTCCTAAAAAAGGATTACAAAGATAATAAAAAAAAAGCGGGAGTTTCCAAAAAGCCTTAGCTTCGCCCACTTGCAGAAACCCGTAACGGATGCAGATTTTTAACACTGTTGCAGAGCTTCAGAATAGCCTTAACGCACTGAGGAATAGCGGTAAAACCATTGGTTTTGTACCAACAATGGGTGCTTTGCACGCAGGCCATATTTCTTTGGTAAAAAAAGCTAAAGAGGAGAACGACTACGTTCTTACCAGCATTTTTGTTAATCCTACTCAGTTTAACAATCCGGATGATCTGGCAAAGTATCCGCGTATTCCTGCTCAGGATCTGCCCATGCTTGAAAATGCCGGCTGTGATTTTGTGTTTATGCCGGCAGTGGATGAAATGTATCACGGCAACACGGTTTCTGATCGCAGAAACATTCAACTGGGATCTCTCGGTGAAGTTCTCGAAGCAAAACATCGCCCCGGTCACTTTGACGGCGTGATCACAATTGTGCGGAAGCTTTTTGAAGCGAGCGGCAGATCTAAAGCTTATTTCGGATTGAAAGACTTTCAGCAGCTCGCTGTTGTACGATTGCTTGTGAAGAGCGAAAATATTCCGGTGGAAATAATTCCGTGTCCTATAGTGCGTGAAGAAGACGGACTCGCAATGTCATCACGCAATATGCGATTGACGGCTGATCAGCGCAAAGCTGCAACGATACTTTCCAAAGCACTCTTCGAAGTGAAATCTCATTGGGAAAGCGAGTCAATTGCAGAATTGAATGCGCGTGCCGAAAAAATTATCGCAACCGAGTCTGCTGTTCGATTGGAGTATTTTTCCATTGCAGACCGCGACACTTTATTGCCGCTTACAGAAAAGAAAAACGCCGTGATCTGCATTGCTGCTTATCTCGGCGATATCCGTCTTATCGACAATATTTTGCCCGAATAGAGTAGGGGGTTAGATCTATCGGGCAGCGGTTTCGACTTTTGATCGGCCGTTTTTATTCTCAGGAATTTCCACTGTGTGCATTCTGTCCGGCGTTGCTTCAACAAGTAGCTTTTGCAGATATTGTTCGATTAACCGTTCGGCCTGACTTTTATTTTGTTTCGTTTCCAGATCCATCATCATCAATGCGCTAACCATAATAGTTTTATCGTTTATTGATTAAAACTACTACGCAATGTTTCCATCTGAAAAGAATTGTAGCGCATAACTTGCATCCGGCAAACGCAGCGGCTGGTCTGCAAAAGCCTGAATAACAGCACTTAAATACTAAAGAATTTTGGGTTCCGACCGCTTATTCCAGCGTAATTCCGAGCATAACATCCACCGTACCGCGCTTCTTTCCCGGATTCCAGTAAGGCATTCCGTTCACCACGCGAACAAGTTCCGCATCTATTTGCGGTGTAATCGGGAACGACAATGATGCTCCGCTTACTTCTCCGGTTTTAGCATTTACCTGAAACATCACACCGGTTGTCATGCGTTTCATTTTTGTCCGGTCTTCTTTCTGTGGTTTGAAGTTCGACATGAGGTAGCTTTTCAGTGCCTCATTCCCTCCGGGATAACTCGGCATTTCCTCCAGTGTGAAATCACCTTTGCTGTTCGAAGATCTGTTTAACTGCCCGTCACCAGATTGTTGCTTCGTTTTCTTATCAGAATGCGTCGTCGGAGGATAAACGATTACGTTTTTTATTCTAACGAATTGTTCCGCTGATGCAGTACGTGTATTTTCCGTTGGCGGCACATCTTCCTGCTGCTTTGTACCATTGCTTGTTGTTGCTGGCGGGTCAACGGTGAGAGTATTTTCGTTATTGGGAAGTGTCGCCGGCAGATTTGAAATATTCAGATCTGACGTCTGCGTGCGTGTATTTTGTGTTTCGGATGGAGTAGAAACAGAAACGACCCCATTAGTTTGAGGCCGTTCTCCCTGTACATCGGGATTTTGATTTATAATTTCAGATTTATCCGGCGGATGATTCGGCGTGACAACATTCGTGTCAGCAATTTTTTCCGAAGGTGTTTCATCTCCGGAAGCAAAAATCCATGTGGTAACTCCAATTGCAATAACGAGAGAAGTAACGATCATTGCCACACCGAAACGGCTGAGAATCGGTGTTTGAGGCGGCGTATTCATATAAACCGCCAATCGTTTATTGATATTATCTGAAACGCGATCCACGTCTTTAACGCGACGTGCGTTCATTCCTTCAATTGCAGAAGCACAAAGTGAACATTCGAGCAAATGCATTTCCACCTCGTGCACGGACTTCGAAGGCAATTTTCCTTCGTTGTACATGCGCATGGTATCGAGGGAAAGACACTTTCCTCTCTGAAAAATACGCTTCAACTCTTTAGGGTCCATTATTCAGCTGCTACGAGCAATCCTTTCAGGTTTCTTTTACCGTTTTGGATGTAACTCTTTACTTCGTTCACAGAATAGCCGGTTTCACCGGAAACCTCCTTGTAACTCTTCTGCTTCAGGTAGAACAACTCGATGCATTTTTTCTGCTCTTCAGAAAGCTCGTTGATAGCTTTCTCGAGCTTCTCGAGATGATCTTCCAGGCGGAGCGCTTCGGATTTCTGTGTATCGTCTGCAGCCATGTTGCGGAGAGCGGTCTCCACATCAATGGATTCAAGACTGCCTTTACGCAGTTTCTTGAGGCAATGATGCTTTGTTACACTGTACACCCAAGTCTTGAAATTGCTGACTTCATGATGTTGCAGATCGCGAAGGATAATTTCGAACACTTCCATCACTGCATCTTCCGTTTCAACATTATCCTTAAGATAATTGTATGAAACTGCTGTGATCAGCTGCGTGTAGCGACGGAACAATTCGCCTGCAAACCAGGAATTACCTGTCTTGCGGTACTGCTCGATCAATTCCTGATCGGTCAGCTGCGTTTCCTTCTTGGGCCAAAAGAATCTGATGCGCACCTTGATTAGGGATTACAATAAGTGAAACAATGTGTTTGCCATCCCTAATGTACGAAAAAAAGAACTACTTCCAAATCGGAGTTAACTAAAAGGGCATAGTTTGGAACAATTCCACATAAAATCCGGAAATATTTCTGACGTTTTTCCGACAGAACGCAAAGGCATAAAATTCCATACAAATTTAAAACACTGAAAATCAGTATATAACGAAATTTATAGAAAATATTTTGCGGGTAGCGTGTGGAAAAGAGCCTTTCCTCGCCCTTATTATCAGAAAGACGCTAAATCTTAAAACAACTAAAAACGATATGAAGGCAGTTTTCAAAAAGTTCGCAGCGAAGAAAGCAGTAGTAACAGCATCACTTATCATTGGTGCGATTACAGTAACTACACTTCCTTCTTGCAAACATCAGGAAGATTGCGGTGCATATCAGGGAAGCGGGAAAAGCACCCGTTCTCACAAAAAGCATAAGCGTCACAGCAGCGTGATCCGAATCAATACCGGAAACATCGCTTAGGTTCGTACTCCTGAAGGGCGAGTTTACTTAAAACCGTTCTTCCTCTATACATGTGTTTCATGTGTTTGCCACAAAACTTCCCGTCTCTGACGGGAAATTTTGTTTTATAACGGTTCCTTTTCCACTTATACGGCGTTATTTACCCGAAAACCATGAGGGCAACACCACTTATCGATTAACGTCTATATTATTGCCTGAACATTCGGTTTCGCCTATCTTTGATATTCTGGCATAGTGTCGCATGAAGTCGTCGATAAAATACATATTACTTGCAGTTCTCCTTGGATCCGGATTCGGAGCGTGTACTCCTGATCCCGTTTTTCCGGACGAGCCGGTACTTGAATTCAAAGAATACATTTACAACGGTTCCGATACGCTGAAAGTAGTGCTTTCATTTACTGATGGCGATGGTGATATCGGCGTTTCTCCAACCGGTAACGACTCCAACATGGTGTTGACATTATATTATAAAGGTCCTGACGGATTGTTTCATGTTGCACGTCCGGGCGCATCTACAACAGATTCCATTTACTACAACTACAGAATTCCTGATCTTCCTGAAGGACAATCCGGATTGGAAGGCGATGTGTATCTCGTAGTGAATCCGCAATTCATGTTGTACGATACCATTCAGTTCAACGCGTACATGCTCGATCAATCGCGCAATAAAAGCAACGTAGTGCGAACTCCTGAAACAGTTGTTAACTGATTATATGATGAAGAAATTTCTGCTCGCACTGATGTTGTTTTGCACAGGGATCATTTCCCTGAATGCAACGCATAACATTGCGGGAGAAATCACGACAACATGTAACAGCGACGGAAGCATTACAGTGCGCGTAACTACGTACACGAATTCACTTTCTCCGGCTGATCGTTGTGAATTAGTTGTGGAATGGGGTGACAACGTAGTGCAAACAATTTACCGCACAAACGGAATCATGAACAACGTTTGTACGAACGCAGGCGATGGAGTTCTTGTTCCGAATTACGCCAACACCAAAATGAATTACTACGAGGCCACGCATACCTATTCGCCCGGCACGTATACCATCAGAATAAAAGATCCGAATCGCGTTACAGGAATTGAAAACATTCCGAACTCAGTGAACGTGCCGTTCTATCTGCAAACAACAATTGTTGTTGATCCGAATCTGGGATGCAATTCTTCTCCGCAGCTTACAGTAATTCCGCTTGATAAAGCTTGTCGCGGAAGTTGCTTCTATCACAACCCGGGAGCGTTTGATCCGGATGGCGACAGTCTTGCTTACAGCATCGGTCCTTGCCTGGATACAAACGGAACGCCGATTGTCGGTTATCAGTTTCCGGATGCGGCGGGTGGTGGAGTGATGAGCATTGATGCAATCACAGGCGATCTTTCCTGGTGTTCTCCGCAATTAGCAGGAAAGTACAACGTAGTTATTTATATCGAAGAATGGCGTCGATTGATTAATGGTCGACGTGAGAAAATCGGAACGGTGTTGCGCGATATGTCGATTGATGTAATCGACAATTGCAACAACGACAATCCTGTGATTCCGGATTTACCTGATCTGTGTGTAGACGCAGGAACACTGGTGAATTTCAGTTTTACAGTTACCGATCCGAATGCTGATAACGTTCGCATGGAAGGTTACGGCGGAGCATTCAACGTAACACCTGCTGCAACGCTTTCTCCGGTGAACGTAATGCAACCAACACCGTTGAATGCAACATTCAACTGGCAGACCGATTGCGATCGTGTACGCTTACAACCATGGACAGTAACATTCAAAGCAACGGATAACGGATCTCCTGTTCAGTTGGTGGATATTGAATCGGTGAACATTACAGTTGTTTCTCCGGGGCCGCCAACATTAACAGTTGCACCGCAAGGTTCCAGCATGATTTTGAATTGGGGAACGAATCCTTGTAATCCTGCAGGCAATCCTGTTTTAGGATATAAAATTTACCGTCGTCAAGGTCCGAGCGGATGGAATCCTGCGCAATGTGAAACAGGCGTTCCGTCTTCAACCGGATTTGTTTTAATTGCAACGGTAAGCGGATTGAACACATTAACATACACAGATAGTAATAACGGTGCAGGATTGATTCCGGGCGTTGATTACTGTTACCGTGTTCATGCGTACTTCCTTGACGGAGCTGAGAGTTACGCTTCACCGGAAGAATGCAGTGAATTGAAGCGAGATGTTCCCGTGATCACGCATGTTGATGTTACTTCTACGAGTGCAACAACAGGAACAATTGATGTTCATTGGGTAAACGCATTGGCCAACGGAATTGATTTCGATACTACGCAACACTTACCACCGTATGAATTGCGCATCTTCCGCAACGACGGATTCGTTTCCAATCTGTCAACACAGATTCAGGTTGCATCACTTACTGCAAACGCATTTTATCAATTGCCAACGTTGTTTCAGGATGTGAATCTGAACACTGCAGGAACTCCATATACATACAGAATTGAATTCTACTCAGGAGCGAACGTCGACTATCTCGGATTTGCACAACCTGCATCATCGGTGTTTCTTTCTACAACGCCATCGGACAATCAGATTTTACTGACGTGGCAGGACACAACACCGTGGACAAATTATCAGTACGCGATCTTTCGTTTCAACAACACAACCACAACTTGGGATTCCATCGGACTTTCTACCGGCAACAGTTACGTTGACGACAGTCTTGTGAACGGCGTTCAATATTGTTATTACGTAAAAGCGCATGGATCGTATTTCAACGCGCTGCTTCCGCCATTGTTGCTGAATCGTTCGCAGGAAAAATGTGATGCGCCGATTGATTTGACTGCGCCATGTCCGCCGAATCTGGGAGTGCATTCTGATTGTTTCCTTGCTTTGAATCAGTTGCAGTGGACAAATCCGAATAACATGAATTGCGGTACAGATGATGTGGTATCGTATAACATCTGGTACACACCAACTGATTCCGGTTCGATGATAATTATCGCCACAATATTGGTTTCATCAGATACTACAATCAACTTTACGAATCTTACTTCAGTTGCGGGTTGCTATGCTGTAACGGCAGTTGATACTTTCGGAAATCAAAGTGCATTCAGCAATATTGTTTGCGTGGATAACTGTCCGGAGTACACTTTGCCGAATGTATTTTCTCCGAACGGGGATAATATCAATGATCTGTTCATTCCGTTCCCGTATCGTTACGTTGAAAGCATTGACATCAAGATTTACGATCGTTGGGGAATGATGGTATTCACAACAACTGATCCTGCGTTGAATTGGGACGGGCGCGATCGCAATACAGGACGATTGTGTACTGACGGAGTTTATTACTACGTGTGTACCGTAAATGAAATCCGTTTGCAGGGAATTGTAACGAGAGAGATTACAGGTTTCTTCCATCTTTTCGGTAAGGACGTACGCGGAGAATAATCATATGTTTACAGGAATAGTAGAAGCAATGGGTCGCGTGAAGAATATTCAACGCGAAGCCGGCAACGCGCATTTTGAAATTGAAGTGCCGTTTGTTGACGAATTGAAAATTGATCAGAGTGTTGCGCACAACGGAGCGTGTCTGACAGTAGTGAAAATCGCGAACGGCATTTACACCGTAACAGCAATTGATGAAACTTTGAAGCGCACAAATCTTGGAAGTCTGAATGCGGGCGACTATGTAAATGTAGAGCGTTGCATGAAACTCGGTGAGCGATTGGACGGACACATTGTGCAAGGTCATGTGGATCAGACAGGGAAGTGTGTTTCCGTTGAAGATCAGAACGGCAGTTGGAAATATACATTCGAGTACGATGCAGCGTCAGGACACGTAACAGTTCCGAAAGGTTCTATTACAGTGAATGGTGTAAGTCTGACGGTTGTGGATTCCTTGCCCGGAAAATTTTCAGTCGCTATCATTCCGTACACATACGAACACACAACTTTCGGGAAGTTGAGAGCCGGTGATGCGGTGAATCTGGAATTTGACATCATCGGAAAGTATGTTGCGGCTATGATGCTGAACAGGCAGTAAGATGAAACGTATTCTAACTTTTATTCTGATTCTGTTGTCCGGCGTTTCGGTCAATGCTGCGGTTTATCCGAGCTTAACTGAAATTGTAACGAAGTTTTATTCCGATTATTCTGTCCGTGAAATGAAACGCGGGGAAGCAATCCAATATCACAAGAAGCGCGAGGGTTGGTTTGTGGTACGCGCTGAATACAACGATACCATTCGGGATTATGAGATAATAGATGCTGAACTGTTCTGGTCTTCTGCGAGCGGAAAGTACAAACAGTTGAAAAGTTTCGAGTCGGGATATACCCGTTCGTCTCAAAGCAGAATTTCAAGTGACATCAGGAGTGCAAATCAGTATGACTTTGAACGTTGTTCGTATTACGGATACGACGGTTGGGACAAAGATGTGATAGCGGATTTCGCATCTTACAGTGGCAATAACGATACGATTTATGAAAGTCTCGCGAGAGCATACTCGAATTACGCCAGCGGATTTACAGGTCGACACTACTCGTATCATTCAGAATTGCCGGCCAATTTGAGTGAGAAGCAAAAACAGGATGAGTTTCTGAAAAACGAACGTTTGGCAATTGCTGTTTATGACGGCATGCGAAAACGCAATCCGAATTTCGAAGTTCTTGTCGGCTCAATTTACACGAAGTACTGTAACGAGATCATGGCGACCTATGATGATCTTCTTTATATGGGAAGAGAGATGGAAATTGCCGATTATTTCAAAGAAGATTTGTATGATCCTTTCATGAGGAGCATAGCTCTCAACATGCTGGAGAGCGCAGAACGCAATGGAATCATTTTTACGAATGGTGATAATGATTCCTATCCGCTTTGGTATTTGCAATGGATAAAAGGTATCCGTACCGATGTTGCAGTGATGAACATTTCGCTGATGAGTACAGCATATTATCTGAAAAGGCACAGAGGAATTTTCTTTGATAATCCTCCCGTTAAATTTTCCATCGCAGACTCGATATACACAAGAGAAAGTTATTTCCTCATGGATTACGAACAGGATCGAATTGATATGAGTCCCGAAGAGTTTCTGTCAGGTATAACAACGAAAGTGAAGTGGAATGAGGAGCAGCAGTTATTCCGGAACAGCAGAATAATTGTGAATTGCCCGCCTGAAATGTATAAGAAGTATCCGTTACTCTCTTCGGAAGATTCGGCTATGATCACCATTGATCGTTCTTATTTGATACAAGGAGAGATGGCGATGCTTGATATAATTCTTTCCAATTTCAAAGATCGTCCGGTATACATTTCCTCAAGCGCCGAAATTCCGAGATATCTGAAGCCATACATGTTTCTGGAAGGACTTCTTTGCAGATTCATTCCTGCTCGTGAGAAGACGAATGATTGCACTTTGAGTTGGAATTATCCGATTGCCTCACTTAATCCGCTGAGAACAAATCTGACCAAACTGTTTTTATCGGACAGTACAACAGTGGATCGATTTAACGGTAAGCTGTGGACTACGAACATCAAGATCTCTGCTATTTATGCGGCAGAAATGCATTGCAAGCAGGGCGAGAAAGCCGAAGCAATCAAATTGTTGAACAGCTTATATAGCTTCACAGCAAGTGTTGCACTAAGGCCTCTGGACGCATACGCACTGGAAGTTTATTATGAGTCAGGTGATAAGAAGAAGGGAGATGAGTTCGGGACAGCACTGATAGATAGCTATGAGCGAGAGTTGAAATTAATGGACGGAAAATCAAGGCTTAGTGAAGAGGATAAGGAATTGAAGTCAAGAACAAAACTTGCTCTGAAAATGTGTAAGGAAACATTTGATAAATATCAGCGTCCTGCACAAAGTGCCCGCGTTCAGAAATTACTGGACTGGTATTGATTCAATATTCGGTCGTTTCAAGTGAACATATGAAAACTGCTTTTATAGTTGCGTTGCCGGATGAAGTTCATCACGCAGAAGAATTAAAAAACATTCCTGTTTTCTATTCAGGTGTCGGCAAGTTAAATGCCGCAATGAAAGCGATGGAATTGATTCAGCAAGGATACACAGAGCTCATCAACATTGGCTCCTGCGGATCGGTGCAACACAAGTTGGGCGAGATCATTCGCGTGGGAAAAGTGTATCAGGATATTGACGGGCGTCCGTTATGCGAATACGGCCACACGCCTTTCGAACAAAATTCTGAATGTATTGTGATTGATTCCGTTTCTGAATTTTCCTGTTTCACCACCGATTATTTCTACGATCACAAGCAGGATGCAAAATATTCTGCCGAGTATCATCACCGGATCAGAAACACTTCTGTGTTTGACATGGAACTTTTCGGAATAGCGAAAGTGTGTCAACGCAACAACGTAAAACTCCGTGCGTTCAAATGGGTTTCAGATGACGGCAACTTCGATCACTGGATCGAGAATTGCAGAATTTCTTCAGAGAAAGTTTTGTCGCTGATCGACTAGAACACCTGACTCGCCACACGGCGTGTTGTTTCTGATGTCCCCATGGTGTAGAAGTGCAGACAAGGAACGTTTGCTTTCACAAGTTCTTTAGACTGTTGAATGCACCAATCAATTCCCACTTCACGAACTTCTGCATCGGTTTTACATTTCTCTGCAGCTACGTACAGATCCTGCGGAACGTCGATGTGGAAAATTTTCGGCAATGCGAGCAGTTGTTTTTTCTGGGTAAGAATTTTCAATCCCGGAATAATCGGAACATTGATTCCCATATCGCGACAAGCTTTTACGAACTCGAAGTACTTCGCATTGTCGAAGAACATTTGAGTAACGATATAATCCGCACCTGCATCTACTTTCGCTTTCAGATGTTTCATGTCTGCGTAAAGGTTCGGCGCTTCGAAATGTTTCTCAGGATAACCTGCAACACCAACGCAGAAATGAGTTGGAGCCATATCCACAATATCTTCGTGCAGATATTTGCCTTTATTCATTTCACCTACCTGTTGAACAAGATCAATCGCGTAACTGTGTCCGTTAGGTTCCGGAATGAATTGTGATTCGGATTTGATTGCATCGCCGCGAAGCAGTAAAACATTGTCAATTCCGAGGAAGTGCAGATCGATCAATGCAGATTCCGTTTCTTCTTTGGTGAAACCTCCGCAGATGATGTGCGGAACTGCATCAACATGATAGCGGTTCATGATAGCGGCGCAGATTCCAACTGTTCCCGGACGTTTGCGAATGGAAACTTTCTCGAGGTAGCCACCTTCGCGTTTTTTGTAAACGTATTCTTCGCGGTGGTAAGTCACGTCAACAAACGAAGGTTTGAATTCCATCAGCGGGTCAATGCCTTCGTAAATGGATTGTATGCTCTTTCCTTTCAATGGAGGAAGAATTTCAATCGAAAAGAGCGTTGATTTTGCTGATTTGAGATGATCTGTGACTTTCATGGGATTCTGTATTCGGGGGCAAAAGTAAGGATTTAACAATCACGGTTAATTGGATGATACGGGGTGACATTGAGATTGTCTGCAGTACAGAGTAATCTTACGCTCGTCAGTACGCGCTTTTTAGCTACATTTGCATCCCTTAGAATACAATGAAAAACATCAGAAATTTCTGCATTATTGCACATATCGACCACGGAAAGTCAACATTGGCGGACAGACTCCTGGAGTTTACGAAGACGATTTCCAAGCGTGATATGGAAGCGCAGGTGCTTGACGATATGGATCTCGAGAAAGAACGCGGGATTACCATCAAGAGCCATGCTATTCAGATGAATTACGAATACAAGGGTGAGAAGTATGTTCTCAACCTTATCGATACGCCCGGCCACGTGGATTTCTCTTATGAGGTTTCACGTTCCATCGCATCTTGTGAAGGAGCTTTGTTGATTGTAGATGCGGCACAAGGCATTCAGGCGCAAACAATTTCCAACCTTTATCTGGCTTTAGGAAACGATCTGGAAATAGTTCCTGTGTTGAACAAAATTGATCTTCCGAGCGCAGAACCGGAAGTGGTGAAAGATCAGATTGTGGATCTAATCGGCTGCAAACGCGAAGAGATTATTCCTGCATCAGGGAAAACCGGATTGGGAGTGGAAGATATTCTTGCAGCAATTTGCGAGAGAATTCCTGCGCCGAAAGGAAATCCTGAGGCTCCGTTGCAAGCGCTGATTTTCGACTCAGTGTTCAACTCATTCCGCGGAATTATTGCATACTACAAAATCCTGAATGGAGAAATCCGCAAAGGAGACAAAGTAAAATTCTTCAACACGGGTGCGGAGTACAATGCAGATGAAGTTGGAGTACTCCGATTGAGTCTTGATCCTAAAGATGTAGTAAAAACCGGCGACGTAGGTTATATCATTTCCGGAATCAAGAACGCACGCGAAGTAAAAGTCGGTGATACTATCACCACGGTTGCGAATCCGTGCGCAGAAGCGATCAAAGGATTTGAAGATGTGAAGCCGATGGTATTTGCCGGAATTTATCCTGTGGATACTGATGACTTTGAAGAGTTGCGTTACTCTATGGAAAAACTCCAGTTGAATGACGCATCATTGACATGGGAACCTGAAGCTTCAGCGGCTCTCGGATTCGGTTTCCGTTGCGGATTCCTTGGAATGCTGCACATGGAAATCATTCAGGAACGTTTGGAGCGTGAGTTCAACATGACAGTGATTACCACTGTTCCGAACGTATCGTACATCGCTTACACAACTATGGGCGATGTGGTGCATATGCACAATCCGAGTGACATGCCGGATCCTACGAAACTCGATTACATTGAGGAGCCGTTTATCAAAGCGAGCATCATCAGCAAAGCGGATTTTGTAGGAAGCATTATCAAGTTGTGCATGGAGAAGCGCGGCATCATGATCAATCAAACCTATCTGACAACAGATCGTGTGGAGTTGATCTTCGAATTGCCGCTGGGTGAAATCGTGTTTGACTTCTACGATAAGCTCAAGTCAATTTCCAAAGGATATGCATCATTCGATTATCATCCGATTGATTACAGAAAATCGGATCTGATCAAACTTGATATTCTGATCAACGGAGATCAGGTAGACGCATTGTCAGCATTGATTCACCGTTCACGTGCACACGATTTCGGTAAGAAGATTTGTGAGAAACTGAAAGAGCTTATTCCGCGTCAGCAATTCCAGATTGCGATTCAGGCTGCGATCGGTGCGAAGATTGTTGCACGTGAGAACATCTCAGCTATCCGCAAAGACGTTACTGCGAAATGTTACGGAGGTGATATTTCACGTAAGCGTAAGCTTCTTGAGAAACAGAAAGAAGGTAAGAAGCGTATGCGTCAGATCGGAAGCGTGGAAGTACCGCAAAGCGCGTTCATGGCAGTATTGAAGCTGGATTAATTCAGTTTATCATCAATAAAAAAAGGCGTTCATTACTGAGCGCCTTTTTCAGTTACTGCGTTTGCAGATTATTCGATAATGATACGCTTCGTTCCGTTCTTACCACCGCTCACGTTTTCTTTGATGCGGATGAAGTAAACACCTTTGTCGAGATTGCTGAGATCAATCGTAGTTGTGTTTCCTGTGAAAGTGTAAGTGAATACAGTCTCGCCAAGGACGTTGTATACTTCAATTTCTTTTTCAATCGCGCTTGGTGATTTCACGTTGAACAATCCTGTAGATGGATTCGGGAATATATCAAATCCGAGCGATACAATACGCGGTGTACTTGTTGCAAGCATCACCATTACGTTTTGTACAATAGTATCAGAACATCCGCCATTGGATATTACAACAACGACCTGAACAACACCAGGAGTGTTATAAGTATGTGAAACCATTGCTCCTGTGTCAGAAGAAGCATCTCCGAAATCCCAAGTGATTGTTCCATTTGCATCGTTGGTAGTTACATCCATATAGGCAGGCAAACCTGTCCATACTGTGTCCGGAATGTTCGCTGTCGCTGACAACGAGAAAGTGGAGTTAAGATAAATCCCAGCATTTCCTCCGGCCATGTTCGCCGTATTTACGCCTGAACACCAGTAACCATCTGAATCTATAACAGTATCAACAGGAGCACCGGTATTGTAGCTGCGTTCTTCCAGTGCGCGGATTCCGTTGGTAAGCGTGTTAGGAATAATTGCGCCCCAATGAGCGGACATTGAATCAACATTATTGCGGTAGAATGAAGCGATGCTTGTGATCACACCATGATCGATTCCTTCGTATTCAACAATTGAAATTGTAATCGGACGTCCTGTCGCTGTAACGTTATCATATGTACAAATGAAGTTTTTCGAAGTAGCATCGAGAGAATCGTACAATGCAGTTCCTTCAGTTGCTGTGTTGGTCGTTCCGAAATTGATAATCGTGATCGGGAAGTTAGAAGCAAGTACGCGAGTTGCAACACTTGTTCCGCCGTTTCCGTTGTTGAGCATCAGTTTAGGATAAAGAATCGTTCCGGGAGTAAAACGTCCATTGCCGGTTGGCTCAACTGCAAACCATCCTGAATAAATACCTGAGCTGTCTGCTGTCAACGAATCGTAACCTGCGTTATTCGTCATTGTTGCATTTGTGGTTCTTCTAACAACTCCTGAAGTTGAATTCACAAAGTAAGAGTTCCCCGCTCCGTTTGAGGTAGGAGATGCGTTCAACGAATCTAAAGAAGAGTAATATCTGTAAGTCGCGTTAGGCACCAAACCGTTTAATGTTAACCAGTACCAGCACGGAACGCGGTTGTTATTCGTACCGTTCACGCCTTGGCTGTATTGCGGAACCAAGCCATCCAGTACGGAAGGGCCGCCACCTTGTGCGGTTTGAGCTTGAGCCGAGAACGACAATAAAGTAATTCCGAGGATTAGTGCGTAGTTTCTCATGAGTCTATTGGGTTTCCTCAACAAAAATAGACCCTTGAAATCTGCGTTTTTAGAGGGTTGCGGTGTAATTGTCCATAGACAATTGTTAATAACCCTGCTTTTTTGTGGAAAACTCTAGAGGATTAACGCCCTTGGAGGGTCCTAACCCTTGGAGGGTGGCAACCCTTGCTAATCTACCCAGTCGCCATGCTCACGGATCACTCCGATCAGCTCATCTACGGCTTCATCCTCGTTTATATTGCGTTTTACCACTTCGCGACCTTTATATAAGGTGATTTTCCCGGGACCTGTACCCACATAACCGTAGTCCGCATCGGCCATTTCTCCCGGACCGTTTACGATGCAACCCATGATTCCGATTTTAACACCTTTGAGGTGATTGGTGCGTGCGCGGATTTTAGCGGTTGTTTCCTGTAGGTCGAATAATGTACGTCCGCATGAAGGACAGGAAATGTATTCTGTTTTTGAAATTCGCGTTCTTGTGGCTTGCAATATTCCGAATGAAGTGGAATTGACAACAGCAGGTGAAATCTGCGCAGATGTTTTGAGCCAGATTCCATCACCCATTCCGTCGAGAAGCAATGCTGCACAGTCTGTTGAAGCGTACAGTTGAAATTGCTCATCGTTCTCATTCATGTAATTCCTCTTGATGATAAACGGAACTGAACATTCTGCTTCCATTAATGCAATTGCTGCTCTGCGCTCTTCCGCAATTCCGTGCGGATGTACAGTGTCAAGAATTAAAACAACATCATTGCGCGTTTTGATTCTGCTCACAAAATCAGAAGTACACGTGTTAAGATCAACAGCAACAAAGTTTAATACAGCCGATTTTTCTTCCGAGCGAAAAAACTCTTCACCACAGAAAAGCGGATAGTGTCGGCCTTTATTATGATGTGACTTCCACTTTTCGCTGTTGACAATCACTCCGAGAGTTCCCGGTATTTCAAAATCGATTTCATGATCACCCGCATAAATGAAATCACATGCCTGATCGGTTAAGTTCCATTTGTCGAGCTGAACGGAATATTGATATCCAACAGCGAATAATGATGCAGCCGTGATGTTTTCTCTCTTGCTGTAATCTGCAATCACAACAGGAACATGTGTGCCGCCGATGTTGCTAACGGATTTTGTTGCGCGACGTTGATAATCGTACGGTGAATACGGAAGTGTCCAATTCCCGTTCTCAAATTTCACTTCAGGAATTGCAGTTCCGCTTCCGCGCTTGGAGTTACGTCCAACCAATTCACGCGCAACCGGAATTTCAAATTCAGGATCTTCTGTGAGCGAGACACGAATCGTATCACCCAAACCGTCTTCAAGCAAGGTTCCGATTCCTGCTGCGGATTTTATTCTGCCATCTTCTCCATCACCGGCTTCCGTAACGCCAAGGTGCAAAGGATAATTCATTCCTTGCAGCATCATTTCACGCACGAGTTGTCGATACGCCTGTACCATAACTTGTGCGTTACTTGCTTTCATGGAAAGAACGATGTTGTGATAATTTTCATCACGGCAAATACGCAGAAATTCCATGGCAGATTCCACCATTCCGGTCGGAGTATCACCATATCTGCTGAGGATGCGATCACTTAAAGAACCGTGATTGGTTCCGATACGCATCGCAGTTCCGTTTTCCTTGCAGATGCGTACAAGCGGGATGAAACGTTCACGAATGCGTTCCAATTCTTCATTGTACGCTGCATCCGTGTATTCAATGTGTTCAAATTTTTTCTTGTCGGCGTAGTTGCCCGGATTCACACGGACTTTCTCTACAATTCGTGCAGCGGTTTCAGCTGCATTCGGCGTGAAATGAATATCGGCAACCAGAGGTGTTTTATAACCGCGCTTACGAAGTTCAGCTTTGATGGCGGAAAGATTTTCTGCTTCCTTAATGCTGGGCGCAGTAATACGCACTAATTCACATCCTGCATCAATCATGCGAATGGATTGCTCAACAGTAGCGATGGTGTTCATCGTGTCTGTTGTGGTCATGGATTGAATGCGAATCGGATTTTCGCCACCGAGCTTCAGATCGCCGATTGAAACTTCACGTGTTTTCCAGCGGGAAAATGAGGTGAGGCTGTTGCAGTAAGGAATGATTGTTTGCACGGTGCAAAGATAGAAACAATGCAGATGACGGACCGAGCCGAAGGATCTGTAATTGTTAATGTTTATTATCTTGTAATCATACAAATATTCAACGTTTCTCAAATGATACACATTAACCTCACAAGAACATACGTAAGGCATATTTGTCTTGCTTTGGCCGTTACGCTGACATTCGGATTTACGTTTGCAAAAATCATATTGAAAGACGAGCCCAAGCGCGTATCAGCAGTAGTACTGACACGAATGAATGTGTTTTACATCGGTATTGATAATCCGATAACGATCGAATGCGAAGGGGTTGATATTGACAGTCTGGTACCAATGATTTCCGGCGGCAGCATAAGGCCTGATTCAATGCCGGGCTCGTTTATCGTACGAGTTGATCACCCGGGGAACTGCAGAATCAATCTGGCGATAAAAGGAAGCGGTCAAATGAAAGTTCTCACTACTCACAATTTCCGATCGAAACGAATTCCTGATCCTGTTGCATATGTGAATAACGTGAAATATGACGGAGTGATGCTCAAGGAAGATCTTCAAAAGATTTCCGGCGTATTCAGCAGGATGGAAAATTTTGATTTTGATTTTGCATTCCGCGTGATCTCATTTAAAATGAGTGTACAGGATTCGACCGGGTGGAAAGTTTACACAGCAAATGGGCCGGCAATTACCAATGAAATGCGTTCAGCACTGAAAGGTGTTGAAGAAGAACAGAAGGTTATTTTTCACGATATCATTAGTTCGGGTCCTGCTGAAGAAAAGCGAAAAATCAGTCCCGTTATTATTACGGTAAAGTAGATAAATAACTGTTTTATCTTTGGCATTCCCAAAAACCCGACATCATGAAAAAGTATTTACTCATTATGCCCGCATTGCTGTTTGCTCTTACTGCAAGAAGCCAGTGTCAGGCCGACTTCAGTTTCACCAACAACGCCAATTCATTCACATTTGCAGATTCCTCGAATGCAGGCTCCGGTACAATCATTTCCTGGTTGTGGACTTTCGGCGATCAAACAGCACCATCAACCCAACAGAATCCGACACATGTGTATGATTTCTGCGGCAACTATGCCGTTACACTGACCATTGTAACCAGCGGATTCTGCACTTCTTCATTCACAGATACAGTTCTTGTGAACAGCGGTTTCAGCGGATCGTTCACTTCTAATGTTGATACCACAACAGGAACCGTTCAGTTTCAGGCGCAACCTGTTGGCGCAAATGCAAATTACATCTGGGATTTCGGCGATGCTTCAACAGGCACAGGACCGGCGCCTTCGCATCAATATGCTTCCGCGGGTACTTATAACGTTTGCGTGATTATTTCTGATGCAGGCGGAATTTGTACAGATACCGTTTGCAATTCGGTTGTTGTTACTATCGCTCCTCCGAGCTGTAATGCAACGTGGACCAATAATTCACTTTTAGTCGGGCAGCAAACATTCACAGCAACTCCGTTTAATTTAGGTTGGACTTACTCATGGGATTTCGGTGATGCCACAACCGGAAACGGATTCATTGCCACGCATACGTACACAACTTCAGGAACATATACTGTATGTCTGACAGTGACAGACTCAGCCACGATGTGTACGAGTCAGTTTTGCGATACTGTCAACATCAACTTCCCAGTAACATGTCCGGTTAGTTTTACCAACGTGAATCTGCTTGGCAACATGTCGTTCACAGCAACACCATTCAGTATTCAGAATACATACACATGGACATTCGGCGATAACACAACCGGAACAGGCGCAATTACTTCACATACATATACAACTCCGGGAACGTATACAGTTTGTGTTACCATGACAACTCCGGGAAATTGTACTTCAACATTTTGTGATACCGTAATTATTCCGAATGCTATTGGAATTGCTGAAGTATCCGGAATGAGCAACATAAAAGTGTATCCGGTTCCCGCGAAAGATGAATTGAATGTGCAGTTTGCTTATGCAGGAAATGGCAATGTGACGTTGATGGTAACGGATGTTTGCGGCAGACAGGCAGATGCTACTGTTACAAGTACTGTGAGTGGTAATACAACCAACGCTGTGATTGATATTACTGAACTCAGTTCAGGAGTATATCTCCTGCAGATCCAAACACCGACGGGGACTTCGGTGCAGCGTTTCGTGAAAGAGTAACGAAATGAAATGATATCAGAAGGAGGCTCCGGCCTCCTTTTTCTTTTCACGCATTTTTATCCATCCGTTGATGAAGATCGTGGAAAGAATGATCGCAGAGCCTACGTAAAATGTGCCGGTGAGTTGCTTGTCTTCATGGAAAATGAAGTAAGCGAAAATGATTCCATACAATGTTTCCAGATTAAGAGTAAGTGAAACCGTGTAAGGGCTGATTGTTTTCAGAATATGCAGACTGATCAGAAACGGAATGGAAGTGCACAGTAATCCAAGGAGTAAAAGCAACCAGAAATCCTGTGTTGTCATAGTGAATAATCCGCCTTCCCATGGACGTGCAATCAAAACATAAATGGACATGCCGATGAATCCGCCGGTCATTTCATACAACGAAACAAGCGGGCCATTATGCCCGTTTCGCATGAGTATTCCATTGAACACTCCAAAAACGGAAGATGTTAAAGCAGCAAGAATTCCGAGTATGATACCGAAAGTATATTGTGTTTCCACTCTGAAAATCATGATGAGCGCTGCAACAACCATCAAACCGAATACAACTTCGTAAACGCGCACTTTGCGCTTGAAGAAAAAGGGTTCTATGAAGGCCGAAAAAAGCGAGCCTGTGGAAAAGCACGCTAACGTTACCGAAACGTTACTTTCCTTGATGGCGGCATAGAAACAGATCCAATGCAGCGCCACAATCATACCGAGTCCGAAGTAAATACTGAGCTTTTTTATGTCGGTAACAAGGTTGTGACGACGTAATATCATGAACAGAAAAATTCCTGCGAGCGCAATGGGCATGCGCAACCAAACCAATTGCAGTGCCGGTAATTCAATCGCTTTCCCCAGAATGGCGGTCCATCCCCAGATGAAAACGATAAGGTGTAGCAGGAAGTAATTCCCTTTGAAAGTGTCTTTATTCACGGTGTTGAGCGGTCAAAGTTACGCGTAGAAACGGTACGGTAAATTCGTTTTGTGAACGCGTAAGAAATCGACCCAGCTCGGTTGCAGGATTGTTTCGCGGATTCCATTTTTGCAACGTGAATCAATACCAAAATACCATGAAATCAATTCGTACCTTCTACATCGCCTTGTTTATGCTCATGCCGTTTCTGGCAACAGCTCAGTGTCAGGCCAGCTTTACTTACACTGCAAACGGGCTGACGGTATCTTTTAACGGCACCGGAAATCCAAGCTCAAGCTACTTCTATTACTGGTGGTTCAGTGATATGGGCAACAACTCTTATCAGGAAGACCCAACCTACACTTTTTCATCATCGGGCACATATACCGTGTGCTTTTCGATTTATGATTCGTTGTCGAGTTGCAACGACAGTATCTGTATGCCTGTGACAGTTACAGGAAGTTCCACTTGCACTGCAAATTTCACTACGATAGACACGGCGGGATACATTTACTTTTTGGGCAGTTCAACAGCGGGATCAGGTGCTCAATATGTGTGGGATTTCGGCGACGGTAATTTCGGTAGCGGACAATATCCGTGGCATCAATATGCGAATCCGGGAACATACACTGCATGTCTTACGGTATACAGTGCCAATCAGCAATTCTGCGATTCAACATGTCATACTGTTGTTGTGACTTCAGGTGGCGGATGTAATGCCAGCTTCACTGCGATTGACACTGCAGGATATATGTATTTCTTTGGCAGTTCCAACGCACCGGGAGCACAGTATGTTTGGGATTTCGGTGACGGCAACTTCGGCAGCGGACAATATCCGTGGCATCAGTATGCGAATCCCGGAGTGTACAATGTTTGCTTGACTGTTTACGATTCCAATCAGGTGTTTTGTGATTCAACGTGCCAGACGATTGTTGTACAAGGCAGCGGCGGATGCAACGCATATTTCACACAGGCAGATTCTGTCGGTTACATTTTCTTCTTCGGAAATTCAACTTTGGGATGGAGTGGAACATACATCTGGGATTTCGGTGACGGAAACTTCGGATACACCCAAAATCCTTCACATCAATATGCGGTACCGGGTGTTTATACGGTTTGCTTAACGGTTTATGATTCCATGCAGGTATTCTGCGACTCAACATGCAACACAATAGTGGTTACTCAAGCCGCTTCTATTGAAGAAAATGTAATGCAGAATTCTTTGACGGTAGCACCAAATCCGGCTGACGACGTAGTTCGTATATCATTCGACGCGGCAACAGCAGGAAATGCAACCGTTACGTTCTTTGATGCAGCAGGACGCGCTGCGAAAACTGAAACGATGAATACTGCTTCAGGAAAAGCAAGTGCAACTGTGAATACACAAAACATGGCGCAGGGAATTTATCTCGTGAAGATTGAGATGAATGGAGCTGCGGCATGGACACGACTCGCGCTTACACACCAATAATAGTTTGCCGGGCGTGTCGGCAGTTCAAACTCGTAGCTGTTGTTTACGCTGTTGATCGCCCGGTTTTTTAAAATGCTCCGGTTTCGTGTGTTTTCGCCGGAGTTCAGTTCGGAGGATGCTGACGGGAGACGGCATCCTCCTTTTTTGTGCCACGGAGGTAAGTAACAAGAGATAACCACGGAGACACGGAGTTCTTGATTGCCAAACTTCAATATACTCAGTGCGTCATTGAATAACCACACTAGGACAAGCTCAGTGCAGGCTCCGACACAGAGAGGTTTTTAAATCACCACGGAGACACGGAGTCCTTTATTGCCAAACTTCAGTATATTCAGTGCGGCATTGAATAACCACACTTCGACAAGCTCAGTGAGGGCTCTGACACAGAGAGGTTTTTAAATCACCACGGAGACTCGGTGTCCTTTATTGCCAAACTTCAATATACTCAGTGCGTCATTGAATAACCACACTTGGACAAGCTCAGTGCAGGCTCCGACACAGAGAGGTTTTTAATCACCACGGTGACACGGGGTCCTTTATTGCCAGACTTCAATATACTCAGTGCGGCACTGAATAACCACACTTGGACAAGCTCAGTGCAAGCTCTGACACAGAGAGGTTTTTAAATCACCACGGATAGACGGAGATATTAATTATCTGCGTAAATCCGTTTGAGACAAGGAGTATAAATTAACCACAATTCGACAGGCTTTGTGCGGCATTGAATAACCACTGAGGCACGGAGACACAATTATCTAACACGATCCGCAAAATCCGTAGTTTCCGTGTACTATTCTTCGTGTCAGACTATCTTTACGTCGTGATTTACCTCGATAACAACGCAACAACTCCTGTAGATACGCGCGTGCTGGAAAAAATGCTTCCGTTTTTTACAGAGCATTACGGCAATGCGGCGAGTCGTACGCACCAGGCCGGTTGGTATGCAGAAGCAGCGGTTGAAACGGCACGTGAGCGTGTTGCTGAGTTGCTCGGTTGCGAGAAACAGGAAATCATTTTCACTTCAGGATCTACGGAGGCGATTAATATTGCTCTGAAGGGAATTGCAAAAGCATACGAAGCCAAAGGCAAGCACATCATTACAACACGCACTGAACATAAAGCAGTGCTGGATGTTTGTGCGGCACTTGAGAATGACGGATACGAAATTTCGTTTCTCGACGTGGATCGCGAAGGATGTGTTGATGCTGCTCAGTTGCGCGCACTGATTCGCAAAGACACCATTGTTGTTGCGGTGATGCTGGCCAATAACGAAACCGGAACAATTCAGGATATCGCCGCGCTCAGTGAAATTACGCACTCGAACGGATCTTTGTTTTTCTCAGATACCACACAGGCTGCAGGGAAAATCCGCATGGACGTGAACGAACTCGGCATTGATGTGTGTTGTATTTCAGCGCATAAATTCGGAGGACCCAAAGGCGTCGGAGCATTGTTCATTCGCAGAAAAAATCCGCGTGTGACATTGTTACCTTGGATGCATGGCGGCGGACACGAGCGGGGATTGCGCCCGGGAACTTTAAATGTTCCGGGAATTGTGGGTCTGGGTGCCGCAGCGGAACTTGCGATGAATGAAATGTGGGAAACAAACGAGCGCATCTCCAGGTTGCGCACGTTTACAGAACAATTCCTGACCGAAGACAATCTGGAACGGAGCAGCATAGAACGCGGCTACATCAACGGTTGCATCAAAAGCCGATTGCCGAATACCAGCAACATTCTGCTGAAAGGCATCAAGGCACATGAACTCATAAAGCGCGTTCCGAATATTGCCATTTCCACAGGATCAGCATGTACTTCAGCAGACGACGCACCTTCGCACGTTTTGCGCGGTATGGGACTTTCCGAAGAAGAAGCAAGAGCCTGCATTCGTATTTCACTGGGAAAACAAAACACTGAAGAAGAACTTCTCGAAGCCCGACAGGCTTTGCGCAATGCAATTGATGAATTGCAAGGTCGCACACAGTAATGTGTTGATTACTTCTGCATCCGCTATCTGCAATAAAATTCGATTTCCGTTAGTTTTGCCCCATTGTCACATCAGACATGCAACTTTTGTCCGTTTCAGCGTTATAGCATCATGAAATATTTCATCTCCCTTCTTTTAGCTCTCGTTTACCTTAACGCGCAAGCTCAGATTCCGCTTTACGAAGAGCCCAAAAAAGGCAAACAGAAAAAGCAACAGCCGGTACGTACAAAACCCGAGAAGAAAACGGAGTATTTCGACGAAGCGAAGAAATTCAAGAAGAGCGATGAATCATGGCTGAACGGAAAATTGCACGGCAAATGCATTTACTATTTCAAGAGCGGAAAAGTTCAACGCACCGGATATTACAAAGAGGGCAAAGAAGATTCACTCTGGCTTTTCTATTACGAAACAGGTCAACTGAAAGCGCAGGAGAATTTCTTTCTCGGTAAAAAGAACGGCACAGCGAAGTACTGGTATCCGAACGGAAATTATTTTCTCACGTGTCGCTATGTCGAGAATCTCGCAGACAGCACATGGACGAGTTACTACGAAGACGGCGTTCTCAAAAGCGTAGAACAATACAAAATCGTGTTTCACAACTTTCAGTTGTTATCGTACAAACACGGACACTTCAAATTTTACAGCGAGAACGGAACACCGCAAAGCGACGGCTTCTTTGAGAATGATACTTTGCATGGATTGTATTCAGGTTGGTATCCGAACGGGAAACAAAAGGAAACCGGAAACTACAAGCGCGGAAAGAAAGACGGCCTGTGGAAAGAATGGTATGTTGACGGGAAACCATCGCAGGAATACGAATACAAAAACGGACGCCAGTATTACATACATCTGTGGAGTGAAGACGGCAAACAGATTGTGAAAGACGGTTATGGTAAAGTGATACTCACTTTCGATAACGGACAAAAGTGGTGTGAAGGAATTTATCGTGGAGGTGTGAAGGATTCAACGTGGACATTCTGGGCGCCGGAAGGATATCTCGAAGCACGTGAAGAATTCCGCGATGGGTACAAAAACGGCAAAGCCACACATTGGTATGCCGATGGAAAAGTAAGTTTCGAAGGTGAACACGAGAACGATTTGAAATCAGGTGTATGGACGTGGTACAAGACGGATGGCAAAGTGGAAATGCGCGGTTCATTCAAGAACGGATTGCGCGATGGCAAATGGGATTATTGGTTCGAGAATTCCGATCAGATGGAGATGACCGGATATTATCACAACGATAAAGAAGACAGCACATGGACATTCTGGTATCCGAACGGACAGAAATACAAGGAAGGCGCATTCAATGATGGAATTCGCAACGGACTCTGGACGTATTGGTTTGAAAACGGACAGAAGCTGCAGGAAGGAAATCTGAAAAACGGTCGTGAAGACGGTGAGTGGACGGCGTGGTGGGACAATGGCAATGTGAAAGATCGCGGAACATTTAAAGACGGTGTGATGATCGGAAAGTGGGAAGGTTGGTATTACAACGGCAAGCCGAATTACTCAGGACAATACAGTGAGAAAACAGGATTCAAACACGGCGCGTGGCAATTCTGGTGGGACAACGGTAAGCTGCATCAAACCGGCAGTTACGACAACGGTTTGAAAACCGGTAAATGGACGACCTGGAGTGAGCATGGCATTCTCGAAGAAACCGGGAATTACAAACTCGACAAACTGAATGGCAAATGGAAATTCTATTATGAAACCGGAGGTTTGAAATCCATTGTGCACTACAAGATGGGCAAGCTGTCAGGGAAAACCACCAACTACTTTATCACTGGAGAAAAGCAAGGTATCATGCGACACAAGCTCATCAAACAGAAAGAGTATGTGTTGACGAAAGCCAACGGAAAAAAAGTGTACAAGACGCGTCGCGTAAGTAAACCACATGGTAAATGGATTTATTATGATACTGACGGAAAAGTTTTGTTTGAGCAGAAGTATAGGAAGGGTGAGAAGGTAAAATAGACTTTAGACCTTAGGCTTTAGACGGGAGACCTGCGGGTTTTATAGTAGCTGGTCAAGAGAAAAATTCGGGTTACACTTGATTCAGTTGCTTTGTTTCGTATCACGTTTCGGCAACAAAAAGCCGACCGGAATTTCTCCGGCGGCTCTTCAGGTTTGTTCTCCATTTCGGGAACGGGTAGTAATTATGATGTTTTCTTCCTCAGCTTCCGGAAGTGCGGATCATTAGGATGATCGTAGTACTTACGGGGCGTGCTGTTGTGTTGCTGCTTCTGCTCTTCGTCCAGCATGTCGGTCTGACGTGAACTGAAGAACCAGGCAATAGCAATTACCGCAACGATAATTGCCACATACAACACGATTTCTCCGACCGTAATTTTTCCTCCGCCGGCACTTTTGTTCTGCGCAAGCAGATTTGTAGCCGACAAAATGCACAATGTGCTGACAAACAGCGCTTTATTTAATAGCGTATTTGCCCTTTTGGGTTGAATTCTTGGCTCCATGCTTCATGGGTTTTAAGGTTAATGGTGCCATTCGGGTCTGTAATCAATACAGAAAGAACGTAGCGTTGATCGGCAATTTAGCCAATCCTGTCTTTCTTATATACGGCTTCATCGGCTAAAGGTTGCCATGTTTTCAACTATTGTTTATAAGTCTTTTTATTTCTACATTTGTACCCTGTTTAGATAGAAAATGAGATCAGGGGACAATAGTCCCCTGTTTTTTTGCCATGATTGCAGCATCACATATTCGCGAATTAACTGAAAAAGCACTGGAAGGAACCGACGCTTTTCTGGTGGATGCACATGTAACACCAATGAATAAAATCACGGTGAGCATCGACCGCAAGGGTGGAATTTCGATTTCGCAGTGCGTTGAAGTGAGTCGATTCATTGAGAAAAGTCTGGACCGCGATGCGGAAGATTTTGAACTGGAAGTTTCATCCGCAGGAATGGATCAGCCTTTTAAAGTGCTGAAACAGTATCTTAAAAACGCAGGTCGCGAAGTGGATGTGAAACTGAAAGACGGCAAAAAAGTCAACGGCATTCTTCTCGGTGCCGATGAAAACGGATTTTCAATCAAACAGGTAACAAAGGAGCGCATCGAAGGTCGCAAAGCCAAACAAACCGTGGAAACGGAAGTGCGTTTCGGTTATGATGATATCAAAGAGACCAAACTAGTAATCAAATTTTAATCGGAAAAAAGGCGAAAGGCCAATATACTTTTTCAATACCCTAACAATGGAAAACATCAATCTGATTGAATCCTTCTCGGAATTCAAAGAAATGAAGAACATCGACCGTGCAACGTTGATGAGTATTCTGGAAGACGTATTTCGTAGCATGATCCGCAAACGCTGGGGAAGCGATGAAAATTTCGACGTGATCGTTAACCCTGAGCGAGGTGACCTCGAGATCTGGCGTAACCGCGAAATCGTTGATGACGAATTCGCTGAAGACAGTTTTGATTACGATGAGAACAAACATATTGCCTTGAGCGCTGCACAGAAAATCGAACCGGATTTCGAAATCGGCGAGCAGGTTACAGATAAAATCAAACTTGATGATTTCGGTCGCCGTGCCGTTCTTGCAATCCGCCAGAACCTCGTATCGCGCGTTCTTGATCTTGAGAAAGATTCATTGTACCGCAAGTACAAAGAGCGTGTGGGTGATGTAATCACCGGAGAAGTTTATCAGGTTTGGAAGAAAGAAACCATGATTCTGGATGACGAAGGAAACGAATTGATCCTTCCGAAAACAGAACAGATTCCGGGAGATTTCTTCAAGAAAGGTGATTCTGTTCGTGCAGTGGTTTACAAAGTAGATCTGCGTAACAACTCACCGGTTATCATTCTTTCCAGAACAGCTCCTTCCTTCCTCGAAAAACTTTTCGAAATGGAAGTTCCGGAAATCTACGACGGACTTATCACGATCAAGAAAATCGTGCGCGAGCCGGGCGAACGCGCGAAAGTGGCTGTGGAATC
This sequence comes from Bacteroidia bacterium, assembly GCA_023151315.1. Classification (GTDB taxonomy): domain Bacteria; phylum Bacteroidota; class Bacteroidia; order Palsa-965; family Palsa-965. Next base: position 31,262 of record JAKLJE010000016.1, read on the forward strand.
TTACGACGATCGCATCGATCCGGTTGGAGCATGCGTTGGTATGAAAGGTTCACGTATCCACGGAATTGTTCGCGAGTTGCGTAATGAAAACATTGACGTTATCAACTACACTGCAAACGCGCAGCTGCTTATTCAGCGTGCGTTGAGCCCTGCGAAAATCACTTCCATCAAATTGGATGAAGAGAACAAACGCGCAGAAGTATTCCTCAAGCCGGATCAGGTTTCTCTGGCAATCGGAAAAGGCGGACACAATATCCGTTTGGCCGGCCGCTTAACCGGATACGAAATTGATGTATACCGCGATACCGATGAAGATGTTGAAGACGTAGGAATCGACGAATTCTCGGATGAAATTGAAGCATGGATCATTGACGAGTTCAAAGCAATCGGTTGCGATACAGCAAAATCGGTTCTTGAGCTCAGCGATGAAGAGCTGGTAAAACGCACAGATCTCGAGGAAGAAACCGTTCGCGAGGTGAAGCGTATTCTCCGCTCGGAATTTGAATAATCAACAGGATAATCAAAGCGGAATCGGATAGTCCGAATCCGCTTTGTTTTTCCGATCTTTGTACCCGCCCGCCGGGAAGGCTGGCTTATATATGACAGAACAGGCAACTATACGTCTAAGCAAAGTAATCCGGGAACTCAACGTTTCGATGGATCACATCATTGACTTTCTCAAAGAGCAAGGTCAGGAAATTGATCGCAATCCGAATACGAAGATTACCGATGCAACCTACCGTGAACTTCTTAATGAGTTCGCGCAGGATCGCCTTGAAAAAGAAGAAGCGAAACAGCTTACTTCCACTACGCGTGTGCGTAAAGAATCCATCGCTCTCGACGAAGAAAGCGGTAAAACAGTGAAGCGTGAGCGCGAAGAACAGGAAGAAATCCTGATTAAGGATGCGAATCAGACCAAAGCGCCTGAACCTCCGAAGACAAAACCGAAAACTGTAGTTGAAGAACCGACTCCTGAACCGAAAGTTGAGGAAGAAGTGATTCGCATCAAAGCGGAGCCTGCAGTAGGACCGAAAGTTGTTGCGAAGATTGATCTCGGCGAAGACAAGTCGAAGAAAAAGAAAAAGACAGAGGTTGCTGAGGAAAAAGCTGAAGTAAAGAAAACAACGAAGAAGAAAACCGAAGAGCCTGTTGTTGCTCCTGAACCGGTAGCGGAAACTCCGGTTGTAGTGGAGGAAAAGATTGAAGTAACTCCGGAGCCCCCGGTTGTTGCTCCTCCGGTTGAAGAAGAATTGTTCCGTCGTTCCGTTGAGAAGCTCGAAGGCCCGAAGATCATGGGCAAGATCGAACTTCCTGTGAAAGACGATAAGAAGAAACCGGTTGCATCTTCCAATGCGCAGTTTGAAACTGACAAGAAGAAGAAACGCAAGCGTCTCAAAAAAGAAGGTCCTGTTAACGTAAACGAAGTTGCGAAACAGGGCGGTCAGGGTCGATTCCCGAATCAGGGTGGTCCGGGCAATCAACAGCGCCGCGGAGGTCCGGGACAACACAATCGTCCAAGCTCAGGTCCGAAAGCGGAACTTACTGAAGAAGAAATCCAGAAGCAGATCAAGGAAACTCTTGCACGCCTGAGCGGACAAGGGAAATCCAAAGCATCCAAATACCGTCGTGAGAAGCGTGATGAAATCCGCGACAAGATGGCGGAGCAGATGGAGCAGGCTGCTGCTGATAAAAGCATACTCAAAGTCACTGAGTTCGTTACTGCGAACCAGTTGGCTTCCATGATGAGCATTCCGGTTACGAAAATCATTTCAACGTGTATGACGTTGGGACTTTTCGTTTCCATCAACCAGCGTCTCGATGCTGAAACCATTGCACTTCTTGCTGAAGAATTCGGATTCAAAGTTGAATTCGTAAGCGTGGAAGTACAGGAAGCGATCCGTGAAGAAGAAGATACTCCTGAGCAGTTGATGGATCGTCCGCCGATTGTAACGGTGATGGGTCACGTTGACCATGGTAAAACATCGTTGCTTGACTACATCCGTAAAGCGAACGTAATTGCAGGTGAGGCCGGGGGTATCACTCAGCACATCGGAGCTTACGGTGTAACCATGGAGAACGGAAAACACATTACGTTCCTCGATACTCCGGGTCACGAAGCGTTTACCGCGATGCGTGCACGTGGTGCTCAGGTTACAGACGTTGCAATCATTGTGGTTGCGGCCGACGACAGCGTAATGCCTCAGACAACGGAAGCGATCAACCACGCACAGGCTGCGGGTGTTCCGATTGTATTTGCGATCAACAAGATTGATAAACCGGGAGCGAATCCGGATAAGATCCGCGAAGCGCTCGCTGCAATGAATATCCTCGTTGAAGAATGGGGCGGTAAATATCAGTGTCAGGAAATTTCCGCGAAGAAAGGACTCAACATTGACGCACTTCTCGAGAAAGTATTGCTCGAAGCGGAAATGCTGCAATTAAAAGCGAATCCTGCGAAGCGTGCAAGCGGAACCATTATCGAATCTACATTGGATAAAGGTCGCGGATACACTGCAACCATTCTTGTTGAGAACGGAACACTTCGTGTAGGTGATGTTGTTCTTGCCGGCTGCTACAGCGGTCGTGTGAAAGCAATGCACAACGAACGCGGTGCTCACGTTGATGAAGCGGGTCCTGCAACTCCTGTACAGATTCTCGGTCTGAGCGGAGCTCCGCAGGCAGGTGATAAATTCCACGTGATGGAAGACGAACGCGAAGCGCGCGATATTGCAACACGTCGTTTGCAGTTGCAACGTGAACAGCAGATACGTACTACCAAGCACATTACGCTTGATGAAATCGGACGTCGTCTTGCAATCGGTGACTTTAAAGAACTCAACATCATCGTTAAAGGTGACGTGGACGGATCTATCGAAGCACTCTCCGATTCATTGCTCAAACTTTCTACAGAGAAAATTCAGATTCGTATTGTACACAAAGGTGTCGGAGCAATCTCTGAATCCGATGTACTCCTCGCATCTGCATCCAATGCTATCATTGTCGGATTCCAGGTTCGTCCTTCGCAGAGTGCGAAGAAACTTGCAGAAACCGAACAGATCGATATCCGTTTGTACAGCATCATTTACAAAGCCATCGAAGAAATCAAAGCTGCGATGGAAGGAATGCTTGCTCCGGAATTCGAAGAGAAAGTGGTGTGCAACATCGAAGTACGCGAAGTGTTCAAGATTTCGAAAGTCGGAACGATCGCCGGTTGTTATGTGCTTGACGGAAAAGTTACACGTAACACGAAAGTGCGCCTGATCCGCAACGGAATTGTGTTGCACGACGGAACACTCGGATCACTGAAGCGTTTCAAAGACGATGTGAAAGAAGTTTCTACCGGTTACGAATGCGGATTGAACATTGACAAGTTCGACGACATTCAGGTGGGAGATCTCATCGAAGGTTACGATATGGTTGAGATCAAAGGGAAACTTTAATCTCACTATTAATACAACAAAAAACCCGCTTCAAATCTGAAGCGGGTTTTTTATTATCTGAAGACCTGATCTCCCGATGAGGATGTGGCCTTGATGAGTATGTTGCCGCGTTTGAGATTCAGTCGGCTGTCGTTCGTGAACTTTTCTCCATTCTTGTCAATCGAGATTTCACCATAAGTGGTTACTAGTTCAAAGCTCAGTGCTTCAAGCGGATTGATGAGATTCATTCTCACATCGCCGTACGTGGTAACAAATGTGCTGTTTGCAGTAAGCTCAACACTTTCACCGTTGATGCTTCCGCTGGAAGAAATCAAACGCGCGCTTCCTTTGAAATCATTGATGCTGATATCGCCATACGTTGTGTTTGCATTCACATCTCCGATCAGATGTGAAATGCGGATGTTGCCTGAAGATCCGTTAGCCTTGAGGTTTCCGGTGATGTCGGAGATTTCCTGATCTCCGTAAGTGGAAACCACATCTACATTTCCTTTAACGTTTTTCACGGTTGCAGATCCTGAACTGAGTCGTGCGGTGAGATTTCCTGTGATGTTGCTTGCATCAAGATCCCCGTAAGATGCAATCACATTTGTATTTGCGACTATGGAAGAAACTTTCACGTCTCCGGAAGAAGTACGTACCTCACACACCGGCGCATTAACACCTGATACATCAGAATCACCATAGTTATTTTGTACAACAACGGAAGTTCCGTTCGGTACGTTTATTGTCAGGACTGCACTGGAGGTGCAGGAATTGTAGACGAATGCTTTACGCGAACGTTGAATTTTCGGTTTGCCGCATTCCACACGTGCGTTGATCCGTAATAAAGTATCGATGCGTGTGTATTCGATTTTCACACTCGAATCATTGGCAGCGCCTTCCGTTACACTGAGATCTGAGCCGGTATTTCCCTTGACAAAAATCTTTGCAGAAGAAGAGATGATTTCAACGCGTTTTATTCCTTTGAAAGTTGTATCGTCAAGAGTTGCAGCACTTGCATAACGTTGCGGTTCCGCTTGCGGAGAAACAGTATCGAACAAAGGCAATGCTGAAGTAGATTCCGGATCGGGAGAATTCTGTGCAGGCGGAAGTTGTGCTGCAGTATTCATCAGAATAAATTCATCAGCAGCAGGAGTTGAAATACTCTGTTGTGCCGGAGCTTCCATCAGGATGGTTTTCGCAGTAGACACAATGTTCGATGTTTCTTCTGTGTTCGGTGAAGCCGAATTGATTGCAGTGTACACGATGGCTGCGCCGGCTACGGAAGAAAGTCCGAATCCGAAATATTTGAGCCAGGGAATTCCGGAAGTGATTCCGGCAGCAGGAATTGCTACGATCATGGAAGTTTCGATTTTTGCCCACAGTTTATCCGATGGAACTGCTGAATCCAACTCGCCACGGTGCTGATCAATATAGTCTTTCAACGTGTCACGCATGGGTCATTGTTTTTTTGTGATACAGTTCCGCGAGTTTGTGCCGTGCGCGGTTATATTGTGATTTTGAAGTTCCTTCGGAGATATTCAGAAACTGCGCGATATCGCGGTGCGAATAATTTTCGAACAGATAAAGCGTCAGTACAATTCGGAATCCGGACGGAAGTTCGGCGATACATTCTGTGAGCACTGCGGGATCATATTTCAGATCCTGATCGTTTTCCGTTTCGCCGGCGATCTGCACTTCGTCCAGCGAACTGAAATCAGGTTTGTTTTTGCGGATCAGATCAATGGAACGGTTCACCACTACGCGCTTCAGATATCCGCCGAACTCCGCATCCGACCGGATTTCATTCAGCTTCTGGAATGATATAATAAAGCTTTCCTGAAGGATGTCTTCCGCTTCTTCAATGTTGCCAACGATACGCAGACTCGCGTTGAGCATGGCACGCGAATACAGATCATAGAATTCGCGGAAAGCGATTTTATCGCCCTGCAAACATCTGTTGATCCGTGTTTTGTTGCTCATTTCGTCCGGGATTCTGAATAAAGAACGGATGAATCCGTAAAGGTTGCACGGCTTGTGAAAAAAAATCGAATGACTTAAATAGCGCCGGGACGAATACGCCCGCGTTTTTTAAGTGATTTCATGGGGGTAAACATTTCAGGAGCGGTGAGGATTTCTTCCAAGGAAGTTTCATCCAGAAATTCTTCCTTTGCCATCAAACCTTCTTCAACGCAGGTGGTGAGTTGTGCTTCGATGGTGGAGTCCAGCATTTTGCGTTGTTTCGCGATCTGTGCAATTGTTTTCCCGCTGCGATACAAATCCAGTGTAGTGCACATCGATTCACGTTCCGCCTTTTGCGTGCCTGAAGGTTCAGCCGGCTTCAACTCTGTTCTGCGATACATTTCATCCCGCAACACAGGCTGATTTTTCATCATACTTTTTACCAGCACACCTGCCTTCCGCATCTGAATAATACAGCTGTCAAAAGTTTCCACAAGATCGCGCAGATCTTCTGCGTGTGTGCGACCTGCGGTGGTTTTTGCAAGTTCATCGAGTTTTGTGCAAATATCTTTTCGCGTTTTCTGCAACTGTTCCGTAAAGTATGTTGCCGCAGAAGTGACACGTTCGATCAGAACTTCCGGTTCATTCTGTAAGCGAGGAATCAACACGGTAAAACGCCCGGCGTATTTTTCCGTTTCTGAAAATGAATTTACGAGTTGGCGCGCCCACAACTGAAAACGTGCGGTAACACTTTTAGAGCGGGTTGAAATATTTTCACCTGTCAGCGAGAGCATTGCTTTCTGCAATTCACGAAAATCAAAACTTCTGCGGATGTAATTGGCCACATACTGTTTAGTTTCCACCTGAAGTTCAGAGTTGAGACGTTCGTCGGAAACTTTTCGTGAATTGAAATCCGTTACGGTCGCATCGTTCACAATAGAAGCGAAGTTCACCGGTCCGGTTAGCGTTAATCCTTCCAATGAGCGTAATCTGGATAAAGCAACATAAACTTGTCCTGGAGCGAACGCTTTCTCTGCATCAATCACTGCGCGATCAAATGTCAGTCCCTGACTTTTATGAATGGTGATAGCCCACGCCAGTTTAAGTGGAAAATGCGTAAACGTTCCAATCGTTTCGGGCTTCACTTCACCGTTCTGCAGATCTGTTGTGTAGCGAATGTTTTCCCATTCACAGCGTTTCACTTCCAGCGTCTCATCATCGCACTTTACAAACACTGAATTGTTTTTCATGGATACCACTGTTCCGATTTTTCCGTTGTAGAATTCCTGCTTTCCGCTGTTGTCATTGCGGATGAACATCACCTGCGCACCCGTTTTCAATTCCAGTGTCAGATCAATCGGATAAAGTGATTCCGGATAATCGCCTTTTATTTCCGCTTTGAATTCCGTTGAGTGGCCCGGAAGTTTTGCCAGCGAAGCGCGATTCACTGCATCTGCTTTATTGTTGTGCGTAGTGAGCATAACAGAACCGTCATCAACTGATTTTATTTTGCGCACGAAGGAATTCAGCAATTGTACATCCTGAGAAGTAACGGTATTGTTGCGCAGATTATTGAGCAGCGCAATGAATCGCTCATCCGACTGACGGTACACGCGTTCGAATTCAATGTGTACGGGCGGATGGTCGCGCAGCACTTGTGCATCGAAGAAAAACGGATTGTTGTAATATTTTTTCAGGATGGTCCATTCCTGATCGCGTACTACGGGCGGAAGCTGATTGAGATCACCGATGAAAAGCATTTGTACGCCGCCGAAGGGAAAGCTGTTGCGACGCACCATGCGTAGCACAATATCAATTGCATCGAGAAGATCTGCGCGCAGCATGCTTACTTCATCAATCACCACAAGTTCAACTTCGCGCAGCAGTTTTCTTTTTCTGTTACTCATATGCTGATTACGAATGAGGCTGTGTTCGTTGAAGGCCCGCATTTCGTTAGCGAAGGAAAGGTGACGGTCCTTCCCCGGCACAAAGAATCCGGGAGGCAATTGAAAGAGCGAGTGAAGTGTAACGCCACCGGCATTGATGGCTGCAATTCCGGTAGGAGCTGCGATGATGGTGTTTTTATACGTTGACTTCAGAATATTGCGGAGGAATGTTGTTTTACCTGTGCCGGCCTTGCCTGTGAGAAAAATAGATCGTTGCGTGTTGTTGATGAAATCGGCTGCGAGTTCCGGTTTACCAATGGGAATAATGTTCGTATGCGTTTTCATGTTCTGATTAAAAATAAACTGGTAATAAATTTTAAACTGATGTGGAAAAATACGACGGCGTACCGTCAACTGCGACAAATGTAAACCGGAAGTTCGGGACTAGTCGGTTTTAAACGTTTGTTGTCGGATAATTTACAAAGCCTTCTGAGGCAGAGGGCTTCTAAGATACTACCAGTAAAATTTCCGGAAGAAACGGAACACATCGCGTTTAAGGAATCGGGCCGCGATGTGAATATAGAACATGATGAGGATCGGAAATATAACGATGATAAGTTTGTTATAGTTCCACGCGGTGATGAAATCGAAATGAATGGAATGCTGTACAGCGCGGGTTAATCCGCAGCCGGGACAATCCTTTTTCAGAAGTAATTGAGAAGGACAAACACTCTGGCCTTTATCGAAATATTTAGCCGGAAGAATCAATAAAACAACAGGCAGAGCCAACCAGATTGTCAGCCCTGCCCATCGAAGCAAATTTTTCAGTTGCGAATTATTTTTTTCCAAGGATAATCACAAGAGCGTGGATCATTCCCGGGAGACCGCAGAGCAAAGTGAGAATCAGGTTCACCGTGCAACGGCTGGTCCAGCTTCCTTCGTAAAGGTACATTGCCAGTGGCGGAAGAAGGATAGCAAGGATGATGAGCAACACAGGATCGGTATCCCCGCCCGGAGCTGCAGCGTTATTTGCGTTGGATTTCTGAGCCTGTTTGATAACAGCAGGAGCTGTTTTCTGTACATCCGATTTCTTCACTTCAGAAACGATGTTTTTTACTGTGCTGCGAACTTCTTTTGAAGATGGAGCAACAGCTGTTTGTGTATTTTGCGGAGCAACTTCATTTTCAGTTACAACAGTATTCAGTTCGGTAACCGTAGTTGTGTTTTCAGTAGCTACAGGAGCAATGCTTACCGCGTCTTTGCGTTCTGATTTTTGTTCAGTTGCTTTTTCAACTTTGTTGTTCCAGCTGATGTAGTAACCGTTCAGGTGGTGACGTTTTTCAATGCTGCACGAAGTGTAGATCAAGCTGAGTGCCAGCACACCAATGAGAGAAAGTTTTTTCATAAATAGTTGTTTAACGGGTTATTGATTTCTCAAAGATATAATTCAGGCGCGTGAAAAAAATATTTTTTTAGAGTAAAAAAAGGTGATTGAAATCAGAATGGAGAATAGACTTGAACAGTAGGCAGTTAAAGAAAAGAACTGTTAGTTTCATCAGATCGTAATAATCCATCCTCTATGAAAATTTAGTTTCCAACATACTGGTTTGTTGCGTTAACCAGCGCATAAAAGTAATATCCTGAAGAGGCCTAGAATTATGCTCCCGCATCGGTCATTTCTTTTAATTAGCTTAACTTGTCTGAATTGATCGAAGTGGTGACATCTTACTTCGTAAATCCGTTTACACTATGCACAGTACTTTTATATCATGATTACAAAAGCATCGTCCATTATTAAGAATTGCGCTGTCACATTTTTGGTTGCTGCCTTATTTATTTCCTGCCAACAACATAAAAAGGAATTTAAACTATCAACTTCTTTTGTCGAAATTGACACTGCCCGACTTCAGGTTTTCACCGGAGGTGAAGGAGAGAATACCGTGGTGTTTGAATCCGGACTGGGAGTAGATGGATCTACATGGTTGGAAAGCGGCATCTTCGATTCTATTGGACAGAATGATCAGGTTATTGCGTATGACAGACGAGGTTATGGAAAATCGTCGCAACCGGTTGATGCAAGAGGATTGCAAGCATTGGTAGATGATCTTGCAATGATTATTAATAAAACGGCTTCCAATGAAAAAGTGATTCTTGTAAGTCATTCGTTGGGTGGTTCAATTGCCCGTGCATACGCCATACAACATCCGGATAAAATAAAAGCGCTGTTATTCATAGATCCTAACCACGAGAAATTCACCGAGTACGCATCTATGTCTCAAGCTCATGAAGACACTCTAGTTCAGTTGTTCGCTGCTGAGAACATGAACGGTGCCGCAATGGAAGCGGAGCGGTTGCTGGAGAATCGTAGCTTTATGAAGCAGCTATCCACATTGCCTGATGTTCCTGTAATTGTAATCACATCAATAAAAACAGACGATGAAATGACAGCGGAAAGTGTGGCAGACTGGTCTTTGGCGCATGAATCATTGGGAACGGGAATTACTTCTTTTACTCATATCAAGACGGATAAGTCGGGACACTTTATTTATCTTGAAGAACCGAATTTGGTTATTGAGTGGATCAGGAAATTGATGAAGTGACTATGCAAACTAAAAACGCATCATTAGATAAAATTGAACAATCAAAATGAGCAAAATAATTTTCGACAGCGGAATTTCATTGGATGGTTATTTTGCAGGGGATAACAGAGGTCCTGCAAATCCTATGGGCGGAGTTTCCGGGCAGATACACGCATGGATGTTTAACCAGAAAGCATTTTGGCAGCATCTTGGTTTTGAAGGAGGAAATGAAGACGGAGCTGACGGGAAATACATCAGAGAAACTTTCGCCAGAACCGGCGCATACATAATGGGTAAAAGAATGTTTGAAGAAGGCATGACGAGTTGGCCCAACGATTTATTCAAAGCGGATGTTTATGTTCTGACGCATGAAGTGCGCGATCCGTGGGTGCAGGAAGGGTCAACAACTTTTCACTTTATAAACGACGGAATTGAAAGTGCGTTAAGTAAAGCGAAGTTATCTGCAAACGGAAAAGACATCCGGATACAAGGCGGTGCGAATACGATTCAACAGTTTTTAAATGCCGGACTGATTGATGAGTTTTTCATTCACATCGCGCCTGTTTTTCTGGGCAGCGGCATTCGATTGTTTGATGGTATTGACAAAGACAAGTATGAATTAAAAATTGCAGAAGTAATACCATCAGCGCTAACTACGCATTTGAGGTATGAGCTGATAAGAAAGTAAGTGAAAGTTCAGCGTTCGCCCGTGTTGAAGGAAAATTTCAGACGATTTGATTACTGTAAAGAATGAAATCAGAACAAATGAAACTCCGGATCATGAAAGACCGTTCTGTCGAAGTTGTAACGATACGCAGCGTACACTTCGTGTGCTGAGCTGATATCGAGTCCGAAGCAGGCGTTGCCCGGGGAAAAGACTCTGTATCCAATATATTCTCCTTTTTGCAGGGGCGAATAGCTCACATCTAATTCCGGTGTAATACTTTTCGATTTCGTTTTGTTCATTCTGTTGCGTTCCCAACGCAAAACGGATTTTCCGACGCCGGCGCGAATCATCAAACTGTTGTCGGAGAAAAGCACAACACCCGTGCTCATAGTTTTGTACCAGGTTTGCGTGTACATTTCACCTTTCGAATGAAACCATGTTAATGATGCGTATGCGCCGGTAGCGTGCCGCGAATTCATCATTTCGAATACAAAGGGAGTGTAAGAGATTTCTGCACCGAAAGAAATTCCTGCTCCGAAAATATAACCTGCGCGTAAACCGGGAATTGCGAGACCGGGTCTGAATTCAAGCGCTTGCACATGATTTCGCGTTGATGCGAGAAGTAGAAATGCTGAGAAAGTTACTCGAAGTAACAGTGACATGCAGGACCGTTTACGCTATAACGTTCCTAACCGAAAAAGATACACTACACCATTATACCAAAACCGCAGACGGTTTCAGCACCATTCGCTTCGCCTGTTCTTCGATTGAAGCCGCATCATATCCGCATTCTCTCCACAACTCCGGTTGTTCACCGTGTTCAACCCATTTATCAGGAATACCGAGGCGCTTTACTTCTGCAGAGTAGTTGTGATCTGCCATGAATTCAACCACTGCACTTCCGAATCCTCCTTGTATGCAACCGTCTTCAACGGTAATCACTTTAGAGTGTTTCGAGAAAACTTCATGCAGCATTTTTTCATCCAAAGGTTTTGCAAAACGCATGTCGTAATGCGCAGCATCAATTCCTGATTTTTTCAAAGCTTCACAAGCTTCAACCGCAAAGTTGCCAGGATGTCCGAATGTAAGTATGGCAATATCTTTTCCGTCGCGGATTTTTCTTCCCGTACCGATTGTGATTTCTTCGAAAGGTGTTCTCCATTCCGGCATAACACCGTTACCGCGTGGATAACGAATTGAGAATGGAACCGCATTCTTATCGAGTTGTGCCGTGTACATCAGATTGCGAAGTTCGCTTTCATTCATCGGTGCACTCACAACCATATTCGGGATGCAACGGAAATACGCAATATCAAATGATCCGTGATGCGTTGGCCCATCTGCACCTGCAAGTCCGCCACGATCCAGACACAACACAACGTGCAGTTTCTGCAGAGCAATATCATGCACTACCTGATCGTATGCGCGCTGCATGAACGAAGAATAAATATTGCAATACGGAATCATGCCCTGCGTTGCAAGACCTGCAGAGAACGTTACTGCATGCTGTTCAGCAATACCTACGTCAAATGCACGATCCGGCATGGCCTTCATCATGATATTCAGCGAACATCCGCTCGGCATTGCAGGAGTGATTCCCATGATCTTCGGATTCTTCTCTGCCAATTCAACCATTGTGTGTCCGAACACATCCTGATATTTAGGTGGCTGCGGCTCTGTTACTGCAGATTTTACTATCTGTCCTGTATGCTTGTCAAACAAGCCCGGTGCGTGCCAAAGTGTAGGATTTCCTTCTTCAGAAAATTTGAAACCTTTTCCTTTCGTGGTAAGCACGTGAAGAATTTTCGGTCCCGGAATATCTTTCAAATCGCGCATCACTTTCACTAAGCGATCCACATCGTGTCCGTCGATAGGACCGAAATAGCGGAACTTCAGTGATTCGAAAAGATTACTTTGCTTGAGCAACGCGCTCTTCAGTGTGTCACTGACTTTAGTTGCAATGCTCTGCGCATCCGGACCGAACTTGCTGATCTTACCGAGCATCTTCCACACTTCATCTTTCACTTTGTTGTAAGTGTGTGAAGTGGTGATGTCGTTCAGATATTCTTTCAGCGCACCCACATTCGGATCGATACTCATGCAATTGTCGTTGAGCACAACGAGCAGATTACTTTTCTCAATGCCGGCGTGATTCAGTGCTTCGAATGCCATTCCCGCAGTCATGGATCCATCACCGATTACAGCGATTGCCTGACGATCTTCATTTTTTCTGTTGGCAGCAACTGCCATTCCCAATGCAGCTGAAATGGAAGTGGAAGAGTGTCCCACTCCGAAAGTATCGTATTCGCTTTCGCTGCGTTTCGGGAAACCGCTGATGCCTTTGTATTTGCGATTCGTGTGAAATACATCACGACGACCTGTAAGAATTTTGTGTCCGTATGCCTGATGTCCGACATCCCACACGAGTTGATCGTATGGAGTATTAAAAACATAATGCAAAGCGACGGTGAGTTCTACAACTCCCAGGCTCGCACCAAAGTGACCGCCTTTAACGGAGACGAGATCAATGATGTATTGTCTCAGCTCTTTTGAAAGCTGCGGTAACTGTTCTTCCGATAAAAGACGGAGATCTTCAGGTGAATTGATTTGACCGAGCAATTTGCCGGGTACAAATTCATTCTTTTCAGGGGTGTGTGCCATCGCGAGTATTACAGAGCAAATGTACGAAAACACGAAGGGAAAGGTTCACAAAATCTGCAAAATCAGGAGGTTAAGCCGCCTTTTGGGCGGTTTGTTGAGGCATTTTACATCAGCTTAGTGCAATGTGTGAGCAGAAATACTGGCTACACAATCAGTTCGCTGGCCACAACTTCACCATCATGCAGACGTATGGTTCTGTCGGTTTGCGCGGCAAGATTCATGTCGTGCGTCACTACCATAATGGTTTGATTGTATTTTTCCTTCAGCTCGCGGAAAATATCAAACACCAGTTGCGCATTTTTTGAATCAAGGTTTCCTGTAGGTTCATCTCCGAAAATAATATCCGGATCGTTGATCAATGCACGCGCAATAGCCACACGTTGCTGTTGTCCTCCGGAAAGTCGGCTTGCTTTTTTATCTGCCTGATCGACGAGACCCAACATTCCCAGTTTTTCAAGAGCACGTTTTCTGATTTCAGCGTCGCTGTACTTTCCGAGCTTCAACGCTGGCAACATCACATTGTCCAGAACGGTGAATTCAGGAAGCAGATAATGGAACTGAAATACGAATCCGATTTTTTCATTGCGGATTTCCGCCAACTCATTTTTCGTTTTCACGGAGAGATCTTCACCGGCAAGATAAATGTGTCCTTCGTAATCGGTATCCAAAGTTGAAAGCACATAGAGCAAAGTTGATTTTCCGCTTCCCGAAGATCCGACAATGGAGATAAACTCTCCGCGTTCCACAGCGATGTTGACTTTTTTCAAAGCCTGAAAATCTACCGGATCACGGAAGAATTTGTCGAGGTTTTTTGTTTCAAGAATCGCGCTCATCACTTACTTCTTATAATATCAATGGCATCTACTTTGGAAGCTTTGCGCGCAGGAATATATCCGGCTAGTGCAGTTGCAAGCAAACCGAACATATACGCGAATACAAAGAATGCAGGTGAAGAATTAAACTGCAGATATTCCATCGCTACAAAGCCTCGTACGTCCATTTTGATGTGTCCGACAATTTGCTGCAATGCATAACCAACTGCCAACCCCAGCAAACCACCGAGAATTCCGATCACGAGTGATTCGGTTAAGAAGATCGTGCGAATGTCTTTGTCTTTGAATCCAGTTGCTTTCAGAATAGCGATATCCGGAAGCTTCTCGTAAATGATCATCATCAGAATATTGAAGATCCCGAAGCCGGAAACAATGAGAATGGATGCGATAATCAGATACGTAACCATATTCTGAATTTTGAACACGCTGAAAATATTTGCATTCGCGGATTCCCAATCCTGTGCCGTGTAACCGAATTTTTCCTGAAAGTAAACCGAAAGCGGTTTTGCTTTGTTGATGTCTTTAAGTTTGATGTTGAGATCGGTGATGTAACTTCCATCAACATTCAGCAGTTTCTGTGCATTGCGGATGTTAATGTATGCGCGTGAATTGTCCAGCTCCACAATTCCGGATTTGTGAATGCCCACAACTTTCAGATCCAATCCGATTCCTTTCGGAGAAACAACAAACATATTGTCGCCCACTTTTGCGCCGAGTTTCATGGCCAGTCCTTCGCCGAGAATAATTCCGTTCGGAGTGGTTTCCAGTTTGCGCAAATCTCCTTCGATCATGTATTTCTCCACTGAGAAAATGGCATTTTCCTTTTCAATCTCAACTCCGGAAACACGACCTGAAATCTGCGCAATACCCAATTTGAAAATCGCCTGCGAACCGATGAAAGGTGAAACGCCCGCTACATCCGGATGACGACTGATGATGTCCATCAACTGTTTCCCGTTTTTCAGTTTCGGATCTTCCACTTCCGGTTTCTGATTGCGAACTACATTCCATGTTTTCCCATCGTCATGAAAACGATCGAGCAGGGAAGGGCGCTCTCCCTGAACATCATTATAAATTCTGATGTTCGCTGATGTGTTCACCGTTTGCTCAATAAACATGGTTTGGAATCCTGACATCAGTCCGGCCTGAAAAATGAAAATAGCAATTCCGAAAGTCACGCCCAGCATGGCAACAATGGTCTGCCTCTTCTTCGAAAGAAGATGCGTCATCGCAATGCGGAAGGATGGACTTTTAAAGAATGACATTCGAATATTAAATTGCGTAGTTTATTTTTCCAGTTGATCGCTTTCCGTAATTCCGCTGAGTACTTCCACGAATTCCAGATCGCTCACGCCGGAAGTAATCTTCACCGGTTCTTCTTTCCCTTTTACCTTGACTAAATTTCCCGGCTTTATGTATTCGCGTGGAATTACTAATGCATTTTTCTTTTGAGAAACAATGATGTTCGATTCAACAGACATGCCGCTGTAAATGTTCATTTCAGGTTTCAATTCTATTGTTGCAGTTACTCGTGCTGTTTTGTTTCCCGCACTGATGCGCGGATAAATTTCCTGCACGGTTCCTTTCAGTTCCACATCTTTGAACGCATCAATTTCATAAATCACGTTCTGACCGGTTTGTACGAATGAAACATCTGTTTCATCGATGCTCAATTCCACTTCAAATTCATTTGCAGATCCGATTTCCACCAATACCATTTGCGAATTCACCAAATCTCCGATATTCGGAACGATGTCGTACACTTTTCCGTTGACAGCAGCTGCGATTGTATAATCACCCAGATTGCTGTTCTGTGCATCGAGTTGTAATCTTGCATTCTCTGATTCTGTGCGCAATCGATCTTTCGTTGAAGTATAGTTCATCTGCGAACGACGATACGCTGCGCGTGAATTGTCGAGCAACACTTTCGCCTGATCATATTGCATCTGTGAGGTGCTCTTCTGCGCCAGCAGATTCTCGTAGCGACGGAAGTTCACGGAATCCAACTCATACTTCGACTGCAAAGCCATCATGTCCTGCTTCAAAGCTGAAAGAACCGGCCCGTTTTCAGAGGCATTCCGCGATGCAAGTGCAAATTGATTTTTTGCCGCTTCAACATTTATCGTGTTGATCTCACTTCTGATTCGCAACAACGGTTGTCCTGCTTTTACAGTGTCGCCAACGTTTACAAAAATCTCTTCCACATATCCAGGGAGACGAGCGGAAACTTTGTAATCGTTTTTAGGGAACAGTTTCCCTGAAGCGTACACCGCCTGCGTGATATCTCTCTTTTCCGGAGATGCAGTTTCAGTTTTACCGCCGCATGATGCAAGCAGTACTGTCAGAGCGAAAGGAAGCAGTTTCTTCATGGTATAAAAAAGGCGGGAAATGATCCCGCCATTAAATTATTCTGCACTGTGATTTTCAGCGTGGTGCACTTCTGTGTTTTTGTTACCGCCGGTCAAACGACGCAAACGGTTTCTGAAACGCTCACCGAGAATGTACATCACCGGTAATACAATTAGTGTAAGAATCGTTGCAAAGCTGAGTCCGTAGATCATTGTCCATGACAATGGTCCCCAGAACGCCACACTGTCTCCACCGAAGAACAGATGCGGATTGAATTCTGCAAACAACGTATAGAAGTCGATATTCAAACCAACAGCCAGCGGAATCAAACCGAGAATTGTCGCAGTTGCGGTCAGCAATACCGGAGTCATACGCGTTTTACCGGCTTCAATTACCGCTTCACGAGTAGGCATGCCGCGTTCTTTCAGAATGTCGATGAACTCCACAATCAGAATTCCGTTTCGGACAACGATACCTGCAAGTGCTACAATTCCAACACCCGTCATGATGATGGAAATGTTGCCGCCGAAGATCGCCAGGCCGAGGAACACTCCGATCACACTGAAGAAGATTTCAGTAAGAATGATGATCGGTTTGCCCACTGAGTTGAACTGTGTTACGAGAATCACAATGATCAAGCCGATTGAAGAAAGAAGCGCCCAACCGAGGAACGAGGCTGTTTCGGCCTGCTCTTCTGCCTGTCCGCCCATCTTGATTTCCACTCCGGGAACTTTGTGCGTGAGCGTCCATGCTTCAACCTGTGCCTTCACGTTTGCAGCAACTTCGTTCGGGTTGAATTCTTTCAGAACGTTTGATTCAAGCGTGATGATGCGCTTCTGCGCTTTACGTTTTACTCCGCCGTAACTCTGACCGTAATAAATGTCGGCAAACGAAGACAAAGGAACATTGCGAATCTGCCCGCCCATGTTCATATCGCGATATGTGAACTTCAGGTTGTTCAGTGCATTAAGATCTTTACGCTGATCTTCAGCATAACGGATCATGATCGGATACTCATCGTTCTCATCTCTGAACTTTGAAGCTTCCGCTCCGAACACGGCATTACGCAATTCCATCCCGATCATACCGGTTGAAATTCCTTCGCGATTCGCACGCTCACGATCAATGTTGAACACGATTTCAGGTTTGCTTGCTACAACATCACTCTTGAGTCGTTCAACCCCGGCAATGTTTACGCTGTCCAGATAAAGTTTCAGTTGGTCTGCAGTGGAAATCAAAGCTTCAAGTTTGTCGCCTGTGATTTCTATGCTCACCGGTTTTCCTACCGGCGGACCGCCTTGTTCCTGTTCAACGATAATAGACGCATCAGGAATTTTATTCTCACCGAAAGACTTCTGAATTCTGGTAAGGACATCTGCAGTTGACTTGCCATGACGCTCAGCGAATTTCACGAATGCAACAGACACTTTCGCTTTGTGCGGTTGTACGGATAAGTCCGGAGTTCGCGGGTCACCGGCACCGAATGCCACGTTGGTGATGATGGAGTTCACCAGATCTTTATCTGCTCCTATCAACGAATCAATTCGCTTCTCCACTTGCAATGCAACCGCGTTTGTACGATCCTGATCTGTACCGACAGGCATTTCAATGTAAGCGTAAATGAAGTTCGGATCAGCTTGCGGGAAGAAATCAACTTTTGGCTGACGTATTCCGATTCCGACGAATGAAAGAATGAAAAGTACGATCATCGATGTCAGTACAGTCCCCGGATGATCAATAGCCCAAACGAGTTTGCGTCCGTACCATTCACGCACCTGCGGCCAGCGTTTTTCCTGGAATGCAAATATCCATTTGCGAAGTACGTAGTGATGCAGAAGTACGCACAACAGAATGAAGATGGTAAGGTTTGCAAGGAAAGGACTGAAAGTATATGCCAGCAATCCGAATCCGCCGCCGAAGATCATGAGCTTCTTCAACCATGAAGGCCAGCGGTTCACTTTAGCCGTTTCGGAATCGTAATGACGCATGAACTCCACTGCGAATACCGGGTTGAAAATGTAAGCAACAAGCAATGATGCGAGTAACGTTATGATCAGCGTTATCGGTAAGTACATCATGAACTGACCGATGATTCCCCCCCAGAATGCCAATGGAATAAATGGTGCAAGCGTGGTGAGTGTTCCGGACAATACAGGAAGGAAAACTTCTCCCGCTGCGAGCTTCGCAGCCCTGATGATGCTCATGCCTTTATTCTCAAGGAAGATGCGGTGCGTATTTTCGATCACCACAATTGCATCGTCAACTACAATTCCCAAAGCAAGAAGGAACGCAAACAGCACGATCATGTTCATCGTGAATCCTACGCTGTCGAGCACAATGAAAGCAACTGCCATTGACAACGGCACGGAAAGCGCCACGAAGAATGAGTTGGTTGCTCCCATGAAGAACATGAGTACAACGAGTACAAGAATGAATCCGATTACGATGGTATTGATCAGATCGTGTAATGTAACACGTGTCTGTTCGGATTGGTCGCCGGTAATGGTGATCGTTACATCCGAAGGAATAGAACCTGATGCTTTCATCTCATCAATCAGATCGAATATTTTATCTGAAGCGTCAACGAGGTTTTCACCCGGACGTTTGATGATGTTGAGTGTGATTACATCTTTCCCGTTCAAACGTGCGTAGCTTTCTTTCTCCTTGTTGGCATCAACCACTTCGGCAACGTCTTCAAGATAAACATGTGCACCTGCCTGAGATCCGATCACGATACGCTTTAACTCATCAACGGTTTTGAATTCCTTCTTTACCGCAATGGAACGCTTCATTCCGTCAGCAGTGATAGAACCGCCTGAAATGGTCATGTTTTCGTATTGAATCGCGCGCTGAATATCGCCAAGCGTGAGTTGCAGCACCTGCATGCGGTACATGTCAACATTCACCTGAATCTCACGATCAAGCGCACCCACCATATCCACGCGGGTGATTTCTTTCATCGACTCAATCTGATCTTTGATATCTTCAGCGTGAATCTTCAGTTTCTTCAAATCAGGACCTGCAATGTTCACGTACATGATCGGGAATTCGGAGAAGTTCACTTCCTGAGCATTCGGGCCGGAAGTAAGTTTCTCGGGAAGATCTGTCTTCGCTTTGTCTATTGCGTCCTTAACTTTCTGAAGTGCTACGGAAACTTCAACATCGGTGTTGAATTCCACAACCACGTTACAGAAATCCTGAACAGAGTTACTCGTTACTTTCTTTACACCGGAAATACCTTTGATTTGTTTTTCCAGCGGTTTAGCTACGAGGTTTTCCATGTCTGTCGGAGAAGTTCCGGCATAAATGGTAGTCACATAAATCGTCGGGACTTTTACTTCAGGAAATCTTTCCTTCGGAAGTTTCTGATAGTAAACGATACCTGCGAAGGAGAGAAACAGGACAAGCAAAAAGGAAGTTGTCTTGTTGTCAATTGCCCACGACGTAGGTTTGAATTCTTTTATTTTGTCAAGCATAACCTTGATTTTACCTTATATGGGACAATGAGTTATTTCAACGGAGCAATAACGTCTCCCGGGTTAAGGTCTTTCGATCCGTCTGTGATCAATTGATCTCCCGGCTGGAGTCCGCTTGTGATTTCCGCCATTCCGTTGTAAGTCCAGTTGTATACAACTTCACGTTTTTCCGCAACCAGATTTTTGTCTTTCTGAACGGCTACGTAAACGAAATTCTTTCCGTCGGCACTCTGCTGAATTACGGCCAGCGGAGCGATGATTGCAGAATCATTACGGTAATCGTTGATTTTAAGCACTGCAACCATGTTCGGCACGACATTCGGTTCGTTCGGCGCCAGAGCAACTTCAACATTGAACGTGCGGTTCATGTTGTTGATCATCTTTCCGCTGTAAGAGATTTTTGTATTGATCACTTTGTTATCTGCATCAGGAAGCTGAACAGATACTGCATTGCCGGTGCGTACTTTCGAAATGTAACCTTCTGCAACCTGCGCTTTCACGCGAAGATTGTTTGTGTTAACCACAACGATATTCGAAAATCCAGGTGAAGCCATTTCACCTGCTTTCAGGTTCACAGCATCCACAACTCCGTTAATCGGAGATTTGATCTTCGCCATATCTATCTGTTCGTTTACAGCTGCAATCTGTTTTTCAAGCGCTTCGTATTGTGTTTTAGTCTGCAGGTACTGTATCTCAGTTCCGATTTTCTGCTCCCACAATTTCTGCTGACGCTCGTAAACGTCTTTTGCAAGGTCGCGCTGAATTTTCAGAGCACCGAGTTGCTGAATCATTGCATCGGCATCAAGTTCAGCGAGAACCTGTCCTGCAGAAACATTATCACCTGCGTGAACATAAACGCGCTTCACAAGACCCGGCATCTGCGGACCCACTGCAACGCTTTCATCGGCATCAACTTTTCCTTGTATGTCTATCGAATGCTCAAATGTATCACGAGCAATAATTGTAATGCGCACAGGTTTCCCCGCTTTAGTGGAGTCGCCCTTATTTTTTGAAACCTGAAGTTCGAGTTCCGCAATTTCTTTGCGCAATGCTTCAAACTCGGCTTTCTTGGCTTTGAGTTTCTCTTCCGCTGAACCATCGCCGCCGCAAGATGCGAGAACTGCTGCCGCTGCAAGAAGAGTGATGAAATTTTTCATATGATTCGGATTTATTCGGTTGGTAGTATTATTTAGTAAGTTGTCCTGTTGCTTTGTCGTATTCCACTTTGGCAATTACCGCATCGTAGAGAGCATTGAAGTAATTGGTCTGTGCTTCTTTCAATGCTGTTTGTGCGTTAATCACTTCGAGGTTGGAACCGACACCCTGATCGAATTTCTTCTGTGCTACGTCAAACACGCTTTGCGCGAGTTCCATATTCGCTTTCTGAGATTCGAGTGTTGCTGTTGAATTCTGAAGATTCACTTTTGCAACGGCCTGCTGCATGTCAATAGCGCGACGCAAAGCAACGAGATCGTTCTCCGCCTGATCAATGGAAATTCTGTTGTACTGCAAACGGTGGTGACGCTGCAATCCGTCGAAGATCGGCATGTTCACCTGTATACCGATTACGAAAATCGGATACCAACGTTTGCGTGCGAAGATGTCAAACTCCTGACGCTGCGCCTGAGCGGAAAGTGAACCGAAGAACGCAATCGTCGGAAGATAACCCGCACGCTCTGCTTTGAACATCAGTTTCTGTGCATCGAGATTTCTCTCGAGAATCTGATATTCGATTCGGTTTCCGTAATTGAATTTACCTTGTGTTGCTGCTGCAGGTGTAAAAACCACATCCGCAAGTTTATCTGCCAGTACAAGATTTGCAGATTGATCCATGCCGATCTGATACTTCAGAATTACCAGAGAAAGATCCAGCAGGCGTTGCACGTTGCCGACTTCTGTAAGAAGGTTGTTGTACGCAACAGTGATACGATCAAGATCAATTTTTTCAACGAAGCCGTTATCATAAAGAACTTTCGTATCATCCTTCATCTTCTTCAGTTTCGTAACATTCGCATCCAGCAAACCTTTGCGCTCCTGATTCACCAAGGCAGTGTAGTAGGCTTTGGTTACTTCAGCTGAAGCTTCAATCTGCGTACGTGTTACGTTTTTCTGTGCGAGATCCTGATATACTTTCGCTCCTTTTACTCCGTAGAACCAAGTGCCGCTGAAAAGCAACTGTGATCCGCTGAAGTTCGCAGTGGAATTGTACTTCGTACCGAACTGAACAGGGATGTATGCTCCCGGAGGTCCTCCGAATACTTCTGCAGGAATCAATGAAGTAGGAATTTCAAGGAAATCCTGAACCTGGAAACTTGCATTGATTTGCGGCAATGCAATACCCATTACTTCTTTTGTTTTTTCTGTGGCCTGTGCTTGTTGCAATTGCGCCGACTTCACAGTTGTGCTGTGTTGCAATGCGTAATCCACAGACTGCTTGAGGGTGAAAACGTAGGTAGAAGTATCTTCCTGCTGTGCGCTGAGTTTCAGGCCGAACAGAAGTGCTGCTCCCAGAATCCACTTACTGATTGTTTTCATATGCTTGGAATTTATCCGGTTGGTAGTTGTTGAATCGTTTAACGCTTTGAAATATTTTATTCTTCTTCAGTTATTTCTTTGATTTTATTGATCAGCTTGTGTCCTTTCAGAGTACAGATTCCGTAGAGGAAGTGTTCCACCATTGCAATCTGAACATCCAGCATGGAGTATTTATCCGGTGGAAAAACGGCTGGATTGAACCCCAACTCAATTTGCTCAACACGAAGTTTCGATATGATCTTCGTGTTAATGTCGACGCGCACAAATCCGTCTTTCTTACCTTTCTCCAAGGCCTGTTCTACCATGCCGAGCGCAACTTCCGTTCTGAACTTGGTTACAATCTCCCAGGTTTTCGGATGAAACTTGCGCAAATCGTAAAGCATGTTCGGGTTGATACTTGAAAACATGCGATGCATTTTCCGCATGTGCCCGAAAACTTCTTCCACAACATTCGCTGAATCGCGAGCTATGCATTCGAACTCTTCACAATCAATCGCAAATTGCCTTTGCATCAACGTGTGAATCACTTCATCCTTATTGCGGAAATACTGATAGATGGTTTTCTTCGACATCGCAAGATGCTTCGCGATATCATCCATGGTCACACTTTTTATCCCGTGACGCATGAACATTTCCAGCGCTGCTGCTAAAATCCGGTCTCGTGTTTCTACTTGTGACATTTGCCGGCAAAACTATGGAAACGTTTTTTGAATTTTGAGTTTCTTCGATGAAATTCCCGAAAAATCCGACGAATTGAGGGTTTAAAAACCGGCTAAAACGTTGAAAAACAATAACATAAAATCGAATTGAGTGTGACGTGGCGTTATTTAGATTTATTCCATTTCTGTCCGGAAGTTTCTATTTGTGGATCCGGTTTCCTGTTTTCGACTCTGGATTCTGAACGATTACAAGCCCGCATGATAACGCACCCTTTATTTTTCGTTTTTTTGTGTCCCAATTATCAGCATCATGGCATACGAAACAATTAAAGAGCTCCTTCATTCGGAGCAGGTTGAAAGAGAAGTAACAGCGAAAGGCTGGGTACGCAGCGCGCGCGGAAACAAATACGTTTTGTTCATTCACCTGAATGACGGTTCTACAATCAAGAACATTCAGGCTGTTGCTGATATTCCGAAGTTCGATGAAGAAACATTGAAGCGTGCAGGAGCAACCGGCGCATGTATCGGTGTTACAGGTAAACTTGTTCAGTCGCAAGGCAAAGGTCAATCACTCGAAATTCAGGCAGAGAAAATTGAAATCTACGGCGACTGCGATCCGGAATTGTATCCGTTGCAGAAACGCGGTCAGGATAGTAAAGACAAAAAACCTGTTACACTTCCATTGGAGTTTCTGCGTGAGAAGGCGCATCTGCGTCCGCGCACAAATACTTTCGGAGCGATTCTTCGCATTCGTCACAACATGACTTTTGCGATTCACAAGTTTTTCAACGACAAAGGATTTTACAATTTGCATTCACCGATCATCACAGGTTCCGATGCAGAAGGAGCAGGAGAGATGTTCCGTGTAACAACTTTGCCTATTCGAGACACTCCACTCATCAATAAAGAATTAGATGAAGTCGCAAAGAGATTTCGTGGCGAAGTTTTCGACCTTATAAAAGCTAATGGTCAAGCTGATTTGATCAAGTCAATTTCTTCAGCTATAAAAGATATCACAAGGAAGAAGAAACTATCAAAGTCCTATGACTTCTCTGATTTGATTGTGGCTTCGATAGGGCAAGTGCAAGAACTGAAAGCAATTTCAGAAGATGTGAAAAAAAATAGGGCGCTTGTAGATCAACTACAGACGGCGTTTGATGCATTAATTCGTGGTGAATACTTCCAAAACCTTGGCGGAGAGTTGTTTTACGGGTACAGATTTCAATCAATTTATGAAGTGGACCTTAACAAACCTGCTCGAAGACGATTTAGTTCAAGAAATCACCCACAGTTGATGTTTTCATTTTACAACTTTATGAGGTTTCATAGAAAGCTGAGGGCGGATATTAAAAGTGAAGTAGACTTTACTTATGATTTTTTTGGGAAAGCAACCAACCTTACAGTTTCCGGACAGCTCGAAGGTGAATTGGCTGCACTGGCATTAGGAAAAATTTACACTTTCGGACCAACGTTCCGTGCGGAGAATTCCAACACGCCGCGTCACCTTGCAGAGTTCTGGATGATTGAACCGGAGATGGCGTTCTACGACATCAACGACAACATGAATCTTGCAGAGGAAATGTTGAAGTATCTCATCAATTATGCGTTGCACCATTGTAAAGATGACGTACAGTTCCTGAACGATACCTACGACAATAAACTGATTGAGCGTTTACAGTCTGTACTGGATAAACCGTTCACGCGCATTTCATACACTGAAGGAGTGGAGATTCTGAAGGAAACACATTCCAAGAAAGCGTTTGAGTTCCAACCTGACTGGGGTAAAGATCTGCAGAAGGAACACGAAAACTATCTCGTTGAACATTTCGGCGGACCTGTAATAGTAACCGGTTACCCGAAAGACATCAAAGCGTTCTACATGAAGCAGAACGAAGACGGAAAAACCGTTCGTGCAATGGATATTCTTTTCCCTTGGATCGGTGAAATCATCGGCGGATCACAGCGTGAAGACAACTACGATAAGTTGTATGCACGAGTGAAGGAAATGGGCATTCATGAAGAATCACTGTGGTGGTATCTCGAAACACGCAAGTTCGGTTCATGCGAACACGCAGGATTCGGTTTAGGATTTGAACGCTTGCTGTTGTTCGTAACAGGAATGACCAACATCCGCGACGTGATTCCGTTCCCGCGCACTCCGAAGAATGCGGAGTTTTAATTAACAGCGCCGTCAGGACTTCTTTATTGCGCTGTCAGGACTTACGTCCTGACAGATCGGACGACTTACGTCCTGACGGATCAGACGACTTACGTCGTGACAGCCGCAACAATACAACTGTGCTGATGATAAACGCCAATGCCGAAGCAAGTATTTTCACATTCAGACTGAGAATACCAATGATGAAAATAAACACGAGCAAGAGAGAAAGCATTCCGGTGCCGGTGTATATCATCCAACGTTTCGGTTCTCTCTGGAACAATGTAATCAGTAATAGTAACTGACCGATAAACGGAATCAGAAACGCAGGATGCACTAATGCTTGCTTCGCGCCTGAAATCAGAATATTCATTTCGATCTCCAACAGAAATCCGCTTTGTTCTCCGCCCCATTCGAGATAACCGATAAAGGAAGAGAGAATGACAGCTAAAGTTGCAATTCGGATTTTCATGATAGCGTTGTCAGGACTTGACATTTGACAGACTCTTTAAAAATCCTCTCCCTCCGGTGCTTCTTCCTCGTCTTTTATCGCGCTGTCAGGACTTACGTCCCGACGGATCAATAGACTTACGTCCTGACAGTTGACTAATCCTTACCCTCCGGAGCTTCCGCGTTGTCAGGACTTCTTTGTCGCGCTGTCAGGACTTACGTCCTGACAGATCAAGAGACTTATGTCCTGACAGGGGACTAGAAATCCTCTCCCTCCGGTGCTTCTTCCTCGTCTTTGCTCTTCTTAAACTTTATCGTACCACCTTCAGGATTCACCGGTTCATCTTCCGGCTCTTCGTCTTTCTTCGTCGTGTCTTTTTTAAACCATCCGAATTCCTCACGCAAGATGTTTTTCAGATTCTGCTTCTCCTGCTTCAGCTCTTCTTTTTTCTGCTCAATAAATCCTTTAGCATCCAGGTATTTGATCTCCGGATTATCTACTGGCCCTTTCATTGAGATGTACAGCTTGTAACGTTTGTTCCCGTCACTTTCCACTTCACCGAATTCGTTGTTCTCTTTCTTGGTTTTCGCTTTGCGTGCACGAAGTTCATCCAGTGAAACCACGAAATGATAATCTACCATGTTGTCAAAATCATGTGTACCCGACATGATCACATCCACTGCCGAAGATTTGATTTCCATTCTCGGAATGTTCACGACGCGATCACGGATTTCTATTGTGTTGTGCAACGTGCTGAACTTGATGTCGCGTAATTCTTCAATGTTGATGAAGCGCGACAATGATTCCAGTGGTTTGAATTCTTTCAATTCGCCTTGGTCAATTGTAATATCCGCGAAAGTGAAGAGTTTCTTCTCGTTGATGTTGAGTTTATTGTCCCACATCGAAACGAATTCAACATTGGCAGTAAGCGATCCGAATACGTTTTTATCACCGATGGTTTCTTCTCCATCTTTTTGTCCGAAATTTTCGAATGTGTAGAACAACTTACTGATGTTTACCTGTGCGATTTTACTGTTGAAGGATATCAGCAAGGAATCATCCCGGGTTGCATCTACTATTCCATTGCCGCTAACAACTCCGTCCAGCGTAAGCATGTTCAGATCATTCAAATGCAACTGACGATTACGCAATTCGAAAACACCGGTGAATGATGATGCAGTGAAACGACGGAACTGAATTTCTTTCACCGTTGTATTCAGTTTCATACGCACGTTTGGCGGTAAAGTAAAAACGTAATTGGTGTCGGCTCCGGATTTTTCATCGGATGCAAGCAGCGTATTCAGATCCAGCTTGCGTGAAACGAAATCTCCTTCTACATTCAGAACTTCTTTGTCTGTAAAAAGATAACCGAGAAGATTTCGTAGCGTACCGTTAATCACAAAATCGCTTCCGCCTGCATATCCTGAAACTTCTTTGATGTTGACGTTGTTCCCGTCGAATTCCATTTCGCCGTTCAGACTGTCAGCTGCGGCAGTTGAATTCACGAATGCCACGGAAACATTCTGCATTCGTGCTTTACCGGACGTTTTGAATTTGCGGAAATCAGCTGCTGTAAGTGCTTTGTTTCCGCTTCGTTTTCCGGATGCTTCGAAATGGATATCAACTTTGCCTGTCGCGGTTTTCACAGAATCCAATTCAAGAATCTGCTGCATCTCTGCAAGGTCAACGTCTCCGTTGAGAACCGTTGTGTAAACCGGATTCTTGTTTCCCTTCATGCTGAACGATCCGGAAAATTTACTCTTGTTAGTGCTTGCACTGAAATTCGACAACTCCAGAATTTCAGATTTACCTGCGTTGGAATAAAGACCTTTTAAGGAAATATTCTGCAACGTAACATTGCTGTTCTTACGTTTCAAAGTTGCGCCGTCGCGTATTCCGAATTTTGCTTCAATTGCTGGTTCGGATGTATCGCCTGACATTCCTTTGATGGTTGATTCGAAATAGAATTCTCCTGTCGTCTCAATTCCTGCAAGATCTTTCTTCAGAGAATCCGACGCCAGAGAAAGCGCGGAATTGATGTCTGCATCTTTTCCCTTCACAAGTATGTCGAGCAGATAATTGTTTTTTCTGTCCTGTACAGAACCGGAAAGCTCCAACAGGAAATCGGCAATTTGGAGTTCTCCTTTCGAGATGAAATACAAACCGGTATGCGTGTTGATGTTCATTCCGAGACTGAGATGTCCGTTATTGCCTTTGAACAGGGAAACATCTTTTTGTTTCAGTTCTTCAATGAGAAAGTCGGCTTCCGTTTCCAGATCAAATTCTCCTTTGGCAAAATCACCGGCAAAAAGGAGGTCGTTAATGTGTAAAGCGTAATTACTCTGTGATGGCGCATCATTGTAACGAAGATCAACGTTGATGAATTTGATTTCTTCCAATGCAAATGCAACCTGCGAAGAATCGGATGAAGTGGAAGTGGAATCACTTTTCAGGAAGTGATAGTTGTCGTTTCCGTTTTCATCAATACGCACATCCACCATTCCGTCTTCCAGCGATATATTGCGAATGGTATAGTTCTCCCGGAAGATGTCGAGAATACTGAACGAGAAGGAAACCTCACCGGCGCTGAAAAGCGTATCGCGTTCTTTCTCTTTGGTGGCATCCAGCGCAGTTACGTCGGTGAACTCAACTGAGGCTTGCGGAAAATCGCGGATGAATGTAAGATTGATGTTCTCAGGCTGAACAATAATTGTTGTGTTCAGATGGGTGTTCAGCTCCTCCGTAACATAACCTTTGATTTCATCTTCAAAGATGAATGCTGCTCCCGCCAACAAACCAATAAACAGCACGATAATTCCTCCGGTCCAGAAAAGGAACCGTAGAATTTTCTTCCACCAGGGTCTGCGTTTTTTTGGTTCCGCAACCTGTTGGATTTCCTGGTGCTGTGTGGCTTCCATGCTGAACCGTAAAGTTAGAACGCAGGTTTAGCCGGTTTGGTGTTGTGATGCCGTAAGTATTAAATGTGAAATGTTAATTACCTGCGGACTGTGGCTTAGCGGTACTGCCGGAAACAAGAAGGACCGATCTTCCGACCGGCCCTTTTAACATTTATCGCTTAAACGATTTCTTCTTTTCGCCTCCGACTTTCATTTTCAGAAAGCCAACCTCTTTCGGTTCGAGGAAGCGCCATTTCCCTTTGGAGATGTTCTTCTTCGTTAAGCCCGCGTAAGAAACACGATCCAGATGCACAACTTCATATCCTAAGTGCTCGAACAAACGACGAACGATTCGGTTGCGACCGGAATGCAGAACGATGCCCACATCTTTGCGGCTTTCTCCGACAAAACTGATATCATCAGCCTTGATAAATCCGTCTTCGAGTTCAACGCCTTCGAGAATCTTATCGAAATCTTCTTTACGGAGATTCATATCCAGATTTACCTGGTAGATTTTCTCTACTCCGTATTTCGGATGCATGAGTCGCTCTGCAAGATCACCGTCGTTGGTCAGTAACAATACTCCGGTTGTATTGCGGTCGAGGCGACCAACAGGATATACGCGTTCATCGCATGCACCTTCGATCAGATCGATAACCGTTTTGCGCTCCTGAGGATCGTCCGTTGTGGTGATGTAATCTTTCGGTTTGTTCAGGAGAATGTAAACCTGCTTTTCGCGGCGCAGCAACTGATCTCCATAATGAACGGTGTCAGATGGAGAAATTTTCGTGCCCAGTTCAGTAACGATTTTCCCATTGACTTTGATCACACCGGTTTCGATGAGTTCGTCTGCTTCACGTCGTGAACACAGACCTGTATTAGCAATGTATTTGTTCAGGCGAATTGTTCCGTCTTCTTCGGAAGATCCGCGATGTTTTTTAGTGGAAACTTTGTCGCGAAAATTCTTCGCATCGTCTTTCGATTCGAAAACTTCCCAATCGCCGCTGTTCTCGTCCGTACTGCGGAAAGAACGTGATCCGTCTTTTTTCCACGATGGCTTATCACCGAAAGATTTCTTACGGAATGCAGGTTTGTCATCACGGTCATCACTGCGACGTTTGAACGCCGGTTTATCACCGAATGGCTTGTCGCCAAACGATTTTTTACGGAATGATGGTTTATCATCTCCGTCATCTCTGCGCTTGAAAGCAGGCTTATCTCCGAAAGATTTTTTACGGAACGCAGGCTTGTCATCTCCGTCATCTCTGCGACGCTTGAATGCAGGCTTATCACCGAATGGCTTATCGCCGAAAGATTTTTTACGGAAAGATGGTTTGTCATCTCCGTCATCACGACGACGCTTGAACGCCGGTTTTTCGTCACCATCGTCTCTGCGACGCTTGAATGCGGGCTTATCACCAAACGGTTTGTCTCCGAATGATTTTTTACGGAATGCGGGTTTATCATCACCATCATCGCTGCGGCGCTTGAAAGCCGGTTTGTCTCCGAATGATTTTGAACCTGATTTCTTCCAGGTAGGTTTATCGCCAAACGAGCGATCGCTGCCTCTTGAAGAAGATTTCTTCCCGAAAGAAGAACCTCCGCTCGACTTTCTGTCTCCTGAAAATTTGCCTTTACCGCTGCCAGCCGATTTCCGACCATCTCTTTTGCCGGAACCGCCGGAACGACCTGAATATGCCATTTTGCTTTGTTAATTGAAGCTACAAAGGTAAGCAATAATCAGTGCGCCTTGAGTTACAATTTCACCGGAATGTAGTTGAACGAGTCCCTTACTCCGCAAATTCACCTCATGTAACAGCAGAACTAGTGCCGAACCATCTTTACCGATTGCGATTGATGCGAGTTGTAAGCACGGATGAAATATACTCCTGCAGCAGGAATTAATATTTCGTCTGAGGAATTCGGGGCAAGTGTTGTGCTTTCCACGATTTGACCGGTTGCAGAAATAACTTCAACGGTGAGCATTTCATTGTTCTTTGATTGCAATGTTGTTATTGCATTGTTTGAAGTGACGATAAATAACTCTTCTGAGTTCGGAACGACTTCCGGAGTAGAGGTCCATGTTCCACACATCAATGTATCCTTGAACGTTTCGTCCAAAATAGCAATGGAGCGCGGGTAGGATATGAATGAAGTCGGGGAAGTATTTACTGTTAAATTTCTGCATGTCCAATTGGGAAACGGCGTAACAGTTACAGAAGTGTCGATTGCAATGCATGATCCGGCCCCATTGCTGTGAATCGATGCAATTGAATTGCCATCGTTGTTTACAAAAGCGCCGAATAAAATATCATCGTTCGGGCCGAAAAAGCTGAGTCCGCGAATAGATGTTGAGGTGAAGTACCATTGTGTACTGATTAATCCGCGCGCAGATTTACACCAGGGAACATTACCTGATGCAGGATCGAACTTCAGCATGAAGAATTTGTACACTCCGTTAATCGAATCCTGCCATGTGCCGTTCATGATCACATTCTGATCGGGTGCTACTTCCAAATTGTGTACGATAATTTCCGTTGACGGAGTGGGAGGATCGATCCGCCAGCAGTCGAGTACATTCAGTCCGGTGTCGAGCTTGAGAACATAAATGTATTTGTGATTAACGAACGGAACACCGTAAAAGGTTCCGGCTGTTGCGTAGTAACATTGTTGGCTAGCGGACCAGCAAAAACGTGTAATACGCGTATGAACACCGGATGCTGAATCAATCAGAATACTTTTGCTAGATATAATTTGACCATCTTCATCAGAGTGAATCATAACAGCACTTACTTGTTGTGTTGCGGAATTTATAACCTGACCTGATGTTATGTACCCTGAATCGAGCCCCCAATCAATGTCATAAACGTCTCCTCCTAAAAATCCGAGTGGAGAGCTGTAGCTCGCCACCCATTCCGTTTCTCCGTATTTATCGAATTTAGCCAGTCCGTATGCCATAGCGCATTGCCCTAGCACAGAAACAAATCCGGAATCACCGTCAACAGATTTGCAAACTATCCCGGAACTTAAAACTCCTGACGGGCCGAGCGTATATCGCTTACAGAAATCGACGTTACCTGTTGAATCTGTTTTCAGATAATAGGTGTTGGCCGAATCAATAAATATTCCTACAAATCCGTGGTCGTCGAGTTCTGCTGCATTATATATCGAGCCTGAATTTGTAGTAGCGTATGACTTACTCCAAATGGTATTGAATGCGCTGTCCAGCTTCATTCGGGTACAAAACTGCGCACCCAATCCAACACTTGCGGAAAGAATATACCCTCCATCTGATAAAGTGTCGATAGAAGTGAGTTGCGGAGCGTGGTTGTTGACGCTGGGATGATGATCGCCGAATACGTTACGGTAAAAAGTGGCTTGTGCATTGGCGACAGTACAAACCATTGCAGAAAAGAAAGTCAGTAAAACGAGTCTCATGGGAAAGGGGGGGATTATTCACTAATATAGAACAAATCTCAGTCGTACCGATGCGTTTTACGGTGATAGTTTAATCTGAACGCAAACAAGATTGAAATGTGCTTATGCAAGCGCGCTGAAAGCATCTTTTACGTAATTCTTCGATTCAAATCGCCCCTGTTTTACGATACCGATTACATCAAAGCGAATTTCATTGGTAAGTTTCCGCTGCTCCAAATAGAGATTCGCGGCGCGCATGAGCTTGCGCTGCTTGGTTCGGTTGACAAACATTTCCGGATTTCCATTGGCTAATGTGGAACGCGTTTTCACTTCGCAGATCACGAGTTGATCTCCGTCCATAGCAACAATATCAATTTCGAGATGGAGAAATTTCCAATTCACTTCAACGATTTGCATGCCCATTTCTCGCATCATGTTCTGCGCCTGCACTTCACCCCAAATGCCGAGTTCTTTTGCTTCTTCCGTTTTCATGAAGCGAAACTAAATCACGATCGGAAGACTTTGTGTAAACAAACGTTTGTTGTCGGATAATTTATCAAATGATGCAATGCTACAAATGATACAATGCTACAAATGATACAATGCTTCAATTGTCGGATTGTAATTTGCAAATTGACTCATTCGGGAAATGATGCGATACTTCAAATGATGCAATTGGTGGCATTTAGTTTGCCAATTGACTCATTTGCACATCGAATAATTTGCAAATTGACTCATTGCATAATTTGAACATTCCTCTCTTCAACCTCCATCCTGCAAATTCTCCCCATCACCAATGGCAGATTCACTTTATCATGCCCGGAAGGAAAACCGTAACAAACCGGATAATTGTATTCTGAAACATGCGATGCAATAATCTCTTCTGCGTTCTTCCCGAATGGAATTGTATTGTCTTTCATGTCGGTCATGCCGCCCACCAGAAGTCCGGCCAGATTGCTCAGTTTCCCTGCACGTTTCAGACTCAGCATCATGCGGTCAATGTGATAGAGATATTCATCAATATCCTCAATGAAAAGGATTTTGCCTTCCGTGTTGATATCGGAAACGGATCCTTGCAGCGCGTAAATGAGCGACAGATTTCCGCCAATGAGTTCACCTTCGCATTTCCCTGAACGATTCGCTACCGCAGTTTTATTCTCTGCTGCATACTCGATCTTTTCTCCGCGAAGAATACCGAACATTTTCGCTGTTGAGTCAGCATCCAACTCAAAATTCACCGGCATTGTGGCATGAAGCGTTTCTATGCCGAGGACTTCATTCACATGACAATGAATTACCGTAATGTCACTGTAACCGACAAGCCACTTCGGGGCTTCACAGAATTTGTCGAAGTTCAGTTGATCAATGATCCTCAGAAATCCGTAACCGCCACGAGCAAAGAACACCGCCTTCACTTCCGGATCATCCAGCAGGGCCTGCAGATCGGCGGAACGCTGCGCATCGCTTCCTGAAAACTGATGCTCCTCTCCGAAAAGGTTGGCACTCAATTTCACTTTGTAGCCTTCCGCTTCCAGGCGCTTCACCGCTTTCTCCACCACTTCCGGTGCGATTTTACGCGCCGGAGCACAAATTCCTACTGTATCTCCCGACTTCAAAGCCGGCGGTCGCACCATGTTCATTGAATTCATCAATTCGAAGATACCGAAATCCCCAATCCCGAATCCCCAATTCCCAATCCCCAATTCCCGAATCCCCAATTCCCGAATCCCGAATCCCGAGTACCGAATCCCCGAATCTCCAATCCCCCAATAACCAACCCTGAATCCCTTATCTTTGCATTCTGATTTATGTCAACACCTAAACGTTATACAGTTACAGCAGCGCTTATTTATGCGAACGGACCGATTCACATCGGGCACCTCGCCGGCTGCTATTTGCCCTCCGACATCTACGTGCGTTACTTACGTTCGAACGGGGAAGATGTGCTTTTCGTAAGCGGAACCGATGAACACGGCGTGCCAATCATGATCCGCGGATTCATGGAGAAAAAATCTCCGCAGGAAGTGGTGGACAAGTATTACGCGGTGATTGACAAATCATTCAAGGACTTCGGAATCGAGTTTGATATTTATTCTCGGACCAGCAAACCGGTTCATCATAAATTCTCTTCTGATTTTTTCAAAACACTTCACGATAAAGGCTACTTCCGCGAAAAAGAGTCGGAGCAGAATTACGACGAAGAAGCGAAGATGTTTCTTGTAGATCGCTTCATCGTTGGAACTTGTCCGCGTTGCGGAAATCCTCGTGCATACGGCGACCAGTGCGAATCCTGCGGATCAGATTTAAGTCCCGACGAACTTATTGAACCGCGCTCTGCGCTTTCAGGTTCCGTGCCTGTGAAGAAAACAACGAAAAACTGGTTTCTGCCTCTCGATGAAATGCAACCGAAACTCGAGAAGTTCATTGCATCACATCCTGAATGGAAAGCAAACGTTGCCGGTCAGTGCAAATCGTGGTTGGCAAGCGGATTGCATCCACGCGCAATGACACGCGATCTGAACTGGGGTGTAAAAGTTCCTTTGCCGAATGCAGAAGGTAAAGTGCTTTACGTTTGGTTTGATGCACCTATCGGTTATATCACTGCAAGTAAAGAATGGTTTGAGCAACCGGAAACACGCAATCAACTTACGTACGGCGGTAAACCGAAGTCTGCAAGCTGGGAACCTTATTGGAAAGACAAAGACACGAAGCTCGTTCACTTCATCGGGAAAGACAATATTGTATTCCATTGTTTGATTTTCCCCGCGATGTTGATGGCGCACGAAGGATACATTCTGCCTGACAATGTTCCTGCGAATGAATTCCTCAATCTCGAAAGCCGCAAGATTTCCACTTCACGCAACTGGGCGATCTGGTTGCACGAGTACCTCGAAGAAATGCCGGGCAAACAGGATGAATTGCGTTATGTGTTAACGGCAATCAGTCCTGAAACAAGTGACGGAGATTTTCTCTGGACCGATTACGAAGCACGTGTGAACAATGAGTTGACTGCAGTGTTCAGTAATTTTGTACATCGTACAATGGTGCTCACGCATAAGAACTTCGAAGGAAAAGTTCCGGAAGCAACCAATTACACGAAAGAAGATATTCTCACGCTGGAAGAAATTGCGAAGTATCCGGAGAAAATCGGATCGCTGATTGCGCAGTATAAATTCCGCGAAGGACAACAGGAGTTGATGAATCTGGCGCGCTTGGGCAACAAGTATTTGTCGGACAACGAGCCTTGGAAGAATCCGGATAAAGAGCGTGTAAAAACGATTCTGAATATTTCATTGCAGATCTGCGCAAACCTTAGCGTGTTGTGTGAACCTTTCCTGCCGTTTACAACGCAGAAACTTCGCGGCATGTTGAACTTGGGGCAGATGAACTGGAACAATGCGAAGAATACAAATCTTCTCGCAGCAGGACATTCATTGAATGAACCGGTGATGTTGTTCGCAAAAGTGGATCCGGTGTTGCTGAAAAAGCAAATCGAAAAGCTCGATCACATTCGCAAGCAACAGGAAGAAGCGGAGAAACAAGCAGCAGCAAGCAATCAACAGTCTTCGGTTGCAGCAAACCCGCTTGAGCCGCAAAAAGACGTTACCACTTTCGATGATTTTTCGAAAATGGATATCCGCATCGGAACGATTCTCTCTGCAGAAAAAATGCCGAAGAGCGACAAGCTTCTGAAGCTGGAAGTCGACACCGGAATCGACAAGCGAGTTGTGCTAAGCGGAATTGCGAAGCATTACAAGCCGGAAGACATCATTGGCCAGCAGGTAACGATCCTCGTGAACCTCGCGCCGCGCAAGATGATGGGCATCGAATCCAACGGAATGATTCTCATGTCGGAAAACGACAAAGGAGAATTGAGTTTTGTTGCGCCTACGAAAACGAATCAGAATAACGGGAGTACGGTGAAGTAAGAATCCGCGTGAATCTGTCCTTTCCGTGTGATCCGTGTACCATCTTTTTCGTAGCTTAGTTCTATGATCATCCGTATGTTTTTACTGAGCACCGCCGTGTTGTTTTTCGCAACCTGCACACCTGATCTTTCCAATCCTGATCCTCAACCGGGAGAAGCAAATTTCTCCAGGTCTATTGCAATCGGAGGAGATTTCCTTGCAGGCTATCAGGATGGTGCGTTGTATCACGACGGACAGGATCGAAGTCTGGCTGCATTACTTGCACGACAATTCGAACTCACAGGTGGTGGAGCTTTCACTCAGAATCATCTCAGCGATCAAACCGGAATCGGGCTCAACTCCAAACCTTGGGAAAGCTGGTTCGTAGGTGCTTCTCATTTGGGATGGAGAACAGATTGCGAAGGGGTTGTTTCTCTCGGACCGATTAAAGATTCGGTTTCCGCTTCTCAAGCTGCATTGATTTTTGCGAATGCGTACTCCGCTGCCAATTGCAATTTCGCTGTGCCGTTTGCGCGTTTCAGCGATTATACTGCTCCCGCATTCGGAAGTTATCCTTCTTACGGAATGAATCCGTTTTACCACCGGATTGCGTCTGCTCCGGGAACATCCACAATGCTCGGTGACGCTGTGAATGCAAACGCAACTTTCTTCACCGCATGGATCGGTATGGAAGATATTTTCGAATATGCACGCAATGGTGGTTACGGAGTTAACATTGCACCGGCTGCTACGTTTGCTTCGTATCTTGATACAATACTTTCTTCTTTGACCGCCAATGGCGCGAAAGGTGTAATCGCAACGATTCCTGATTTCCGCGAGTTTCCGTATTATACGCTTGTTCCTTGGAACGGAGCTGAATTGACAGCATCAAAAGCAGATTCACTCAATGATATTTACGATGTATCAGGGTTGCCGCACATTAATTTTCATGAAGGCAATAACGGTTTCGTGATCAACGACATCAATGCGCCAAGCGGTGTGCGTCAGATCCGACGTAACGAATACATCACACTCAGCGTTCCTTTGGACTCGATGAAATGCAACTTCATGGGAATTCTGTTTTCCACTATTCCCAATCGTTATGTAATCGACAGTACGGAAGCAGCATATCTTGACATGAACATTGCGGCTTACAACGCTGTGATCATTCAGAAAGCAGCACAATACGGATTGGCGCTGGCTGATATGCGCGGTTATTTCCGCAGTGTAAGTGCCGGAATTGTTTGGGACGGAGTGGAAATGAACTCAACTTTCGTCAGCGGCGGATTCTATTCCCTCGACGGATATCACCCGAATCAGAAAGGTTATGCGCTCATCGCAAACGAATTCATCTATGCGATTAATTCCAAATACGGTGCTACCGTTCCTACATTGAACTGTCCGGATTGCAACGGGGTGTTGTTTCCGTAATTCATTACGAACAGTTCACGTCATTCATGTCATCGCGAGGAACGAAGCGATCTCAATCAATTCATATTCGCACTTCAGTCTTAATGCGGAACACTCCGGCAATTACTTACTGTCTAATTTGATCACCGGAAGTACGGTAGCTCCAATTTCATTCAACCGAGCAACACGCTCTGTTCGAAATGTTTTATAGTAAGACGTTATGCTATCTAGAAATTGTTGTGCGCAATAGCCATATATCAATAATCCATCCCTCTTTTTTCCGAGTGAAATCTTTTTATATCGGAGGATGTTGAAACGATGCGATAAAAGATATTTTCCTTGAGTCTCTCCGGTCGTAAAATCGACCATGTATTCACCTTTCTCCTTATGCACTGTTTTCTGATAATTACATACATCATCACTCTTCTTGCGCTCTATTAATTGTTTGATTTTAAAATCAGCTGCAGCTTCCGGAGACCACGCAGAATCAAACACAAATACAGTCATTTGTTGCCGAAACGAGTCGAGGGTTTGGTTGACAGGCAAATAATACTGCTCATAATAATTGTCTCTGGGACGATCAGATTTTATCAATTCAAACGTAGTTTGATTAAAAATTATCGGCCCTGGCACTCCGATCGTATCTTTTGTGCCATCAATTGCGAATGACATAAAAGAGAATGCTAGTGCGGGAAGCAGCAGTTTCATACGAATAAACTTTAGGAATTCAAGAATTGGTTTTACTTGTATTATTTGGTAAACCTGGTTAAATTCTATTTAACAACTACGTTTTTCGTCCACACACTCTCCCCATTCGTAACGCTGAGCATGTAAACACCAGCCGGTAATTCTGAAGTGTTGATGGTGGTTGTTCCGTCAGTGTCTGCAGCTTGTGTGCTTACTAATTGTCCCATGGAATTGTACAATTCAATGCGGTAGTCGTTTCCTGCCAAACGTGAAGTATTTACATTCATGTTTTCATCTGCCGGATTCGGATACACATCAATCAACGAAGGAAGTGCAGGAAGATCATTGATGCCGATTGCAGTTGTGTACGAACAATCCAAAGGATCGCCGCATAACAGATGAACGAGGAAGTTACGTGTGATGACCAATGTGGTATCGTAATGCGCGGCACTGCCTACATGTGGTACGTGATCTTCTCCTTCATACGTTTCAAAGCAATGTGTAATTCCCATTTGTGTCAAACGTGCATCAACGGAATACGAGCCGTCTACTCCCAAAAGCGGATATGTACCTAACAAATAAATTGTCGCTGAACCATAAGGAACTGTTCCGTCCTGATCGCCGTGAAGCAACATGGCAGGTTCATCTCCGGGATGAATCCACGCAGTATCCCCAAGCGCACCGGCAATATTGATCACTGCACGCACATCGGAAGAATAACCCGGATGTCCGCTTAAGCCTTCTACGCCGCCGTGCAATCCGTATTGGTTGGTTGTATCTGCCCAAGTCGGAAATTCACTTTCATCGTCGAGATAAGCAACATGCAACGCCATGAATCCACCGGCTGAAACTCCTGCGAAGAAAATGTTGGAAGTATCGATTCCGTAAGTGTTTCCGCCAACAGAATAATTTTCTTTGAAGAAGCGTACTGCTGCTTTTGCATCATGCACTGCACGCATTACCGCTTCTGTTGCATCGGTGCTGTCCGGACCCGGGAAAGGGAACTGCGTCATACCTACACGGTAATCAATCGACGCAACCACATAACCCATGTCAGCCCAGTCGTTGCACAGTTGAATCACATCTCCACCCGTTTTCGATCCGCCAAGAAAGTTCCCTCCGTGAGCAAGAATAATCAACGGTCGTTGCGTTGCAGTATCTCCTTTCGGCATCCACACGTCCATCTTCAGCGTGATGGCACTGTTGTTCATTGTTACGTTGGAGCCATATGTGATGTTCGATACAATAGTATCGTCAAAAACGATATCACGATAACGTAAACCTGTGCAAGGTGTTTGTGCCTGTACAGAGCCGGCTGCGAGTAGAGTTGATAATGCGAGGAGCGTAAAGATTTTTTTCATTGGGGAAACGGTTTATTGGTGGATCAGAACATGTAGTTGATCGCAAATCCCGGTGCAACCAGTCGCGATTTATACGTGCCCGTAAATTGTGTTTCTAAGTTGGTGTCTGTACGTTTCATTCCTTCCACAAACAGACAGGAAAGATCAATGGTGAAATTTTTACTGATCACCGTGCTCAATCCGCAGGTTACACCGATACGATCTGCATCCGGTGTTTCCGGGGTAAGATAGCCGTCCTGCACAGGCGATTTGTCAAAGTAAGTTCCGCCGCGGACAGTAAAGCGTCCGTTAATCTGATATTCAGCACCGATACGTGCAATCCATGAATTGCGATACTCGCGTGCCGAAGCAATGTCAGCAAGTTTATCAGTGTTATCAGCGAAGTCAATGCGCAACGAGTCGTAACTGCTCCATCCTATGTAATTGAAATCCGCTGCGTATTTCCATCTTCCGTTAGTGCAACCGATTCCGGCATTCAAAACCTGAGGCAGTTTAAGTTCTGTGTTGAATGTAGTGGAAGGAAAATATTCCGCTAATGAAGAAGGCACTGTAAATTCCGCACTGCCTGATTCAACATTCACTGTAACTGAAGAACGGTAACTGATACCTGCACTCCACATATCGTTAGCGCGGAAATATATGCCCACGTTGTAACCCATTCCGCTTGCATCTCCATCAAGAACACCATCTCCGTATTCTGCCGATTGATTCTGCACAGGAACACCTTTTCTCAATGAGAAACCTCCTGTCGCATAAACAAATCCGGCTCCGATTCCGATCTGATCCGTAACACGGAACGTTACTGTGGGTTGAACGAAAATCGTTTTCAGATTAATTTCCCGAATGAGAAATTGTCCTTTCCAGTCGTCCGGCCACTGCGCTCGTGAACCGAAAGGTGTGTAAACGCCAACACCAGCAGCCCATCTGCCGAAGCGATAAGCCGCATAAACTTCAAACGGAGTTCCGGTGTTGTGCACCATTTCCGCTGTGTAAATTCCGGGTGCCGGTTCGAGATAAACCGTACGCGGTTTCAGCAATGAAATCCCGGTGTTCACCGTCAGCTTACGATCCAGAAAAATTCCTGCTCCAGGATTAAAGAAAATATATGATCCGTCAGTGAGCAATCCGGTTCCGGTATGACCCATTCCCAATTGACGCTGACCTTGCGCATTAATCTGAAATCCACCCGCATTCAATTGCAGGGAAATCGCAACTACCCAAAATGTAATAAGTGCCCGAAGCATCATTTTCAAATGTAATGATTGCCCTTCAGATTTCCGCAGACCTTTAAAAAATCAGTGTCGGATGACTACTGTTTTTGAAACTACGTTGTTCCCGCTACGAATCTGTAAACAATAGACTCCGGGAGAATAATTGCTTACGTCAACTACATGATTTCCATTTACACCTTCGACAGAGTAAATCGGTTGTCCGAGCATATTTATGAGCGATACGGAATACTTATTGCCGCCTGCGTCCGGTTCAATACGGAATGATTCATCAGCAGGTACAGGATATACTTTGTAACCGAAACTGACTTCAGCGGTTTCGCCAACAGAAGTTGTTGTATCTATCACCAGAAATGAGCCCATCATACCATCGTCCTCATGATGAAGCAAGTGACAGTGATACATGTAAGGCACAGAGTCATCTGCAAAATTTTCAAATCGTGTGATGAAACGAACACTATCGCCCGGCGGAACCAGTACAACGTCTTTCTGTCCACGCAAGTGCGGAGGAGGAGGATTACCGGCAATATCCAGAATGTAAAATTGAACATCGTGAATATGGAACGGGTGAGCAACCATTGTTTTATTATGCAACGTCCACACTTCAGTAGTGTTGAGGTAAACAATTTCATTGATGGAATCCATTTCAAAAAACTGTCTGTTAATCGCAAACGGTCCTGCCGCCGGATTAGGTTGCATCATCATCTCTGTCAAAGTGTCGAGCTCGAAATCACGATACACTGTTGCATTGGCTTCCGGTATTGGATTATTAGAAATAAGCACCTGCGGAATTGCAGTTATCGGATTTGATGTTGGCGCTCCAACAACAAGATTGAGCAGATTGAAATCCGCGCCGTTCAAATAATTGAGATAATAATCCGTAATCTGATTAACCGCGTCACCAACAGAATCAGCGCCCATGTATCCATGCGGCAATTCGGATCCGTAACTCATCAGATAAACTGAGTCGTTCTGCAACGCTGCAAGGTCAACCAGAATTTCCGCACGTTCACCATTTCCGAGAATCAGTCGGTTCATTGTTACTGATGAATCCAGCAATCCTCCGTCTCCACCGATTACAGAGAAATTCATGTTGTTCGAAAAGCCGATCATGAACGTACGGTCAGATGACCCGTTCAATAATCGCAGACGTACTACCTGCGCCGGAACGTTTACATACGCATCAACAGTCGCGTTCACCATCGGAACGGTATCGAATGCTGTCGCAATTGCAATCTGATTGAATACGTCAAAAGCTTTGGTCTGAATCACTAACGGAAAATCATCAACGCCGTACGTTCGCGGCAGCGCTAATGTAGATTCAATGCTATCCTGAATAATGATAACACCTGCAAGACCACGTGAGACCTGCGGATCTGTTCTGCCTTCTCCATGCGGATGATACCAGTATAAACCGGCATTGTTCATAATCACGAACTGCGGACTCCACGTTGTGTTCTGTAAAATAAGTTGGTGCGGACCTCCGTCATCCATAGCAGGAACATGCAATCCATGCCAGTGCATTGTGGTCGAGTTTCCGCTTCCTGTCAGATTGTTGGTTACGTTCAACGTAACAGTATCGCCTTTGCTCATGTAGAGCGTCGGGCCAAGAATAGGACCGTTGATGCCGTATGTAGGAGTGTTGATGTTGGGCCAGAATTGCGTGGTTCCGTTCTGCACGTTCAGATTGTAAACCGGACCATTCAACACGGCAGGAACAAGCAGTGGATTCTGAGCGAAAGAAATCCCTCCGCTCAGAATCATGCTGCAAATGAAAAGTACTTTTTTCATTGCGGTATGTGATTAATGGTTAGTGTGTAACCTGCAATGGTGCGTTGCTGGTTTGTCCGTTGCCGGTAACGCGAATCAGATAACTTCCGCTGGCAAGATTCGCAGTGTTGATCGCTCGGCGAACTGTTCCTGCCGCTTGAGTTCCGTTAAATACGCTCTGAACAACCTGCCCGTTTAGATTGACAACATCAACAACAATTTCCGTAGTAGCGGAAGTTGTAACGTCAACATTAACAACATCATTTGCCGGATTCGGGAATACCTGAACTTCAGTTACAGGTGAAACAACCGGGTTGATTCCTTGCGGATTCAATAAGTTCAGAATGGAATCACGCATGATCGTAGTGTCACTCGTAGTGAAATTTTGTGTTACCCACAACACGCGATGATCAGTTCCGCCTACAAGAACAACGGTCGGCATTCCAAATCCGCCATAGTATGCAACCTGAGTTGCTCCGCTGTCCATCGGCGCATAAAGCGGCAGGTTATTATTCACAACCCACGAAGCAGAATACGTGCACGTAGTACTGTTGGTATAAGGGAAAGCGTAAGCTTTTACCATACCCGGATAAGTTGCCATAACATTGTTTGCCATGGTCTGGATTCTCTGGGCCGGAGGAGGACATGATCCGCAGTTAGCCATGTAGTAAAACAGTACAACTGCTTTGCCGGCGTTAAGATCGCTGTAAAGATCAACGGCATTGTTATTGCAATCTACTCCGCTGAATTGCATTGCGGTTTGCTGAGCATTAAGACCTAGCGCTGCAGTTACAAGCGCAGCTGAAAAGACGAATTTTCTGAACATTTTTTTGGTTTTGAAAGTTAACAACTGAATTAGCGGTATTATCACCGCATAAATAGGTAGCGTGAGAAGTTCACGCACTCTAAATTCTCAGGTTGTTATTGCGCAGAAAGATCGATGATGGTCCATAGCGTTCGGGAGGTCCTGTATCCCGCTCTGTAACGCTGTCGTTAACGTGGATAAAATCCGCTGATAACGGACTGGAGGTGTTAAATATAATCAGGAAGAATTTTGCAGATTCAGGCGTGTGTAATACATCACCGCAGGCGTGGGTCTGTGTTGTGGAGAATTTCACCTTCACGTCTTCACAGCAGTTGTCTTTTAGCGGCTTATTGGCGCAGCAACATTTGCCATGATTGTCAACTCCGAACGAAATATGATTAAGATAATCACCGCAAAAATGCAGGTTCAGCGACAATGCCGACACCGATACACAATAGATCAAAAGGATTGCGGTAGCTAAAATCCGTTTCATTATCACCAAATATAATAAACTTCGCAATTGTGTAAGCAGGCGGATTGCGTTTCTTCACTTAAACTAAGTATTATATTTGCCCCGAACCTCCAACCCTATATGAATATACTTGGATTTAACGCATATGGACACGATTCTGCAGCCTCGTTGATCGTCGACAATAAAGTAGTTTTTGCATGTGAGGAAGAACGAATCAACCGTAAAAAACA
The DNA here is from genome assembly GCA_023151315.1 of Bacteroidia bacterium. Classification (GTDB taxonomy): domain Bacteria; phylum Bacteroidota; class Bacteroidia; order Palsa-965; family Palsa-965. The sequence goes on from JAKLJE010000016.1 coordinate 75,083, forward strand.
CTATGGTGGTGTTCCGGAAGCTTCAATTCGTGAATGTTTGCGTTTCGCTGGGTTGAAAATGGCCGACATTGATCACGTCACTTTTTTCTGGAAACCTTCTATTTCGTATGCGAAAATTCCCGTGTACATGCTCAAGTTCTGGGACAAGGTTCCGAATCTGATCCGTGAACAGCGCGACTTTTCAGTTGAGGAAAATCTCGGAATGCTCAATTACCTCGGGCATATGCGTAAGTTGCCTAAGACGTTACGCGGAATGTTTCCGAATGAAGAGATGAAATTCAAATTTCATTTGCTCGAGCATCACATGTGTCACGCTGCAAGTGCATTTTATCCTTCAACTTATGATGAAGCTGCAATCTTCACAATTGATGGAGCAGGAGAGTGGACAACATCGCTGCAGGCTGTCGGTCGCGGGAATAAAATCACAAAACTCGGCACTGTTGATACGCCGTATTCCCTGGGCGCATTCTATCAGGCAATATCTCGTCATCTCGGATTCAAACTGATTGAAGGTCCGGGCAAATTGATGGGACTTGCATCGTACGGACGTCGCGATACTCCCGTATACAAGAAAATGAAAGAGTTGGTGAAACTTACAGATGCAGGTGGTTTCGCTCTTGATATGAGTTACTTCGCTTATCACTACACGCGTAAAAGCGGAGTTAGTAAGAAATTCACGGATGCTTTCGGTCCTTCTAAAACACAAGGGAAAGACTGGACGGAACACGAATTGGATGTAGCGAGCGCTGCTCAACAGATTGTGGAAGATGTGATTCTTCACATGACCAGAAGCTTGCGAAAGAAAACCGGACACAACAGTTTGTGTATTGCAGGTGGCGTAGGATTAAATTCTGTTGCGAATGGACTCATTGCGAAGCATGGAGTATTCGACAACATTTTCATTCAACCTGCGGCCGGCGATTCCGGCACTGCAATGGGAAGTGCATTGTTGTATAATCATCAATACCTCGATCGTAAGCGTGAGTTCGTAATGGAAACTGCGTTTCTCGGGCCGGGATTTGACGATAATGCCTATGAAGCGGCACTGAAGAAATCCAATCTGCCTTGGAAAAAAACCGCGAAGAACTACGCTGCATTTGCTGCGAAAAAACTCGCGGAAGGAAAAATTCTCGGATGGTATCAAGGTCGAATGGAATTCGGTCCGCGTGCATTAGGAAACCGTAGCATCATCGGAAGTCCGCTTGTACAAGACATGAAAGAAGTTTTGAACGCACGTGTGAAATTCCGTGAAGGATTCCGTCCGTTTGCAGCGATTGTATTGGAAGAAGATTGCGGAAAGTACTTTGATTGCGCATTCCCGAATCCATACATGCTGCTCGTTTACAACGTAAATCCGGAATATTTAGGCAAACTTCCTGCGATCACACACGTTGATAACAGTGTGCGTATTCAGACTGTGAATCAAACCGAAAATCCTGCAATGCGCGAATTGCTTGAAGCGTTCAAGAAAGAAACAGGATATTCTGTTCTGGTGAATACTTCTTTCAATATCAAAGGAGAACCGATAGTTTGTACGCCTGAAGAAGCAGTTGACAGTTTCGATCGTGCAGATATGGATTATCTCATCATGGGTAACTACGTTGTTGCCAAGCAGAACGACGCTGCTGCACTGGATTTGCTGTAGGAATCCCCGTTTTCGCGCGAAAACGCGTATTCGTTTTGAGCCTCTAGTTTTGTAACTTGCCTGTTCCAAACCCACAGGCAACGATGAAACAGATACTTACCACTTTATGCTTTGCATTATCATGCTTTGCCGTGAACGCGCAATTGAACGGCAACTACACAATTGATATTAGCGGCACAGCAACAGCAACCAACTATCTTTCCGTAAACGCTGCGGTTTCGGATCTCGCAACGGGCGTCCGCACCGACGGCGGACCTGTAAATGGCCCCGGCGTTTCCGGACCTGTAACACTACGTATCGTTACCGGCTCTGGTCCGTACAATGAGCAGATAACTTTTCCTGCTATCACTGGAGCGTCAGCAACCAATACTATTCGTTTAACCGGCGGGCCGGGACGTGAAATGATCATGTTCACCGGTACAACAACTGCAGATCGCCAGGTTATAAAACTGAACGGAGCGCGTCACATCATTCTTGACAGTCTTACACTCGTCAATAACGACGCATCTTTCGGATTCGGCGTACACATAACCAACAGTGCAGACAGTAACATTGTGTCCAATTGTAATGTTATCGTTAATGCTGCGAGCACGAGTACCAATTTCGCGGGCATTGTAATCGGCGGTACAACAGTTGTTACGAACGGTGATAACGGTGATGACAATTTGATTCAGAATAACTCGGTTACCGGAGGATATTACGGAATCACAATGCGTGGATCAAGCACTACAATATTCAACCAACGTAATCGAATTATCGGTAACACTATTCAGGATGTTTATTTCTATGGAGTGTATTGTATCTATCAGAACCTTCCTGAAATTTCTCGCAATACAATCAGCGTGCGCTCCACGGCAACAACAAGCGCTTACGGAATTTATTTGTCGACTGCCGACCGATTCATTATTAATCGCAACAGGGTGATTTCCGCCGGCACTTATGGTATTTATATGATTACTGCTAATTACCAGAATGCCTCTTCTACATCTCGTGCATCAGTAACGAACAATATGATTGGTGGTACATTCTCATCCACAACTCCATACGGAATTTATGCTACAACGAATACTACGAATGTGGATTTCTTCCACAACTCAGTTTCGTTAACTTCCGGCAATGGACGTTGCATGTACATCCTCGGAGGATCAGGCAATGATGTTCGAAACAACTCTTTGGCCTACTTCGGTTCAACAACAGGATATGCGCTCTATATCACGCAAACCACTTACGTTTCAACAGTAGATTACAACAACTACTATGCTCCGGGATCGTCTAACTTCATCTTCATCGGAGCTGCCTATACAACAGCAACATTCATTGGTGGCGGAGGATTTAATTCTAATTCGCAACAAGGTGATCCTGGCTATGTCAATAACGTTACGAATCTGCACACTTCGGCTCTTCAGCTGTATGATGCAGGAACCAATGTTGGTGTAACAACGGATTTCGACGGAGATGTCCGACCTATGCTGCCTACTGCGTTTTATGATATTGGTGCTGATGAATTTTTCTCATCGGTTAACGATGCAGGTGTAACACTACTTGCCTCTCCAGCACAACCGTTCGCTGCCGGAAATCAGAACGTGAACGTAGCCGTTACTAATTTCGGTGCTGCAACGTTGACAAGTGCAACCATCAACTGGGATGTGAACAGTGTTCTTCAAACACCATATTCATGGACCGGCAGTTTAGCGACGTTGGCTCAATCCACACCTGTAACAATCGGAAACTACAATTTCGCATCAGGGAATACCTACAACCTTCGCTTCTGGACAACCGGTCCTAACGGTTCTCCGGACAACAACATGCTCAATGATACTTTGTCCATGACAGTTTGTGTGTCATTGAGCGGAGTATATACAGTTGGTGGCGTTGGTGCTGATTTCGCTACTATCAACGACGCAGTTGCGGCTCTCGTTTGCGGAGGAGTAAGCGCACCGGTAACGATGAATCTTACCCAAGGTGCCGGACCATTCAACGAGCAAGTTGTGATTCCTCCGATTTCGGGAACAAGCAGCGTAAATCGGATCCGTTTTAATGGAGGCGCTAACCGCGAAACAGTTCAATATGCTGCAACTTTAACCAACCTTCGCGCGGTTATTGAACTTGATGGTGCAGATTATATTACACTCGACAGCATGACCATCCGTGCAACAGGAACAACTTACGGATACGGTGTACAGTTAACAAACAGCGCCGATTACAACATTATTTCTAATTGCGATGTTCATACAAGCGTAACTTCCACGTCTTCGAACTTTGCCGGTATTACAATGTCGGGAGCTACAGTTACGACCAATGGAGATAATGGAGATTGGAACATCATTCAGAATAATAATGTTCATGGCGGATATTATGGCATCACCATGCGGGGTCTGAGTACAACAGTATATGATCAGCAGAATAAAATTATCAATAACGTTGTTGATAGCTTTTATTACTACGGTATCTATTGTTATCAGGAAGACACAGTTGTTATAAGCGGCAATACTATTACTCCGCGCCCAACCGCTACTACTTCAAGCTATTCGATTTACATGGGTTACACCGATCGTTTTGTTGTGTCGTTGAATGATTTGAAGAACCCTGGAACGTATGGCATTTACATGACCTATGGAAATTATCAAAGCGGAACAGGAACTACGCGCGCAAGAGTAGTGAACAACATGATCGGCGGCGGCTGGCGATCTACCGGAACTCCTTACGGAATTTACGTTACAACAAATTCACGTAATGTCGATTTCTGGCATAACTCTGTAAGTCTTGATAACGGAAACGGACGCGCCATTTACATTTTATCCGGATCCGGAAATGACGTACGCAACAACTCATTCGCCGTATTCGGATCTGCAACTGGTTATGCTGCTTACGTTACGGCTACTACTTACGTAAGCGGAATGGACTACAACAACTATTGGGCTCCGGGATCGGCTAATTTCATTTACATCGCCGGCGCTTATACACCCGCAACATTTGTCGGTGCTGCTGGTTTCAATCTGAATTCACTCCATGGAAATCCGAACTATGCGAACAACGCCACTGACCTTCACGCCAACGGCGCACAGTTGTATGACGGCGGTGCCAACCTCGGTATAACAACAGACTTCGATGGAGATGTTCGTCCGCTTGCTCCTTCAACAGGTTACGACATCGGCGCTGATGAATATTCTCCGGCACTGAATGACGCCTTGATCATCAGTATCGCCGGACCGACCGGAGTTACATGTGCAGACAGTAACATGGTTGTTTCAGCCGTGGTTTATAATAATGGAATCACAACGATAACCTCATTGCCGATTACAGCGGTTGTAACGGGTTACATAAACACAACAATCAACACCATATACACCACACCGATTCCTGCAGGTGGAACAGATACGGTAATTGTCGGAAATTTCAACTCACATCCGGGAGGAACTTTAACTATTGAAGTGTACAGTTCACTTGTTGGCGATGCCAGCAACCTGAACGATACGATCACAACTACTGTAACTGTTACGCCTGCGGCAACTGCAGCAACTGCAACCGGAGATACCGTATGTGTTGGTTTTACCGGAACACTCACCGCAACTGTAGACGGATTCGGTCACTATTGGTATGATGCACCTGTTGGCGGAAACATGATCGGAAGCGGGGACACTGTTGTTACGCCGGTTATAGCGGCGACGACAACATACTACGTCGAATCAATGAATTCTCAGCCCGCATCATTGACTACAACATTTGCAGGAGGTAACGGTTGTATGGGGGCTATGTTCGATATCGCACCTGTTGCTAACATTACGATTGATTCGATTGCAGTGAACATCGGGTCAACCACCAGTGAAACAGTGCGTATCGCTATCATACCGGTAACGTATGTTGGTAATGAAACCAACAACACCGCATGGACGCTCGTTACTCTGCAGAACGTCGTTGGTCAGGGTGCAGGAAATCCAACAATGGTTCCAATCCCTGGTGGACTTCAACTCACCGCAGGCCAGACTTATGGCATATACGTAACATTAACGACTACGAATATTGACTACACAACCGGCTCCCAGATTTTCAGCAATAGCGATATGACAGTCACTACAGGAGCCGGACTCTGCAGCCCGTTCGGAGGTGTAAATGCAGGTCGTATCTTCAATGGAAGTTTGTTCTATCGTGTTGATCGCTGCCCATCACTGGCTCGCGTACCTGTCACCGTTACTGCTTTTCCTGCTCCTGTTGTGGCACTCGGACCGGACAACACAGTGTGCGGCGGACAATTGCTCGACGCGATGAATTCGGGTCTGACTTATCTGTGGTCAACCGGTGATACTACTCAAACTATCTATGCTGATACAACTGATTCGTATTTCGTTGCAGTATCAAATTCATACTGTACTGTTTCTGACACAATCGGTCTTATCGTTAATCCTAATCCGTTACTGACAACATCAGTTGCGGATGGGAACATCTGCGTAGGAGAAAGTGATACAATGACTGTTTCCGGTGCTCAGTTATATGTATGGACGAGCGGAGGAAACAGCAACGTTGAGATTGTGGCGCCAACTGCAACTACAACCTATACAGTTTATGCGGTAGGTGCAAACGGTTGTGGTGATAGCGCTATGATAACGATCAACGTGAATCAGCTTCCGAATGTAAGTTATACTGCCGCATCTGATTCGGTGTGTGATGGAAGTTCTGCGATGCTCTCAGGAACCGGCGCAACTTCTTACACATGGACAGGAGGAATTAGCGATGGTGTTGCTTTCATTCCAACAGCAACATCTACTTACACAGTAACAGGAGTTGATTCTGCAGGATGTACAAACACCGCAGTTGCCGTAATCACAGTTAATCCGCTACCGGTAGTAGGATTTACCCAATCTGCAACTATGGTATGTCCCGGCAGTAGTGTTACATTCAATGGAAACGGTGCTGCAACTTATTCCTGGTCAGGCGGAGTTACTGACGGAGTGCCATTCGCAGTTTCATCAACATCAACTTATACTGTTACCGGAACAGATGCGAACGGATGTATCGATACAGCTGTTGCATCGGTAACAACGTACACACTTCCGAATGTAGGTGCGAATGCATCTGCATCAGCAGTTTGTGCGGGTGATTCAGTTACACTTAACGGAACTGGAGCCCAAAGCTATAACTGGACGTCGCCGGTTACTGATGGTGTAGCGTTCATGCCAACTTCAACAGCTACATACACAGTAACAGGAACGGATACTAACGGTTGCAGTGATACAGCTACAATTGCAGTTGTTGTAAATGCATTACCTAATGTAACAACATCGTTGAATTTCTCTCCGATCTGTTTCGATGACGCTAATGCCGCGTTGACCGGAACGCCGACAGGTGGAAGCTGGAATGGAAACGGTGTCTCAGGCACAACATTTGATCCTTCAGTTGCAGGTAACGGAACACATCAGATTACGTATACCTATACTGATGCAAACGGATGTACCAACTCCGCAACTCAAGCCGTTGTTGTGGATCCATGCGTTGGCATTGCTGAAGTTTCGAATCCGGAAGCATTCTCACTCTTCCCGAATCCGAATTCAGGAACATTCGCAATTCAATTCACAAACAACACAGACGGAGCCTTGATTGAGATTGTTGATGCCTCAGGTAAAGTTGTGATGACACAAAACGAGAATAACGTTTCAGCCGGACAATCAATTTTGATTACCACTGAAAATCTTGCCGCCGGATTATACACAGTACGTGTAACACAAGGCAACGAAGCTAGTGCAAAGCGTATGTCGGTTATCCGTTAAATTATTTAACTGAAAAATCAGAATGCACACTTGAGATCTTGGATCCGGGTGTGCATTCTTTTTTCAAGTGGTACTGGATTTCGACACAGAGCTTTAGAATTAAAATGTTGCACGAGAAAACATGATTCTTGTGCTTGTCTGCCTGTCACAATCCGGTAATTTACTGCTCCTCGTCACGTAAAATCGTGGTCTCGGTAGGAGAACGACGGTGTTTGAAAATGTCCGGTGGACATTTTTCCGTCGTGATAATCGCGTTAGCGACTCGATTCCCGTTACAAAATTAAAGCTGCTCATTGAGCAGCTTTTGTAGTCCCGACGGGAATCGAACCTGTATCAAAAGTTTAGGAAACTTCTATTCTATCCATTGAACTACGGGACCGGATATTGCATGAAACCGACGCAAATTTAAAACTTTCCAACTCCCTGAACTGCCTCTTGTTCAGTATTTGGCGCTGCAGCATAACATTCTCTAAACATTTACGGCTCTCTCTAAATCCGGAGGAGCACTCTTGTTCGTATATGGGTGAAATGACAGATTGGTGACAGTTTGCATCACGTAAATCCGTTACATTTACCAATAAACACAACGCTCCGGCTAAGCGCATGTACATTTTACTGTTTTTTATTGCTCATTGGTTTCTCTCCCTCTTCAGTCAGACATTTTTTCTGCATCGCTATTGCTCGCACAAAATGTTCTCATTGTCGCCATTCTGGGAAAAGTTTTTCTACTTCTTCACATTCATCACTCAGGGCTCATCGTTTCTGAATCCACGCGCGTATGCCATCATGCACAAGATGCATCATGCATACAGCGATACGGAAAAGGATCCGCACTCTCCGCATTTCTTTCGTGATGTGTGGCAAATGACCATGCGTACCAAAGACATTTATCTCAACTACGCAAAGTACGGTGCAGAACCGGAAAAACCTTTCCGCGGAAATTATCCGGAGTGGAAAGCTCTCGATAAGTTCAGCGATTCATGGGTTGTACGAATCGGTTTCGGCGTATTGTATTTTCTGTTCTATCTGATATTCGCGCCCTCTTACTGGTTGTTTTTACTTCTGCCGATTCACTTTTTCATGGGTCCTGTGCAAGGCGCAATTGTGAACTGGTGCGGACACAAATACGGATACAGCAACTTCGATAATCACGATCACAGTAAGAATACCGTACCTCTTGATTTTTTTCTCATGGGTGAACTCATGCAGAACAATCATCACAAAAGCCCTAATGCAGTCAACTTCCGCAAACGTTGGTTCGAACTCGATCCAACTTATCCTTTGATTGTTGTAATGAAATGGTTCGGCATCGTACAAATGCGGAAGAACTGACTTTTAATTCACTGATATGAGTCCTTATCTCTCCATTCCACTTATCGCCTTTGCGGCCGTTTCATTCATCATGATCCTCATTTACATTTGGGGAAGAAGTATCCGCAATTACGGTGTGGTAGACATTTTCTGGGCGTTCAACTTCCTCGTTATCGCTGCAGTGATCTGGTTTCTGGCTGACGGATTCATCGAAAGAAAAGTTCTGGTATGCGGACTCGCTTCGCTATGGAGTTTACGTCTCGGAGTTTATTTGCTGATTCGTGTCGGATCGCACCTCAATGAAGAAGAAGGTCGCTATAAAGCCCTGCGCGAAGAATGGAGCGACACCATTTTCTTTTTATTCTTTCAGGCTCAGGCATTCTCAAACGTGATGCTCGCACTTCCGTTTTCCCTCATCGCACTGAATACTGAACCGCAGATCAGCATTGTGGAATATATCGGCGCCGCAATGTGGTTGCTGTCTATCATCGGCGAAGGTCTTTCAGACTGGCAGTTGAAAAACTTCAAGAAGAATCCCGGCAACAAAGGAAAAGTATGTCAGGACGGACTCTGGAATTATTCACGTCATCCGAACTATTTCTTTCAGCTGATGATTTGGGTTTCCGTTTTTATCATGGCATTGGCATCTCCTTACGGCTATCTCGCAATCATCTGTCCTGTGTCGATCGGTTATCTCATATTCAAAGTAACCGGAATACCAATGACAGAAGAACAAGCTATTCGTTCACGCGGCGACTTGTACAAAGAATACCAACGAACCACAAGCATTTTTGTTCCTTGGTTTAAAAAGAACTGACGAACTGATTACTGATATGTGGTACAACACTCTCCTTGAAAAAAATCTCATTCCTGATGCTCTGATTCGTTCAGGTATCCGGCGCTTGTTGCGTCAACGTTTGAAAGATGAAGACAAAGGAAGTCCGGAAGCGCAGCGAAAACATCTTGATCAGCTCATCATCGAATTGAAGAATTCTCCGATCGCGATCAATACTGCAGAAGCAAACGAGCAGCATTACGAAGTTCCTACGGAATTCTATAAGTATTGCCTCGGAAAACATCTGAAGTACAGCTGCGGATATTGGAAGTCGGGTGTGACGGATATTGATACGTCTGAATCGGATATGCTTCACTTGACTTGTGAACGCGCCGAATTGCAGAACGGACAGGATGTGCTGGAACTCGGTTGCGGATGGGGATCTCTTTCTCTGTTCATGTCAGCGAAGTTTCCGCAAAGCAATTTTACTGTTGTATCTAATTCGAGAACACAGAAAGTATATATCGACGAACAGGCAAAACAGCGAGGCATTTCCAATCTTACTGTAATTACCTGCGACATCAATCAGTTTTCAATTGACAAGAAGTTTGATCGTGTTGTCTCGGTCGAGATGTTCGAACACATGCGCAATTATCAGAAGTTGATGAAACTGGTGGCGGATGCGTTGAAACCGGACGGAAAACTCTTCGTGCATATTTTCACGCACAAGGAATTCACTTACAAATTTGAAGTGATTGACGAAACCGATTGGATGAGTAAGTATTTCTTTACAGGCGGTATTATGCCCGGAGATAAATTGCTCATGGAGTTCAACGATGATCTTGTAAGCGAAAAACACTGGCAGGTAAACGGCGAACATTACAGTAAAACTGCAGAAGCCTGGCTGGTGAATATGGATAAGCACCGTGAACAGATTATGCCATTGTTCCGTACAACATACGGCAAGGATCAAGCGCTGAAATGGTGGGTGTATTGGAGAATATTTTACATGGCCTGCTCCGAACTTTGGAAATATAATAACGGAACGGAATGGATGGTGAGTCACTATCTGTTTCGTAAGAAGTAACAAAGACGTTGCATAATCGCGAACACAAACATTTTTGAATTGCAGAAACTGGCAATCATAGGAACCGGAATAGCGGGAATGGGCGCTGCTCATCTTCTCAAAAACAAATACGACATTACCGTATTTGAGAAGGATAATTATATAGGCGGACACACGAATACGATTTTCGTTAATGAAAATGGCAAGCAGGTTGCAATGGATACGGGCTTCATGGTTTTCAATTATGAAACGTATCCGCATCTGACGAAAATGTTCGCGGAAATCAAAGCGCCGGTTAAGAAAACATCCATGTCGTTCAGCGTTCAGTTTGTTCCCGATAAACTGGAATATTGCGGAAGCGGATTGAATGGCCTTTTTGCGCAGCGGAAAAATATTTTCAATTGGCGGTACATTCAGATGTTGCGACAGATCGCGCGTTTCAATGATCAGAGTATAAAAATACTTGATCAGCCACAGTACGCTGATTGGTCATTGGGGAAATACATTCGCGAATTCGGATTCGGAGAGGATATGTTGTGGAAATATCTCATCCCGATGAGTTCTGCAGTTTGGAGTACCCCGATGAAAGAAATGCTGGATTTTCCGGTGATCACGTTGATTCGCTTTTTTCAGAATCACGGTTTCCTCGGGCTCAACACGCAGCATCAATGGTACACGCTGGAAGGCGGCAGCGAATCGTACAAGAAAATTCTCATTGAACCTTTTCGTGATCGAATTAAGGTTTCTTCCGGCATCAAATCTGTCTTAAGAAACGGTAATGGTGTAACCGTTGAAACCGTCAGCGGCGATAAATTTGATTTTGATAAAGTAGTCATCGCTGCGCACGGCGATCAGGCATTAAAAATGTTGGCTGATCCTACTTCTGATGAACAGCGATTGTTGTCGTGCTTCCGTTATCAACCAAATGCTGCTGTTGTACACACGGACGAATCTGTAATGCCAAGAACAAAATCTGTATGGAGCAGCTGGAATTACAGAATTGAAAACGTAAATGGAGAACTCACACCTACAACTATTTACTGGATGAATAGTTTGCAAGGTGTTTCCGACAAGGTGAATTATTTCGTTTCCATTAATCCGCTTCCGGGAAGTATTGCTCCTGAAAAAATTATCCGCTCCATTGATTACGAGCATCCACTTTTCGACGTGCCGGCGATGAAAGCGCAATCTGAATTGCACAAACTGAATGCAAGTGGTCCGATTTATTTCTGCGGAAGTTATTTCCGCTATGGATTTCATGAAGACGCATACATGAGTGCTGTAGAACTTTGTAAAAACCTTTGATGAATTCCTGCCTCTATCATGCGCGCGTAATGCATCATCGTCTTGCTCCGAAGACGCACAGGTTTAATTATAATGTGTTCATGTTTTATGTGGATCTGGACGAAATAACCACGCTCGCCGATAAGTTCGGAATGTTAAGTCGCAATACTTTCGGATTTTTCTCTTTTCGCGACAGCGAACACCTGCAATTGAAAAAAGGAGTAACGCGTCCTGTTAAGGAGAATATTCTGGAATTCCTTGCTGCGAATGAAGTGAAGGCAGTTCCTGAAAAGATAATGCTGCTCACCAACTTCAACGTTTTAGGATACAACTTCAATCCCGTGTCGTTCTATTTTTGTTTTGATGCGGAGTCGAACCCGATTTGCGCCGTTGCGGAAGTAAGCAACACCTTCCGCGAAATGAAACCGTACTTACTGGATATTTCGCGATTGAGTAATGGAGAGTTTGTACTTCGAGTTCCGAAATACTTTTACGTTTCTCCGTTCATCAATCATGATGCTGAGTTCGATTTTCATCTGCATATTCCTTCTGATAAACTGAATATCAGAATTGATGATTATTCAGATAACAAGAGAATATTCATCAGCACGTTAACAGGAGAAAAGAAAAGCATCACCACCCGAAATTTGCTGTTCTACGCACTTCGTTTCCCGTTGATTCCGCTTCGCATCATGTTCTTGATTCATTGGAATGCATTTTTGCTTTGGATGAAAAAGATCAGATTCTTCCGGAAAGCGGAATACCCCGAATTGCAAAAGGATGTTCTGAATCGTGTGGAGGAGCAATAGAAATCCGCATTAACGTGAACTTCGTACTTTAGTCAGATAAGATTAAATGAAAACAAAAGAGTTGAGCAAGCCTGCCGGATTTTATACAAAAGCGGTACTCAGTATTCTTGAGAAGATGAATCTCGGCAGAATGCATATTACGTTCGCTGACGGTTCTAAGAAAACCATCGGCAGCGGTGAAGGGAATATTGAAGCAGATATAAAAATTGAATCAGACGAATTCTATAAACGTTGTGTGTTGTATGGTGATGTAGGCTTCGGTGAAGCTTACGTTGATGGGTTGTGGAACACATCAAGCATCACGAATGTGATCAAATGGTTTTTGCTGAATATTGAAAATGCTCCGGGCGTTTCAGGAAGCTCCGTTCAGTCATTAGTGCTTAATATTCTCAAGGGCGTAAATACTCTCGGTCATTTGCGCAGAGCAAATACAGTAAGTGGTTCTAAGAAGAATATTGTGGAGCATTATGATCTAAGTAACGAGTTTTTCTCTCTGTGGCTGGACCCTTCCATGACGTATTCATCTGCTTATTTCAAAACGAAAGAGCTTTCACTCGAGAACGCGCAATACGAAAAGTATCGACGCCTAAGCGAACAATTGCATCTGAAGCCCGAAGATCACGTGCTGGAAATCGGAAGCGGTTGGGGAGCAAACGCAATCTTCATGGCAGAGAATTATGGATGCAAAGTTACTTCCATTACGATTTCTGAAGAGCAATGCAAATTGGCCAATGAAAGAATTAAAGCCAAAGGACTTTCTGATCGTGTGAAAGTAATTATCGAAGACTACCGCAAGATCACAGGACAATTCGACAAAATCGTTTCCGTTGAAATGCTGGAAGCAGTAGGCGCCGATTACTACGAGCCGTATTTCAGAAAGTGTCATGAAGTCCTGAAGAAAAACGGAATTGTTGCATTACAGGTTATCACGTGTCCGGATTCACGTTTCGAACAATTGAAGAACGGTGTTGATTGGATTCAGAAACACATTTTCCCCGGATCACTGCTTCCGTCTGTGGCGGCATTAAATCACGCTGTTAACACAACAGGTGATATGACTCTTGTGGATTTGAAAGATTTCGGTTTGCACTACGCACGTACGCTCCACACATGGTTCGATAATTTCAATGCTAAACGCGATGAAATTCTTCGTCTCGGATTCGATGATCGTTTCACGCGCAAATGGAATTACTATCTGTGCTATTGCGAAGCAGCTTTCGCAATGAGAAACATCAACGTCATGCAGATGGTCTACACTCGACCGAATAACATTTTGCGTTAGTAGTTTAACATTGAATTATTTAGAATACTCTGCGGTATTCTGCGCAATCTGTGGCAATCACCTATGTTTTACCTATGCGTCTATGTGTTTCAAAACGTGCCTCTACACTCTCTCCATGGATAACAGAAGCATCTGCTGTGAACTTTTCGAAGTACGATCACTTGATTCGGATTGCACTATGTGAAACCTATGTTTTACCTATGCATCTATGTGTTTCAAAACGCGCCCCTACCTTTTCTCCCTGAATCTCAGAAACACCATCGCCGCAACACCGCAAAGCACAAATCCAACTAGTCCGTTCAAGCGTATCCCGTAGTCATTCCCGGGATCTTTCCCATAGGAAAGCAGCATCGCGAAAATTGCAATCCCAGCTGTTTGCGCCATCTTCACAAAAAAGTAGCGCACTGCAAAGTACAACGCCTCTTTGTTTTCTCCCGTGCGCGAAAAATCTTCTGCAATGATTCCTGATATAATCGCATTCGGTAAAATGTTCAGAGTTGCTACCGGAATTGCTGCCACGGCAATGAGCGAGTAAATCTGCACCTGCGGATCAATATCAGGTTTGCCTAAAAAATATACACCCAGGAAAACAGCAGCCAGTAACGACAATGAAAAAACGACAATGTTTCTCTTACTGGTTTTCGCGGCAGCAATGTTCGTAATCGGATAAAACAAAAAAGAAACACCAACCATTGTTATCATCAGTTTGTTGCCTATGGAATCATCCAATCCCAACAACACCGTAACGAAATACATCAATCCTGACGTAATGATTGTCACACCGGTGAAGTACGAAAAGTCTGCAACAATGAAGTACATGAAATTGCGATTCGTCAATGTAGATCGTATCGCTTTCTTCATCGATACAGGATGTGTATTGGCAGCCGCGGTATTTTTTTCTTTAATCACCAAGACCGTTACTAACATCGCAAGTCCGCCCAGAAGCGCTAGCAGTCCGGTTGTGTATTGCATAGAAAGAGTAGGAGAGAGGTGATATTGTTTCTGAATCAATCCGGATATGTTGAAAGCATTCGATGCTATCGCAATACCAAACACATAACCTGCAGATTGCCACGTGGCAAGTTTTACTTGTGATGAAGAATCGCGTGCAAGTTCCGGTAACAAAGCATTGTAAGGAATGATATACGTCGTAGTTGCAACATAGAACAACACCAACATTACGCTCAGCCAGATCGCATTGCCGCTGCTAACCGAATCTGAAATCGGAACGAATACAAGTACGCAGAACAAAATCGATGGAAGTATCGCCCATCGCATGATCGGAATTCTTCTTCCCTTCGGATTTTTACTCTGATCACTGAATTGCGCAATGAACGGATCGTAGAATGCATCAATCAAACGACCACCTGCTGTAATCAACGCAATCAGATTGAAAAATCCGAATACTGTCGCTTCAGAAATGAAAGATGTAAATCCGGAATCTTTAGGTGGGAGATAAAAGTAAACGAGAATCACGCTCACCACATTGATCATGATTCCCCATCCCATCATCCCGCAGGCGTAGGCAATCTGTTTCCCGAATGACAAAGCGGAATTGGTAGCGCTCATTGTTCATTACTGTTTACTGCCCACCCGCCACTCTCCTCCCTCCACTCTCCACTCTCTTCTCTAATACTGAATCACCTGCTCTTCAATATTCGCCGGCAATGCTCTGTATTCGTATTGCTGCGTTCTCAGTTGCGGCTCGAATCCTGCTTCTTTAATCGCATTCATAATGCCTTTGTAGGTGAAGCGGTGCGGAGCTCCCGCAGCAGAAACTACATTCTCTTCAATCATAATGGAACCGAAATCATTTGCTCCTGCATGCAAACACAACTGCGCAATCTCTTTTCCAACTGTCAGCCACGATGCTTGTATGTTTTCCACATTCGGCAACATGATGCGACTCATCGCAATCATACGGATATATTCATCTCCTGTTACTGAATTACGCACACCTTTCACTCTGCGAAGCAGGGTGCCGTCGTCCTGAAACGGCCACGGAATAAATGCGAGAAATCCTTTCGCATCTTTCGGTTTTTCGCTCTGTACTTCACGCAACCAAACGAGATGCTCGAAACGCTCGTATACGGTTTCAATATGACCAAACATCATTGTTCCAGATGTTGTCAGATGTAACTGGTGAGCCGCGCGCATCACATCAAGCCATTCGCGACCGGAACATTTCCCTTTTGAAATCAACCGGCGTACACGATCGTTAAGAATTTCTGCGCCCGCGCCCGGAAGCGAATCCAATCCGGCATCTTTCAACGTCTGCAAAACTTCTGTGTGTGTTTTGCCTTCGAGTTTTGCAATGTGTGCAATCTCCGGTGGCCCCAAGGAATGCAGCTTCAGATTCGGATATAATCTTTTCAGTTCACGGAACAGATCCGCATAATATTTCAACCCAAGATCCGGATGATGTCCGCCCTGCAACAGCAATTGCTCCCCACCGTACTTGAACGTTTCTTCAATTTTAACTTTGTACGTTTCAATGTCGGTGATGTAAGATTCCGCATGACCCGGAATTCTGTAAAAGTTACAGAACTTGCAATTGGCAATGCACACATTTGTTGTATTCACATTACGATCGATGATCCATGTAACCTTGCCGTCTTTCTTCTTGCGTTTGCGCAACTCGTTACCGACAAACATCAATTCCGCCGTTGGCACATTCTCAAATAGAAAAACACCTTCTTCCGCTGTCAGAAATTCTTCATTGAGCGCCCGCTTCAGTAATTCTCCTGCATTCATCTTCCGTACGTGTTATCTGATTCTTGTTAGTATATGGTTGGCGAAAAATATGCTTTACCAACGCTATTAAACCATTACAATGGTTACATTTATCTCCTGCAAAATTAGTAAACATGACGGTTATAAAACGGGCGGCACGCCTTTCTGAAAATAAATGTGTTGTTCTGATCTGCTCTTCTGCTTCAGAATTGAAAAAATACAGTCTTTCCGAGACGGATATCGCCTACTTTTCTTCCGCTTTGGCTGAAGAACGCAAATCCGCATCACTCTGCACTCCGCAAGGTGGTCTTTACGTCGTTTTCAAAGACAAAAAGCAGCCGCGCCATAAACTGGCGGAAAATCTGCGCAAAGCAGGTGCTAATGTGATTTCATGGTTTAACGATAACAGCTATTCTTCTGCTGAACTCTGCGATGCAGGCGATAATGCTGAACACGCACTTCACGTTGCAGAAGGAATTGTTCTGGGAAACTATCAATTCCTGAAGTATAAATCAAACGTTTCTCCTCGCGAGAAGAACGCTCTTGAGGAGTTGATCCTCGTGGGTGCTTCCGTGAAAGAAGCGGACGTCCAGAAATTGCGCATCACTTGCGAAGCAGCTTTCATCGCTCGCGATCTTGTAAATGAACCGCCTGTTACATTAACAGCTGTAACGCTGGCAGATGAATTCAACAGACTTGCAAAGGATGCCGGGTTCCGCATCGAAGTGCTCAATAAATCCAAGATCACTTCACTGAAAATGGGCGGATTGCTCGCTGTGAACAAAGGCAGCGATATTCCTCCTACGTTCACCATTATGGAACATAAACCGGCGCGTCCTTCCAACAAAAAACCGGTGGTTATCGTTGGTAAAGGTGTAGTATACGATACCGGCGGTTACAACATTAAAGTGGGCACCGGAATGGAAACCATGAAGTGCGACATGGCAGGCGCTGCTGTTGTTGGCGCTGTGATGTGGGCCGTGGCAAAAGCGAAACTAAATGTTCACGTGATTGGAATTGTTCCGGCTACCGATAACCGTATCAATGGAAGCGGATATGTTGCAGGTGACGTCCTCACAATGTACACCGGCAAGACTGTTGAAGTATTGAACACAGACGCAGAAGGCCGACTCATCCTTGCTGATGCTTTGGGCTATGCAGAAAAATTCAATCCTGAACTTGTACTTGATTTTGCAACATTAACTGGCGCTGCAATGGTGGCCATCGGTCATCACGGTATCGTTACTATGGGAACTGCTCCTGATTCTGTCAAGAAAAGTCTCGCCGCTGCGGGCAACAGAACACACGAGCGTTTGGCAGAATTTCCGTTTTGGGATGATTACGATGAATTGATCCGATCGGATATTGCCGATATCAAGAATATCGGTGGCGCATACGCGGGCGCAATAACTGCCGGAAAGTTTCTGGCACACTTTGTGAAAGCTCCTTGGATGCACTTCGATATCGCAGGACCTGCGTTCCTCGGCGCTAAAGACAGCTACAGAACTAAGGGCGGTACAGGAGTAGGCGTTCGATTAATGTTTGATTTTCTTTCTTCGTACAAAGGATAAAATGAAATTCAGAAA
>JAKLJE010000017.1 GCA_023151315.1 Bacteroidia bacterium
GCCTTTGATGTTGCCAACGTAATACGTGTCCTGCGAACCGAGATAACCCGGATGTTCGGTTTCGATTTCACCGTGAGCTTCCTGCTTTTCCTTCTTGCGTTCAAGAGCCACCAACTGCGCTTCTGTAAGAATGATACCATCCTGAGCAACTTTGGCTTCAAGCGCGGCCAGACGTTTTGCAAAAGTTTCAAGGTCATGCCGCAGCCACACGCAGCGAACGCCACAAGGCGAGACGAAGATTCCTTTCTTGCGCAACTCGTTGGCCGTTCGCACCTGCCCCAATGCAGGATTGTCCGTTGCCATTTCTACAACAGCTTTCTCTACGCTCTCTTCAACTCTGTTCTTCGGAACTGGCTTCTTTCTGCTCACTTCACGCAGTGCACCTTCGCCACCAGTGTCATACAATTCCTTGAGTCTGTAAAAACTATCGCGGGAATAGCCCATTACTTTGCAGGCTTGCGATACATTTCCTAATTGTTCAGCCAGGTTCAATAGTCCCAGCTTTGTTTTGATTAACTTAGTTTCAGCAGTCATGCTATCTGACAGTTTAAGGGTGATTACTTTTTTTGTTTGCACTTTAAAAGTAACCCTTACTGTCAGATTAAGTCGAAACTACTTCATTTGATACTAACTACTCCTACACCAACCTACTTCAATACTAACCTACTCTCGCACTAATCAACTCCCCTACTTCCCGACTTTCACACGCATTCCTTCGCTGTGTGCGGCAAACTCCGGAGCGTACATACATTGAACAGTTGTAATGCCGTTCGAGAAATTTCCTTCGTGCGCAACGAAAAGCGGATATTCGAACACATACGATCCCTTCTTCAGATAAGGGAAGAAGAAATTGGTAGAGGCATCACGTGTGCTCTCATAGTAACCGAGTCCGTCCTGCCATTTGTATTGAGAGAACACATTGATCGGTTCGAATCCGGATGCGCGCATATCTTTCATATGTACATATTCAAGATCACGATCGGTGCGCAGTTCAATGCGAACTTTAATTTTATCCCCCGGTTTCAACACGGTCTGATCCGTTACCGGTTCGATTACCGGACCTGAAGCAGTGTAACGCGTCACGAACAATTTCTTCACCACTTTCAATGACGTGTTCGCCGGTGTAACCTTGTCCATGTCTTCAAAATACTGCCAGTACATTGCGCCCCATGAAACACCGGGTCCCGCTTTCTTTACAGTAATCTTGCCCATCGATGCAGCAATATCTTTACCCGTCCACGCCATTTTGAAATATCCTGTTCCTGCTTCCTGTTGTACACCCGCCGCTTTCGGATCAATGGTTTGATTGCCCACAACAATTGTTACATCCGATTCAGTGGCGAGCCAATCGGTTCCCTGAATCAACAAGGCATAACAAGCTTCCACAGTTGCTTTCGTCGTTTTCCAATCGTTGGTCTGTTTGTTCTTCAACAACCACACGCGGATATCATCAACCGATTTTTGATCGTTGCTCACTTCGTGGAACGCTTCCACCATCAATGCCTGCGATTCAATCGGAGCCTGATACCAATACCATCCGCCTGCAGCCATGTCTTTCCAATACATTCCCAACTCTTCATTCACGATTGCAGTTTCCTTCAGCGACTTCATTATATCTGTTGAGATTGCCGTTTCTTTATTTCTGAACATTTCAAGCGCAAGCATTCCCTGCATATAGCGCGATTTATTGGTCCAGTACTTTTTCACCTGTCCCTGATAATAATCGAATGCTTTTTTCGTGCGCTCTGTCATCGGAATGTCCATGAAGTAACTGCGCGCATACAGATAATGAATCTGCAGATAACCGAGATGATCATCATCTTTATGTGCAGCGTCCCACTTCAGAATCCATTCGTAATCTTCCGCAATGCGTGCATCCATATAACGGACTCCGTCGCGTACCATATCCCAGTTGCGTGCTTCTTTACGAACAGCGGTAATTCCAAGATGATCCAGTTTACCGAATCCGCAGATGATGTGTTGCGTGATGTAACGATCATCCGGCATTCCTTCAAACCATGGCCAACCTCCATTGCTCACCTGCATCTGGCGAAGTTTTCTCATGGAGCGATCCGATTCGTTTGCCATCTTATTCATGTCGAACAAAAGTCCAACGCGACGTTTACGTTCGGTTTCATCTTTCGCATCCAGCACCCAAGGCGTTTCTTCCAGGACAGCTGATTTCAATTCCTGATTCTTTTCGAGATTGGAAAGGAATGCATCCGGTGTTTGGTTTTTCCATGAATCGAAAACGGCTTTCATCTTCGGTGATGAATTCGCGATATGCGAAGCAATGGCGTTGGAGTAATAACGAGTGAATGTTTGCTCGGCGCATTCGTAAGGATACTCCATCATATAAGGTAATGCCTGTACGGCAAACCACGCCGGATTGGAAGTAAACTCCAGAGTAAGGCGATGATTCACTAAAGTATTGGATCCGTTTGATTGGTTGAGCAATTTTTCAAAACGGAACTCTTTCGTTTGTCCTCCGCGAATCGGCAATGGCAAAGTTTCCGTAACGAGAATACGGTTGCTCAGAACAGGTAAAGCGTTTTCTTCTCCATCGGAGAAATTACCTGCGCGTGCTATCACTTTATATTGAACGGCTCCGTATCCGAAAGGAATTTTAAGATTCCAAGCTAAAGGTGCACTTTGTCCTTTCGGAGCTGTGAACGTTCTGGTTGCACCTGCTTTATCTGCGAGCAACTCTTTCGTGATGTCTTTTTGAGTGAGCGCATCGAGAAGAATCAGATCTGCCGTTCCGTTCTGAACTGTATCGGAAAGGTTGGTGACTTTAGCAGTCATTACAATCTCATCTCCTTCACGAAGGAAACGCGGAGCGTGAGGCACGACCATCAGATCCTTCTGTGTTACCACTTCCTTCTGGATAAATCCATACTTGAGATCTTTTGTATGTGCCATCGCCATGAACTTCCATTTCGTCAGGCCTTCGTTCATTGTGAACTTGATGACAATTGCTCCTGAACTATCTGTCTCCAAATGCGGGAAGAAGAAAACGGTTTCGTTAAGGTTGCTTCGCACTTTTACTGCACCGGACTGCGATTCTTTATCTTCACCTGAAGCTTCGTTTCTGTTGTCGCGTTCTTCGGCAACAGAATCTGCAAGCGTAGTAACCGTTGATGCTGCGTTGCCGTAAATCATACCCGGAGAAGATGCGGGTTTTTCGGCCTTATCCTTTTTCAGTGCTCCTCCTGTTGCAACTGATACTTCCTGCAAGGCTTCAGTGTTCTTTGACCGAACAACATCTCCATCGGAATCATCTGCCCAGCCATAAGTATAGCCGCGGTAATTGTAAGACATATAATAACCGAACCAATTGAGATGATCGTATGTTCTTTCTGTCCAGGTTGAATAGTCATTCCAACTTTCACTCCAGAGTTGCGCATCTGTAATACCCTGAACGTTGTTCATCCAATACGTATTACTGTAATAAGAACGATACAGATAGAAAGAGAAGTAGTTACTTCTGAACTCATCCAGAGAAGCGTCGTACATGGCAGCAAGCATTTCCGCCATTACTTTTTCGCCTTTCGGACCCTTGAGCTTGATCTTCCATTCTTCCTGTTGACCCGGAATCAATTTATCGCGGAAGGTTTCGAATTCAAGTTCCAGATTTGTATTCTCGAACGGAACATAAATGCTTTGATCTGTTGTGTAGGATCGGTTGTTACTCACAAAAGAGAAGTGTACTGCAAAATTGCCACGATGCTTTTCTTCCACAGGAATTTCAAACATGCGCATCTCGTTGTTCATCTTCACCATCTGACGTGAAACGATCTTGTTCTTATGCTCAATCTCATAAACAAGATTCACATCTTTCAGGGAAGTTGATACGAGTATCTGTGCTTTCTCTCCCGGTTGACAATTTGTTTTCACCGCGCGGAATTCAAACGGAGATTTGGTGTACGGTGTTTTGTCTTTATTATCATACACTGTGAAGTAGCGCATGTCTTTGGCAGTGTTTCCGTACTTGTCTTTAGTGGATGCTTCGAGAATATAAAGTCCGGACTCCCATGATTTCATATCCGTGCGGAACTTGCCCGGCTTCGGTGTTTTGATGGAAGAATTGTAAACCTGTTTGCCTTTCTTCCATTGTGTACGATCATTTTCATTATTGTATGGATCATACGGGAACATTTTCTGCCAATCCTCTTTTGTATGAACAAATTGATCAGGACGCGCCCACATACGATCGCGGTACACAACATCCGGTTCCTGTACCTTATATATAGCAATGTTCACTTCGGACGGTTCCGGCTCTCCATTCAGATTGTTGACTGCAACATTTATTGAATCGGTGCTGTTCTTTTCAACCATATCATCCACCGGCACTGTGAGCTCAATAGTGTTGTATCCCACACTCACCATACTGTTTCCGCTGTGCGTTTCTCCTGTGATATCGGTTACATCAGTATAAACAGTGTACATGAAAACAGGATCGCTTGCGCGCGGAACGGAACGATCAGGAATTGCTTTGAATGGAATTTCAAATCCTCCGGTATCGTTACTCATTACAACACCGTTGGCAATTTCCACAGACTGCGATGAAGGATAATAACCTCTCCAGCACCACCACCACCATGGGAAACGTGCGCTGCGTACAACGCGGTATCGAACTTGCGCTCCGTCAACAGCAGCGCCGCTGAATGATTTGGCTTGTCCCTGAACTTTAACCGTATCATTCAATCGATATGCGCCTTTCACGCGATGAACATTCACTTCAAAATGCGGGCGCTTGTATTCTTCAACAGAGAAATATGAAGAACCGGATTCATTCTGTATATGCATTTGTCCGGTCATTCCCGCTGAAGGAGCAGTGAAGCTTCCGCTGAAAGAACCGTATTCATTCGTAACAAGATCTGCAGATCCGACCTTCTGGTAATTTGCATCGTAGAATGTAACCGTAGTGGATTTACCCGTCATCAAATCATGATTGTCTCCGTCGGAGTTAACAATTATACCTTTATAGTATACGGTTTGTCCCGGACGGTAAATTGCACGATCTGTGAAGAAAAAGGTATGCGGCTCTTTGCGTTTCGGTTCGCGATACGATTTGTATTGATAACTGAAATCGGAATACAACCGGTTCTTGTTCGCCGCGAATTCAAGAATGAAAGTTCTGTAGTTCGCAGGCGCCGCAATTAAAAGCTTCCCGTTCTTATCGCTTACGAATGAAGCTGTCTTCTTCATTTCATATTCACGGGAAGAATAACTGTATCTTTCTTCCCACATGGAAATATTCACATCGGGAATTGAAACTCCTGTTTTTCGGTTGTAGACAAATACTTCGTACGATCCGTCTTCCATTCTGCGTTGCAGATAAGAAATATTGGACGACCAGATTTCTGCAATGGCTAAACCATTCTCCGACATTGGGAAACTGTCAACTGCAGAAGCAATGATTGCATAATGTCCGGAAGGCAACGCAGGCACTTTTATTTCTGTACTGTGATTCTGAAAATCTTTGTTTTCAGGAAGTGCATATTCCCATGTAGCAACGATCGGCTTTTTCAGATACGCTTTTACCTGGTCTGACCATGAACGGTAATCGTAGCGATTTTCGATTTCTTCGGACAACTTCACTGCACGGAAATAAACTTTATTCATGTTTTTCCAAGTGAAAAGCGCGCGAGAACTCTCGTTAGGAATCACAACGTCTTCAGCGGTCAGGCTCATGCTTTTTGCCTTGATAGAATTCGAAAGTGCCGTGCATTTATCTTCTCCCAATGTATTCGGGAACTTCTGCATCACCGCATCACAAATTTCAATAGCGCGGATATTTTCATTGCGGTATTCTTCTCCCTGTAGAGGATTGTATTTACCGGCCAGTTGATTGTGATAAAGCGCAACTTCATACATCACTTCTCCGCTGTAAGGATTGCTTCCGTAGTTTGCAGCAAGTTGGCGCAGCGCGTCTTCGTACAAAGAATCTTTTTCCGGTAATACGGAATACTGGCGAACAAATTTCAGTCGCTCCAGATCGGCGAGTATAAATGCATCTGCTCTCGTGTCGGTCAGATGAAAACGCACCAGCTCCTGCAAATGCAGAAGTCCGTAGTATTTCATTGACATTGTATCCGTTGTTTGAATTTTCACATCAACGAATTGTTTCGCCGGTAAAAAATAGCGGGGATCGTCAATCACAAATGCATCGGCGGGACGTGTAATTCCCGGTTCACTTGAAGCGTAAAACTGAATGGCAGGAAAAGCCAGAAAATCGTACAAAGTCGGTCGCAACTCATGCGGCGCGAGTCCTGATTCCGTTACTGCGAAAAAAACTTTAGAATCTGTTTTCTGCAGACTGTCTTTCATAGATAAAGAAGCCTGATAATTTTTAATCGCGGCATTTACCAGTTGCTGTACTCCCCAAGTATCAACCGAGTCGTTTTCAAACTTCACCGTTGTGGAGCGGCTCAGAATCGTCCATCGGTTGTTCTGATAATATTGCCAGTAAATGTTCGCGAGCATATGCTGCAACACCGGTTTCAACGGGTACTTTGCCGTTTTGATTTCAGCCTGAAGTGTGTAGATCGAACGTTCCGCGCTGTATTCCATAAAGCGGTCTTCGAATTTCATGCGGTGCATGATAGACTTCACAACCTGAGCACTGTTGTTTTCTTTCTTCGCTTTTGCGTAAATCTGGTTGGTCAGATCCAAGGCAGATTTGTAAAGTCCTTTGCTTTCGAGAGAATCCACACGCTCCCACTCTTTGTCGTATGAATTGCCCTGAACCAGGTAAACGGCCGGTTCTGCTGATGCTTCATTGGAATTGCGAATTGCGAAATAAACAACAGCCGTTACCGCCAGCGTTGTAATTAACAGTAAACGAGCTATTCTGCTCTGTTTTCGACTACTCATAATCTGTGGGTTTTCCTTACGATGCAAGGTATAGTGAAATTCCATAAGAGAAAGCGAGGAAAATCAGCTTTCTTAGTTCGTTTTATATCCGGTGACGTTTCGCAAACCGGCGGATGTTAAGCTCAGTCGGAATTTCCGCTCCTTCGATCAGATGATCAGCCAGCATTTTCGCCAGCATTGGAGCATAAAGAACGCCTTTACTTCCGGTTCCGTTCAGATAAGCGACCCTGTCGTTCATGGTGTTGACACCAATGAGCGGTTTGCGATCTTTTCCGGCCGGTCGCACTCCGGCAAATTGGCTTTCAACACGAAAAGGCAGCGCAAGCATAGATTGCAGTTTTGTAACCAGCTCTTCTCTTCCCTCGTGAGAAATATTTTCGTCATTCTTCCCCGGATTGAACGTTGCGCCGCACACATACAAGTCGTTGCCGAGCGGAGCAAGATAAACAGGACCATTGATCACTTCCGTTGCGTTAAGTCCCGGAATGCTGACGTGAACCACTTCTCCTTTGGTCGGCGTTACAGGTATTTCGTGATGTATTGCATTCGTAGCACCTAAATGGCCTTCACAGAAAATCACGCGTTCCGCATAAATCCGATCTGCATAGTTTACGCCATCATGTGTGAATTCGCACAGCGAAGATTCAAGCCATTCATCGCGGAAAAGATTCTGTTGCTGCAAAAAGTTTCTCACAGCATACATGTACATTCCTGTGTCGAGAACGCCTCCGCCTTTGACCATTCCAGTTCCGAACGGAGCTTTGATTTTTGCACTCAGCGCTTCTGAAGCCGTTTGTGAAGATGCAAAGTCCGCTTGCTGATTTCCGACAAATTCGCTCCATTGATCTCGCTCCTCTTCACCAGAAAAAACTCTGATGATCTCGGATTTCCGGTGGAACTTCATGTGTGTGGTTTGTTCGGCCGCAGTATAAAACGACTTCGCAAGAGGCACAGCAATCGCCGCATGATTCACATATTTCACCTTCCGGAAATTGATCGGATTGTAAACTCCTGCAGCAACATCAGACGAATACGATTTACCGGATTGACTCATCACCACTACGCTCTTCCCGCGTGAAAGCAGCTCAAGCGCCATTGCACTGCCGGCGATTCCCTGGCCGATGATGAGGTAGTTGGTTTGCACGCTGTAAAGTGAAGAGGTTATTGGTACAAAAGTATAAGGGTATAAAAGTAATAGGGTATAAAGGTCTGTGGGTACAAAGGTACGTTCGACTTACCACAAATGACGGGCTAATTTTTTTAGTTTTTTCGGTATGACTTGTACTGCGATTCTAATTTCGAGCTCAATTTAATTTTAATCAGATGACTACATACCTTGAATTTTACGATTTAGAAGTTTGGAAAGAAGCGCGCAAATTAAGGAAGTCGGTTTCCGGTATTGCCCGGAAGTTTCCGAAAGATGAAACCTATAGACTCGCCGATCAAATTCTTCGTTCATCGCGGTCGGTAACAGCAAATATTGCCGAATCACATGGGCGTTACCATATGAAGGAGCTTGTTCAGTTTCAACGCCACTCCAAAGGTTCATTAAAAGAAACCCTTGATCATTTGTTCTGTGCTTTTGATGAAGGGTACATCAATGAAGCGGAATTTAATCAAGCCAAAGAGCAATATGAGCATGTTTTGAAACTTCTTAACGGTTACATCGGCTATCTGCAGAAACGGGCCGCGTAGTCGATATTATACTCTTACTCTTTGATGCTTTTATACCAGAGACTCTAATACTTTTATACTAGAGACTCTGCAACTTTTTACTAATTTTACCAAAACAAACCAACCCTTTTTCCCATGCCCATCTTCTACATCATTCTCGGCGTTTTCGGTTTCCTCGTGTTGCTGCTCTCCTTCGTAACCATTCAGCAAGGAACAGTAGGAATCACAACCATTTTCGGAAAGTACAGCCGTACGCTTTATCCCGGATTGAATTTCAAGATTCCGTTTATCGAGCGCGTATTCAAAAGAATTTCTGTGCAGAACCGTTCTGTGGAACTCGGCTTTCAGGCTGTAACCATTGACCAGGCGAATGTGAACTTCACCGCAATGTTGCTTTATTCTGTGTTGAACAGTGATGAAGTAAACGTTAAGAACGTAGCATTTAAATTCGTTAACGATCAGAACTTCATGGCGGCACTCATTCGCTCCGTAGAAGGATCTGTGCGTGCATTTGTTGCTACTAAAAAACAATCAGAAATTCTTTCACTTCGCCACGAAACAGTTGCAATGGTAAAAGATCAGCTCGATCAGACTTTGGAATCGTGGGGATATCACCTCATCGACTTGCAGTTGAATGACATTACGTTTGATGAAGAAGTAATGCGTTCCATGGCTAAAGTTGTTGCGTCCAGCAACCTGAAGGCCGCAGCTGAAAACGAAGGTCAGGCACTCCTTATTACCAAAACCAAGGCCGCAGAAGCGGAAGGAAATGCAATTAAGATTGCTGCTCAGGCTGAAAAAGAAGCTGCACAACTTCGCGGTCAGGGTGTTGCTTTGTTCCGTGAAGAAGTCGCAAAAGGTATGAGTCATGCAGCGAAAATGATGCAGGATTCCAACCTTGATGCATCACTCATTCTCTTCTCTATGTGGACAGAAGCCGTTAAGAACTTCGCTGAGCACGGAGAAGGCAACGTGATCTTCCTCGATGGATCAACAGAAGGTATGCAGAAAACCATGCGTGAAATGATGGCCATTTCAAACATGGATGTGAAGAACAAAAAGTAATTCCGTTCGGGTCTTCCCGAAGAACATATCGAAGCGACAGGGCATTTTGTTCTGTCGCTTTTGTTATTTTTGGATACATCCAATATCCGAAAGCCGTGAAGGCAAAGAAATCAAAACCAATTCTTACCGTTGGTCGCCGCGAAATCGTCGACTTTCCTGAATTAGGTTTATTCGGGTTAACTGCAAAAATTGATACGGGCGCAAACACAACTGCATTGCATTGTCATCATGTACGCGTTGAAGATGGTGTTCTTTATTTCCGGCTTCTCGACGAAACTCATCCTGAATATCAGGATACCGAACATCGTTTCGAAAAGTTTGAACAGAAGACCATCAAAAGTTCATTCGGGGAATCGGAACTTCGTTATATAATCAGAACACGAATAAAAATCGGAAAGAGAACTTTGCGGGGAATCGTTTCATTGACGGATCGAGCAAACATGAAGTATCCTGTGCTCATCGGACGAAGGTTGCTGAAAAATCGCTTTCTTGTGGATGTGTCCAAACTGAATAATATTTCCACCGTCAATTCTGCCAATCAACCCCTCAAATAATAAATCTTAAATCGCAATTCCCATGCGTATCGGAATCTTATCGCGCAACGCTCATCTTTATTCCACTGCACGACTTGTTGAAGCTGCTGAAAAACGAGGTCATCAGGTTCAGGTCATCGATCACCAGAAATGCGTACTGGTAATTGAGTCGAGTAAACCACGTATCATCTATAAAGGAGAAGAGCTTCCGAAATTTGATGCAATTATTCCGCGTATCGGAGCGAGCGTAACATTTTACGGAGCTGCCGTTGTGCGACAATTCGAGCAGATGCACACATTCTCCACTTTGGAATCGCAGGCGTTGGTGCGCTCACGCGATAAACTCCGCAGCTTGCAATTGCTGGCAAAAGCAGGACTGGGAATGCCGAAGACTGCATTCGCTTCCAATCCGAAAAACATTGATGATGTCCTGAATCAAGTTGGAGGTGCTCCGGTGGTGATCAAACTTCTTGAAGGAACTCAAGGAATCGGTGTAATTCTTGCAGAAACAAGAAACTCTGCAAAGTCAGTTATCGAAGCATTCCTCGATGTTGAAGTGAACATTCTTGTTCAGGAATTCATTGCGGAAGCGAAAGGTGCAGACATTCGTGCGTTTGTTGTAGACGGACAGATTGTTGGTGCAATGCGTCGTCAGGGCGCAGAAGGAGATTTCCGCTCCAACCTGCATCGCGGAGGAACTGCATCAGTGCTTGAACTTTCACCTGAAGAAAAAGTAACGGCAATCAAAGCAGTAAAGAAACTCGGACTTGTAATTGCCGGTGTTGATATGCTGCAATCGAAACGCGGGCCACTGGTGATGGAAGTGAATTCATCTCCCGGACTCGAAGGAATCGAAGGTGCTACAGGAGTGGATATTGCTTCGAAAATCATTGAGTACGTAGAGCGCAACGAATTCCATCAGCATATTTAATTAATCGTTCGTGTTGCGGATTGCGATTTGAAATCGGAATCATTTGTAACCCGAAATCAGCATTCCGAAATTTCAAATGGCCAAACCATTCCATATACAAGGACAAACAATCGGACCCGGCGAACATGCGCAGGTTGTATTGAACATTTACAAACTGCCAACGCATACGCTGATCGAAATTCCTGTCTTCGTTTTCAACGGGAAGAAACCCGGACCTACGATTTTGTTTCTTGCCGGAATGCATGGTGATGAAATCAATGGAATTGAAATCGTCCGCCAACTGATTAAAAGATCGGACGTGATGAAACCGGAGCGTGGTTGCATCGTTGCTATTCCGGTCATCAACATTATTTCATTCCTGGCAGGCTCGCGTGATCTTCCTGACGGACGTGATTTGAATCGTTGTTTTCCGGGAAGTAAAAACGGTTCACTCGGAAGCCGCATTGCATACGATCTTATCGAAACGATCATTCCGCAAATCGATTTCGGAATTGACTTTCACACCGGCGGAGCGAAGATTACCAACTTCCCGCAAATCCGTTGTGTGTTCAGCGACAAGAAAAATCTGCAACTCGCGAAAATATTTTCTGCACCTCTCGTGCTGAACTCTCCTTTCCGCGACAATACATTGCGTAAGGAAGCAGCCAACCGCGGCAAACACATCCTCGTTTTTGAAGGAGGAGAATCGCATCGTTTTGATCGCATCAGTATCGAAGAAGGCATGAAAGGATGTCTTCGCACTTTGCGACACTTCAAAATGATTCCTCCTGATAAAAAAGCACACGCACATCATTCAGCACACGGACACAAAACCGTTTTCCTTCCGAAGACGGCGTGGGTGCGCGCAAAAAGTTCAGGATTGTTTCACACCGAAAAACAGTATGGCGACAAAGTGAAGAAAGGCGATTTGCTCGGAATCATTTGCGATCCTTACGGAGAAGTTGAACATCATGTAATCGCTCCGCATTCCGGATATCTTGTCGGACTCAACAATCAGCCTGTGATCAATCAAGGTGATGCGTTGATTCACATTGGAATCACTTCGTAACAGTTTATCCGAACGGATTCTCCGGTTTTTCTTTCGGGCGGTAATCTGAATTTCCCTGCGGCTTGTAATCTGTTGGCTGCTGCTTAATCTGCGGCGGCACCACCGGATATTGATACGGCTCCTGCACTCCGCTCCATTGTTGATATTGCTGTTGCATGGCCATCATGCGTTCCTGATAACGCACTTCCCATCTTCCGGTTTTCTCCAGTTCAGAAATATATTCGCGTATTCGCATAAGATGAAACACAATGAAGATTAATCCGATAATTCCGAAACCGTAACCTACTATCGGAATAATGGAACAACAAATGAGAATACATCCTGTTTGCCCGACTCCGCTTCCGGGTTTTGCTTCGCTGGTGATAAGTCCGCGCGAGTTGAATTCTTTAACGAGTCCGTAAGCAACGGCATTCACAACCATGAACTGCCACACCAATCCGAAAAGAGGAATCATGGTTAACCAAACTGAACCCGGATTCATATTTCTGAAATCCTGAGAAATATTGTCGAGTGCTTTCGACATGTGCAGAAGCCAAAGGATCATCACAAAAATTCCGCCTATGAAAAATATCAGCGACAGGATGTATGAAATCTCAATCGTGTTCATGCATTGAAGTTACCGGTTTCCTTTAAAAGGAAAACGGCCTGCAACGGAATTTATGGGAATCCCGCGCAGACCGTTTCTGATTCTGCTGATAGATGAGTTTACTCCGTCACCTGTATCATATGTGAAGTTGCCGCTCCATTGTCATGCAGAATCTGTAAGATGTAATTCCCGGCAGGAAGATCGTTTACATTAATCGTGTTACGTCCGGTGTTCACGTTACTTGTCGAAATCATTCGTCCGGAAAGATCCATGATGTTTACAACACCTCGTGTTCCGCTGACATTTACATTGATGATGTCGGACGACTGTGTCGGGTAAACATGATCCGTTGGATTATTGATTTCATCCAATGTTGTGATCAACGGAGGGTCAGCAACAGTGAGCGTATCACCAATTACGTTCATAGATTGTGCAGCCCCGCTGTTGTCTACAACAGTAACGTTGCTGATTGTTACCGGAACATCTGTTGCATTTCCGGTACCGGTCATTGCAGTGGTTGCAGTAAAATAAAAAGTTCCGATAGTTCCGTTTCCGCTTACATTCTGCTGATCAACGCGAGTCAATGCAACATCAACAAATCCGTTGGAAGGAGAAGGATGTAACACAACCTGCATTGCGTTGCCACCGATTGTTCCGAACCAGGTTGTACCGCTTTGCATTCCAATACTTGACGTTGAAATCTGTGCCGCATCGTAATTCAGGCGGAAAGCAATACCGTAAACATTGGAAGCGGGCAACACCGCATCTCCCAGAGAAAGTGTAATTGTTCCTGTGGAACCAGCTGCAATGGAATCCTGCGCAAAAGAAATCCGCAAATCAGGAACAGATGCATTGTAATCCGGAGGTAAAACACGATTGGTATGCGTTTGTCCGTAATTCAATACAACTGCTTGCGTATCTATCAATGATATCGTTCCGTCTCCGTTACAATCCACCCACTTGTAATCTGTTCCGCTGAGCAATGTTTGTCCCCATGGAGTTGACGGTTGACCGATCCAAGTAAGTGAAGCATTCGGGCGAGTTGTTCCTGTTGCTCCGTTTGCAATTCCGATATCGAGGATGTCAACGTTATCCGCAACTGCATCATCGTTCGCATCTCCCGGCCATACATAATCACAAGAGTCTGTCATCAGAATTCCCGTGCCGGTCGTTGTACACCCGTTCGCATCTCCAACAGTACATGTATATGATGTTCCTGAAATAAGACCGAAGGTCGGATTGTTGGTTGTGTTACCCGGAACCCAAGAGTATGTCAACGCGCCGGGTGCTGTTATCGCAATAGATCCGTTGCTTTGGTTACATGTTGCAGGTGTAACAGTGTAAGATGATATCGCCGGTCCGTTTGTAACATTGAGTGAAACGATATTAAACGCTACACATCCGTTAGCATCTGTAACCGTTAGCGTGTACGTGATGCCTGTTAGTGGCTGACACGTCATACTGCAACCCATTGTACTCGTCACGTAAGTCATCGGAACCCAATTACAAGCGTATGGTGGCGTTCCTCCGATTGGGTTCGCATTAATCGTAACTGTGGAACCGGAACAAATTGTTGACGGAGGCGGCACGATACCCGTAGAAAGCATTGTCGGCTGCGTAATAACACAAGTCTGCGTTGCTGTTCCCGCATTGGAGTCGGTAACGGTTACTGTGTATGTTCCCGGGCACAACCCTGTGGCAGTAGCCGTTGTCATCATCGCCGGTGCCCAACTATATGTGTAAGGCGGAGTTCCTCCTGTCGGAGTCGCTGTTGCCGTTCCATCGCAGGAAGAATTACAAGTGACATTAGTAACCGATATGCCGATTGAAACCTGAGCACTTGTTGTCAAAGACAAAAAGATACCGAACGCGAGTAAAAAATTTCTCATGTGTTTTGCATGTTACAGAAGACCCGGATTATATATACCCCGTCTGCTGTGGTTATGATTAATAGTGTTTGCCACAAGAAAGGTAAACCATTCCGTTGTCAACTGCAAAATGTCAATATCATTTTCACCTCCAAAAAGAGAAATTCGCTTATCTTTCTGCTCTGTGAAAATGCGCATCATTTACCTCATTTCTGCTCTGCTTTTCGTGCTCGCTCTTACGCCTGCATGTAATCATCAGCGTGTTTGCGCAGGATTGAATTCCACTACCGGAACCGCTAATTCTCCGAAAAAAGCGAGAAAAAGTATGCGCGGAAGCACCATGCGCTCTCCGGGGGAATTTGCAGCACGTGATCGCCAACGCCAGCGATTGAAGAGTAAAAAATCGAGAAGTAAATCTTCCTCAGGCGGACTCAAAGGCAAAGGGCGTGGCTACAAAAGAGGCTTCAGTTTCAGAATACGGATCGGGAATGGAAGTGCAAGCGGATCCGGTACCGGCGGTGTGAAATTCTGATCACATCACGGAATTCTATGACACATCATATCACTATTTATACCGACGGTTCATCTCGCGGCAATCCGGGCCCTGGTGGTTATGGCATTGTATTTCTCGCAGGAAATAAAATGAAAGAAGTTTCTGCGGGTTATCGCCTGACAACAAACAATCGAATGGAATTACTGAGCGTCATTGTTGCTCTTGAAAGTTTGAAAGGTCACGGGCATCATGTAACTGTTGTTTCCGATTCGAAATATGTTGTTGACAGCATCAACCAGAAATGGGTTTGGGGCTGGGCGCAAAAGAATTTCAAAGGGAAAAAGAACCAGGATCTTTGGGAAAGATTTCTGGAAATCTGGCCGAAGCATCACGTGAAAATGCAATGGGTGAAAGGTCACGCCGACAATCCGTTCAATGAAAAATGTGATCAACTCGCAGTTGCAGCTGCTCTCGGAAAAGATCTGCTCGTAGACGAAGGATATGAAGCCCTTGCTGAATAACAAGAGCTTCATTCGTTCAGGCTTCTACTTCACAATCTTCTTGCGCTTTGCTTCTGTAACATCAGACATTCTTACTGCCTCTGCACGTTCCTGTTTCAGCGCATCAATTCTCGGATTACTCCTTTTCTCTCCTCCCAACTTCTCGATTTTGTCGCTGAGTTCCGAAGCGCGACTGATATATGCTCCGGTCAATCGCATCATCATTCTGTCACAGGAATTCTTTGTGCCTGCAGAACAACTTCTGTTGGCAAATGCAACAATTCCATCCAATGATTTCTCGGCACGTACTCCATCACAACGCATAATAAACTGGCTGTATAAATACAGAAACTGCTGCGCAAATCCTCCATACATCGAACTGAGTGTTTTCTCAAACCACTCCTGTTGATCATTGCCTCCGCAAATGGAATAAGCTCTTGCAAGCGCCAGTTTTATCTGTCTGTGCTTCTCTCCTTCGTACTTCTTTCCGATTTCCAGCATTTCCTTCGGAGAATAATCTGCAAGCACTTCCAATGACGCACTGAATACGCTGAAGGAAGAATCTTTCACCGCTTCACGCGCGGATGCAATTGCCAATGTTGTGTCTTTCGCTTCAGCCAGAACATACAAAGCTGCCGTACGAACCGATGATGAAGAATCTGATTTGATCAGTTTCTGCAATGAAGGAGCTATCGAATCCGCGATCATAGCGGAACGGTAAATCGCTCCTTCCCGTATCGCCCAGTCAACATCGTTGATCGCTTCCGCTATTACTTTCTTCCCGATTGCAGACGGTTGTCTTCTGTAAGTGAATCCGTCAATCGCTTCGATCTTATCCATGTAACATGTTGCATGATGATACATGTATGCCCACTCTTCATCAGAATGACGATCTGTTTTCCATGCTAATGTTCTCTTCTGTACATCCACATTCACCAGATCAGGCTTCTGAGAACAATCGAAACGGAAAGTATCGCATTTCGAATCGCACACAATCGATTCGCGCTTCGCTTTGCCGTTTACATAAACATCAACTTCAAACGGAAGGCGGAAAACCGGAATTCCTTTTGCAAAATCCTGTGTCTGCTTAATGATCACAACCTGTTCTTTCATTTTTTCATTCCACTGATAGGAAATATCCAGTACAGGATGGCCGGGATGCATGAACCACTGATCGAAGAACCAATTCAGATCTCTGCCGGTGGTTTTTTCAAATGCAAGGCGCAAATCAGCGATCTCTGCTGCTTGAAATTTGTTTGTTTCCAGATATAATTTCAGCGAAGCAAAGAACGCATCATCACCAACTTCCTGTCGAAGCATGTGCAAAATCTGTCCGCCCTTATTGTAAGAATGCGCATCAAACATATCCTCCTGCGAATCATAGTTGAAACGAATCAGCGGCTCTTGTTTGCCCGGAAAGTCAGACGATTTAAAATACATACCGGATTCAAACCAATAACCTTGTCGCGATTGATAATGCGATTGATCCGCTGATGGCTTTCCGTATTTATACTCACGCCACAAGTATTCGCCGTAAGTAGCGAATGATTCATTCAGCGGTAGATTGGACCACGACTCCGACGTTACGTAGTCGCCGAACCATTGGTGAAACAACTCGTGTGAAATGTAATCTTCGTAAGAGCCGTCGATCATTTCACGTTTGTCCATCTGCAGAAAATCGCTGTGCAATGTTGCCGTCGTATTTTCCATCGCACCGGAAACATATTCGCGTGCACAGATCTGAGAATATTTTGCCCATGGATAATCCACCCCAAGTTTCTTCGAGAAGAATTCCATCATTTCCGGAGTGTTCCCGAAAATGGCGCGTGCATCTTTCTCAAATTCCGGTTCCACATAATAACTCACTTCCTTTCCGCGCCACTGATCCTTCACCACTTTGAAATTTCCTCCGGCCATCATCACCAGATAAGGCGCATGCGGTAAATCCATTCTCCAATGATCTGTTTTGAATCCGTCAGGATCTGTAACAGACGAAATCAGAATTCCATTCGAAAGTGTTACCATTCCCGCATCCACTTTCATGGTGATCTCTGATGTCATTCTTTCGTTCGGACGATCAACCGTTGGAAACCATGCGCTGCTCGCTTGTGTTTCACCTTGCGTCCAGAATTGCTTCGGCACATTCGGATCTGTGTTATCCGGATTGATCAGATACAATCCGCGATCATCAGATATTGCTGCGCTTCCGCCTTTCTTGAGCTCATTCGGTTTTGCAACGTAATCAATAATGAAAGTGAATGTTTCGTTTCTGTTGAACGTTTTGCCGAGCTGAATCCTGATCACATCGCGTTCATAACTATATGTTGGCTTGATGGTATCTTTTCGCGTACCGGAAACCATGCGCAGATTCTTGATGTCCATTCCGCGCGCATCGAGTTCCGCAACTGCCGTCGGATAAAAATACGGTCGCGCATCAATGGTTGCTTTGCCATACATATATCGCTTCGTCCAGTCAATTTCCACTTCAAGTGCAGTATGCAGAATATCAATCACACGAGTAGCTGTCGGGTGATAATCGTTAGCCGAATACGGATTCAGAAACGGAACAATTGTTCCTGTTGAACTGTTGGCGCCGGAACTTCCCGCGCCTTTCTGCGTTTTACATGCAACAATTAATGAAGCAGAACATACGAACGCAGCAAAAAGAGTTTTTCTCATAGCATTGTTAAGATTCTCAAAGATGCCTAAAAACGTCTTTCGTAGCGCTCCTTTCATCATTTCCTGATACCGTCTGAACGAAAACACCGCTTTTCTATCCGATTTAATAAAACGGAACACGTATTTTTACATCCGTATGTCACAAAAAGCAAACTACACTGCACGTGTAAACAACGATGCAGAATACAAGATAGAGCTCGACGGAAAAAATTCTTCCGCAGGACTCATCAACGGAGAAACGTTCAGCTGTGATGTTCTCAACCCGGGAACGCAGCGCATGCACTTTATCCGCGACAATAAATCGTTTGAAGTGGAAGTTGTTACTTTCAATGCTGAGGAAAAATCATTGTCGGTGAAAGTGAACGGGCGCGACTACGAAGTTGTGATTTCCGATCGCTACGATGAATTGCTGCGTTCATTGGGAATGGACAAAGCAATGGGCGCGAAAGTGAATGAAATGAAAGCTCCTATGCCGGGACTGGTTCTTGACATCCGCGTTACGGAGGGACAATCTGTGGCAAAAGGCGAACCTGTCATCGTTCTTGAAGCGATGAAAATGGAGAACATTCTTAAAGCTCCTGCTGATGTTGTAGTGAAGAAAATTGTTGCGAAAAAAGGCAACGCGGTAGAAAAGAATCAGGTATTGGTAACATTCGAATAAACGGAAATATGGCAACGCGCAGAGAATTTATTCAGAAAAGTGTATTGGCAGGAATCGGTGTTTCTCTTTTGGGAAAATCTGCTCTTAATGCCAATGAAATGATCATTGATGGCGTAGGTAAAAAAACTTACACGTTGCCGTTTCTGCCTTATCCGTATGCAGCTTTGGAACCATGGATTGACACGCAAACGATGTCCATTCATCACACGAAACATCATCAGGCGTATGTCGACAATCTGAATAAAGCGCTCAACGAAATTGCACCGCCTCCTTCAAGACCGGGCGATGTTGCTGTCGACACCCCTCCGCCTCCTCCGGGATCAGATAAAATTCTTTTGCAGGGCATGCCGGAGCTTGAAGCATTGCTCGCCAATATCAGTAAAGAAAAACCTGCTGTGCGTAACAATGCCGGCGGACATTGGAATCATACGTTCTTCTGGAATGTGATGAAACCTGCAGCTCAGGCCGGAACGCCGAATCTGCCGACAGGAAAAATTGCGGATGCCATCAATTCTGCATTCACTTCATTTGATGAATTCAAAAAGCAATTCGGACAAGCAGCCAAAGATCGTTTCGGTTCAGGATGGGCGTGGTTGATTGTGAAAGATGGCAAACTGCAAATCACTTCTACGGCGAATCAGGACAATCCACTTATGGACATTGCCGAAGTTAAAGGCAAGCCGGTTCTCGGACTTGACGTTTGGGAACACGCCTATTATCTGAAATATCAGAATGTGCGAGGCGAATACATCAACGGCTGGTGGAATGTGGTGAATTGGGATAAGGTGAACGAGCATTTCTCAGGTAAATAGAAATGTGGCACAGCGTGTGCAATCACAGGTAATGCGAAACATTTGTTTCTTCAGTTTCTTGTTCCTCATCAGCTGCATTCCGCTTGGTGCGCAGATATCCGACATTGAATCCCAGCATTTCAAAGGTGTTCGGAAAATGTTTCTGTACCATTCGGTCAAAGACACTGCCGGAAAGATGATCACTCCGAAAAGCAAAATCCGTGAACGTGATTTTGATACTTCCGGTCTGCTTTTGGAAATGCGTTCTTATGAAAAAGGGCTCGTCACCCTGAAGCAAACGTATAAGTACGATTCTCTGGGCAGATTGATTTCGGAAATCTATTGGACTCCGAAAAAACAGGAGCAATACACCTATCGCTATTCGTATAACGCAAAAACGAAAGCGGATGTACGCGAAAAAAGAAGAGGTCAGGAAACCATCAGTATTCAGGCGTCCTGGAAAGACGAAAAGACAGGAGAAGTTTGCACTACAGTTTGGAGCGGATCATTGATGACAGGTGCGCCCGTCGACAAATTCTGCAGAGGAAAAAACGGTGAACTCACGTATCAGAAAACGTTCTTCGGATACGACATGTACAAATATGACAGCCTCGGAAATGTTCAGGAAATAGTGGTGCGGCAGGAGAAAAACGGAAAGGTGAGTTCAGTAATGCCGTTTCCGGTAGTGAATATTTACGAAGGCGGAAAGTTGAAATCCGCGTTGCATGCTGATCTCAAACTTACATTCACATACACTTCCGGAGGACTGATCAAGACGCAAACATCCCGATCATCCGGAGCAAACAGCGTTGCGCTTTTCGAGGCCGAATACATGTATAATTGAGAAAGCGCTCGTTTTCTGCGTGTCTTGGCTGTTAATTCCATTAAAATTCCCTCCGAATCAAGGTTATTCCTTACCTTTGCCCCATAAAATTCAGAACATGAATACTCTTGCAATTCTCGGTTTTATGGGCCTCGGCACCACTGAACTGATCGTTATTTTGGTTGTTGTCCTGCTG
Source organism: Bacteroidia bacterium (assembly GCA_023151315.1). Taxonomy (GTDB): domain Bacteria; phylum Bacteroidota; class Bacteroidia; order Palsa-965; family Palsa-965. The sequence goes on from JAKLJE010000017.1 coordinate 20,728, forward strand.
TTGTTCGGTGGTCGTAAGATTCCTGAATTCATGAAAGGACTTGGAAAAGGAATTAAGGAATTCAAAGATGCTTCTAAAGGAAAAAGCAGTGATGCTGCTCCGGAGAAGCAGGACTGAATTCATTGAAATATTAATTGATGTTGAATGCTGAATTATACCGGCATTCAACATTTTTCATTTATAACATCAGCCGTGAAAAATTACAATTCGTTTTCAGAATTAAAAAGTGATCTTGCTGCAGGAACAATCTCGTGTGTTCAGCTGACACAGCATTACCTGAAGCGAATTGAAGAACATAAAAATCTCAACGCGTTTCTCGAAACGTTTGACGCTTCTGCTCTCGCAAAAGCCGCTGAGGTTGATGCAAAAATCAAAGCGGGAACAGCAGGGAAATTGGCAGGAATGGTTATCGCCTTGAAAGATAACATCTGCTACAAAGACCATAAAGTTTCTGCGTCTTCAAAAATTCTCGGCGGATTCGTTTCGCCTTACTCTTCAACCGTTACAGAACGTTTGCTTGCAGAAGATGCCATCATCATCGGTCGCACCAATTGCGATGAATTTGCAATGGGATCTTCCAATGAAAATTCTGCACTCGGTAACGTACTGAATCCGCTCGACACGAAACGTGTTCCCGGCGGTTCTTCAGGCGGTTCTGCTGCTGCTGTTGCTGCACATTTGTGTCTCGCTGCACTAGGAACCGATACTGGCGGATCTATCCGTCAGCCTGCTTCTTTCTGCGGTGTTGTTGGATTGAAACCAACTTACGGACGTGTTTCCCGCTGGGGAATTATCGCTTACGCTTCTTCATTTGATCAAGTTGGTCCGCTTACACACAACGTGGAAGATTGCGCATTGATCATGGAAGTGATTGCAGGTACGGATGAATTCGATTCAACTGCATCATCGAAGCCTGTTGCTGCGTACTCTCAGGAATTGAAAGTGAACGGCAAGAAACGCATTGCATATCTGAAAGATTGCATGGAAAGTCCGGGACTGGATCCGGAAATCCGCAACCGCATGAATGCAATCATTGAGCAACTTCGCAAAGACGGACACACTGTTGAGCCTGCGGAATTTCCGTATCTCGATTATCTCGTTCCTGCGTATTACATTCTCACAACTGCAGAAGCGTCGAGTAACCTCGCTCGTTACGATGGAATCCGTTACGGATACAGAAGTCCCAATGCAACTGATCTTGAATCAACATACAAGAAATCCCGCAGCGAAGGTTTCGGTCCTGAAGTAAAACGCCGCATCATGCTCGGAACATTTGTTCTCAGCGCCGGTTATTACGATGCGTATTATTCCAAAGGACAAAAAGTGCGTCAATTGCTTCGCAGTAAAACAGAAGAAATTCTTCAGAATTTCGATTACATCCTGACTCCTTCCACTCCGGGAACAGCTTTCGAATTCGGCGCCAACTCCGCTGATCCGATCAAAATGTATCTGGAAGATATTTTCACTGTTCAGGCGAACCTCACCGGCATTCCTGCCATTTCTGTTCCTGTTGGAAAAGCTTCTAACGGACTTCCGATCGGCGCACAAGTGATGGGGCGCAATTTCGATGAAAGCGGTGTGATGGGATTTGCGGATTACATCAACAAAATCGGCTAATCGTTCTGAATTCAGCGGAAATACATCGTTTCCGAGTGAAAAACACGCTTGTTTTTAACATTTCACGCCTGATATATTCGCCCTTTTCCGGGCATTTCTGAGTATATTGTGTGCCATCTTTGTGAAAACGCATACTTTTTTGTCCCTATTGGCGTATAACCTGTAGCGGAACAGGAATTTGTGATGATGAAAAAACTGACCATACTGTTGCTCCTGATTTCCGGATCGCTTTTCGCGGGCGGCCGCGATACGCTGTTTGCGGATGATCCGATTGCTCGCATGCTCGACAGTCTGGCGCATCACAGTTACATTACACGAATTCCGAAAGTTCCAACTCAACGCAATAACAAATACGGCTTTGCTCCGGATTCCGTTCCGCGTCCTACAGTGGAAACAGTTCAGAACCGATTGAATATGCTCGATGCACAATCGCCGTTCGATCTGGCTTACATCGATGAAGTTCAACCGTACATTGATCTCTACGCATACAAACGCCGCCATTTGGTAGAGCGTATGCTCGGTCTTTCTCAGTTGTATTATCCGATTTTCGAAGAGCAATTGGATAAGTACAATCTGCCTCTCGAGTTAAAACATCTTGCAGTAATTGAATCGGCGTTGAATCCGAATGCAACTTCTCCGGCAGGCGCACGCGGACTCTGGCAGTTCATGTACGCAACAGGAAAGATGTACAATCTAGAAATCACATCATACGTTGACGAACGTTGCGATCCGTACAAATCAACAGTGGCAGCTTGCGAGTTTCTGCAATATCTCTATCGGATTTACGGCGATTGGCAGATTTGTCTTGCTGCATACAATGCAGGTCCGGGCAATATCAACAAAGCTATTCGTCGCGCAGGCGGCGGAAAGAAAACCTATTGGGAAATCCGTCCGTTTCTGCCACGCGAAACACAAGCGTATGTGCCTGCGTTCATTGCTGCAACGTACATCATGACTTACCATCAGGAACACAACTTGTATGCAATTGCACCACGTGCAACATTCTACGATGTGGATTCAGTAAGCATTAAGCAACAGGTGAATTTCTCCCAGTTGGAAGCTGTACTCGGAATTCCGTATGATGAATTAGCGTTTCTGAATCCTATGTACAAAATGGGTGTTATTCCTGTTTCTGTAACCGGAACTCCTTTCACACTTACACTTCCGAATTCGCAAGTAGGAAACTTCGTGATGAACGAACAGAAGATTTACAATTATGTGAATACGGATTCCACCATGATGGCCATGACTGTACAGCAAGTGCAGAAAATTCATACGGTCAAGAAAGGAGAACACATCAACTCCATTGCCAAAAAGTATAAATGTTCCGTTGCAGAAATAAGGGCGTGGAATAATCTGTCGAGCAATTATCTCAAGCCCGGACAGAAGTTAACGATTTACACACCGGCACAGGCTCCTGTTCAAACTCCGAAAGAACAACCGAAAACGCAGGAAACCGCAGCAGTGAAAAAAGATCCTGTGAAAGCAGACAATGCAACGGCAGCTTCGGGCAGCGGAACGTACAAATACTACACAGTGAAAAAAGGCGATTCTCTTTGGAGTATTGCACAGGCCAACGGAACAACTGTTGATGAGTTAAAGCGACTCAACGGATACGGCAGCAAAGTTGTGCTGCATGTTGGTGACAAAATTAAAATCAAGAAAATCTAACCGCGCTTACAATCTGTAACTGCATTCTCCCCCTGTTACGCAACCCTTCGTAATGAATGCATAAAAATACTTCCTTCAATCCGCTCGTTTTCCAATCGCTGCAACGTTCTGCTCTTATTAAAGCTGCACTCCTCCTGCTCTGCTTGCTCTTCGTTATAGAATCATCTGCGCAGCAACGCAAAGTATATCATTTCCTTTACGGACATTATGCGAAAGGATTGCACAAAGACATGTACATGGGCGGATATTCCATTGGGTATCGCCGCGCAACGTATAATATCAATTACGGTTTTGCCAAAGGAACCGACAATCAGTTTTTGCCGGCGGATCAGCTGGATAATAATATTCTCAAAGGAGAGCTCAGCTCAAGTGCGGTTGTAGAACCTTCAACGAAGCCAGCAGGTTCATATCTCGAAGCCGTTGATTCGGAGTACGAAGGTTATCAATGGCGCGCGGGGCTCACAGTTTATCTGCGTCGTAATGATACATTGGATCGCAAGGCTTTTTCAGGTCCGCATGCGGGCATAGAAGGAAGTTTGATGAACGTAACAGAGCGTCAAACTGTAACCTACAAATCAGAAACGTCGGAGCAGCGATGGACGTACTCCGGAATGAATCAGTTCCGCGCTGTTGGTGCGGTCTCACACCTCGGCTGGCAGTTTGCGTTACTTCATGAACGATTGTATCTGGATGTGCGGGCGGCTGTTCCCTTTCTTTATCCGTTACAAGTAGAAGACCCGAACATCAACAGTCCGTTTGCGGGAACGAAATATGAGGTTCAGGTGAGCGCGGCATGGCACATCGGCTGGGGACACCACGACAAAGAACCGCAAGGAACAGACGCGCCGAAAGTGAGGGAGAAGATATGAGGTTACCTCACGCCGCACATCGCCTTCGTATCTTCAAACGCCTCGCACATGCGCTTTCTGGATTCAGCGTTGATCCATTTGTGTGTGGTGTCTGTTGCGCACCATTCTGCAGGAACAATCACATGTTGCTTGAGCGCAGGATCGTAAGCGCGATACACCCAAGTAGGAATCACTTTGGTTTCTTTCAGTGATTTCTTCCCGGTGGTGTGATTTTTCTCAATGGAAATATTCAGAATCACTCCTGCATCCGTGTAGCGCCAATACTGATTCGAAATAAAATTTCCCAACGACCACGCTACAAATCCTGAATCGAGAGAAGCGTTTGAAGCTGTTTTGAATTTGTTCATCGGTCCAACAACATGCGGATGCGCACCGATGACCAAATCAGCGCCGTGGTCTGCTGCCCAATGAAACATGGAATCCTGCTTTGCACTCGGCTTTGCAATATTCTCCACGCCCCAATGATAAATCACTACCACAAGATCCGGATTCAGTGAACGTGCTTTCAGTACATCGGCTTTTACCAATGAACTGTCGGCCACATTCAACATGTACTTGTGATCTGCAGAAGGATACGCACCATTGGTTCCGTACGTGTAATTCAGAATCGCAACTGAAATCCCGTTCTTCGAAAGAATGCGAATTGAATCTCTGTCGCGTTGCGAATCAAATGTTCCTGTACTTCCCAATCCTGCTTCGCGAACTTTCTTCAATGTGCGCTGCAAGCCTTCTTCTCCTGTGTCCATTGAATGGTTGTTGGATGTAACGAGGAAATCAAAACCTGAATTCGTAATCGCGGTTATATAATCATCAGGAGTATTGAAAGCAGGATAACCGCCGTAAGGTTTTTTCGGACCGGCAAAAGTAAGTTCCAGATTTCCGATCATGATGTCCGGCGCCGAGAGAAATTGCTTCACTTCTGCAAACGAAGGATTGAAATCGTACGAGCCATCCGCCTGCTTTGCGTTGGTCATTTGCGGGGTGTGACACATCAAATCGCCCACAAAACCCAATGAAATCACTGACACGGAATCAGTAATTTCTTGTCCGATATTAACCTCGGTGCGGGGATTTTCATTGGGAGTAACCCTCCAGGAAGCCAGCAGAATAGCGGCAAAAAGCAGTGCAATTCCACCGAAATAGTGGAAAATATTCGAAAAATCGATGTTTTTGTGCTTCAGCAGCATTAGTCCGGCGTTTTAAAGCGGGGCGACAAAGAAACAAATTCCGTGCTGAACCCGTAAGACCTTGTACGCAAATATTTGGGGAAAGTGATTCGTTTCACTAATTTTATCAAACAAGTATTAACAACGAAAGCTCAACTCACGTTATAATTCAACCCAATCAACCATGAAAAAATTCCTCGCGCTTATCCCTGCAGCTGCAATTGCATTCACGTTTGCAGCATGTAAAAAAGAAACGCCGGAAGGTGAAATCACTTCTGTTTCTTCATTGTATCGTACAGTGATGTTTGAATACACTGCAACATGGTGCGGACCTTGCGGTCAGTACGGATATCCGGAAATGCACGATCTCGTTGCTGACTTCGTAATTGCGTCGCCGAAGTCTTCTGTGGTGATTATGCACCCGTCTGACGACATCGTTGATAACGTACCTGCGGGTCAGGAAGATCTCGTTGACTTCTTCGGATTCAGCGGCACTCCTGACGGAGCTGTTGGTGTTAATGGCGGAATGTATCCGGACTACAATGCGTTCAAAACCAAAATCAATCAGGCGCATACTGCGAACCCTGTTGCTAAAGCCGGTATCGGTATCAGCCACACGATTTCAGGAAGCACAATGACGATCAACACAAAAACTGTGTTCTTCGAAGAAGTAGCGGGTACTTACAATCTGGCAATCTACGTTGTTGAAGATAAAATCATGAACTCACAGAACGGTCAGACTCCGGCAGAAGTAGAACACGTAAACACTCTTCGTGCATGCGCTGATGGAAAAGCTTTCGGCTCTTCAGTTGCTGTGAATCCTGCTAAGGGAACGAAGGTTGACGGAACATATACAGTTACGCTTCCGGCTGAAACACGTAACAAAGACAACGTTAAAGTTGTTGCTGTACTCTGGAAAATGGATCCTGCTACAGGAGAACCAACAGACGTACTGAACTCGAACACATATTAATTGAGAGGGTCTCATAACGAGACCCTTTTTTAACGAATCAATTTTCCGAATATGAAACTGAAAGCGATATTTCTGATATTGTTGTGTGCATTTTTTGCCGCAGGAGATCTCGGTGCTGAAGAAATGAAGAAGAAGCGCCGCAAGAAAAAGAAGAGAAGAGGAAAAGTTGTAGCCTTCAAAGCAGGCCAAATGGATGTTCAGGCCGGTGGCGGTTTGATGGTACAGACCAATTATTCCAAATCAGACTATTCGATTTACGGTACAACAGAAACCAAAGGCGGATTCCCGTTCAGCATTCGTGCTGAATACGGTGTAACTGATTTCCTCGGAATCGGGTTGTGGTATGGAATGTACAAAGACAAAATCACGATTACGGATGTAACCGCTACAAGTAATATTTACGGTTACGAGCATAAGTATATGCACCTTTGTGCACGACCGGCATTTCACGTTCCGCTCGGAATGGCAAAGCTCGATCCGTATGTTGCAGTTCCGTTCGGTCTGAACAAAGTGAAAGCTACTCCGTTCAATAATGAAGGCGGCGTAAACATGGTACAAGAACCGTTGAAGTCCGGATTTGCATGGGCACTTCACGGAGGAGCTAATTACTATTTCACGGATAACATCGGAGCTTTCGTTGAAGGCGGTTACGGACAATGGTTACCGTTGATCAACTTCGGAATTACTGCGAAGTTTTAAGACAATACTACATTGATGAAGATCCCGCTGTTAAACGGCGGGATTTTTTATTTCAAATTACCGCACTTCGACATGGAGTTATTAATTAAATAACCACGGAGACACGGAGAATGATTTGTTGTTTCAAATCGCCGCACTTCGACATAGAGATATTACTTAAATAACCACGGAGACACGGAGAATGATTTGTTGTTTCAAATTACCGCACTTCGACACGGAGTTATTAATTAAATAACCACGGAGACACGGAGAATGATTTGTTGTTTCAAATCGCCGCACTTCGACATAGAGATATTACTTAAATAACCACGGAGACACGGAGAATGATTTGTTGTTTCAAATTACCGCACTTCGACATAGAGATATTACTTAAATAACCACGGAGGCGCGGAGAAGATTTTAGAAATAACCACGGAGACACGGAGAAAGAAATCGTTAAATAACTTTGATTTGCTCATAGGAGTTACAGGCATGTCATTTTCAGAGAAAAATATCCCTCCGCAGTAATTTCATTTGCTCGTTTGACTCCTCCGTGCCTCCGTGGTAATTTATTCCGTAGCTGCATCGTCTGCAAACAAAAAGTCCCTCTCGATAATCTGAGAAGGACTTTTCATAACTAACCTGAACTAAACACTAATTCTGCGTTTGCAACGCATGAATGTAATCTTCAAGTTTTTCAACGATGTTGTCGTAACTGAACTGTGCCAACGGAGTCGGGTTGATATTGTGGAACTCCGGATTGTTGTTCTTACGCAATGTGTAAATATTCTGCTTTCCTTCTTCGAAACGTCCGATCGGATCAATCGTCATCGTCAGAATCTGGTAGTCGTAGTTCTTCGCCAACTCATAAAGCATGTCGAAGTTTTCTCCCAGACCAGCCACCTCGTCAATCGTCATGAAACGAACACCTTTGCGGATCTTTCTGTCTTTGCGGCTCAAACGATCGCTGTCGATGATTGAGAGACGCGCAATACACAGAAGTGCAAGCATCGTGTAGTTCTGTCCGTTTGATCCCGGAGCATCTTCTCCCATAGGAGTTTTAAGACTGATGGAAAGATCGAAGTATGATTTCGGATTCGTCAGTTTCTTGATATCCGGTTTCACGTTCTTTCCGTCGCTGTGCTCGAGGAACGCTTTGAGAATGATTGCATCTGCACCTTCTCCTTCGTTCTCAAACATCTTGAACAAACCAACGTTCGCTGCTTTCGCTGCGATGTTCTTGTTCAGTGAACGAATCCAGCTGATCGGATACGACTTCGAAGGATCGAAGTTGATTTCAACGTAGTGACCGCCGGAGATTTTATTCGAACGGAAGAACTCGCGCATGTCATCAATACGATCACGATATTCCGTATACACCTCTTCAATCTTCGAGAAGATGCCGTTGATGATCTTCAACTTGTGGTCGTTGATCTCGTTCATCTTCTGGTTGATGTTTTTCAGGTGCTCTTCGATATCGCTTGCAAGATCTTCTTCCACGCGATCCGGATTCTGAATGATCTTCGGCAACATCACTTCTGCAAGAGTCTGGAAGTCGTACTTGTGATTGCCCTTCAAACGCTCATCATCAATGTTGAACTTGTCGTCCTTCATGATGGCATCGTAGTTCGACTCGTACGCTTTCTGTGTAGTGATCACGGTAACTTTCAGTTTGTTTACCTGTGATTCTTCCACCTGCTCCACTGCTTCTTCCGGATTGAATTCTCCGATGAGCTGCGTGTAGCGTGCAAGAACTTCCTGATAACGATTCTCCAACGCAGGCATCTGTTCCATCAATCCGATCAAACGCTGTTCGAGTGATCCCTGACGACGTGAAATGTCCTGCAAGCGCTGAGAGAATGCGTTATAAAGCATCTTCGTGCTGGAGCCGTGCTCTTTTTCAATCTCACGGATTTCTTTGTTCACTTTCTCAAGGCTCTGTTCTCCTTCGTTGGCTTTGAGATATGTCTGCACGTCTTTCTGCCAATCCGCAAAGCGCTCATCAAGCTGCTTCTTGGTATTCTGGAAATTCTTGAGTTCACGTTCTTTTTCCGGAAGCTGATTCACTTCAAGCTGCTTGATCTGTCCTTCGATGGCCATCAAACCGCCCTGTGAATTGGAGATGATATCATCCGCTTCGCGGAGTTTCTGCAATGCGTCTTCCCAGTTTTTCTTCGCTTCGTCGTAAACCAATCGAAGGTTGTTCTTCGGATTGGTGTACAGATCCATGATCATTTCGAATTCATCTTTCGACATGATCAGTGAATCATCCGGAGAAAAATTCTCCAGCTCTTCACGCTTCAACCATGCATCAGAAACGGAAGTGTTGAATCCGAATTCCATGAGGTGTTCGCGAAGTGTACGGTGAGAATTGCGTTCCGCATAAAGTTTCTCGAGTTCTTTCTCGATAGTATCTCCATACTTCTGCAATTCTTTCTCAATCGTATCCGGATTGTTGAACATCTGCTTCGGAACGTACGTTATGTATTCCATCACTCCGCTCATATCAACCCAGAATCCTTTTGAATCCTTGTCAACTGGTTTCAGATTCTTGTAAACCGCTTCCGGATTCGGAATGAAACGCTCTCCGTCCACTTTCTCTCCCGGCTTCTTAGTGCCGAGGGTTTTGAAATGCATGAGAACGGATTCTTCTTCCTTCGTCAGTTTTCCTGCGTTGCGGATGGCCCACTGAACAACAGAGTCTTTGTTGTCGCTGTCGAACAACGGCATCAATTGCTCCAGACGATTGATTTCGCCTTCGAGCTGATCCATGATTCCATCATATTCTGCCTGAGCCATGCGATAATCGCGCGACCAGGAAGATTCTGCAAATGCTTCTGCAATCCCTTTGCGATTGAGGAAGTCCACAAACTCGCGCATCTTCTGACGCTCACGCAATGTGCCGTCCTGCTTCTGGAATTGTTCTTTTACAAGCTCAGGTGTTTTGTAAATACGCACCCAGCCTTCAGCAGATTTCACTTTGTTCCACTTTGCACTCGCTTCGTCGTATTCGTTCTGTGCAATTGTATATGCTTTCTCGTAAGAAGCACGGTTCTTCTCTGCGAAGTCGCGGTTCTTCTTTCTGTTTTCGAGTTCTGCTTCAAGACGCTCGCGCTCTCCGGTAATGCTGTCGAGTTCGCGCTCCACAGCATCCATGTTGAGTTCGTTCACACGCTTCTCCAATTGAATCTGCTGGAGATTCACGTAAGCTGTTTCTTTCTGCGTGCGCACAAGATCGCGGCCGATTACTTCACGCTGATGATACGCCCATGACGTTTCAAGCAACAATGCACGATGCGTTGCAGCGTCACGTTTCTTTTTGTCTTCGAGCAATGAAAGAAGGCGATCCTTCTTCATCTTCACGGTTTCATACACGCGTGCACGACGCTTGTATTCTTCGTGTGCTTCTTCAATTTCCTTCTTGCGCTTTTCGTACTCTTTGTTCTGATCGTCGTCGTTAGCAAAGAGGAAGTTTTTCAAATCTTCTGATTTCGCTCCGATGCCTTTACCGCGTGCGAACGACTGAAGAATCTGCGCAAAGGTTTTCAGTTTCTTATCGTCGTGACTGAAGTCCGTTGAAAGAATCTGGTTGTTGAACAGAATGCGATGGAATTCTGCTGTGCGCTGGTTGAACTGCTTCATGATGAAGCCGCGTTTCTCGAAATGCTCGCGCAATTTATCGATCGGCAGAATCTGATTGTTAGGCAGGAAATCGCGATACAACAGGAACTGATCCATTGCTTCGAGATTCAACTCCGCTTCAGGATTGAAGTCGTGACCTTTCTGAATGATGAACGGATAAACCGAACGGGCATTGGTCTGAATATGCGTTCCTACGATGATGAACTTGTTGTGTTCAATTTCAACGTTGGCAAATGCATATCCGTAATAACCCTGGCCGGCATCGCCGCCTTGTTTGAGAACGACACCTTCAACGGTACGTTTCTCAGTTGTCATTACATCCGTTCCTGATTCCCAGAATTCCTTTTTAGCAACGAAAATCAGCTGGAGAAGATCGGCGATTACCGACTTTCCGGAACCGGAACCTCCTGTGAAATCCGTACGCAGCGGGTGCAACAGATAATCGCAGTTGTTGTGATAAATCACACCTACTGTCGATAGAGAGAATATTCTTGGATATTGTTTCATGTCTGATAGTTCAGTGTTGGATCATTATTCGCTGTCGCCTTCTTCCACCGGATACAATCCGCCGGTGCGCTCCTCAATCGAATTCGTTTCATCAATCAAACGATCGATGTTGTGAATTTCGTAAGAGTACATGGTGAACAGACGATCAATTGAAGGCATGATTTCAAAGAGTTCTTTGTTGCGCGGATCGAAGTGAATCCAGCCCATACGTTCGAATTCCTTGAGTGAGTTACGCACCCATTCATCAATGGTGTTTTCATCAATTTCAGTTGCTTCTTTTTCACGTCGACGGGCAAAGAGGTTGTAGATGAAATTCTTGTACTCCTCGTTGCTCTTCAGCAGCTGAATGAAATCCGGAACGTAGATGTCGTTGATGAAATATTTATCGATGCGGTGAATTTTCAGAAGGAGAATTCCGAGCAACGTGTGCTCAGGAGTCAGTTTCTTCGCACGTGCTTTCACGATACCATGCGTTTCTTCATCCATTTCCAGGAAGTAATAACGCGTGTAATCGGAACCCTTACCGGCAAGATTCACTTTGAAAAGATTGCGGTAATAAGCACGCAGTTCATCTTCGTACTTCTCCACAAAATTGAACAGCTCTACCTGGTGCGGATAGTTCTGAATGTGCTGTCCGCTCTTGAACATGAAATCAATCTCCGCGAACAACGCTTCTGCTTCATCCGTTTCTAGGAAGCCGTACTTTTTATTTGCATTTTCCATATGCCGATGTGTGGGTGTTTAGGATCCAAATTAAATTCTTCGCTCACGGTTACTTCGTAATCCGGATTTTTGGTGAATTCTTTCAGCACCAGTGTTGCTTCCTTGATCGCTTCTTCGAAATCATTGTCTTTGTACATGATTTTGAAATAGTAATCAGAGAAGTTGATTTTCTTTTTCTTCTCGAGATCTGCAGAAATCACATTGAACCACTCTTCAATGCGTTTCTCGCGTGCGAGATACTGACGACGGAGTTCTGCCTGACGTGCAAGATCCGCTTCATCCCAGCTCAGATTCTGAAGCTGAATCGGAGGCGGTTCGAGCAACTGGAAGTAGTCGATTCCCACAACGCGGGAACGATCACTGTAAATCTCCTTCTGAGAAATATTTTTCGGAAGGAAGATTTCCATTTCATGCACCTTGCGATCCTTCAGCTTTTTCGTTCTGTAGAATTTGCTGGTTGAATTTTTCATCAGGTACAGCAGGAACGATTCGATCTTACGGTCGAAATCGCGCTTCTCGAAATCGTTGTAAAGCTTGTTGATCTTCGGTTTGATTCTGTCGATCGTGTGAGAAACGTTGATCAATCGCATTTCAATGTCTTTGAAATACATGCGCACATCACGCTTCATTTCACGGAATTCAAATTCAACACCGAGATCTGCATCGTCAAGCAATTGCTTGATGTCATCTTTCGAAGAGAACGCACTTGAAAGTTTATCTGCCTGTTCTTTGATGCGGTCAAGAAGCGCCTCACAGCCGATAAGCATCTCGCGGAAGTTGTCGTACTCGTTCTTCACGAGATCGTTCAACTGATCCACGGTATCTTCAATCTGCGCCTGAAGCGCACGAAGCTGTGCAGAAATATCTGCCTTGTGTTTGAAGAACTGTGTGTGATACCAGTGACGGAAATCTTCGAGGTTCTCGAGTTTCAATCCGAGGAGCATCACAAGATCGTTGAACGTCTTCTGAATCTGCGAAGGATTGATTGCAGTATGCACTTCACGCTCCAGCATGTCGCAGAAGTTTTCTGCATACGTGCTCAGCTGATATGTTTTCTCCTCGATGTTCTTGTCGATGAAGTGACGCAGAAGGCGGTGAATGGTTTCATCGTACTTCTGGGTTTCTTCTCCGCGCGCTGAAGCCTGACCAAGTTCGGCGTAAACCTGTTTGATGGTTTCCACGATGATGCGCTCAGGGAATGCACGCTCGATGATTCCGGCACGAACCTTCTGGAAAATAGCCAGAACGATCAATCCGTCTTCCTGACGCGGCACGAGAAGATTGTATCTTTCGCGCAGGATTTTCGGGAAGTGAAGCGGACGTGTGGTGCGTAGCGCCGGCGGGATTAGGGATAATTGCTCCATAGAGAACAAATATATCTTTCCGCCCCAATGAAAACAGGGGTTGTTAACAGTTTGTTCAAACCTTGTTTTTCGCTCTGAAAACTCACTTGCAATGTTGAAATCTTTTGAGTTTTTTTACTTGTCAAAAACAGGGAATTTTTCTAAATGATTACAAGTGAAATCAGAGGGGCGGAACTGGCGCCGGCAGAGGAACTGGAAATACTCGGAATGCATTACCGCAGAAGCCGCAGAAAATACCTGTATCTCCTGCTGATTCCGGCCTTGTGGGCGGTGTCGTCCACCCTGTTTTTAGTGCCTGAGTTTGAATGGGCTCCGGAGCTGGTCGGACTGCTATGCGTCATCGCGCTGTTCGGAATTTCCTCGTTTGTGTTCGTGGGAATCCGTTCGAGTGATTCCGTTGTGCATGAATATTCTCATACCATCATTCCCGGTTTATTGCAGCATTTCGGAGCATCATCCGTCGAGGTTTACAAAAGTCACACCGTCTCTACCGCAGCCATTCTCGACTCAAAACTCTACACCGGCGAATACGATTCGATTCAACGCCGCGATTGCATCATGGGCAATGTGCGAGGGATGCAATTCGGGATGTATGAAATTGCGATACAAACCGGGCACTCTTTGAGTGGCTCAAGAGTTTTAACATCTTCAGTTATGACGAATCAGTTTTTCGGTTGGTTCATCATGATTCCGTTGCGCAATATCATTGGAGAACATTTCATCATCATGCGTGAACGTGTGAGCGAAACCGAGGCAGACGATTGGCAGAAAAAAACGGTCAAACGCTGGTCAGAGTTTCCTCAATTCTTCTACAACGAGAACGACAAAAGTGAATTCAACACTGCATTTCTTGTAGCCACGTCACATCCTCAGCAGATGAACCAATTACTGACGAAAGAAGCCAAAGAGTTTCTGATGTTTTTGGCAACCAGTACCGGAAATACATTCGGGCTCTCCATTCGCGGCAACATGTTATGCGTGCTCATAGGTGAGGAAGACGGCAGTTTTCATTACGCACCTGAAGGACTTTTCACTGAGAAAATACCGGACGAAAGCGCTGAAAATGCGCGTTGGTACATGACATTGCTCGATGGTATCCGAAAGAATTTCGCAGGAAAATAAAATTAATAATCGCGCTTACTAATTGCAGATTTGTAATGCATTTGTTTTGGGGCTAGGGCTTTTCCGGGGCGAACTCTTCAATTCTCAAATTATCTATCCACAAGGGCAGATCTTGCTCGCTGGTAATCATCAGCTGAACTGTTTCCAACGGATAATCTATCGGAACAAAAAGGTTCATTCTTACCTCCTTCCATTCGCCCTTACAATTTCCCGTAACAAAAGCGCCGGATTGAAAAAGGATTGCACTCGTGCCGTCAGTAGTATTAATCCAGGAATTATACGCATCTCCGCGTCGCCACATAGTAATTACATATTGCGCGCCTGGAACAACAGGAAATCGCATTACAGAGCCGGTTGTATTGCCTTTGTCGGTAAACAAAGCGCCTCTTCCGCTCAATGAAGTGCTTGCAGGTGTAAACTGAAAACGGTTCACAAACACGGCGGTGTCAGTTGTGGCAAATAGTGAATCAGAAACGACTTCGTCGAAGTTGCACACCAGCGTACGCGTGCAGGGGAACTTCTGCTTCACTCTTGCGGTGTCAATTTGCAAGAGGTAAATTAACTCTGAACTTGCGGTTGAATTGTAAAGGCGATTACTCTGAACGAAAGAACCGTTACTGTCGGACATTGCAGACCACTCCGCAATCAGCGCTTTCAACATTGTAGTGTCCTTCTCCGTGCTGTAGAAAATGATCTGCGGGTGTTCACGCATCAGTAACAAGGGCGAAGCTCGCAGCCCGAACCCATTGTATTCCCTTGAATTCGCATTGTACATAAACGCGTCCGGGTAATATTTCTGAATAAGTTCCGAATACTGTGTGCGTATATTGCCGCAATAGGCCCACCCGAAATAAAATGCAGGTTCAGGTGTTGCTGCTGCCGGATAGTTACCTATATAAATTCTGGCAGCATTAGGATATTTCTTCATCACAGATTGTGCTTCATAACGTATCTGACGGAATCCCGGGTTGTAATAATACTCCGAATAGAAGCGCGCAAAAAAAACTAACGGTAGTGCGATTGCTATTCCTGTCAGTGCGGACTTCGTAATGCGTTTCGTGAACACCGGCATACGCACTTTCCATATTTCGCAAAGCAGCACACAAGCAAAAACGTGCAGAACCTGAGTTGGAATCATGTAGTGCAATCCAAAATGCTTCGTAGCAATAAACAAGTTGCCAAGCATGGCCAGCGCGATGCCCGCCAGCACACGATGTTTTGTAGAACCAAGCATCTTTGCTCTTCCGTTTCGTAAGAAGCCGACAATCAAAGTCAGCAGAGAACCAACCAGAACCAGGAAGAAAAATGTGTCGAGAAAAAAATGTTTCTCCAGATTCGGCAGTATAGTTGAGGTATCAACAAATTCCTCTTTCCCTGTTCCGTACGTTCCGCTATGGGTGAGTAATCCTCCAACAAACCCGAACAGAGACTCAAGTTTATTGAATACGGGAAGTAGAAAAAATGCCGTTGCAAGAAGAAACGATGTCAGAAATACAATTTTCCGGCGCATTCCTTCCAGTGTCAGAAAGGGTATTGCAATGTATACGAGTGCCGGTAATTTTGTAACTACTGCAAATCCGCACAATATGCCGAATGCCCAAGCGTACTTCACAGAAACGACTTCACTGCGTTCAATTTGATCGAGATATTTCCAGCACAGAATCAGCATTACAACGCCGCTTGCGATAAGCAAACCTTCGGGTGCAAAAGAAGCAGACTGAATCAGGATATACACTCCGCTCAATACAGAACTTTGCATGATCAATGCCAATGTAATTCCACCGGTGCGACTTTGCATCACCACTCTCCCCAGGTAAATCAAAAGTGCAGTGATCAGAATTAATTGAGCAAAACGGCATATCAGGAGATAATATTCGGGGTTCGCGATAACATCACTTTGAATTGTGTCAGCGCTTCTGAATAAAAACACCGCTCTCAAAATCAACGCTCCAAAAACCTGAACTGTGGTTCCGGGATTATCTGTGTGTCCGACATCAAACTCTCCCTGAGCAAGAGAAAGGCTATTCAACAAATAAGCATACATGGGATCTCCGCCGTGCATGTACACATTCCGATTGTTCAGAAGTGTACTGGACATCACAATGAAAGTCAAGGCGGGAATCAGTAAAAGCAATAACGAATTCCGCCAACGCGGGAGCCGGATGTTATTTGCCAAATCTGGGAGCGACACTTTCGAAGTTGGAGATTGCTAAATGAAAAATAATAATCGGCAAGATACTCAACAATCAAAATACAACGTGAAACATGATCCGTAAGGTTGTATCCCTATTTATGCACGCGTTGTTCAAGCGACCACTTCACTGCTTGATGAGCGTCTTCAAAGACGCGTGTTGGTTGATTCGGCTTGTGAAATCGAATAAAAAAGTTTCCTACCAATCGCATTGGGAGATCCGAAACGAGAATTGCGAACGATGAAATGTAGCCTGTAGCCGCTCCGGACGCTGCAAACTTTCTTGCTTCATCTGTTATAACCGGAGAAGTGCGCAAGTCAATGATCACACGAAAATATTCTTCATCAGTGGCCGTAATCTTTGCCATCTCCAGCAGCTGCGCAGCATCGTCGCCCGTAATCTCAACACCCGGAGTAAATGTCAGCCACGACAATCCGTGTTCATCTGACCAGATCTCTGCCTTGTTGTCGAGCCTTCTGAGATTGTTGCGCACCTGCGACTCTGTCATGAAGCTAAAGTAGTGATATCAATCTGATTTCCAAATGTTTCAGAACATATCACGGCATGATGTTAATAATGATTTTCTGCTGCTTATATGCAGAGGCGGACGGCGACTAAATTTACTTTATGATCCTCAATTACATCTGGATTGGCTTTTTCGTTATCGGCTTTGTCGTGGCGCTCATTCGCACAATCTACGGCTATGCAGTCGGCAGCGAAACAGATGCGCATGTATTTGCCGAAATCGGAATGGGCACATTTACGTCAGCGAAAAGTGCATTCACCGTTGCACTTGGACTTACAGGCACACTGACTCTATGGATGGGGCTGATGCGCGTAGGAGAAAAAGCGGGCGCAGTAAATTTTCTTGGTCGTCTGATCGGTCCTTTCTTCGCGCATTTATTTCCGGGAGTTCCGAAAGGTCATGCCGCGCACGGACAAATCATGCTGAACTTTTCGGCAAACATGCTTGGACTCAGCAACGCGGCAACACCAATGGGATTGAAGGCCATGCAAAGTCTGCAGGACATCAACGAAGAAAAAGAAACCGCATCGAATTCCATGATCATGTTTCTGGCGTTAAATACAGCCGGACTCACGCTGATTCCGGTAACCATACTGGCACTTCGCGCCACAAGCGGTTCTGCAAATCCTACTGATGTTTTCGTGCCGATTCTCATTTCATCATTCTGTGCCACACTCGTCGCTATTCTCACCGTTGCATTACGACAGCGCATTCTCAGCTCGAAACTTATTATGTGGCTCGGAGGCGGAATTGCATTGATGGCAGGAGTGATCGCGTTGTTCATGAATCTTTCTCCGCACGCCAGAACAGAAGTTTCAACCGTTGGAGGAAATTTTATTTTATTCGGCGTGATCTTGGCTTTTATCGTTGCGGCTGCGTTGAAGAAAATCAATGTGTACAGCGAGTTCATCGAAGGTGCAAAAGAAGGATTCGGGACCATGGTAAAAATTGTGCCGTATCTGGTGGCAATGATTGTGGCCATCGGTGTTTTCAGAAACTGCGGAGCGATGGATTACATCACGCAAGGACTTACGTCGCTTTTCACGTGGATCGGAACCGACACTCGTTTCGTTCCTGCTATTCCTGTTGCGTTAATGAAACCTCTGAGCGGAGGAGGAACAGAAGGTTTGGTGGTAAGCCTTATGAACAAAGAAACAAGTTTCGGTCCGGACTCATTTGTAGGTCGACTTGCATCCATCATGTATGCTTCTGCCGATACAACCTTCTACATCGTGGCACTTTATTTCGGTTCCGTTGGTGTACGAAATACACGATATGCAGTAACTGCAGGTCTTGTGGCCGATTTCGCAGGAATTCTGGCTGCGATTTTTGTGGCGTATCTTTTCTTCGGGTAATTAATAATATCACCCCTTCGGGGTTCTGAGATACGCGACTCTTCTGCATTTTTATAATCATTTCATCCCTTCGGGATTATGAAAGTCAGTTCGTACTTGTAATCTTATGATAATATCATCCCTTCGGGATTACGTTAATTTAATCCACGCTCATAAATCATGTGCAATCAAACCCCGAAGGGGTGAAACGATTATTGTACTGTGTAAATGAAACAGTAGCAAACCCCGAAGGGGTGACATTATTACTCCGGCTTTTCATGCCAGTCGAATAAAAATTCATCCTTGTAATCTATTTCAAAATCCTTTAGAAGATTCAAATATTCCTCTCTAAAGCTACTCTTTCCATGATGCTCTTCCTGATTCAGAATGTAGTTGAAGACAGACGTCACTTGTGAATTGGCATAAGAGAAAACACCATATCCCTCTTGCCACTGAAATTTACCCTTCACCAACTTCTTCTCATTTATAAAACGAGATGAATTATTCTTGATATCCCGAACTAAGTCAGCAATAGAACAGGCCGGCTTCAATCCAATAAAACAGTGGACATGATCCTCAACACCATTGACGATAATCGATTTGCAACCCTTTTCTTTAATTATTCCCGCCATATATTTAAATACTTCGTCCCGCCAATTTTTGCTCAGGAGATTCTCTCTGTATTTAACTGCGAAAACAACGTGTATATAGACCTGCGAATATGATCCTGCCATATTTCTGTTTTTCGCGCAAGATAAATCAACGGTTTTTCTTAACCGTTTGTAAATGCATGTCAGAGTCCGATCAATATATTTAACTTTACACCCGTGAAAATCTCCGCATCCATCTACTCGACTTCTGCTGAACTTGAAAAGGTTGTTAAAGACCTGGATGCACACCGCATCGATTTGTTCCACGTGGATTGTAACGATGATGTGAACGTCTTCAACGACATCGAGAAAATCCGCAGCATCAGCAAAACACCGGTTGACCTGCACATCATCTCGAATGATCCTGAAAAGTATTTTCCGCTATTAGAGAAAACGCCTTGTGACTATGTCACGTTTCAGTACGAAAATCTTCCGGGCAAACTGAGTGTTCCTGCATCTATAAAAGGGAAACTCGGTTTGGCAATTACAGCAGTTTCAGATATCGATGCATTCGACGTTTATGCCGATCGTTTCGATTTCATTCTGATGATGGCAACCATTCCCGGAAAAAGCGGAGGAGAATTCAATAAAGAAATCTTCAGAAAGATTCGCGCCTTCAGAAGAAAGTATCCTGAGAAGCGCGTGCATGTTGATGGCGGTGTGAATGGAGAAGTTTCTTTCATTCTTCGCAACATGGGCGTGTATGCTTCTGTTTCCGGATCGTATCTTTTCAAAGCGGATACATTGGGCCTCGCGTTGCTCAATCTGAAAACGCATGAGAATGAATCGCATTTTCTGGTGAAAGACTTCATGCTTACCAATGGCGAAATTCCGGTGCTGCATCCTGGTGAAAGAAGTTTTGCCAACGTGCTGAAAAACATCGAAGAGTTTCAGATGGGGTTCACGATTCTTGCAGACAACAACGGAAAACTCGAAGGAATCATCAGTAACGCTGATGTGCGCAAAGGGTTGATGAAGAATATTTCTGATCTGAATTCTATTTCGGAATCGGATATTACCAATAAAACGCCGGTGACGGTGAATGAAAATGCCAGTGTTGTGGATCTGATCCGACTGATCAAATCAAAACGATTCCCGATTACTTATTTGCCTGTTGTGAACGACGAAAACCAAGTAACGGGAGCCTTAACATTTTTCAATCTTATCAAAGGAGAAGCGTAAGGTTGTCACCCTTCGGCTACGCTCAGTCTGACAACCTTCCAGTAAAACAGAATTTTAAATTATGATCATAGAATTAAAATCCTCCATTAACGAAACCCGTGCAAACGAAATTGCGGCTGACGTTAAAGCCTTCTGCATTCATTATGAAGGAAAATATACGCTCATCACTTCGTCTTCTGTAAAAGAACTGGATGCAAAATATCACAGCGAAGCGGATCGTGTAACCGTGCTGAACGATGACATGCAGCTTTCTTCACGTGCCTGGAAACAGGAAACGCGTTTGATTGACATCAATGGCGTGAAAATCGGCGGTAACACCAATCACACGGCGCTGATCGGCGGACCATGTTCTGTTGAATCAGAAGAACAAATTGAACAGAGCGCACAGTTGATGAAAGAACTCGGCATCAATATTCTTCGTGCCGGAGCATTCAAGCCGCGCACTTCTCCTTACACATTTCAGGGAATGGGTGTTGATGGATTAAAGCTGTTGGCGAAAATGCGTGATAAATACGGCTTACAGATTATTTCCGAAGTACGCGACGCAACCAACGTAGAAGATCTGATTGAATACGCTGACATTATTCAGATCGGTGCAAAATCCATGTACGATCACGGTATTCTGAAACGTTGCGGAAAAACCACAAAACCTATTCTTCTCAAGCGCGGGTTCGGCACCACACTTCAGGAGTTTTTGCAGTGCGCAGAATTCATTCTCGCCGGCGGAAATCCGAATGTAATTCTCTGCGAACGCGGTATCCGTACTTTCGAAACTAAAACACGTTTCACTCTTGATCTTTGCGGTGCTGCATGGATGAAACAATACAGCAATCTTCCTGTAATTCTCGATCCGAGTCATGCTATCGGTTACGCTTACGGCGTTCCTGATCTCGCTCGTGCGTGTACAGCAATGGGCGTTGACGGATTGTTGATTGAAGTGCATCCGAATCCGAAAGTGGCGAAGTCCGACGCTTCACAGCAATTGAATCACGATGAATTCCGTGCGCTCACGAAAACACTCAAAGGTGTTGCAGAAGCGATTGGGAGGAAGATCATTTAAGCGCTTTTTCACCACATAGGCACATAGGTCACTTAGGTTTCACATAGAGTCGCGAAGCGACTTCGTCAAGACGAAATAGCATGAGCACATTTGCAGGTAACCTTTCCTTCTTACTCCGCAAACACGAACTTGAAAAAGCTTCGCTAGGTGCAGAATTAGGAATTTCGAACCTCGCGCATCCGCTACCCGATGAAATTGCGCTGATTGCAAATCGCTTCTCTCTCTCAACAGATCTGCTTCTGAAAATAGATCTCGAAACGCGGGAAAATGCACGCAGCAAAGACATCCGCATGGTGATTTTCGATATCGACGGCGTGATGACGGATGGTGGAATGTATTACACGGAATCCGGTGATGAATTCAAAAAATTCAATGCGAAAGACGGAATGGTGATTCGTCGTTTACGTCAGCGCGGTATTCATACAGGAATTATTTCTCACGGCTTTAACACCAAACTCATTCAGAATCGTGCGGATCGCCTGCACATTTCACACGTTGAGGTTTCACAGGTTCCGAAGAAAGAAACGCTGGCGCGCTGGTGTAAAGAGTTGAACATTTCTTTCGAGCAGGTTTGTTTCATTGGTGATGATCTGAACGACGAAGACATCATCCGCGTTGCCGGATTCTCTGCTTGTCCTGCAGACGCCGTTGACGCTGTTAAAGAAATGGTTCACGTGGTGTTGCAACGCAAAGGCGGAGACGCCTGTATTCGCGAATTAGTGGATTTGTATTTTTAATTCTATAGGGATTTATGAGGTACTTAGCACTAATGATCTTTTTGTTCGTTATTCTTTGTGGATGCAACTCAGACTCGAACACTTCTGCGCCACTGAATTTTAATAATGAGAAGATTCAATTGCGCTTTAATCCCGAATATACAGTAGAAGTGGACACAAAGTCGGACTCTATCACGCGCTATTCACATGATTTCGTTGACACGCTGCTCAACGGCTTCCCGATTTCATATTCGAAATCTTCTCGATTATCCGGCACTACATCCCGCTTAACAACAGATTCCGTCGCCTTTTATTGCTACACTCTGATCAGCGACACAGCAACCATCAAAGGAGAAGTAACATCTTCCTCTTATTTTACCATTTCAATTAACAAAGGTTTGGCGCAATATGAGGCTCACTTTAGTTTAGTTTCAAATTGGAAAAGCGTTAGTAACAACCTTGGGGCATTTCATTTGTTTCTGGAAAGAAATAATCTTCTGCCGCCAAATCAAAAAGACTAACCCTTTTTTGATTAAATCGTTGCAAGAGAACTTCGAGTTCACCTAATTAAACATCACGCCCAACTTCACTGCCGATATAACTCAATTTACCCAGGTCTAAAGTCTAACGTCTCTCGTCTGATCATCAAATCTTCACCCACTTCTCTCCCACAAGTGTTCTTTCTGTGCCGTCCGGCATCAACACCACAACACCTTCGATGCAAATCCAGCCGGAATGCGGTTGCTCTTTCACCCATTCCCTGCATTTAACTGGAAGAATGTTCCCTGTGATTTTAACTTCCTGGTAGGTGCCATTTCGGGTTATTGAAAACATCCAGCGCTGAACAGTGTAATCAACCTTAACTCCCGAAGTATCGTAAACGGTAAGAACGCTGTCGTGAGTTATTCGTGCCGAAACGTATCCTTTTCCTGTTCCCTTGAGGTAATGTATATATGCTGCGTCACCGATTTTCATTGTGTCTGCAACTTCCTGACCACGGAGTATATTTCCGGTGCAGATAAGCAGAATGAGAAATAGAACTGTTCGCATAGGAGCTCGTTTTGTTCCTCAAATATAAAACAATCCGCCGCGTCCGTATTTGAGTTGATCTGCGTGTAAATTCTTTGTTGCGCCAGCTGTATCGTTTTGCGCTTATTCGCGTGCAACGCGAGTGGTGAATGTAATCTGCTTTGTTATCTTCACGTCATGAAAAAGATATTCGCTTTCATTGCACTATTCATCGCTGTTTCACTCTGCGCGCAGCAACCGGCATTCATCACCGATTCACTTTCAACATACATGAAACGCGAAATGGCAGCCTGGAATATTCCGGGCGCTGCAGTTGCTGTTGTGAAAGACGGAAAGGTTGTTGTTTCACAAGGATACGGCGTGAAAGAACAGGGTAAAACGGAAGCAGTAAACGACGAAACTCTTTTTCAGATTGCATCGTGCTCAAAAGCGTTTACAACAACAGCTCTTGCTGTTTTACACGTTGAGAAAAAAATCTCTCTCGACGATTCCGTTGTGAAATTTATTCCGGGTTTTCGTTTGTATGATAATTACACCACAAACGTCTGTACGGTGCGCGATCTCGTTTGTCACAGAATCGGTCTGCAAACTTTTCAGGGCGATTTTGCGAATTGGGGCTCCAATTTCACACGCGCAGAAATCGTTGGGCAATTGGCGAAACAAAAACCTGTTTACGGATTCCGTGCGGCTTACGGCTATTGCAATGCGGCATATCTGACTGCCGGAGAAGTCATTCCGGTTGTTACAGGAAAAACGTGGGATCAGTATGTACACGATCAATTCTTTGTGCCGTTGAAAATGAATCGCACCTCAACAACCTATGAAGCGTTGATGGCCGATAACAACAAGGCTACAGGGCATTCCTACTTTCTCGGGAAAAGTGTTACTATTCCTTACGACAACATCAACAATCTCGGACCTGCAGGATCAATTAACTCCTGCGTGAAAGATCTTGCCAATTGGGTAATGTGTCAGCTCGACAGCGGACGCTTTGATGGCAAGCAGGTTATTCCCTTCGCTGCGCTTCAAGAGACGCGTAAACCGCATATGCCGCTTCCTGCGCGCACGAAAGGCTCTCACCTGGCAAGTTATTGCCTCGGATGGCAAACGATGGATTACAACGGTGTACAGCCTTTCTGGCACAACGGCGGAACCAGCGGCTTCGTTACAACGGTTTGTTTTGTTCCGGAGTTGAATCTTGGAATAGTGGTGCTCACGAATACCGATCAGAACAATCTCTACAACGCGTTGCGTATGCAGATCATTGATGCGTATCTGAAAATGCCTTATAAAAATTACAGCCAGTTGAGTCTGGTTCCCTTCCTGAAAGGACGCGCAGCCGAAGACAAGGAAATAGCGGAATGGCAAAAAGCAGTTGCTGCAAAACCGAAATTACCATTGCCTGCTTCTGCTTTTGCAGGAACGTATGTAAATCCGGTTTACGGCAAGATGGTTGTGGGTGTGCAGAAGGAAAAAATCACATGTCTTTTCGAACACCATCCGAAGATTTACGGTTCATTGGAATATATGGGCGATTCCACTTTCCTCTGTACGTACAGCACGCCTCTATGGGGAATCAAGAAAGCGCCGTTTAAGATTAAGGACGGAAAAGTAACCGCGATTACTATTTCTGTAGCGGATTTCGTGGATTATATGCCGTATGAATTCATCAGGCAGTAAGCACTGCTGACAGAATTTCGTGGCTTTGCATTTTCTGCATTGCAGGGATGTGTGCTTCGTAATAGCGAAGCAACGTATTGAGAATCACTTTGCGTTTTTCTCCGTTAAGGTTCATTTCTCCCATTTCCTCGAATGTTGCACGTGAAACGAGTTCAAATAATCGTGATTCCGGTTCATCGAGATAGTTGAAGTGTCCGGGAACTCCGTCAATGTAAATTCCGTTTACAAGATCGAAAACACTTTTTTCTCCGGCTTCATTCTCCAGCGGATAGAATCCCAGGTACTTCGTGAGGTTCATCATGAACAGCAAATGAAAATCTGCCGTGCCGTCAACGGCGAGATCCAGTATCTGAACCGATTTGGAAATATAATCGTAAAGCTGCTCGTTACGTTCTTCTTCACGTACAGTTCTGTGTAAGAGTTCTGCCGTAAACAATGCGAGACTCGTTTTCACAATATCGCTGTGCAACTGCTGATAGGCAACGCCCAAGGCGAGATCTTTTATACTGTGCAGATTGCTTTTCTCTTTGATCTCAACACGAAGTTCAAGTTGTGTGAGCGGCTGCAACAAAGGCGATTTTATTTTCCCGCTTTTACTGCGCGAAACCGTAACGATGAATGACTGTAATCCGAAATCGCGGGTATAAATCTTCGCAATAACTCTGTTGTCCGAGTACGGAACAGTGTGTATTACGATGCCTTGTGTTTGATGAAGCATTTACGATTGCTGCAGGCTGCTGCCGTCAATGCATGAAGAGTATCTTCGTAACCCGCGTCTCTGTACCGTCATCATTGGTGATGAATACCAGATAAACACCGGAAGCAGCGCGTTGTCCCTGGAAATTGTTTCCGTTCCAGATTGCTTGTCCTCCAAGTGCTGTTGTCTGGTAAACGAGGTTTCCTGAAATGTCGGTAATTTTTACATCTGCATCACGCACGAGACCTTTGATCGCAATTGGTCCGGAATAGCCGGGCTGTACCGGATTGGGATAAGCATAAACGTCGCCCATCTGATCTTCACCTTCAACAGCATCTGAACGATAAGAAACAATTCCTTTGCCGGTAGCAAAAAATACTTCTCCTGTGCCCGGATCAATTGTAATCCCGGTTACAGTGTTGCTCAATAACGGTGAATTTTCCGCAGTGAAATGGAGAATTTCTTTCGTTCCGTCTGCCGACATTAAAAACACTCCTCCGCTTTCAGTTCCGATCCATTTGCGGTTGGCTCCATCTATTGCAATGGAAGTTACAACCTGACTTTCCATCAGAATCTGTGTGTATTCTCCTTGCTGAATAAGAATCTGCTGCGCATTACATCCTGCAGAAGTGAATATATTCTCTGCGCAGTAAAATACACCGATTCCCTTGTCTGTACCGATCCAGATTTCTCCGTCTTGATCTTCTGCCATACAGAAAACATCTGTTCCGGGCATTGCTCCGGTAGTGCTCGTAAATCCGAGTTTCTTTTTGCGATCGTCGGACAGATCGTCAATTGTTCCACCGTCGTCAAACACTATCATCCCTCCGTTACGTGGTACAATCATCCACTTCTGCCCCAGCTCAGTAATCATAAGATCACCAACAGTTGTTCCGGTTACAACCATTCCCTGAAAATCAAACTCTCGCCATGTATTGTCTGCTTTTTTCACTTTCAGACACTTCATTGTGTGAGAGTTTACCATCCACAGGTTTCCATCCTTGTCGTACTCCACACCGCCAATACCGCACCAAGGATATTCAACTTTTGATTCCAGCATGGAGTTATACTGGTTGTAAACGTTCTGAACAACATTGTTCCGCAACTCTACTAATCCTTTGCCCCATGAACTAAGCCAGATGTGTGTGTTGTCTTCAGGATCAATTTCACAGTAATTGATATCGTACGTTGTATCAAGTGCCGGAACAGTAGTGTTCTTTAAAACATCCCAGGAATTATTTTGGTAGAGTGAAATTCCGGAAATGTTGTAAATGTTATTCCACGCATCATCCTTTCCTCCGGGAACAACAACAAGTCGGCCGTCACTGAAATCCATGTTTGCCGCATCAATACTTGCCGGACCGTTCGGACGATACTGGTGCCCGAACCACGGCTCTGTCATGTCAATCAAACCCTTCTGATCATCGGCATACCAGACTTCTGTATTGGAAACAGGAAACATGTCGTTGGGATACAAGTAAATCTGCGGACCCAAAGAATAATATGGTCCGGGACTGAACATGTTTGTGTCGTGCGGAATCAAACCGCCGCCGTCTGCAATCCACATCATTGTGGATGTGCATGCAAGTTTTTTTACTGTGTGATTATTTCCAAAACCCGGTACATAACTCCACGCGGCAATATCAAAATCATAATACAATGTGGAATCTCGGTTCTGGCCCAATCCCATTTGGAAGCGCGACAGGTTCGCAACTAACTTATTGTCGAACAATATCATTGTGTTGTAAATGCCGGTTGGCAACCCTGGCATTTGCGTCCATGCGGCATAATTAGTCAGAAACGGATCGCTGAGGCTTGCAGATGAAATTCCTGTGGCCGTTGCAACAAAAATTGTTGTGCCATCAGAAGCAATTTGATAAGTGTGCAGGTAATTTCCATTCGGACCGATCAGATACGTATCCTTAATTTCTTCACGATCTGTGTCAATTACTACCACTCCGAATCCGGTTGCGAGGTAAGCGAAATTGCCAATGAAGTGAATATCGTTGATCGATTTATCAGCAACTATTTGGGAGCGCTTGATATCAGGAAGGTTAATGATTTTATTTCCTTTGATCAGATCTACGTTGCCGTTTTGATATCCAACAACCAAAACATTATTAGCCGCGTTGTATTCCAATGCTCCGATTGAAAGATCACTTAGGCCTTCGATCTTCGTGATTGTTTCCATAGAATAATCACTTCTCGAAATTCTGAACAAGCTGTTATCTGTTGCAGACCAAACGTGAGTTGCACTTCCGGTTACGGTTTTACATTGGAAATACGGAAGATGTATGGACCAACTGCCAATTGGCATGGCAACAACAGAAATGCCCGTTGCCAGAATCATTAATACGGTCAGAAGGGTATTGCGAAGTAGCATGGTGAACAAATTTAACGAATCGTGCCGGTAATAAACAGAGAAAGTGGCTGTTTATTGTGTCAAGAAGAAGATTATTTTGAGTGTAGAACATGGCAAGGGTCCTGCCCCTCCAAGGGTTCAGACCCTCCAAGGGTGTTGTTGTGTCGATCATTGTACAGCCCGAACAAATGGAAAAATCAACATTACATTTCAATCGGAAATTTTTCGCAACGCGAAAGTCGAATCCCGTCCAAAAAATAAGCCACCTGCATTTTCATACAAGTGGCTATTATTTCTGTGGTCCCGGCGGGATTCGAACCCACAACCAACAGAACCGGAATCTGTCATTCTATCCAGTTGAACTACGGAACCTGTGCGGCAAAGATACGAATCAGGATGTCATCAATTCATTTTACCTAACGCCTGCTCCAAATCCTGAATCAGCAGCTGCGTATCTTCCAAGCCGATATAAACCCGAATCATATTCCATGGCAATTGCGAACTCAAACTTGCGGAAGCGCGCAATGCGCATACAGGCAGTATCAATGATTCGTGTCCGCCCCAACTTGTAGCAAGCAGAAAACAACAAAGTGCATTGCAGAAACTTTCCACTTGCGCTACGTCCTTCGCTTTGAGTTGAATGGTGAGCAATCCTCCGCCCTGTCTCATCTGCTGTACAGCGAGATCATATTGAGAATTCGATTTCAGTGTTGGATAATATACCTTTTCGATTTTCGGATTTTGCTCCAACCATTCTGCAATTTGTTGTGCTGAAGTTGAAGATCTGTTCACGCGCAACTCCAATGTTCGCATTCCGCGAATGATCAGCCACGCATCGTGCGCACTGACAACCGCACCGAGCGTCATGTATTCCTCAGCCATCATTTTTGAAATCCGCGCTGACGTTGATGCAACTACTCCTGCGATTACGTCCGAATGTCCATTCAGATATTTCGTTGCTGAATGAACAACGATATCAACACCCATAGCAGCCGGCTTTTGATTCAGTGGCGAATTATAACTGTTGTCCAGAATTGTTGTGATTCCCGCACTCTTGGCATAATTAGTAATCGCGCTTATATTCTGCATTTCAAAAGTCATGGAATTCGGACTTTCCAGATAAATCAGACGCGTATTTTTCTGAACAGCTTTGAAGACTTCGCTCTCATCACAAGCATCAACAAATGTGGATTCAACTCCGTATTTAGAAAGATATCCCGAGATCAATGTGTTGGTCCAGCTGTAAGGTTTCTGCACGCAAACCACATGATCTCCGGATTTCACTACCGACATTACAGCTGCAGCAACGGCCGCGGATCCGCTGGAGAAAACGAGCGCATCTTCTGCTCCTTCCAGCGCGGCAAGTTTCTTTCTCAGGATGGCAACGGTCGGATTATAACCGCGCGTATAAAATGGCACTTGTAATTCTGTTTCCAGCTGCTTTCGCATTTCTCCAATTGACTTGAATGCGAAGTTGGAGGTAAGCATCATCGGAGGATTCACAGCGTTGTAGTAATTCTCGCGATCTTCTCCGAGATGATTGAGAATCCAGGAAATGTTGTCTTCGTTTTTCATGGGAATAAAGAAGGGGCGGCTGTTGGGTTATTTCTGTTTTCCATGACAAAGAAAGTAACTTCAACTGTGCCGCCCCTGATTAATTCAGGAAATGCTGAATTCTATTTTTTGCGAAGCAGATAAATCTGGCTGGACCAGGCTTCTTTTCCGGCGCGAGAGTTGGAGATCCAACCTCTGCGGAATGCTCCGAAATAGTTCACTGAACCTGTAAGATATTTTTCGCTCAGCATGGAAACGTAGTAGCTGTCGAATTTCATCGGGAGAATTTCTTTCACCTCAAATCCTCTCGGGCCGAAAAGTGCGCGGATATCATCCGGACGGAAATGCCACAAGTGTCGCGGCACGTCGTAAGCTGCCCAATGTTTTCCGTAATGCTGCGCGTCGTGTGAATTGCGATTCGGAACGGCTACGATCAAAAGGCCGTCCTGTTTCAGAATTGATTTGAGCTCCTCGATACGACCGTGCAAATCCGGAACATGTTCGAGAACATGCCACATTGAAATCACATCCATGGATGCCGGAGCAATGCTCTTCAGTGCTTCTTCCGGTTGAACATCGAGCTGGTAGTTAGACTTCGCTGCAGCGCGTGCGCGCTCACCCGGTTCAATTCCGCGAACATTCCAACCGTCCAGCTTCATCGTGTTCAGGAATTCTCCTGTTCCGCAGCCAATGTCCAACAAGGCTCCTTTTTTCTGGCGGGCGTTTATCATTTCGCACTTCTCGCGGAGCGTACGATTGCGCACAGCCTGATACAAACGGCTCACAATTCCCTTTTTCGTGTTCGAATGAGAAATGTATTCATCCGACTCATAAAACGCGCCCAGATCGGAATTCTGTGGTCGTGGCGAGGTATAAACGAATCCGCAACCGGAGCACTGCTGTAATTCGAAGTTCTTTTTGCTGACCGTATAGTCTGTGCAGCTCAGAAAATGCGTTTTCTGATCGGAATTACACACCGGGCAGTTTTGAATTGAAATCAATTGATTTTTCACAAATATTGTTTTAATGAATATGCAAGTATATTGATTATCTGTGTATTAAACAAATATTATAGATGTTTTTTTATGTGTAATTTATCACATTTATATATTGTTCCACGTGAAACATATTTTGATATACATTAATACTACTTTACTTTGTTTTACCATTATGTAACTACTTGTTATACTGATGTTTTAATTACTTATTATACGCATTAATAATATAAATAGTTGCGATGGTGCAAAAATATGACCCAACAAAAAAGCCGGCGATGTGCCGGCTCAATTGAGTCTATACTGCTGTTCCGTGGCAGGCTTATCTGCCCAAATAAATCATGAGGACGGAAATATCAGCGGGAGAAATTCCACTGATTCTGGACGCTTGTCCAAGGCTTCGGGGACGTTGACGGGAGAGTTTTTCTTTTGCTTCGATAGAAAGTGAAGCGAGCTTTCTGTAATCTAAATCTTCGTCAAGCATCACATAATCGAGACGCTGCATCTTATCAGCGAGTTCACTTTCCCTTTGAATATACCCTTCGTACTTCACCTGAATCTCGGCTTGCTCGATGTCTTCTTTGCGGAAACTATTCAGGAAATCTGATGTAGGACTGCTAATATCTCGCAGATCCCAAATAGAAACACCCGGGCGAGATAAAACCGAAGTCAGCTTTACCTTCTGGTTCAAAGGGCTTGATTCACGTGAAACCAGAAAATCGTTGGCCTCTTCCGGACTGATTGCCTGTTCGCGCAGGAACTTGATAATCTTATCGGACGCAAGCTTCTTTTCATTTACGCGATCCATTCTTTCCTTGGAAGCAAGTCCCAACTCGAAAGCACGCGGCGTAAGCCGCAAGTCCGCATTATCCTGGCGGAGCAGAATTCTGTACTCTGCCCTGCTGGTAAACATACGGTAAGGCTCCTCTGTTCCTTTCGTAATCAGATCATCAATCAGAACTCCGATGTACGCGTCAGATCTGGACAAAACAAATGGAGCCTGCTCACGTACGGATAAATGCGCGTTAATGCCCGCAATCAATCCCTGACAAGCGGCTTCCTCGTACCCGGTTGTTCCATTAATCTGACCTGCGAAATATAAGTTCTTGACCAATCGGGTTTGAAGTGTAGAGTCCAGCTGTACCGGCGGGAAATAATCGTACTCAATAGCATATCCCGGACGGAACATCTTCACATTCTCGAAACCCGGTATCAAACGCAACGCCTTCATCTGAACATCTTCAGGAAGTGAAGTCGAGAACCCGTTTACGTAAACCTCAACTGTATTCCAACCTTCCGGTTCCACAAAAATCTGATGCCGATTGCGCTCAGCGAACCTGGTAATCTTATCCTCAATAGACGGACAATATCTTGGCCCTAAACCTTGGATACGTCCGGCATACATCGGCGACTTTTCAAAACCTGTACGCAGTATGTCATGAACTGTGTCATTCGTGTATGTAATAAAACACGAACGCTGCTCCTTTAACGGACTTGTCGTATCCGAATAAGAGAACTTCTCCGGATTTTCATCTCCAGGCTGCTCTTCCATCTTACTATAGTCCAAAGACCGACCATCAACCCGCGGAGGCGTACCAGTCTTCATGCGCCCGGCTTCAAAACCCAACTCTACCAACTGTTCCGTTATTCCGGTCGCCGCCTTCTCTCCTGTTCTACCTCCACCGAAGTTCTTCTCACCAATATGGATCTTACCATTCAGGAACGTTCCATTGGTTAGCACAACCGCCTTAGCACGAATAGAAACACCCATACTGGTTATAACTCCTCGAGCGTATCCATCTTCGACGATAAGACTTGAAACCATGTCCTGCCAGAAATCCAGATTCGGTGTTTGCTCCAGCATCAAACGCCATTCCTCAGCGAAACGCCAGCGGTCCGACTGAGCTCGCGGACTCCACATTGCTGGTCCTTTGGAGCGATTCAACATTCTGAATTGAATCGCGGTTTTGTCAGTTACGATTCCCGAGTATCCACCCAGCGCATCCACTTCACGAACGATCTGTCCTTTAGCAACACCCCCCATAGCAGGATTGCAACTCATCTGAGCAATGGTCTGCATGTTCATCGTCACCAAAAGTGTCTTTGAACCAAGATTGGCAGCAGCAGCCGCAGCTTCACAACCGGCATGACCGGCGCCAACTACAATTACATCATACTCTTCA
The DNA here is from genome assembly GCA_023151315.1 of Bacteroidia bacterium. GTDB lineage: Bacteria > Bacteroidota > Bacteroidia > Palsa-965 > Palsa-965. Next base: position 53,220 of record JAKLJE010000017.1, read on the forward strand.
AAAATCGCCATAGCCAGCAAAGGTAGTGAATGAGAATATCGTCGCCATAAGATTAACAAATCCTCATCCGTTCCACGTGGAACAAGAAAAAACCCCGAGTGAATTACCCGGGGCTGCATTACCATTCGATCTCTGCTTACTTAGCGGCCGGAGCCGCAACAGCAGGAGCAGAGTAAATCAGAATATTATGTGTTCCTGTGCCGTCACGATAATCGATCTTGAGTTCGGTACCGGTGTTCGATAACACTTTGAACTGCTTAACAGCTCCTGCGTCTGTTGTCAACTTAATCCAAGTACCTGCAGCATCAACAGTCCAAGTTCCGCCTTCGGCTACGCCGTCATAAATCAAACGATAACGGCCATTCTCCATCAAGTTTAACAGATCGTTTTTCTGAAGCTCTGTAGGATCCTGGGCCAGATCAAAAGTCTCCGTGCCTTTCAATTTCCATTCCTTAACCAAAGCTTTCCCTTTGTCATTAAGAGTAGGGGCAGTCTTTGTAGTGCCGTTGGTTGCCGGTGTCGTGGTTTTACCTTGCTGTGCGAACATCGTTAATCCGCCAAGGCAGAGCAGGAGGGTAAAGAGTTTTTTCATGGTTTCAGATTATACGTAAATCTAATGCTTTTTCTTCTTCAGCTCTCATTCGCTTTGCCTGAGCCGCTGATTTGTCTTTGAAGCCGCAGAGATGCAACAAACCGTGTGCCATAACACGAGCTAATTCATCACTGAAAGACTGCTTGTACTTTGAAGCGTTGTCCTTTACCCGATCAATACTGATATAGATCTCGCCCGAAACTGAACCTCGCACAGCATCCATCGGAAAAGTAATAATGTCAGTAAGCGTATTGTGGTTTAGAAACTCGCGGTTCATTTCCAGCAAGCCGTCATCAGACTTGAAAACATATGTCAATGATTCGATCTTGAATTTGTGTAACTTCGCAATCCGCTGCAACCAAAGTTTGATTTTCGCTTTGTTGCGCAATGAGAACTTGATGCCATCCGAATAGAATTCGATCTGACCGGAAGCTGAAGTCATAAATTAGTTCGGGATGATATTGAAGCCCAAGAGCACAGTGCGGCCTTCATCGGAGAATTCAACTTTATCGGCAAGATGCTTCATTAGAAACACTCCTCGACCGCTTGGCTTCTCTATGTTTTCCGGATTTGTCGGATCGGGTAGAGTAGTGGGATCGAACCCGGGTCCTTGATCATGAATTACGAAAGAAAGCTGCTTGTCGCTTGCCTTGAATTCAACGTCCACGATCTTATTGGGATCGGCTTTATTGCCGTGATGAATTGCGTTGTTCACCGCTTCAGTTACTGCAACCAGAATGTTGCCGTAATAATCTTCTGAAACCTGATACGAAGCACAGATATCATTGATAAGCTTTTCGACGATTACAACGTTTCCGGAAGAAGAAGGTATTGATATTTTCTGCTCCCGTATCATTTCTTCTGTTAGGGTCATGTTACTCTACACCGCTGAAATAAAGGTTCACTTTATTCTTGTAGTATGGAACCAGGGCCGGGGGAACCGTCCGCAACAGTTCAGCTTCCTGTTGCTTTTGTCTGTTATACTCAGAAAATCCTTCAGGGTTACTTAATTCGTAATTTTTTGCTTCGTTGGCCTGACGCTGTTCGTCCTGTTCGCGCTGTTGCTCTGCTTTCTCAAACTCCAGCATCTTGTCCAGAATCTCCTGCTGACGCTTCAAAGTTTCAGCGTTGATGTTCTTATTGACCAGATCGGTTTCGGTTTCTTCCATCTTCTCAGCAACGTCGCCACCCGGCGTACCGCCACCATTCTGCTCAGAGTCTTTCATTGCTTCCTGCATCAACCTGCGCAAACGTTCTTGCTCAGCGGCCATCTTCGCCAACTCTTCAGAGCCAACGCCGCCTTGACCGTTCTGACCTTTCTGCATGGCATTCTGCATGCGCTGGTTCAACTGTTGCTGTTGCTGACGAATTCCGCTCATGCCCGGTTTGTTCTTTCCGGACTTGCCAGGCTTTCCGCTACCCGGCTTGTTACAGTTTCCTCCTTTGCAGTCTTTCGGTTCGCCTTTGCTCTTCATTTGAGCGTTCATCTGTTGCATCATCTGCTCCAGTGATTCATCAAGCATCAAAGCAAGAGTATTAATAGACGTCATTGCACGTTGCTGCCCGTTCTGCGCTTGTCCGGGTTCGCGTTCAGCAAGACCACGAATAGCGCGATCCATATTGAAGTTGATATTGGTGATTTCCTTATTCACCAAAGGAGAAATCTTCGGATTGCGTTTTGTCAAGGCGAGGAGGGAATCCTCAATCATGCGGGCATCATCGCGAAGACGGTTTTGCTCGCGCGCCAAGGTTACATACTGCGGATCCGTTGTGCCGATCTTGCGCGCTTTCATCATCAATGCTTCCTGATCAAAGGAAAGCTGTATCAGGTTGTCAAGAAGCGTGCGTATAGTTTGCATGTCTTCTCCCTGACTTTCGCTCTCCATTTTCGCCTGCGCATCTTCCATTTTCTTCTTGAGATCCTGCATCTGATCAGATGCATTTTTCTGCGACTTGGATCCGCCCTTCATATCTCCGTTCTTCATCTGATCGGAAGCGTCGCGCTGTTCTTTCTGAATCTGCATTTCTTCCAAATCAGTATTCGGAAGTTCATGCGGCTCTTCAAGTTTCTGGTTCAAAGAATCGAGTTTGTCCAGCTGATTGCGCAGTTCATTGAATTGCTTGTTCAGACTGTCCTGCTGCTTGCGGATATCTTCTTTCTGCTCTTTGCTCAGGCTTTTCTGTTCCGACATTTTCGACAATGAGTCCTGCTGTTTCTGCAGCGTATCAATTTGCTGAATTGCTTCTTCCAGTTTATTCTGGAATTGCATTTCGCGGAAAAGATTCAGCGTACGATCAAGATCCTTCTCGGTGTTCTTGTTGTCCTGCTTCATTTCCTCTAACGTCTTCTGCGTTTTGTCCTTCTGTGGATTCTTGAGCAACTCTTCGAGCTTGTCAAGCATCTTCTTCATCTCATCTGTCGAGAGCTGATTGAAGAGTTCGTTCATTTCCTCCTGGTTCTCCTCAGCATTCGGATCATTCGGCATGAACTCCTGTTGCTGCTGCACATTCATTGCGTTACGCTGCTTCAGCATATCAATTCGCTGTTGCAGGGCCTGCTGACGCATTTTCAGAGCTTCCAGCTTCTTACGCTCTTCCCAGGAAAGATTCTTCTTCTCAAGCACCTTTTTGTGCAAATCATCGATTTCCTTCTGCAGTTGTTTCGACTCTTCGATGGCCGCTTCAAGATCTTCTTCGATCTTGGCGTTCGCCGAATCGTTCATGTTAGCAAGATCTTTCAGTGTCGGAGCCTTGTAAATCATTCGTTGTGAACGAGTTGACTTCGCACCATGCACTGCGTCGTTGTCCCACACTTCGAAATAATACTCGATTTCATCGCCTGCCTGAACGCCGAAAGTGGACAAGTCCCAGTAGTAGTAAAACTGGTCGCGAACGAGTGAAGGGCGCAAAGGAATATTCACGAATTCTGCACGTGGTTCAGCAGAAGCGCCTGAAGAATCTTTCGCATTGAGAAGACGGTACACGAATTGCATTCGTGAGAAGCCGTAATCATCGCGAACCTCTCCGGTGAAATACATGCGCAGATTCGAAACAGAATCCTTTTTCTCTTCAACGCTGATTGCAGGATACAAGTCCGGAATCACGGTGATTGAATAGTCAATAGAGTCTTTGCTCTTGAGGAATTGATTTGCTGTGTGCAGTGAGTATTTCTGGCTTTCGAGCAGACGTTTTGAGAAGGAGAAACGATCTTCTCCGTCCTGACGCAACTTGAAACTCGAATCCGCAAACGCCATCACGAAAGAAGATGTAGATCGCGTAGCAAACTTCCAATTGATAACTGTTCCTGCAGGCACAACAAGATCTCCGGTATTGCGAACGGTTTCGTTTTTCTTCCCTGTGTAAGCAGGATATTTCAGCTCTGCATCGAAGTTGAGAACGATAGGGTTCGGAATGACTTTCAGAAGATATTCTTTCGATGTAAATCCGTCAGCGAAAAAGCGGAATGATTTTTCTTCCTGAACATTGCGGAAAACGTAACTGAAGTTGATGGTGTTTTCCTTGTTCATTCGGTACTCGTTTCCGTCAACAAGAAGTTTCACTTCAGCAGGAATTTCGGCACCGGAAAGTTTTACGTTCAGTGTAAAATCTTCGTTCTCTACTGCTTCAAGATTACCGTCGATTTCGAATGAAAACGGAGCTTGTTCTTCGAAGTAATCAGAGTGATTTACGAGGCGATTCGTGCTTTCCGTAAGCAAGCTTGCATTGGTGAAAATGATTACAGCAATAGCGAGCAAAGGAAGAAGCGCCCATTTTACATATTTGCGATTCTGACTGAAATCAACCGCAGAAGTAAACGGAACAGGTTTGAGTTCGCTGATCTTTTGATTGATGCTGGCTTCAATGAGTTCTTTGCTTGCGCCTGTTCCTGAGCCGTCCTTCTGCAGCTGCAGCACATTGAGCAATTTATCTTCAACATTGGTGAAGTGCTTTCCGATGATCAGCGCGGCCTGTTCGTGCGAAATGACTTTGCCGATTTTATTGATGCGGAAGAGCGGAAGAGCAATGAATCTGCCAATCACATAACCAGCAGCGGCGATGAACGACCAGAACAGAATAGTGCGGGGAAGCGTATCGAAGTGGGCGTAATATTCCAGCAAAGAAATAGCCAGATATCCGCTGACCACAATGGCAATTGTGTACAAAGATCCACGCAAGAGCTGGTTCTTGTAATACTTGCGAATGAACTCGTCGAGCTTCGCAATCAAGATGCCATATGCGCTGTTATTTTCCATGTACCTATCACAAACTTACTGCAATATAACCCATTTCCCTAGGGAATGATACGTTTTTCATTGGGAATAGTTTGTTAAAAGATGCATGAAGCGCTGCGATTCCACAATCAATTTTCAATTATTGCGCAATCTTTTGCCTGCTGTTGCGTTGCAATAATAAACGCGCATATGTTCAGACTGCTTCATCTTTTGTTGGTCGTGTGTATTCTCGTAGCAGCAGCGTCCTGCACTTCGCATTGCAAGCGCATGAGTAAAACCAACGCGAAACTCATTGCGGGAAATCACGATTTCGGCAAGGGAAAAGAGTCGAAAAAATACAAAAAGATGAATCGCCGCTGAGGTTACGGCATTCTGATTCCTGCAATCAAAACATCATCCACCTGCTCTAAAACTCCGCGCCAACGGTGGAAGTGTCCTTCCAGTTCTCCTTCCTGCATGAGCATTGGGCGCAACGATTGTTCTTCCAATAAAACACGCAGTCCCGAAGTTTTCAGCTTCTTTCCTTTCGCGCCACCAAACTGATCGGCATAACCATCCGTGAAGAGATAGAGCGTGTCGCCTGAGGAAAGTGTGGTGTTGTGTGAAATATAAACCTGATCATCCGCACCAGGACCTCCGATCGGAGCTTTAGTCGGAGCCATTTCTTCCAATGCACCGGAAGCCCGTTTGATCCACAAAGGTCTGTTGGCACCTGCAAAAACAACTTCCTGCGTTACGGTGTTGATGCGCACGAGACAAATATCCATTCCGTCGCGACTTTGCGAATCTCCATCTGAAGTCTGACGTAAAGATCTCCGAACGCCTTTGCTGAGTTGCGAAAGAATTTCTGATGGTTCATCCGTTTCACGTGAAATGTCGTTGAGCATTTCCATTCCAAGCATGCTCATGAATGCGCCGGGAACACCGTGACCCGTGCAATCTGCAACAGCAAAAAACAGATAATTGTTTTTATTCAGCATCCACCAGAAATCGCCGCTGACAATTGCCTTTGGAAGATAAAACACGAATGAATCCGGAAAGTGTGCACGCAAAGACTCAACCGGCGGTAATATTGCACGTTGAATCCGTTGTGCATAGTTGATGCTGTCGGTGATTTCGTTTTTCTGCGCTTCAATCTGCGCGTTCTGTAATGCAAGTTGCTGGTTGGATTTGCGCTTATTGGTGTAAGCGTAAAACATAGCTGTTACGCCCAGCAGGCCCAGAATCACGAGGACAATCAAAAAGTTGCGCCACATCGCATCTTCAGACGCTTCTGCTTTGAGCTGATCGTTTTCGCGCTGCTTTCGTTCAGTCTGATATTTGGCCGACATTTCGGAAATCTGCTGCGACATATCTTCCTGAAAGATCATACTCTTGACCGAATCTTTCATCGCAAAATAGCGCAGTGCGGTTTTAAAATCACCTTCGTCTTCATAGATCGACGCAAGTTCACCGTAGCAATTCTTGAGCACATCTTTGTTATCAATCTCAATACAAACTTTCGCCCCTTCCAACTGAAGATCGCGCGCTTTCGCAAGATCACCTTTCATGCGATAGGCGGTGCCCAGATTATTCAGAAAGCCGGCGTATCCGAATTTGTCGTTGGTAACATTGTAAAGCGGTCTGCATTTTTCGAAATATACAATAGCGGAATCGGCATTCTTGTGATAAAGAAACATCGAACCCATGTTGTTGTAGGCGATTGCGAGCGTAGCCGGATTGCCGAGTTTTTCTCTGATGGCTGTGCATTTACGGTAGTACAGATCCGCACTGTCGATCTTGCCGGTTTCTCTGTAAATAAGACCAATGTTTCCATAGCACGCCGCAACACCGGAAGAATCGTTCGTAGCAATACGCACAACCATTGCGTTTCTGTAATGCTGCAGAGCCTGATCGGGACTTTTCAGATTCCAGTAAATGATGCCGATATTATTTTCGCAATTAGCAACGCCTCGTTGATCGTTCAATGATTCGTAAATGCGTTGAGCGTTTTGCAATTTCTCAATTGCGTCGTTGAGGTTGCTTCTTTGCCAGGAAATACGTGCAAGATCTTCGTATGCGTCTGCTTCGCATCTTTTCAAGCCGGCGTTGATTGCAGTCTTCAGCTCGAGTTTTGCAAACAACTCCGCGCTGTCTGTATTAGAGTTTACATAATGAGTGAAAAGTCTGCGATAGGTAATGGTTTGCAGTGAATCGTCCTTCGCCTGATCAGCAGCAGACATTAAAGAATCTGCTTTGCTTTGTTGAGCGAACAAGCCAAGCGAAAGGAAAATGAATGTGAATGAAAATATACGGCGCAGAATCACACCGACAAGCTATCAAAAATTCTTCAACCTGCCAAAGACGCCCAGAGGTAAAACCCCATCGTGTTTGGCTTTGAGAAACAGCTCTCCTGTTTCCAATGATTGCTTCTGTTCGCGGAAAAGATTTTCAAGAATCAATGCCGAGAAGCCCAGTGAATAAGCATTGAGAATCAGAAAGTGTTCTTTCGGATCCAGCAGTTGTACAACAGAGTGTACCATCTCGTTGATGTTCTCTTCAAGTTTCCACTTCTCTCCGTTAGGTCCGTGTCCGTACGCCGGAGGGTCGAGAATAATGCCGTTGTAAAAATTTCCGCGGCGCTGTTCTTTCTTAACAAACTTCAGGGCATCATCAACCATCCAGCGGATGTTGTCGAGATTCGACAGCTGCATGTTTTCATTCGCCCAGGTTACAACCTGTTTGATGGAATCCACATGCGTAGTATCCGCGCCTGCTGCACGTGCCGCTAAAGTTGCGCCACCCGTATATGCAAAGAGATTCAGAAACTTCGGCTTGGGCGTTTTCATTTCGCGGATGGAACTATAAATGAAATCCCAATTCACCGCTTGCTCCGGAAACACACCAACATGTTTGAAAGAGGTGAGACCAAGGCGTAATGAAATCGACTTCCCATCCGGAAGACCATAGGAAATAGTCCAACGCTCCAGCGCATCGCGTTTCAGTTTCTGCCAATCTCCGGAAGAGCTGCTCTTAGGAACAAACTTTACGTGTGCCAGCTTTTCCCATTCTTTCATTGGTAAAACGGGCGACCACACCGCCTGCGGTTCAGGGCGAATGGTAATCTGTTTTCCGAATCGTTCGAGTTTTTCAAAGTTTCCGGAATCCAGAAGTTCGTAATCTTTCCAATTGGCGGGCGAGAGCAGCTGCATGGGGCAAAGATAGTCAGCAGTTGTCACTTGACAGTAAGCAGTCTTACAACTGTATAACTATCTTTGCAGCGTTATGTCAGAAAACAGAAGAGTACGCGTGCGATTTGCGCCAAGTCCTACAGGACCGCTCCACATGGGTGGAGTAAGAACGGCGTTGTACAACTATCTATTTGCAAAAAAACACGGCGGAGATTTCATCCTCCGTATTGAAGATACTGATCAGGATCGTTTTGTTCCCGGAGCGGAAGAATATATCATCGAAGCTTTGAAGTGGTGCGGCATTGAGCCGAATGAAGGCGTTGGATTCGGCGATGGTCCTTGTGCGCCTTATAAACAGAGCGAGCGCAAAGATGCAGGTGTATATGCGCAATACGCGAAGCAGTTGATTGATTCAGGAAATGCATACTATGCATTCGACACAAAAGAAGAATTGGACGAGCAGCGCGCGCGTTATGAGAAAATGGGAAAAACATTTTCTTACAACGCAGTTACACGTCAGGAACTGAAAAACTCTCTTGCGCTTTCAGAGGATGAAGTAAAGCGTCGCATTGATGCCGGAGAAACATATGTTGTCCGTGCAAAGATGCCACGCAACGAAGAAGTTCGCTTTCATGATCTCATTCGCGGATGGGTTGTTGTGAATTCATCGCAACTGGATGACAAAGTACTTTTCAAGAGCGATGGAATGCCAACATATCACCTGGCGAATATTGTGGATGATTACACAATGAAAATCACACATGTGATTCGCGGAGAAGAATGGTTACCGTCAGCGCCGTTGCACGTATTGCTGTATCGTTTTCTCGGATGGGAAGATGTGATGCCGCAGTTTTCACATTTGCCTTTGCTCTTGCGTCCTGATGGAAACGGAAAGCTGAGCAAACGCGATGGAGATCGTTTGGGATTCCCGGTTTTTCCATTGACAGGAGAGTTGCTTGACATTAAAAGCGGTAAGCCGGAAAAGTTCACCGGATACAGAGAGAGCGGATATTTTCCGGAAGCATTCATTAACATGCTGGCGCTTTTGGGTTGGCACAGCAGCGGGAATCAGGAGTTGTTCAGCAAGGAAGAGCTGATCAATGAATTTTCATTGGAGCGCGTAAGCAAATCAGGAGCGAAATTCGATGCTGAGAAAACGAAATGGTTCAATCAGCAATATCTGCGAATGAAGGCAGATAGCGAGCTGGCTTCGTTGCTGGTTAAAGAGTTTCCACAGGTTGGTTCAAAAGACAACGCATACCTCACAGAGGTATGCCGGTTGATGAAAGAGAAAGTGAATTTCGTTCGTGAAATTTACGAGCAGGGAACGTATTTCTTCGAAGATCCGACTGTGTATGATGACGGTGTTGTGAAAAAGCGCTGGAATGAAGAGTCGAAGAAATTCATTGCTGCGGTAAAGGATGCTTTTGCATCAGCAGGCGATTGGAACGCTGCAGAGCTGGAGAAAACATTCAAAGGCACAGCAGAAGCAACCGGAACAAATCCGGGAAGTGTGATGCAATTGTTCCGCGTATGTGTGAGCGGAGCAGGAGGCGGGCCGGTGTTGTTTGAAATGGTTGCGTTACTCGGTAAAGAAACTATCATCAGAAGATTAGAAGCGGCATTGAATAACATTAAATAAACAAGAATCATGGGAGTACTTCATGTAAACGGAATCCGGCTCAGAGCCAACCACGGTTGTTTGCCGGAAGAAGAAAAAATCGGCGGAGATTATATTGTGGATATCACAATCACTTCCGATTTCTATCAGGCAGAACATTCTGATGAACTGGCAGATACGGTTGATTACTGCGTTGTTTTTGAAGTAGTAAAACGCGAGATGGGCATTCGCAGCAAACTGATTGAACATGTTGCCAAGCGCATTCTGGATGGGCTGAAGAAGGAATATCACGGAGTGAGCCGCTTTGATGTAAAGGTTACAAAGATCAATCCGCCGATTAACGGGCCGGTAGACAGCGTTTCTTTTGTGATTTCCGGATAAGTACGCAGGTTCAGGGAAATTATTACTTTTGTGTCCCTTGTAAAAACAAGGTCCTGTGGCCGAGTGGCTAGGCTCAGCTCTGCAAAAGCTGCTACAGCGGTTCGAATCCGCTCGGGACCTCGATAAATTCAAATGCACCCCACGCTTAGGCGTGGGGTTTTTATTTTTCGGGAGTTTACGTGAAACTTGTTTCAAAGTAAACGAGCGGGAAATAAAAAAGAGCAAAGCGGAGCATTTGAATTCTGACTCAGCCTGTCCCGGCGCGTGATCATGTAAATAACCCGCACATACTTCAGCAAATGGAAAACCGATGCGACAGCGGCGGATGAAGTTTTGTGACTCAGCCCGTACCAATGCGCGATCATGCAAATAATCCGAACAACAGCGGAGCATTTGAATTCTGACTCAGCCTGTCCCGGCGCGTGATCATGTCAATAACCCGCTCTTCTCCGCATTGATTACCTTTGCGCCATGCCGGTTCACTCTCCTTCGGAACAACTATTGAAACGCCTGCGCAAATCCGTTTGGGAAGCACAGGAAAAATTCGAATTGATCGTACCCGGCGATAAAGTGATGGTTTGCCTTTCCGGAGGGAAAGACAGCTACGCCATGCTTGATATGATGTTGCATCTGCAACGCGTGATGGACAACTCAATTGAAATTGTTGCTGTTAATCTGGATCAGAAGCAACCCGGATTTCCCGAGCACATTCTTCCGGAATATCTGAAATCGAAAAACGTTCCGTTCCGTATTCTGGAGCGTGATACGTATTCGGTTGTGACAGAAAAAACACCTGAAGGAAAAACCATGTGCAGTTTGTGCTCGCGACTGCGCAGGGGAATTCTGTACGATGCTGCAAGCGAAATGGGCTGCACGAAAATTGCGCTCGGACATCACCGTGAAGACATTCTCGAAACATTTTTCCTGAATCTCTTCTTCGCAGGTAAACTGGAAGCGATGCCTGCGAAATTCAGAACAGATGATGGCCGACATGTTGTGATCCGTCCGCTTGCGTTCTGTAAAGAAGAAGACATCATTGCCTATGCTGAAGAGCAGAACTTCCCGATTATTCCGTGCAACCTTTGCGGCTCCCAGGAAAACATGCAACGCAAGGTGGTGAAAAAAATGATGGCCGAATGGGAAGAGAAATATCCGAACCGCAAGGAAATCATGATGACGGCACTTTCAAATGTGCACTCCTCTCATCTTTTTGATACACGCAACTTCGACTTTTCCGCTCTCACGGAAATGGTGCGAATGCCGGATTCACTTTAATGTTCCGTCCACTGTAAAGAGCGTGATCTCCGGATTGTTTCTGTACGTTTCCGGAATGTTCTCCATATCAATACAACCGATTTTATAGCCGCGCAGCACGAGTCCGTGTATGAACTCCGCTTCCGGTGTTTGATTATAAGCGGTGTGTCCGGTGTAAAACATGAATGCTGCGCGGGAGTTGTCCGGATAATTGAACACAATCCATTTTCCCTCTGTACACACAGTTGAAATACGTTCTGCGCGCAATTTATCATCACGCATCTGATCGCGATACCATGCCAACTCAGAAAGGGAACTATGGTTGGTAATCATGTGCGGAGGATCAAGTGTAAAAACGGCAACTGTACAAACAGCCAAAGCTGTTAACGCTTTCTGCTTTGCAAATGATTCAAACAGACGCGACAACATCATTGCAATTCCCATCAGTAAAAACGGCACAACAGGCAGCATAAACAAAGGCATTTTCGTTTTGGCTATCGTGTAAAACACGAAGAAGAATAACACTGCCGCGAGAATATAAAGTCCTCGTTTCTGACGAGTATCGCTCATCATCAGAAAAACAAGTCCGGGAACGGATAATAATGCGAAGGTCCATCCCATCAATTCTCTCAAAGCGTCAAAATGAAAATACCATTCGCCTTCATGTCCTTCAATGGCAATTGTAAAGTGCAGAAAATTGTATTCCATTTCATACGCTGCCTCAGCAGGAAAATAACGGAATGTGTGAATCTGCCAAGGCAGAACAAGAGCCACAACCGAAACTGCAGCCAACAACAAATGCAGCCATTTCTTTCTGTCGGTTCTGTTCTCGCGTGATAATAACCAAAGTCCCCACGAGCCAAACACCAGCATGCCCGGCATCCATTTCACAAGCACTGCACAGCCCACGAGAAATCCGGTAAACAACGCTTGTCGCCAGGAACCGGAGTCGGTATATCGCAGCCAGGACCAGAAAGAAAAAATCACGAATGCCGAAAAAATAAGATCGTTGTGATCGGTGTTGCGGAATCCGCTGACAAGCTGAATGAAATACGAATGAGAAGCAAACAACACCGCCGCAATCCATGCTGCAGGTGACGATGCAATGCGCTTAACAATTCCGTATACGGCCGGAACCATAAGTGTTCCCAGAATGACGGAAGGAAGTTTTACCGCGAACGGAGTAGCGCCAAACAGTTTTACCGATGCTGCAATAATCCAAAGGAAAAGCGGAGGCTTGTGCAGCCAGATATGATTTCGCGCCCAGTCTTCCATCACAACCGGTAAAACCGGATCGTTGTAGAGCATAGGTGTTCCGGGATGCGCGATCAGATTCTTCGCTACAAGCGCGTGATATTGTTCATCCCAATCGTACAGGAAAGGGTCGGTTGAAATCATCAACAACCGCAACACAAATCCTCCGATTGTAAGAAGGATGAGCGATAACATCACATGTCGGGATGCGTGCAAATAAATTGCAGATACAATCAGAGCAATTCCGGATACAAGCCATAATGTATGCGCGACTCCGAAAGCCGTTAACAACCCCGGTTCACTCATCAGAACCCGATGAATATTTTATATTCTGCCTGTCCCCAACCCCAAGTGTATTGTGAGTAGCTACCATTGTATCCGGCTGGATTTCTGAGATAAGTTAACATGTCGCTAGGAACCCTTTGCCCGTCATCATTTTCCCAGTAGCTTTTTTCGTTGTTATACCTACCCGGTCTGATGTAGTAATCTAATCCGATTCCGCTGCCATTCCCAAAGTACAACATGGCCCCTAAGCCAAACAAACCATGAAATTGTGCTGCTTTGAACTTCTTGTTTCCAAGCTGAAACTGCTCCGGCATTTGCAGAGAAGAGGTTTGATAGCCCATTCCGGCATTGAAATAAAGAGTGAATGCGCTCAGTGCTCCACCGAATGCCATTCTCATCTGATATGTATTACTGCGTGCCTGAACAGCCATCTGGTTTTTACTGATGTATCCCTTACGGTGCGCAAAGCCCAGATCCAATCTGAAATAACCTCCATCATGAACATGTATCCCATACGCAGCGTTGAATCCTCTTCCCAGGAGATCAGTATTGAGTTGGCCGTTGTAAAAAGAGTCGTTAACAGTATTCAGAGCATCGTTGATAGAAAAAAAATGCTCCGGCGTACGAGTGTAGCCGGCGGAAATAAACTGCTGTGAAAATGCAACTTGCGTATTAACAATTACTGCAACAATTGTCAGGCGTAGTATAAATTTTAACGACATACAATTCAGGTAAGGGTTCCGCTATAAATGTAAAAAATCCTGTTTGGAAATACGTCCAGCCCCGATTATTTCATCGGCGGCCATACGCTGCTAATTTCAGGATTATCGCGCATGTAAACCACCCAGATTTTGTCGCCCGGTTTTTTCCAGAGATCAATCGGATCCATAAGATTGGGAACATCTCCGCGATAAGGTCTTCCGCCAACCACGTAGGTGAATTCAATTACGCGCGGACTTTTCCCGTTGATTTTCTTGGAGCCATCAACATATATGGACGTTACTTCACCCTGAATATGCGCGCCCTCCATCAACGGATCCAGTTCATTCTTGGCATCGCGCAAACCTTTTCTCCAGAGGAAGATTCCGATGATAGGGAAGATGATGCTCCAGAAAAACGGAACCGTGAATATTATGCCGATCATAGTATTCACATTGTTGTAATACTTCGTTGCGCGAATGAAAGATTTCGGCAGTTCACGCGGCGCCGGCGGCGGCGGAGTTCCTGCGCCGGATCCGTCACTTACCGGCAACGACCCGCCGCAATTCGGACAGTTGCTGTGAGAGGGTTGATAGAACTGTGATTTGCACCACGGACAAGTAACATAGAAATTCATGCAGAAGAGAATTTCCGCTCAAGGTACAACACGAAAATCAATTGGAAACTCAGCCCACCATGGAGCTGTTGATCAATTCCGCGCCCACAATATCATCGAGATCAATTGCCATTCCGAAATTGGCCTTGTTACGTGCGTCAAATCGTTCGCTCAACGTCGCAAAGAAATATGATGACGTTCCAACGGTGCTGTTTTCCCAGATCACACCGAAAACCTCTTTGCCAGACTTCAATTTGAAGCGACAAGGGCGATCGTTAACCAGAATAAATTCGTTGCGGGTCATATGCGGCTTTCTCAAATTTCTCAATTAAAACGCTGAGAAGCCAGATAGTGTTGCCTTCATTTATAAACAAACGCGCCACCTTGTTAACTGTTATCAACAGGGTGGCGCAAATTGTTAATTATAAGTGTCGAATTTGTCTATTTCTCAGCTGTCGCATCTGCCGCGTCAGCAGCAGCCAAAGCTTGAAGATCGCGGTCGAACAAATACAGTCCGCCTTTTTCTCCGCCGATCAACTTCAATTTATCAAGCACTTTGCGTGCAAGAGCTTCTTCTTCGATCTGTTCGGAAACATACCACTGAAGGAAGTTGTGTGTTGTATAATCGCGTTCCTTCAGACAGGTTTCCACCAGCTTGTTGATCTCTGTCGATACTTTGATTTCGTGTGACAATACGAGTTCAAAAGCAGCCTGAACAGATTTGAATGTTTTCGGTGGCGCAGTGGTTGCAGGAACAATCCCGTGTCCCCCGCGCTCGTTGATAAACTTGATCAACTTTATCATGTGCATGCGTTCTTCATCAGCATGTCCGTAAAGAAACTGTGCAACACCATCCATGCCCTGGGTTTCAGCCCATGAAGCCATTGCAAGATAATATTGTGAAGAGTTGCCTTCGAGTTCAACTTGTTTGTTGAGAGCGGATTCTATTTTCTTTGATAGCATGGTTTCAGAATTTGGTTCTCAAAGTTAAGAAGTACTATTCACGTTCTGCGTTTTCATCGGCGTAATCTTCGGAAATGAGTGAAACTTTTTCGGAACTTTATTGCCTCTAAACTGAACAACCATGAAAAGATACATCTTCCCTCTTATCTGTTTGCTGGCACTTGCGCTGACATCGTGTTCCGGAATTCGAATAGAAAAGCGTCACTACAACGGCGGTTTTTATGTTGAAACGGGGACAAAAAACAAAGACAAAGCGGAGCGCATCGAAACAGAAACTGCTGCAACCCGGCAGAATGCTGTTGTACCGAATTCCTCTCTTTCTGTAACAGAATCAATCGATGATCCGTCTGTTGCAAACGCAGACTATTCTGCTCCTTCAGAAGAATCCGCAAAGAATAACGTAGTAAAAGTGGTCATTGACAAAATCAAGAACACTACACCTGCCACGAAGACCGAAACGAGCTCTTCAGTTACTGAAGAAAATAAAGTTGTAACCACGGAGCAGGAAAATTCTACAGCTCCTGCATCTGATGTGCCGCTTTGGGTATATGTGCTTTTGGCGCTATTTATTCCACCGTTGGCTGTTTACCTGAAGCAGGGCGTAACAAATATGTTCTGGATTGATCTTATCCTTTTTATTCTTGGATACGGGTTATTCCGCTTTTCCTATTACCTCTGGGGCGCAGCACTGGCAGCAGTTGTAATTGCCTTGCTCGTAGTGTTCGATGTTATGTAATCAGCGGATTCCTTTCCGCTCTTTCCACATCTGATTAAACGTTTTCTGAGCCACTACAGGAAGTTCGCGGCGTTCGCCCCAGGATTTTCTGAAGAACTGACGTAACATGAAGTTTTTCAGCTTCGCTCCGCCTTTATCCATATTGGAGCGCTTCATCATTGCACCTTTCCAGAAAAACCACATCATGCTTTCAGTTTTACTGGAAGGACCTTGTTGTACACTCTCGCGGCGATTGTATTGCAACAATTGGTGAATGTCGATATTCACCGGACAAACTTCCGTGCACTTTCCGCAGGAAGTTGTAGCGAAACTTAAATGACGATAGTTGCCTTCGGGCTTGAGATGCTGCATAACAACAGATCCGATCGGACCGCTGTAAACCGCATCGTAAGTATGTCCGCCTACATTCTCAAATACAGGACACGCATTCAAACATGCGCCGCAGCGAATACAGGAAAGCGCCCGGCGTTGCTCGGTTTGTGCTAATAAATTACTTCTGCCATTATCAATGAGCACAACTACCATTTCCTTAGGGCCTGATTCGCCTGCAGCTGCAGGACCATTAACTACGCTGTTGTAAACCGTCATCTTCTGTCCGGTTCCGTAAGTGGCAAGCAGCGGCCAGAAAATATCAAGATCGGCCAGTGAAGGAATGATCTTTTCAATGCCTGTGATTACAATGTGCAGATCAGGTGCTGCGAAACTCATCCACGCATTGCCTTCGTTTTCAGTAATGGCAACACTTCCGGTTTCTGCAATCAGAAAATTCGCACCTGTTATGCCTGCGCCCGCTTTGTGAAACTCAGAACGAATGTGCGAGCGCGTCCATTGCATAATCTTCGAAGGAGAAAGATTCTCGTCTGTCCCGAATTTCGAATGATACAATTGTGCAACATCTTCCTTCGACTTGTGCATCGCAGGAGTAACGATGTGATAAGGGGCTTCTCCGGCTGTTTGCTGTATGAATTCGCCCAGATCCGTTTCAACCGAGCCGATGCTTTCTCGCTTGAGCAAATCATTCAATCCGATTTCTTCCGTTACCATTGACTTCGACTTCACAACCGACTTCACATTTCTGGATTTCAGAAGTTCAAGAATTTCTCTTCCGGCTTCTTCCGCATCCTGCGCCCAAATCACTTTTCCTCCTCTGCGGGTGAAGTTTGTTTCGAAGTCAATCAGATAGCGATCCAGATTTTCAATCACACGATTCCGCAAAACAGCTGCGCGTGAGCGGGCAACATCCAGGCGAGCATATTGCGACTTCCCGGAAGCCACAGCCTGATTGTATTGTGCAATATTATGCTGCACGGTTGCGCGTTCTTTTCTGTCGAACACCCGTGCTTCCGCATCGCGATTGAATTGCTGAAGATCTGCCATTTTACTTTTTCAGTTTATCGCGGCGTAAAGCCGGTGTACGATTCGCCAGATCCCACGCAGTGTAGAATACAAGCCGCGTACGGACCTCCATCAAACGGAAATTAATTTTCGACACTTCGTCCGTTTCCTTGTGATAATCCGCATGCACTCCGTTGAAGAAGAATGCGACGGGAATTCCGCGCTTGGCGAAGTTGTAGTGATCTGAACGGTAATAGAACATGTTCGGATCGTCGGGCGCGTCAAAGCGATAATCAAGTTTCAACTTGGTGTGTTTCTTATTCGCTGTCTCCAGTGTCTTTTTCAGGTCAGAACTGATCATCGCTGAGCCGATCACATAAACAAAGTTGCTGTCCTTACTGTGTATATCGTCAACACGACCGATCATATCGATGTTCAGATTGCACATTGTATTCTCCAGCGGATATACCGGGTGAGTGGTGTACCACGAAGAACCTAATAATCCTTTTTCTTCACCGGAAACGTTCATGAACAACATACTTCTGCGCGGACCTTTACCGTCTTTCTTCGCCTGCATAAATGCTTCTGCCATTTCCATTACAGCAACCGTTCCGGTTCCGTCATCATCTGCACCGTTGAACACCTTTCCATCATGAATTCCGAGGTGATCGTAATGCGCGGTAACCACAATAATCTCATTCTTAAGGTCTGTTCCCTCTACAAATCCAAGCACGTTTTCCGTTGTCAGTTTTTCTTCCTTGCGGGAAATATTGATGCTCAGATTTGAAGAATAAACTGCGGAAATTGTTTTGCCTCCTGTATTAATTGTGCTGCGGAAATTCTCAACGGTTTCTGTTGATCCGGACTGCGAAAGAAGACTGTTTGCCATAGCAGCGCTGATGTAAATCATTGTAACTTGAGGTTCTGCGTTCGGATCTGCAGGCTCATCCAGATTCAGTGAATAACCTTCGATACTGTGTTGCGCCTGAGCTTTGCTTTTTTCGAAATCCTCAGTTACGACCAGAACAACATTAGCGCCAACAGCTTTTGCTGCATTCAGTTTTGCACGACGCTGAGTCGTCCACATTCCGGCCTTGTCTGTTCCTGTGAGTTTATAAACTCCTCCATTAACCGGTTCTCCGTCCAGAATCATGATCGTCTTATTCCGATAGAAATCTTTATTCTGTGCAGTACCTGCGGCGTAATCGGAATAGTTTTTATCGTCAATGCCATAACCGGCAAATACAAACTCAGTGACATTTGTTTTGATCGGTTGCGCATAAGAAGTGTAGAAGAAATCCTTCATCTTCTCATACGTTTTCTCTTCTCCTGCTTTGTTCTTCGCAGAGAATGTTCCTTCTCCACCTGAAATCTTAACGAGTTTCACAATCTGGTACCAGGATCCGTCGGCCTGAGGAGGAATTCCAAGTGCTTTGTAGAATGCAGCAATATATTCTGCTGCCATTTTTTGTCCGCGCTCACCGGTCTCGCGACCTTCATATTCATCTGAAGCCAGAATAGAAAGGTGTTTTCTTAAATCTGTAGCAGTGATTGACGCAGCATACTTATCAGACTCAGGTGGAGACTTTTTGATTGCTGCAGTCCATATTAAAGCGGAAGCCGCAATCAATAAAAGAAATACTTTGGAATTCATTTTGCGCATACGCAAATATAGACACGCAGTCAGGCTGCAGATTCCACTGCGCCTGTGCGACTTATGCACATGCATGTTGTGAATTACCTGATTCAGGAACAGGAAATCTTATTGACCCTGTTGGCATGTCTTCCACCTTCAAAAGCAGTATTGAAAAAGCGATCAACACATTCCTTAGCAGTTTCTTCTGAAATGAAACGAGCGGGCAATGAGATAATGTTGGCATTATTATGTAAACGTGCCAACTCCGCAATTTCAGGAAGCCAGCAGATGGCGGCACGGATACCCTGATGCTTATTGGCAGCCATACTTATTCCGTTAGCAGAACCACAGATCAATACTCCGGATTCTGATCTGCCGGATTCAATATCATCAGCTACAGGATGTGCATAATCAGGATAATCAACACTGGCTTCTCCATTGGTTCCGCGATCGGTAACCTCATGACCTTTTGAAATGAGATAATTCTTGATAAACTCTTTCAGTTTATACCCCGCATGATCAGCGCCGATTGATATTTTAGCCATGATGATTAAGATTTTGTTCAAAGGTACAGTGGTAAATCGTGTCAATACAAAAACTTAATTAACAATGAACTGATTCGGAATAAAAAACCAAGCTGATGGTGAATCATTTACAGTTAACTTTATAAACACAATTCCGGTGTATAATTTGTTTTTCTGTGGATAAAGACAACAGAAAGAAATTTGGATTCTGCTTAACAAATGTTCAGTGCATTTAAAATTCAGAATCACAATACTTGTTGAAAAAGAGTTAGGAGGAAGAAATGCACATAAAGTTGACGACCTTTGTACCGCTTAATTACCCACATTGAACTTTATTAACAGTATTGTTAGTATTGTGAATCAAGTTCAACGTTCATTGAAAATGAACATCTTACATCAAAATAACATGTTCATAGAATGTTATAAGGTGGTAACAAACTTGAAATCCAACGAAACTGAAAACGAGTTTTACACCATATTGACAAGCTAATAGTAATAATAGATTTTATATAAAATAAGATTACTAATGATAACACAGGAACTGAGCAAGGGATATCTGGATGTTAAGATTGATCCTACCATTGATATATTTGCAGAGATCAAAAAACTCAAGCGCGAGAAAAATGCAATTCTGCTTGCGCACTATTACCAGGACGGGGATATTCAGGACGTCGCCGATTTCATAGGAGACAGCCTGGGACTGGCGCAGAAAGCGGCCGCTACCGATGCTTCACTGATTGTTTTTGCAGGTGTTCATTTCATGGCCGAAACTGCCAAGATTCTGAATCCCGATAAGAAAGTTGTTCTGCCGGATCTTAATGCCGGATGTTCACTTGCAGATTCATGTCCTGCAGCACCATTCGAAGCTTTCCGTAAGCAGCATCCTGATCACATTGTGATCTCTTACATCAACTGCACAGCAGAGATCAAAGCATTAAGTGATATCATCTGTACATCGAGCAATGCGGAACAGATTGTTGCCAGTCTTCCGAAAGATCAGAAGATCATTTTTGCTCCCGATAAAAATCTGGGCAGATATATTGCAAAGAAAACCGGTCGCGATATGCTGCTGTGGGACGGTTCGTGCATGGTGCATGAAATATTTTCTCTTGAACGTATTGTGAAACTTAAGGCACAACATCCGAAGGCGAAGTTTATTGCTCACCCGGAATGTGAAACTCCTGTTCTCGAGTTGGCAGATTTCATCGGTTCAACCACTGCATTGCTGAACTATACAAAGAAAGATTCGGCAACAGAATACATTGTGGGAACTGAAACAGGTATTCTCCATCAGATGCAGAAAGAATCACCTGATAAGACGTTTATTCCGGCTCCTCCGAACAATAATTGCGCCTGCAATGACTGTCCGCATATGAAACTGAATACGCTTGAAAAACTGTATATTTGTTTAAAGCACGAACAACCGGAAATTATACTTCCGGAAGATCTGAGAAGCCGTGCAGAAAAGCCGATCAGACGAATGCTTGAACTGTCGGCACAGTTCGGAATGTAAGAGCTGAAATGATGAAACTGAATATCCGGATCCTTCTTACAGCGTTGTTGTTAAGTGTATTCACTTTTGTGAATGCTCAAACTTCCAATGATCCTAACGGATACAATAAGTTTTATTATGAAAACGGGAAGTTATCCAGCGAAGGACCTATGCGCGATGGTAAACCGGATGGTTACTGGAAAACATATCATCTTAACGGTAAACTGAAATCAGAAGGAAACAGAAAAGATTTTCAACTTGATTCTGTCTGGAAATTTTACACTGATCAGGGAAAACTCTCTCTCGAATACACCTATCGCGAAGGAAAGAAAAACGGTCCGACACGCACCTACGATTCGAATGGCCGACTCATCACGGAAGAAACTTTTGTGAACAACACAAAACATGGTGTTACAACGGAGTTTCATCTAAACGGAAAAGTTCATAAAACAATTCCGTTCACAGAAGGTCGTGAACAAGGAACCGGTTATGAATATGATTCAACCGGAACTGTTATCACAATAACGCAATACAAAGCCGGATTTATTCAAAGTACGGAACGCATCAACCGCCGTGATATTAACGGATTGCGTCAAGGTGTGTACAAAGAATTCTGGCCCAATGGAAAAGTAAAATCGGAAGGTCGTTACCTCAACGATAAGAAACACGGATACTTCAAAGAATACAATGAATTCGGAAATCTCATTGTTGCTACGAAATGGGAGAACGGTGTGCTTGTTGAAAATCCGCCGGAGCTGGCAAAGATTGAAACAGTAACATCTTATCATCCCAATGGAAAAATCAAAGAAGTAGGCAACTATAAAGACGGTTTTCCTGAAGGAGTTTTTCGTCAGTATTCTGAAGAAGGAAAACTGATCGGTTCAGAAGTTTATAAAGACGGTGTTCTCGTTGGTCAGGGTATTTTCGATGAGAAGGGAAGAGAGCAGGGACATTGGAAAGAATATCATGAAACCGGCGAACTGAAAGCAGAAGGGGATTATCTGAACGGAGTTCGTGTTGGTGAATGGACTTTCTATTATCCGGAAGGAAAAACAGATCAGAAAGGAAAGTACGATCAGCGTGGCAGGCCTATCGGAACATGGAAATGGTATTATGAAAATGGCCAGCTTCTTCGTGAAGAAAAGTACACTGATGGATTAAGAAACGGGATGCTCATTGAATATGATGAGAACGGAAAAGTAATCACTCAGGGGGAGTATATAGACGGACAAAAAGAAGGATTCTGGTTTTTCGAAATTGATGATTACCGCGAGGAAGGGAATTACGTTGCCGGTGAACGTAATGGTTTATGGAAACACACATACACCACAACTGGCAAGCAAAGATTTGAGGGTAATTTTATTAATGGACAACCCGACGGAGAACACATTTACTGGTATGATAACGGTAAAGTGTGGCAGAAAGGAAAGTATATCTATGGACGCAAAGAAGGCGACTGGAAACATTATCAGGAAGACGGTGTTTTATTGTTAACCATCACCTACAAGGATGGTGTGGAGATAAAATTCGACGGGGTAAAAATAAAACTGGAAGATCCAGATCCGAAATAGAATGAGCTCCGGAAAATCCAAGCTGAAAGAACTGAAGGATCTTAGTCATGAGGCGCTGCTAAAGGAAGCTGAACGCATGGCTGAACGTTTGCGCGCATTGGAGTATAATGATGTGAACTACCGGCCCGAGGTTAATATTCAGATGGATAACGAACTCGTGCAGAAAAATCCATTTCTGATTACCGAGATTCTCGATCAGGTTGATGAAGTTGTGTATTTCATCCGGATCAATGAAGACGGCTCTCGAACGTTGAGATACATCAGTAAATCAACTGAAGCCATATTGGGAGTTGATCACGAAGAGTATATGGCCGATCCGGCAGGATTAATCAATCGTGTACACAAAGACGACGCTCCTGAGATTTTTGCAGCAGCGCGTAAACTTCGTGAAACCAAGAAACCTCTCGCATTCATTTATCGTTATCTGCATCCGGCTAAAAACGAATATATCTGGCTGGAGGAAAAAGTTTATCCGCAGTTTGAACAAGACGGAAGATATGCAGCGAATCTAGGAATTTACAGAGATGTTACAGACCGCATTCGCAATGAAGCATTGATAAATGAAGCGAAAACTTCATTGGAGAGAGTGCTTAATTCGATTGATGAAGTTGTTTATCACATGGATCTCACTCAACCTCCGGGAAGCCGGATTCGGTTTGTGGGAACCAACATCGAAAGAGTATTCGGAATTACAATCGAAGAGTTTCTCAAAGGGAAAACAGCGTTCCTGGACAATTGTCATCCTGAAGATGTGGAAGCAATCCGCTTACAGGCGGCTCAAATGCGGGAATCAAAATCGGCAGGAACATTTGTATATCGTTATTTCCGTCAATCGGATCAGCAATACATCTGGATTGAAGAACGCGTTATTCCGTCATACAACAGTGCCGGGGAACAAATAGAAATTTTCGGAGTTGCACGTGATGTTTCCGAACAGATCAACAATCGTCAGAAGCTTCAGCAAAGTGAAGAGCGTTTCCGGCTTCTGGCGCAGAACGCAGACGATATTATTTATCGTTTGATGTTCTATCCCGAACCTTACTACGAGTTTATCAGTGATTCCTGTGAACGCATTACCGGATATACGCCGGAAGAATATTACAGCAATGCACAATTGGGTTTAGCGACTGTGTATCCTGAGGATGCGCCGAAAATGCTTGCTTCTATTGAACTCATGCAGAATAACTCCGGCAAAATATTTTCTCATGATTCAGCTCCTCTGATATTCCGTTCCTACAGGAAAGACGGAACATTAATCTGGACGGAAACCAACAACCGCCCGATCTTCGACAATTCAGGAAAAGTAATCGGTGTTGAAGGAATTTCCAGAGATATTACAGAGCGCAAATCAGCAGAGCAGGAAGTTGTAAACAGTCGTGAAAGCTATCGATCTCTCGTTGATGAACATCCGGACGGAATTGTAATTGCCTCCATCGATGGGAAAATCGCATTTGTTAATAAGTCCGTACTGCGCATTACACGTATTGATTCTGAAGTTGAAATCATCGGTCGCAGCCTTACGGATTTCCTTACTCCGGAACAACAAAACCGGTCGGCAGAGCGGATGAAGAAAGTCGCTTCGGGAGAAGAAGTGCCATTTGAAATAATTCAATTAATCAACACGCAAGGAGACGTTATAGAAATGGAATCCCGCGTGATGAAATATCAGTACAATGGGCTTCCGGCATTTCTTGTGTTTCTGCGCGACATCAGTGCAGAGAGAAAACTGCAGACCGAACAGGTTCGCCTGCAAATAGCGGAAGACGCCAACAAAAAACTTCAGCAGGAAATCAATGATCGCATAAAAGCGGAACGCGAACTCAGCGCAGCACAGAAAAACCTGCGCTTGCTTATCGACAGCTCACTGGACATGATTTGCGCTTCTGACCCTGACGGATATATCACAGAGTTCAATGCAGCCGCGCAACATGCTTTCGGTTATTCTTTATCTGAAGTAATCGGCAAACACGTTACTCTGCTTTATGATGTGCCGGAGGAAAGGAATAAAGTCACCAAACAACTGCATGAAGACACCGGATTCTTCTCCGGAGAAGTACTTAACAAAAGAAAAGACGGATCTGTATTCACGGCATTTCTTTCGGCCAGCACACTCAAAGATGAGCAGGGAAATGTTATCGGATCAATGGGCGTATCCCGAGATATCTCAGCGATTAAAAAATCCGAAACGGAGCTGCGCCTCAACGAAGAAAAATACCGTGCAATTTACAGTCAGGCATATGTAGGAATTGCTTTGGTTGACAAGGAGAACGAGAAGTTTGAACAGGTCAATCAGCGACTGTGCGATATTCTCGGTTTCACAATGGAGGAACTGCAGTCGAAGTCAATTGAAGATTTACGAATCAAAGGAGATCTTTCACGACTTCCTACGGGAAAAGATTTCATCCGCCGCGGATTCGAACGAATTTTTGACGAGCAACGATACAGAAATGCGGCAGGAGAAGAAGTGATTTTCAACATTACAATCTCGCTGATCAAAGACGAGAACGGACAACCGTTGTTCTTCGTTTATATCTACGAGGATATCACTCCGAAAAGAAAAGCAGAAGAACAGATACGTATTCAGGCTGCAAAACTGAATGCTGTGTTCGAAAGTTCTTCGCATATGATCTGGACAATGGATCGTGAGTATAAGCTCACCGCATTCAACAACAACCAGATCAAATGGCTCAGAGAAGTATACGGCCTCAAACCTTATATCGGAATGCCAATGATGTCCGGCGCAATGATTTCTACAGATGAGTATAATTCATTCTGGAAATCAAAAGCTGATATGGCTTTCGCAGGAGAAACCCTGAAGTTTGAAACACATTTTGAAAGTAAAAAGGGAATAAAGTACTGGAGAGAAATCTACCTGAATCCGATCAGGAATGAGCGCGACGAAGTAGTTGAAATATCATGCATCGCACATGATATTACAGATCAGAAACAGGCTGAAGAAAACATCAAACAGTCACTTAAAGAGAAAGAAGTTCTCCTGAAAGAAGTACACCATCGTGTGAAAAACAATCTTCAGGTAATTTCCAGTATTCTTAATTTGCAGTCTTCGTACGTTAAAGACAAAAAGAGTCTGGACTTGCTTCTGGAAAGTCAGAACCGGATTAAGTCAATGGCCTTCGTACATGAAAGTCTGTACCAGACTAAAGACTTCTCCAATATCAACTTCTCGTCGTATGTAGAGAACATTACGAGCAACCTGGTTCACTCTTATTCAAATCCCGATAATCCGCCGAAGCTCAACCTTGATCTCGATCCTATTCAACTGAATCTCGACACTGCAATTCCTTGCGGACTTATCATAAATGAATTGATATCAAATGCGCTCAAGTACGCGTTCAGAGACAAGAAGGGCGGACAGCTTGATGTGAGTGTAAAAACAAATGGAAAATCAATCCGGATCATCATCGCCGACAACGGCAAAGGATTCCCCGCAAATGTTGATTTCAGAAACACGGAATCGCTGGGTTTGCAGCTTGTGGTGACCCTCGTTGATCAAATCAACGGTAAAATTGAGCTTGAAACGAAAAAAGGAGCTAAATTCACCATCGATTTCATTCCACCCGGAACAAATAATTAAACGAAATGTCTAAAACCAACATCCTGATCGTTGAGGACGAAAGCATCGTAGCGAAGGACATCCAAATGAGTCTTCGCAAACTGGGTTATAACGTAGTGGCCATCTGCTCTAACGGAGAAGACGCTATTCGTGCAGCCGAAGAACATTCTCCTGATCTTGTACTGATGGACATTATGCTCAAAGGAGAGATGAGTGGAATCGAAGCAGCAGAGCAGATTCGTTCGCGCTTCAATGTGCCGATCATTTATCTAACGGCATACGCAGATGAAAGCACCCTGAGCAAAGCAAAGATTACAGAGCCTTACGGCTATATCATCAAGCCTTTCAAGGAAATTGATTTGCGCACTTCAATTGAAATGGCGCAGTACAAACACCAGAAAGAAACAGACGTACGCAAAGAGCGTGATTTCCTGTACTCTATCGTTGAGAACAAAGATTTCAAAGACATCATTTTTGTAAAATCGAATTCACGCCTTGTAAAAGTCCGCACGAAAGACATTTACTTCATTGAGGCACTGAAAGATTATGTAGTGATCAACACGCTCAATGCGCGCTATACAATTCATTCTACAATGAAAGACATCGAACGCAAACTTTCTCCGAACGAGTTTGTGCGCGTACATCGTTCATTCATTGTTCGCATTGACAAAATTGTAGCAATTGAATCGCCGAATCTTTTGCTTGAAGACGAAAAGAAACCGATACCGATCGGAGGTTCTTACAAAGACGAACTGACGAAAAAGATCAATCAGGTATAAATGAAAATCCCCGCAATTACTGCGGGGATTTTTTATTGATCTACTTTCTTCCTTTTCTTCCGCGCTGCACTTTTCCTTTGCCGCGCTTTTCTCCGCGTTCATTATTTCTGCCCGAAGAACCTCCTCCGGGATTCCAGAGTTGAGGTTTTGTCGGATGAAACATTCCGCCTTCATCATCGTCATCATTTCTTCTTCTCGACGATGTAGTTGCGGCTTTGTCTTTGAAAGACACGAGTTCAAAATCAATCTGCTTCTTGATAAGATCCGCTGATTTGATTTTCACCTGCACAGCATCGCCCAGTGCAATGGTATTGCCTGTGCGCACACCGCGCAGTCTGTAGCTTTCAGCCTCAAACACGTATCGATCGTCTTTCAGATTACGCACGTGTACCATGCCTTCGCATTTGTTTCCTTCAAGCTCGGCAAAGAATCCGAATTCTGTAACTCCTGAAACAAGCGCAACAAACGTTTGTCCGATTTTATCCTGAAGAAATTGAACCTGCTTGTATTTGATCGAAGCGCGTTCCGCTTCTGCGGCAAGTTTTTCCCTTTCGGAACAATGCTTGCACTCTGCTTCAAGTGTTTCAATATCCGGCGGAACCTCATTGGATTTACCGGCGTCTTTATCGAGGTAAAGCTGCAACAAACGATGCGCCATCACATCCGGATAACGGCGGATAGGAGAGGTGAAGTGCGAATAAAATTGAAAGCCCAATCCGTAATGTCCGATGTTCTGTGTTGAGTACGCCGCCTTCGACATTGTGCGAATCGCGAGTGTTTCAATCATGTTCGCCTCGGGTTTACCCTGAACGTCTTTCAGAAGTTTGTTAAGTGATTGTGCAATTGCCGCATCACTTCCGGCGTTCATTTTATAACCGAATGTGTGAACGAAGTTCGAGAACTCTTCCACCTTCGTTGGATTCGGCGCGGCGTGAATACGGTAAACAAACGGCCTGCGGTTGTCGGTTTGTTTCTTAGGTTCTTCTCCTGCCTTTCTGCGTAACGCAACATACTCTGCAACGCGTCTGTTCGCCAGCAACATGAAATCTTCAATGAGCTGGTTTGATTCTTTCATCACTTTGAAATAAACGCCAGTCGGATTTGCATTTTCATCCAGATGAAATTTCACTTCTTCACGCTCAAAAGTGATTGAACCTTTACGCAAACGATCTTCTCTGAGATTGCGTGCAATTTTATTCAGCGTCAGAACTTCTTCCTTAAAAGGTCCGTCGTTACCTTCAATGATTGCCTGCGCATCTTCATATGTGAAACGATGATCGGAATTGATTACTGTTCGGCCGAACCATTCACGATGAATTTTACCTTGCTCGTCCAGCTCAAACACCGCAGAGAATGTAAGTTTCTCTTCATGCGGTCGCAACGAACAAACGTAATTGGAAAGAACTTCCGGCAACATCGGCACAACGCGATCAACGAGATAAACGGAAGTTGCGCGATCAATGGCTTCCTTATCCATGATTGTTCCCGGATGCAGGTAATGCGAAACATCCGCAATGTGAACTCCGACTTCCCATTTGTCGCCATCAATTTTTCTGATCGATAACGCATCATCAAAATCCTTCGCATCAAACGGATCAATGGTGAATGTTGTGATGGAACGAAAGTCACGGCGCTTCGCGATTTCCTCAGGAGTAATTTCCACAGGAATCAATGAAGCGAAACGCTCTACATCACGAGGGAATTCGTACGGCAAACCGTATTCCACCATAATTGCATGAATCTCTGTGTTGTTGTCGCCCGGCTCGCCGAGTACTGCAACAACTTCTCCTTGCGGTAAATCAGAATAATCTTCCCAGGAGGCAAATCTCACAACAACCTTTTGTCCGTGTTTCGCTTTCCCGATTTTATCAAGCGGAATAATGAAGTCCGGATATTTCCTGTTGTCAGTAATTCCAAATGCAACTTTACGTTCAACCTCAAGTGTTGCAACGAAATCCGTTCTGCTGCGCTTTACGATTTCGATTACCTCACCTTCACCTCCGCGTCCGAACAGTTTAACTCGTACTGTGTCGCCATGCAAACTTGCTTTGGTATTGCGCGGAGCAATGAACACGTCCTTCTCAAAATCCGGCACCACCACATAAGCTGCACCGGTAGCTGTCATCTCAATTACTCCAACAGCTTCACGACCGCCTCCCGCCAAAGTGTATTTCCCGCGATCCGCTTCTTCAAGCACGCCTTTGGTAACCATATCTTCCAGCAACTCTGCGAGAATTCTTCTGTCTTCCGGCTTATCAATCGCAAGTCCGGCCGCCACTTGTTTGTAGTTCAACGGTTTACCCCTCTGAGCATTGAAATATTTCAGTGCCTCTTCAAACAAAAATCTACCCTCTTTTTTAATTTTTTTCGCCATTTTTCTACTAAAAGTTGAACGAATAAACAGTTTCGGCTAAATGTACCCTAATCCAAGCCGGAAAGCCCCTTGATTTTTTCTAAACTTTTTAACAAAATCCAACGAAATTTTCGTTGATTTGCAGTTCCGTGCGTTGTTGTGTGGCAAACCCAACAGGGCACTAAAACTAACCGAAAAAACATGAAACAATTCGCTACGTTTTTTTCTTTTGCTTCTAAATCTGTAATTGCGCTTACCGTGCTGTTTTCTTTAGCGGGCGCGCAAGATGCAAAGGCTTGTCACGGTGTTGCTCTTGTGGGTCTTATTACCAATAACACAGGCACATCAATGACTCTTGATGGACAGTCTGATGCACAAACATGCGGCTGCGGCCCTTACTACATCGAGGTAGAGGTGACCTGTCAACCAACATTTGCAGGCACTCCGCCGGTTTGGACAGATCCTAGCTGGAACACAGCAGGTCAGCCTTATTACCATTCAATTCTGGACATTCCGGGATATTCTGCTCCGTCATGGACAGACCAGTGTCTTCAGGAGCCCTATACGCAGCTTGTAATCCCATTTGCCAATCTATGCCCGGGGACGCTTTATCATTGGAGATATCGCGAACATCCGGTTGGTGCCGGAATCCCTTCTGCTTGGTTCAACCTTGCAGATTTCACCACCCCGGGAACTCCTCCCGCATCCGTTCTCGTTGCAACTTCTGAACTTCTTTCAACCGGTAACCCGCAGTATTCGGGCTGTCCGGGAGATTTGTTCCAACTTGAAGCTAACGTTTCCGGTGGCTGCCCGGGCGCAACTTACCAGTACACCTGGACGCCAGCAACAGGATTGAGCAACCCGAACATTGCAAACCCGGTTTGTACTTTGGCAACGAACATCACATATACAGTTACAACATCAGGCGGATGCTTCACTATTACTTCTGCTGACGACACGGTGAATCTGAACATAGGTCCTCCGCCTATTGCAGGAACCCCGCAGGCTTATCCCTCAAGCGTATGTTCCGGCCAATCGGCGTGGGTGGTGGATACTGGTTACACGATCGGAACAACCCTTCAATGGCAAGTTTCTACTAACGGTGTAACATGGTTCAATATCGCAGGCGCCACAAATGACTCATTGAACACCGGTCCGATCGGATCCTCATTATTCTATCATGTTATAGCTACGGGCAACGGATGGCCCGGCTCAGGCTGCGGCTCCTCAACTTCACCGATGGTTCAAGTTACAGTCAGCCCTTCACCGGTTGCAGATGCCGGTCAGAACACTTCAGTATGTAGTGGCGGAACTGTGAATCTTACGGGTTCAGGTGGCGTAACATACACCTGGCAGCCGGGTAACCTGTCCGGCTCCAACGTTTCGGTTACTCCTTCCGGAAATACTACGTACACGCTTTATGTAACAGATGCGAGCGGATGTTCCGACTCCGATATGGTTTCTGTGAACATCTCTATTCCGACAATCACGGCAAGCCCTTCTGTAAGTGTTTGTAACGGCAACTCAACGGTACTTGTTGCTTCAGGATCTTCTGGTATGACATATAGCTGGTCGCCTGCAGGCACATTAACCGGTGCGAACACGCAGAACCCAACAGCAACACCAACCGCTACAACAACTTACACTGTTGTCGGAACTAACGCCTTCGGATGCACAGCTACAGACTCTGTGCTTGTTACCGTAACCAACGCTCCGCCGTTGACAGTAAGCAATGACACATCATTGTGTAACGGAGGATCAGCAATACTAACGGCAAGCGGTGCAACAACATACACATGGCAGCCGGGCAACCAAACCGGTTCTTCGATCACTGTATCTCCGGTAACAACAACAACATACGTGGTAGTAGGAAACAATAACAACTGTATCAGCAACGATACGATTGTGGTTACCGTTGCGCCACCTTTGGCTGTTTATGCCGGTCCTGATTTCGATGTATGCACGGGAACACAGATCACAATGAACGTAGGCGTAAGCGGAGGAACCTATAACTGGGCTCCTTCAGCATCAATTGTTGGCAGTACAACAGGTCAATCTGTTATTGCCAATCCAACAGCAACAACGTCTTACACTGTGAATGTAACTGATGCGAATGGCTGCGTATCTGCAGACACTATTACAGTAACAGTAAACGGTTTGCCAAACGTAACAGCAAGTACTCCGGATAACACGATCTGTATCGGTCAGGGCACCAACGTTGCATCAGCAGGTGCAGCAACATATGTGTGGACACCGAATATCAATATTGCAACTCCAAACCAGTCCGGCAGCTCGGTTAACCCGACAAGCACAACAACCTACACTGTTACAGGAACAGATGCAAATGGGTGCTCGGATACGGCACAGGTTACAATTTATGTGAATCCGGTTCCTGTTGTACTGTTTACTTCTACAGCTTCTGAGTGCGGTGATACAAACGGAGTGATTTCTCTTGTAGGTCCTACTGCAGGTACAGGTCCGTTCACATACTCAATGAACTCTCAGCAGGTGAACCTGCCAATTGGGTCATTGGCTCCGGGCAGCTATCCTATCACGTACACAGATGCTAATGGCTGTACGAACATGTCTACCGTGTTCGTGTACCAGCAGAACACAGCGGCTGTTAACGCAAGCGCTAACCCAACATTCGGAACATATCCTCTTCCTGTAAGCTTCGGTGCTCAAGGTTCATCTAACGGGGTTAATAATTTCGTGTGGACGTTCGGTGATGCAAGCTTGCCATCAAATGTTCAGAACCCATCACATACTTACGGAGCGCCTGGAATTTATGAGGTAATCGTTACTGCATGGAACGATGATCCGCAGTGTGCTGTATTTGATACAATCTATATTGAAGTGGTTGAGCAGGCAACTCTCGCAATGCCGAACGTATTCACACCGAACGCCGACGGAACGAACGATCAGCTTGCCGTAACGATCAGCGGTGTTAAAGAAATCAATATCGAAATATTCAACCGCTGGGGAAGTGTGGTTTACTCTGGAAGCCAGTCCGGAATCAGCCCGGTGCCTCAGGACCTCAATTTATGGGATGGTAAATCCAAAGGCGGAAAGATCTGCGAAGATGGAGTTTACTACTATGTCCTGACAGCGATTGGCTATGATACAAAAGCATATCCGATGCAAGGGTTTGTTCAGCTGATCACAACTCCGTAATACAGCAAGGAGAAATTCAAAAGGCGGTAAAGATATCTCTGCCGCCTTTTTTAATTGTGGATTACGCGCAAAGAATTAAAACAAGAGAGGATGACACTATTAGCGTCATCCTCTCTTGCTCTTAACCAAACAAATGCAATAGCTTTTCTTATTGCCGTATTATCTTATAGTGACTTACGGTACCGTTGCTGAGGTGCGTTTCTACGGTGTAGATTCCGGATTCCCACGCCTGTGTTTCGACAACAGGACTAGGGCCTTTTGCTTCATGTACAACTTTTCCCTGTATATCGCGGATGATGACGTACTCTATTCTGTGATTCGCGTTCGCGCTACTGATGTACAGCGGACCATTGGACGGAACAGGATACATCCTTATTTGTGCGGTTTCCCTTTCCGGGCCTAGCGAACTGATTGTATCTATCAGGAACACATTAAGTGTGATGGAGTCTTTCGTGAGAAACGACGAGTTTGCGCCGTGAGAAACAGGCCAGACAACGACAACGTTGTTTCCTATGTGGAATCGCCCGCCTTGACTTCCTGTTTCAAAATCTATCGGTATTATCATCAAACTGCTATCGCCCGGAAGCAAATAGAAAACCTGATACAATTGATAATATGTGATCGTAAAAGGAACAACCAATCCGGTATCAACATAACCTTCAATTGCCAGAGAGTCCATAAAGGGAACAGAGTCGCTGTAGTTTTTCAGATACGCTGCGATCGGAATAGAGTCACCTGCAAACGCAGTATCCGGCCATCCGGAAATACCGTTCGGAGTAAAACCGATTGTATCCTGCGCTTTGAGGCCCGATGGGGTCAGTGTTGCTGCAAAAATGCAGATCAACAACTTGAATATTAGTTTTCCGAGCTTCATATGGGTTGTTCTTGAGTTTATATCTGATACAAAAATAGACCCCGCGAAAGAAAAAAACACCTAGATTTGAATAATTCTTACGCGTTCAAGATGAATATTCTTCAGCAGATCATTGCCTCGATGAACAAAGAGGAGGTGCGCCACCTAAAGTTGTTTATGAGTCGCACCAACGCAACAAGCGACCGGAAAGATATTGAGTTGTTTGACTACATCAGGCAGCGGCCGGAAGATTATGACGAAACGAAAATTCAGGCCAAGCTGTACGGAACAGCAGATAAGAATGCATTGTACAGGCTGAAGAACCGTCTGCTCGAAGATATTGGCAAAAGCCTGACGCTCCAATATTCTGATGAAAGCGATTTCAATCATATTTCGGTTGCATTACAACTGGCGCGACACTTTATCGGCAATTCACAATTTCAGCTTGCGTTGCATTTTTTGGGAAAGGCAGAAAAGAAGGCCGTTGCTGCTGAAAATCACGAGCTGCTCGAACTGATTTACTCTGAATACATACGTTACTCACAGGAAACGCTCGGAGTTAATCCTTCGGAGTATATCAGGAAACGCAGAGACAACAGAGAGCAGCTGAATGACATTCAGGAAATCGATGACATACTTGCTGAGGTTGTTTACAAAGTGAGAACAACACAGAATTTCACCGGACAGGATTACCGCATTATCGAAAATCTGCGCAAACGCGTTGCGCTTCTGAGCAAGAAAAACACCAGTATTAAAAGCGCTCAGTTGCGGTTTAAAATTTATCATTCTCTGAGCAGGATATTATTACAAAAGCACGATTACAAATCGCTGGAAAAATATCTGGTTGATACACTGGCAGAATTTTCTCGCGACAAACTCTTCACTCGAAACACGCACGACACGCGTCTGCAGATGCTCACGTATCTGGCGAATGCGCAATTCAAAAACAACAGATCTTCGGCCTCGCTGGATACAGCAGAAGAGCTGAAGAAAGCAATGTCTGAGTTCGGAGGATTGCTCCACGATAAATACCTGTTCTTTTATTACAATATTCTTGTCATCAACCATTCCGTTAATAACCGAGATAAGGCAATTGAAGTGCTGAATGAGATAAAGGAAAATCCTGTGATAACGAGACAGCCGCATTATCACGTTTTCATTTATCTGAATCTTACAGTTCTGTATTTCGACAACAGGAACTACAAATCAGCATTGCGCAGTTTGGTGCGGCTCACAATGGAAGACGGATTCCAGAATCTCGATGTTTATCTGCGCATGAAAATTGCAATTGCCGAATTGATTATCCGATACGAGCTTAAAGACGAAGAGTTCCTCAGCAAGCGCATTGATCAGGTCAGAAAAGAATTCTCGGAGCCTCTTAAAACGAAAGAGGGAAAACGACATGCTGAAATGCTCTCTTTACTTGATGATTTTGCAGATGCAGAATCTATACTGCGTAACAAACCGCTGCAAAAGAAGATAGCCGCATTCATAGAAAAAATGCCGAATCCTGTCGGAGATCTGATCAACTACAATAACTGGCTGTCCGGAAAACAGAATTGATTATTTCTTTTTGCCGGATCTCTTCTCAATTACAGCCTGTTCTTTTTTCTTCTGCGCAGCAAGATCACGATAGTGTGCGCCCTTTTCATTATTGCCCTGACGGAAATAATATTGCGAAAGCCTTTCTAGTCGCAGGACATTATCCGGATTAACCTCTGCCGCTTTTTCAAGCGCAATAGCAGCCGCAGTTGTGTCGTTATATTGCAGGTAAATTGTGCTCATTGCATTATGCGGCACATCTGATTTCGGATTGGAAATGATAGCGGTGCGCAGGACATTCATTGCTGCTGCTGAATCTTTAAAATAAGTCATGTAAACACGACTGAGTTGATCTGCACTATTGACATATGCGGGGTCCTGCTTCAGCCCTTCCCGGAAATACCACACGCACGAATCAAGTAAAACAGAATCTGTGACAACATTGTTTTTCTTGGAAAGCTGCTCGTAAGACATTCCCAGATTGAAATACGCTTCAGCATAATCTTTCTTGATGTCAATGGCTTTCTTGAAGAATGGTACTGCGTTACGATAATTTTCTGTGAAATAGTAAGCTGTTCCCAAATTGCTCCATGCGGTGTAATAGGAGGGATACACCTCTGTTGCTTTGGTGTAATATTCTCTTGACTCATTAAACAGACCGAATGCAAATCTTTTCTTTTCTATAGCCATTTGTTGCGCCTGTTGTGCTGCGGGATTATTTCCCTGCATCATCAGTTTCTGCGCCTGCATGAGTATTTGCTGTGATTCGAAGTTTGCCTGCGCAGCCTGTGCCGACAGCAACGACCCGAGAAGCATATTTACTTTGGCTGATTCAGGCGCGAGTTCAACATCGTTCCGATAAAGCGTTTCTTTGTTTTCCCAAACTTCGTTTCGTGCAACAGTTCTTATACTGAAAATCAGCAGGAGCACAATGAACGCGCCGCGGACTTTAGAAAACCCTGGAGATTTCCATTCCAGATTTCTGATATCGGTTTTGAATGCGCGCAGAATAAAGTCTACAGACGCAATGCAGAATCCAATTGAAGCTATTGTTGCGAAGCGCTCAGCCATTAACCCGGGAGCTTTACCAAACAGATTCGAGAAAACGAGAATGTTGCCAAGAAAGAAAACCAACCCGAAGCCGGCAACACTTCTTTTGCGGAATTCTATCAATGTTACAATTGCCAAGCCAAGGTAAATTATTGTTCCGGCGATAGTAATCGGATTACTCCAGCTTCCCATTGGCACTTCGTTCAATCCATAATAAAAGATCAGCGGATGCGGAATGATCAACAACCATAAATAACGCGCAAGAACGTAAAAAGCCAATGGAAGTATTTCCAGCTTACTCACTCCTGCAAGCGGATTTTCAAATCCCTGCATTTCTCTGGATGCCTCCGGTAATGAGAACATTATTGTAGCTTTAATAGCAAGAATTGAAATCAGTACAGGCACGTGGTAGAGTGCCATCTTCTGCCACTTCTTATCTGAAAAGTACCAAGCTGCAAAAGGAGAAAGCAATAATACGGGCATCATAGTTGTCTTCGAAAGAAGAGCACATATTGTGAACAGTACCGAAAGCCCCATGTATTTCCAATTTCCGGTTACTGTGTGTTTCCATGTTGCACGCATCATCAGAATTGCAAACAGCAGAGCCAGAAGTTCATCGCGGCATTTGATATTATCCACCGTTTCCGTGTGAATCGGATGCACCAGAAACAGCAAGGAGACCAGAAACGCGAGCAAGGTCTTTTCCTCTCCGAACCACGAGCGCATAAGACCGAAAAGCAAAACAACGCACCATGCAAAAATTGCAACGTTAATAAAATGACTCAGGTGCGGCTTCTCTCCGAAAAGCTGAATCTCAAGAGCGAATGAGCTGACCGCTATAGGCCTGTAAGAATATCCGCTACCGTCGTTGTTGTAAAAAGTACGGGAAGTGAAAATTTCCGGAATTCCTTTCACGCCTTTAAGCGTCATTTTATTCGCCCCGGCAGTGTAAAACTCATCATCTAAAGCGTACTCGTTGAAAATGCCGTTGCCGAACACAACAAAAACGAGTAAAAACAAAATAACGCTAAGTCTGTTTCTCTGAAACCAGCTGAGAAGTCGGCTTTGCTCTGTCTTTTTTACCTCTTTCGACCCTTTTTTCGCTTTGGAACTCATGCCGCCGAAAGTACAAATTTCAACGTGTTGATAAGGTTATTTTCCTATTTTTGAAGCGGTCAAACTCAGCACATAATGAAGAAAATTTTACCAGCAATTTTGGTCGTGGTATTCTTTTGGGGATTTGCGTCCGAAAAAGTCAATGCGCAGTGTGCCAACGATAATGCACTTGTTGCAGGAAGCCTTACGCCTCCCGGAGTAAGTTTGTCTACAACGCAGCTTTACAATGCCAATCAATATATGCTTTGTTATGTTGTTAGCGGAGCTCAGTATACTGTAGCTACATGCGGTACTTCATGGGATACACAAATTACAGTGTACAACGACGCAACCGGCGCATTCATTGCCTATAATGATGATGCCTGCGGTTTGCAGAGCACCGTGAATTTTACACCTACATTCTGCGGTTTTGCCAGAATACTACTTGATCAGTATCCTTGTAACGTAAGTTCATCTTTGGCTGCCAATGTAACTGTGACGCAAGTTACTGCCGGTTCCGGTGCGCCTACGCTCACAGCTGCGGCAGACTCTTCAGAGTGTAACGGCAACCCGACAACTATCGGTATTGCTGGGAATGGATCCGGAGGACTTCCTCCTTACAGTTATTCCTGGCTTCCGACAACAAATCTTTCCACACCTAATGCGGCCCAATCTGCGGTAACAACGGTCACTTCAAGCATTACTTACACTTTAACAATCACGGATGCAAACGGATGTTCAGCCACTGACGTGGTACAGGTTACTGTATTGCCGGCTCCGACGGTGAACCTGGGTCCGGATACGACATTGTGCGGAACTGCATTTACGCTTGATGCAGGAAATCCGGGCAGCGCATATCTGTGGAATACTGCTCAGGGTACACAACAAATATCCGTAACACAGAGCGGGAATTACTCAGTAACAGTACAGGCTCCTTCCGGATGTGTCGGCAACGACAACATTGTTGTTACACTGAACACACCACCGAGCTACAGTTTGGGTAACGACACGAGCACATGCGGTACGAACGTAGTATTGGATGCTGGCAGCGGCTATGTTAGCTATGCATGGAGTACGGGCGGTACAAGCCAGAACGAGACGATCAGCAGTAATGATACAGTAGCAGTAACGGTAGTAGATGCAAACGGCTGCGCACTGACCGATACCGTTGAAGTGACATTGAGTCCGGCACCTTCAGTGAACCTTGGACCGGATATCGTTCAGTGCGGCGGCACTGCAACGTTGGATGCGGGCAACCCGGGATCATTGTACTTCTGGTCGAACAGCACCTCATCACAAACTACAACAGTAAGCACGAGCGGCATATACGCAGTAAACGTATTGACACAGGCCGGCTGCTCAGGCACAGACACAGTTGTAGTAACGATCAACAACCAGCCGGTAGTGAACCTTGGTCCGGATACATCGATCTGTCTTGCGACAGTGATTCTTGATGCAGGCAACCCTGGCAGCACCTACCTGTGGAGCACAAGCGCAACGAGCCAGAGTGTAACAGTAGGCAGCGGAACATACTCAGTAACAGCAACCGATCCATCCGGCTGCGCAGACAGCGATACGATTACGGTAACAACGAACGTACCGCCGGTTATCACCGCAACACCACAAACGACCTCCATTTGTTCCGGCACACCAACTACGTTAAGCGCAACGGGCGGCGTAACGTACTTGTGGAGTAACAACCAGACAGGCTCGAGCACCACAGTATCACCAACAACAACGACATCCTACTATGTAACGGGTACCGATGCAAACGGATGTCAGGCGAGCGATGTGGTAATTGTAAACGTACTGCCTGCAACAACAGCACAGTTTACCTACACGCTGAGCGGCGTAACAGCGCAGTTCACGAACCAGTCGAGCGGCGCAGTAACGTACAGCTGGAACTTTGGTGATTCATCACCAACGAGCAGCTTGCAGAACCCGTCACACGTGTACACGCAGAACGGCGTTTACACAGTAACGTTGACCGTAACCGGTCCATGCGGTACAAGCACATATACGCAGACGATCACGATTACTCAGGTAGGCATTGCAGATGCCGATCTTGCGAATACGTTGAGCATTTATCCTAATCCAAACGACGGAGTGTTCACAGTGAGCTTTGAGTTTGCAAACGCAAAAGA
>JAKLJE010000018.1 GCA_023151315.1 Bacteroidia bacterium
TCATCAAGTACAGCGATAATACCAAACAGTAAACCCGGAAGAATGTACATGGGCATTGTACTCAGAAATCCATGTGTTGCAACCTCCGGATTACCCGCGTGAAGCAGTCCGAAAATAAGTGAGGTGGAAATGACAGGAAGGAATGCTGTTTTTGTACGTTGACCAATCGCTTGCAACAAGTATCCACGCATCATGAATTCTTCCCACCAGGTTTGTGCAGGAAGCAGTATTAATGCAATGATTAATGTTGTGATAAATGGTCCGGCTTCAAATGTGAATCTCAGATTCTCCGGATCTTTAATGATTGCAAAAACGATCCACAAACCGGAAAAAAGAAACCATGCCAATGCAGCAGTTGCCACACGCTTCCAACGAATCTTCTCTGCGAATGTGATGATCGATCGGAAAGGTTTTTTGTGAATGAATTTTACTGCAATCCATAACCCTATCATTGCACCTGCGAAGCTCAATAGCAACAGCACTAACAGTACATTCGGATTCAATCCCAGAAATTCAGGATTGGTCATTTTCTCCCGCATCTCCTGTTCATTCGTAATTCCCTTTTTCAGCAATGCAGCAGACATCGCGAAAAGAATCGGAACAGAGAATAGAAGATAACCGCCGAACGATATTATCACTCCGACAGCATAACGCCACCATTCATTTTTTCCTACACGACCGCGCTCCAGAAAACGATTATAGAGCGGGGCAGGAGCTGTTTCTTCGGGCGGAGTTTGCGGACTCGGATATTCACTTTCCATACAATACAAGTATAACGTAAAATTCAAAGAAGAAGCCCGGCAGCAATAACTGTCGGGCTTCTGTATCCATCAATGGTATCTGGAAGTGATAAGCGGATTATTCGCTTACGACAACTTTGTCAATGGAATCACCCTGACGGATGGAATCCAGTACATCCATGCCTTCAATTACTTTTCCGAAGCAAGTGTGCTTGCGATCGAGATGCGCCGTTTGCGTGCGGCTCAACACAATGAAGAATTGCGATCCGCCGGTGTTTGGTCCGCGGTGAGCCATAGACAAAACGCCTTTGTCGTGAAACTGGTTTCCACCATTCAATTCACAATCAATCGTCCAGCCCGGTCCGCCCGTTCCCGGAATACCTGTTGCACCTTCGCGTGTATTCGGACATCCGCCCTGAATCACGAATCCCGGAATTACACGGTGCCATTTGAGGCCGTCGTAAAATCCTTGCTTCGCAAGCTTTATAAAGTTCGCCACGTGACCGGGCGCATCGTTTCCGTAGAACTCAACTTTCATTACACCCTTGTTGGTGTGAATTTCTGCTGTTTGCATATGATCTGGTTAAAGTGTCCGCAAATATCCGAACAAACTGTGAATTGCACTACTTAACGTCCGGAAAAGCGCATGACTTCCGAGAATACTGCGTCCGCATTGTCGGCATGTATCCAATGGCCGGCGTTCGGGATAGTGACAATTTCTGAATCTCTGTATAACTCACGGATCAGCTTGAAGTCTTCTTGAGTTACATAATCGGAGCGATCTCCACGAAGGAAAAGTGATGGCAACTCCTGACGGATTTCAGGTATTGTCGGACGGTAAACTTCATCTAGGTGCGCACTGATCACTTCCAGATTAAATCTCCAGGCAAGTTTCTTATCTCCAGTTTCATTTTCTTTCCAGAAAAGGTTCTTGAGCAGAAACTGAATCGTACCTTCTTCATGCAGCGATTGACGCAGAAATTGTTCCGCATCGCGACGCGAATTGCACTCTTTTAGGTTTACCGATTCCAACGCATCAACAACATTTCTGTTGTGCACGGGATATTGTCGTGGAGAAATATCGCACACAATTAATCTTGCAACAGCTCCGGGGTAATTGTTGACCAATTCCATACTCACTTTGCCGCCCATGGAATGACCCAGCAACGTCATATCTGTGAGTTTTTCATCTGCAATAAACTCTACGATGTCTTCCGCCATCACGTGATAGTTCCACTCGGAACTGTGCGGTGATTGACCGTGATTTCTTAGGTCAAGCGTGTAAACGGTGAAGTGTTCCGACCAGCGTTTTGCCAACGCTGCCCAATTGTCTGAAATCCCGAACAGCCCGTGAAGAATTACCAACGGCGGACCTTCGCCCGACTTTCTGAAAAAAAGCTTCATATCCCGGCTTCACGTTTGTACATCTGCACAGTATTTTCCAGACCGAAATACAACGCATCTGAAATCAATGCATGTCCGATTGAAACTTCGGCAACATGCGGAACATTCGAAATGAAATAACGAAGATTCTGCAGACTCAGATCGTGTCCGGCATTAATTCCCAATCCCAATTCGTGTGCAAGCGAAGCGGCCTGCGTGAATGGTTGTACGGCTTCTTCACGATTGGATTCATATTGTGCAGCGTACGACTCTGTATAAAGTTCAATACGATCTGTTCCGGTTAAAGCAGCGCCTTTTACCATTGAGAGTACCGGATCTACGAAAATTGAAGTGCGAATGCCTTTTGATTTGAACATCGCAATAATCTCCTTCAGATATTCTTTGTTGGCAATCGTGTCCCAACCATGATCCGAAGTCAGCTGCTTCGTGGAGTCAGGAACCAGCGTTACCTGATCCGGAATAACCGCGAGCACCAGATCTATGAATTTTTTTTCACGGGGATTCCCTTCGATGTTAAACTCTGTTTTCAGCAAAGGGCGGATCGCTTTAACATCTGAGTAACGAATGTGTCGCTCATCAGGTCGAGGGTGAACTGTAATGCCATCAGCTCCGAATCTTTCTATATCAACCGCAGCTTTTGTAACGTCCGGTGTGTTTCCGCCACGGGCATTCCGTATGGTGGCGATTTTATTGATGTTAACACTGAGTTTTGCCATGGGAGATGTTTTCGGCCGTAAAAGTACACACTTCAGTTGCAAAGCGGGAAATACCGGCAGGCGCGGCGGGTAAACCAATTGTTAAACGCATTAAACCTTCTAAGGGTTATGACGTTATACAACAAAAAGACCGGATTCCCGTTTCAGGCGGTTTTCGGTATTGGAAATACTTAACTTTGCCATGCTATGATCATCAGTCAACTCATATCAGATGACGTTCCTCCGCTGAAAACCAATGACAGTGCCGATAAAGCATTGCGTTGGATGGAGGAATTCAAAGTTTCCTGGTTGCCTGTTGTGAATGGCGATGAGTTCGTGGGAATTATTTCCGAAGCCGAACTTTTTGAATTGGATGCGGCCGACTCTACAATTGGTGAATCTCAACTCCAGTTGTTACGTCCGATGTTGCTTGCAAATCAACATGCATATGATGCACTGAAACTGATGGCGCAGCTGAATGTAGATGTGATCGGTGTGCTTGATGAGCGCGGAAAGTACAAAGGTGCTGTTACGTTGCGTAAGATCGCAGAACATCTGTCGAAAATGGCTGCCATCCGCGAACCGGGCGGAATCATTGTGCTAGAGGTGAACAATGTCGATTACTCTTTAGCCCAGATCGCACAGATTGTGGAAGGAAACGACGCGAAGATTCTGAGCACGTACGTTTCAGGTGTGCCCGGAACCAATAAAGTGGAGGTGACATTGAAGATCAATCGTGAGGATCTGTCACGTATTCTGCAAACGTTCTCGCGTTATAATTATGTGGTGAAAGGAACTTTCCATCAAAGCGCTTATGAAGAAGATCTTCGCGAGCGTTACGATGAATTCATGAACTATATCCGAATCTGATCGCCCTGTTTCGCTTAAGGCTTTCTCTCTTTTTAATTCTTCTTCCGCTGTGTTTGTGTGCCCGGCAAACGGATTCTTTGTTCGTCAAAGTTGATACTGTTTTCATTACCGGAAACCGCATTACAAAACCGTTTATCATTCTCCGCGAACTCAGCTTTGAGCGCGACGATACAATTGCGTTCACCGATTGGCAATCTCATCTTGATCGCTCGAAAAAGAATCTGATCAATACTTCTCTGTTCAACTTTGTTGATATAACATGGAAGTACTTGAACGAAACGGATTCCGGAATCGTCAGAAGTATAGCGGTTACTATTGCCGTCCGCGAACGTTGGTACACATGGCCTTCTCCTGTATTCGATGTGATGGAACAGAATTTGAATACATGGTGGAGAAACGGACACAATCTCGATCGTGCCACTTACGGGTTCATGATCACACGTTACAATTTCAGAGGACGAAAGGAAACCGTTGCGTTGATTGCGCGCTTTGGATATTCACAACAAATCGGCGGACAGTATTCCATTCCGTTCATTGATAAAAAGAGAACGCTCGGCGTTACGCTCACCGCTTTGTACACGAGAAATCATGAAGTTTTTCTGGCTACACGGAATAATCTTCTTGTGTTTTACAAAGACCGCGATCATCACATCCGAAGCGATTTTTCTGCAAGCATGAAATTTCAATATCGCCCCGGAATTTATTACCGACAAACTCTCGATCTGAAGTTCACCGATCTGAAAGTGAACGATGATGTCATCAGTCTTGCTCCGGATTATTTTACCGACACCGCAACCCGGATGCGATACTTCTCAGTGTCTTATCAATTGGTTCGCGATTATCGTGATGCGCGATATTATCCGCTCAGCGGAACTTACACGGATGTAGAAGTAACTCGTCACGGTTTAGGCCTGCTTGAGGATGAAAATCTGAATTTGACCTTCATCGCAGGAGGATTCAGAAAATATCAGCCGGTAACTTCACGCATTTATGCGGCAGGCATGGTGCGCTTTCGTTATTTACCCGGGCAAACACCGCCTTATTATCATCAGCGTGCTTTGGGATTCTCAACTTATGTTCGCGGTTACGAATATTACGTGATCGACGGGCAGAGTTACGTGCTCTTTAAATCTTCCTTGAAGTATCAGCTTATGAAGCCGCGGACTTACAACGTAAAGTTTCTCCCGGTTGAAAAATTCAACATGTTTCACGTTGCCATTTACGGAGGCATTTTCTGCGATGGTGGTTATGTGCAGAATCGCTCTACGCAACCTGTTCATGCGAATACTCTGGCTGATACGTGGCTTTACAGTTTCGGTGCCGGTCTGGACTTCGTGACGTACTATGATCTCGTGTTCCGTTTCGAATGTGCAGTAAATCATTTGGGCGAATCCGGCTATTTTCTGCACATGGGTGCTCCCTTCTAACTTCTAACATCTAACGTCTAAAGTCTAACATCTACCGTCTAAAGTCTAGATTTAGTAGCTTTGAAGCAACCAAAACCGATAACCGCCGTCTGAATAACGGAAGCGGATCGGTACGAACGAATGAAAATTGCAGTTTACGGCCGGATAACCGGAAAGTCCCTTCCTCCTGCATTGCAGGGGTTCTTTGACAAGCTGGAAAAGCACGGAACCGAGATTCTGGTAACTGA
This sequence comes from Bacteroidia bacterium, assembly GCA_023151315.1. Lineage (GTDB taxonomy): Bacteria > Bacteroidota > Bacteroidia > Palsa-965 > Palsa-965. The sequence continues at coordinate 5,364 of JAKLJE010000018.1, forward strand.
ACAATATCTCAATTACCTGAAAGGACAGTTCCGCATAGAAGGGAAAATCGAAACTATCAGCGATTACAATCATGTGCGTGGCAATGCAGATTTTCTGATCAGCATTGGTGGCGATGGAACGTTGCTGGAGACAATAGCTTTCATCAGAAATTCAGGAATTCCTGTGGTCGGTATCAATACCGGGCGACTCGGATTTCTTGCCGGATTAACTGTTGAGCAGGCGGCAGAATTTGTGGTTGAACATCTTGTGGCAAGGAAATTTTCATTGGATAAACGCACACTGTTGCGTCTCGATACCAACTCAAATCTTTTCGGAGATCTGAATTTTGCAATGAACGAATTCACGGTTCAGCGCAAGGATTCTTCAGCCATGATGACGATTCACACTTGGGTGGATGGAAAGTTTCTGAATTCATATTGGGCAGACGGATTGATCATCTCAACGCCAACAGGGTCTACCGCATATTCACTGAGTTGCGGCGGACCGTTGATGGTACCTGATGCGAAAAGTGTGGTTCTTACTCCGCTATCACCGCACAACCTCAACGTACGGCCGCTGATAGTTCCTGAAGATTCTGAAATTCTGCTCAAAGTGGAAGGCAGAAGTCCGCAATACTTGGCTTCACTGGATGCACGTATTACAACATTCGATGCAGCAGAAGAATTGCGAATTCGCAAAGGCGATTTCAAAATTTCCCTCGTTCGCTTTGATAACCAGCATTTTTTTGATGTTATCCGTGAGAAACTGATGTGGGGGCTGGATAAGCGCAACTAACTGTTAATCACTGTTATAACTAATTAACACCGCGTCAAACGACCCGAAATTTTGGGTATATTTGCGCGTTATTGAAACAACCTGGAAAACAATTCAGGCCGGATATCGTTTTTTCGGTACTGAATAACTCTGAATACTAAATGAAAAAGACCCTGTTTGCATTATGCATTCTGTGCTTTGGTTTAACGCTGAGCGCGCAGAAAACCAATGAAATCGGATTGTTCTTCGGTGGATCATATTACATCGGCGAACTGAATCCTACAGGACATCTCAACAGTCTGACACGACCTGCTGCCGGTATTGTTTACCGTCACAATCGCGGCTATCGTCTTTCATTCACCGGAAGTGCGCTTTTCGGTAGCGTTCAGGGTATTGATGCGCGTACCAGCAGCTATGAACAGCAGCAACGCAACCTCAGTTTCCGTTCACGTGTATATGAATTGGCTGCGCGTACAGAATTCAATTTCATCGAATACAAAATCGGAGATGATAAGCACAGCTTTACTCCGTTTCTCTTCCTCGGTATCGGCGTTTTTAATTTCAATCCAAAAGCTTCCTTCGGAGGTCAATGGGTTGCTTTGCAGCCGTTGCATACAGAAGGGCAGGCAAAAGGTTATATGCGTACGCAGGTGTCCATTCCTTTCGGCGCCGGAATCAAAATGAATCTTGCCAAACGAATCGGACTTGTTCTCGATTGGGGAATGCGTAAAACTTTTACAGATTATCTGGATGATGTAAGTACTGTTTATGCAAATCCTGCAGACCTCGCTGTTTACGGTCCTGCGGCAATTGCACTTGCAGATCGCAGCATTAACGTGTCTGATAACATTGGTCGTCAGCGCGGTAATCCTCGAAACAAAGATTGGTATTGTTTCACCGGTTTGACATTGTCATTCCTGCTCAACGACAAACCGAAATCCTGTTCCAGCTACAAGTATTGATTCTCCGCTGTTATGAGCTGGAAAGAAAAAATTAATTCTGATCGCGTTCCTGCGCACGTTGCCGTAATTATGGATGGCAACGGGAGATGGGCGCAACAACAAGGTAAAATGCGTGTCGACGGTCACCGCAGTGGTGTGCTTGCGGTGCGCGAAACTGTAGAAGCGGCAGCGGCAATCGGTGTGAAATATCTCACACTTTATGCTTTCTCCACCGAAAACTGGAACCGTCCGAAAGAAGAAGTGGATGCTCTGATGGAATTGCTTGTGCATACTATCAGCGCAGAATTGAAAACACTTGCGGATAATAACATCAAGCTTGAAACCATTGGCGATTGGAACAGTCTTCCGGAGAATTGCCGCAGGCAGCTGACTTCTGCAATTGAAGAAACATCTTCAAACAGCAGAATGACGTTGGTGCTCGCATTGAGCTACAGCGCACGCTGGGAAATTGTAGAAGCCACAAAAAATATCGCTGCAAAAGTGAAGAGCGGAGAAATCAATGTTGAAGACATTGATGCAACGATGTTCAGCTCCAATCTTACAACAGCAAAATATCCGGATCCGGAATTGTTAATCAGAACGAGCGGTGAACAGCGCATCAGCAATTATCTGCTGTGGCAGTTGGCTTATGCGGAGTTTTACTTCACAGAAACACTCTGGCCTGATTTCGGGAAAGAAGAATTTTACGAAGCAATTGTGAATTATCAGGGTCGCGAGCGTCGTTTCGGTAAAACGAGCGCACAGATCATGACTGAAACTTTAAATAATCTTGTGTCCGAACATTTCTCATCGGGAAACAGCAAGTGATAGAATTATGAAGAAATTTTTGTTGTTGTTGCTGTTTGCTTTTTCAGCGGTGTTTGCTTCCGCTCAGACTGTTATTGGCGGCGATTCACTCAGTGTAAGTTACGCAACGCCCAGGGAATACACACTTGTGAAAGTGAATGTAGTGGGAACAGTATTTGTGAATCCTGAGATTGTGGTTCTCATCTCTGGACTTCCGGTTAATGATAAAATTATGATTCCGGGAGAAAAAACAGCAGATGCTATTGACAATCTCTGGCGCGAAGGAATTTTTGAAGATGTGTCTATCGCAATCAATAAAGTTGAAGGCGAATACATCTGGCTCGACCTTATCGTAGTGGAGAAGCCTATGATTGCTGGCGATCTGTTTTTCAAAGGAATCAAGAAGAATGAAAAGGAAGATCTTATTGAAAAGCTTCCGCTGAAAGGTTTGATGTTTACCGAGTATCGTGAACGTCATATCATCGAAACAGTAAATGAACATTTCCGTCTCGACGGTTATCTCAATTGCGAAACCAAAGTAAGAACCGAGTACGTTGATACAACAGCTAAAGGAAAAGGATTCGTACGCGTTTACGTTGATGTAAATAAAGGCAAGAAGGTTCGCATCAAAGAAGTAAACATCGAAGGTAATACGGCGATGAAAGACTGGAAGATTCGTCGCAAGATGAAAGACACTAAGCGTATGCGTTGGTATCAGTTCTTCAAGTCAACGAAGTTTGTGAAGGAGAATCTTGAGCAGGATGAAGAGAATGTGCTGAGCGCATACCGCGAGAAAGGTTACCGTGATGTGCGCATTGTAAAAGATACGGTAAGAACTACCGATCCCAATCGCGTTGAAATTGACATCAAGATTGAAGAAGGGAACGTTTACAGATACCGTAACATTACATGGGTCGGGAACACCAAATATTCTTCCGAGAAACTTTCGCAGGTGCTTGGCATCAAGAAAGGCGATGTGTACAACCAGGCTACGCTTGAATCAAGATTATACATGAGCCCGCAGGAGAATGATATCAGTTCATTATATATGAACGAAGGTTATCTGTTCTTCCAGGTGAATCCTGTTGAGACTGCGGTTCCCGGCGATTCAATTGACATTGAGATGCGCATTTACGAAGGACGACCTGCAATCATTCGTAACGTTACTGTTGTCGGTAACACGAAAACCAACGACAACGTGATCATGCGGGAAATCCGCACACGTCCGGGACAATTGTTCCGTCGTACAGATGTAATCCGCTCTCAGCGCGAATTGGCGTCGCTTGGTTATTTCGATCCTGAAAAAATTCAGATCAATCCTAAGCCGGATCCTTACACAGGAACAGTTGACATCGAATACGTAGTTGAAGAACGCCCGTCTGATCAGGTAGAACTTTCCGGTGGTTGGGGCGGTAATCGTCTCGTTGGAACACTTGGACTTTCATTCAACAACTTCTCAGCGCGCAATCTTTTCAATCTGAAAGAATGGAGACCGCTTCCTGCAGGCGACGGACAGAAATTGAGTATCCGCGCACAATCGAACGGATTATTCTTCCGCTCATTCAATGCATCATTCACTGAACCTTGGTTGGGTGGTAAGAAACCGAACTCATTGACAGTTACGATCTACAATTCACTTCAGTCAAATGGTTTGAAGCGTACAGATGAGAACCGTGCAGACGTGAACATCTGGGGTGCAACTATCGGTTTCGGTATGCGATTGAAGAAGCCGGATGATTTCTTCTACCTGTATCAGGATCTTACGTACCAGTATTACCAGTTGAACAATTACTTCTCGGTGTTCGCATTCGCTGACGGGTACGCAAACAACCTCAGCTATCGTATTACGCTCAGTCGTAATTCAACGGACCAGCAGATTTATCCGCGTAGTGGTATCGACATGAAAGTGATCGGACAATTCACGCCTCCGTATTCGCTTTTCAACGACATTGATTACGCTACTGCTGATGTGCAAACACGCTATAAGTATGTGGAATATTACAAATGGAAATTCACTTGCTCCTGGTACAATCGTCTTGCAGGTAATCTCGTATTGAGCACTCGCGTTGGATTCGGTTACCTCGGCATGTACAACAAGCAAGTGGGTGTTGCTCCGTTTGAGCGTTTCTACCTTGGAGGTTCAGGACTAACAGGCTTCGCATTGGATGGTCGTGAGATCATTGCATTACGCGGATATGACGATCAATCACTCTCTGCACGTACCGGAGCGCCAATAATTGCTAAATACACATGGGAATTGCGTTATCCTGTATCGTTGAATCCAAGCGCAACCGTTTATGGTCTGGCTTTTGTTGAAGCTGGTAATACATGGCAGAATTTCAAAACATTCAATCCGTTTGATGTGTATCGTTCAGGTGGTGTTGGTGTTCGTGTGTTCTTACCTATGTTCGGCTTACTTGGATTGGATTGGGGTTATCGTTTCGACGATGTACAGAATCTTTCCGGCATGCAGAAATCGCAGATTCACTTCAGCCTCGGTATGAACCTGGGTGAACTGTAAACGCTTAATTTGTACTTTAGTCGCCCGGTTTGGCCGGGTTTTTGGAATAAAAACAGAGAATGATGAAAACAAAACTCGCCGCGTTGCTTCTGCTGATGTTCGTAGGAACCGGATTCGTTTCCGCGCAGAAGTTCTGTTATGTTGATACCGATTACATTCTTGCGCAGAGTCCTGCTTATCAGGCTGCACAACAGGAACTCAATAATCTTTCCATGCAATGGCAGAAAGAAGTGGAAGCCAAGTATGCGGAGATCGATTTGATGTATAAGAACTTTCAGCAGGAACAGATTCTTATGACAGAAGAGCTGCGCGTGAAACGTGAAGCAGAGATTGTTCAGAAAGAGAAAGAAGCAAAAGAATTCCAGAAGCAGAAGTTCGGTGTTGACGGAGAACTTTTCAAAAAACGTCAGGAGCTGATCAAGCCAATTCAGGATCAGGTTTATGATGCAGTGAAAACAATGGCTACCCGCGATGGTTATGCGATTGTATTCGACAAAGCAAGTGATATGACCATGCTTTATACTAACCCGAAATATGACAAGAGCGACGAAGTCCTCGAAATCCTGGGTTGGAAAAAAGGCGGAACCGGAAAATAACCCCAAATCAAAATTCTATATTCGTACATCGTAAATCCTAAATACTCCAATGAAACAATTGATCAAAATCGTAGCCGTAGCAGTAATGTTCTTCGCTCTTCCGGTTACTGCTTCAGCTCAGAAAGTAGGACACCTTAACGTTGATTCTCTTCTGAAAATATGGCCTGCTTACCAGCAAGTAGTAGACTCATTGTCTAACTACCAGATTCAGGCACAGAAAACTATCCAGACTATGCAGATCGAGTACGCAGCTAAGCAGCGTGAGATCGACAGCACAAAAGCAACTTCCACGCCGCTTCTTCAGGCACTTCGTGAAAACCAGTTGAAGCAGATTGAAGATAACCTGTATGCTTACGTTCAGTTGGCTGAGCAGGAAGCAGCAGCGATTCAGACAAAACTTGTTGATACACTTTATAAGCAATTGAACGGTGCAATTGAAGCCGTAGCAAAAGAGAAAGGTTACAAATACATTCTTGACAGCTCAAAAGGCGGCCAGGTGTTGTACGCTGATCCGGCAGATGACGTGTTCGACGCGGTACGTGTGAAACTGAAAATTCCAGTACCAACTAAACCGGCACCGAAACCGGGAACAGCTCCGGCTCCGGCACCAGGCAAATAATCATAGAAAAGCCGCCCCAACTTGTTGAAGGCGGCTTTTTTTATGCAGTAAATTCTCGTTTACTTTGATGTAATGAATCCCATTGGTGTATTCGATTCCGGAATAGGTGGTGTAAGTGTTCTCCGCGCTATGCGCGTTGAAATGCCGCAAGCGGATCTCATTTATGTCGGTGATAATATTCATCTCCCGTACGGAGAGAAATCAATGGAAGAAATCCGCACGTACACGCGAGGCGTTGTGAAATTTCTTATTGAGTCGGGTTGCAATGTTATTGTTATAGCATGCAATACAGCATCAGCTGCGGCACTTAAGCAAATGCGTGACGAGTTTCCACACATTACTTTCGTGGGAATGGAACCTGCAGTGAAACCCGCAGCGGAACAAACGCAAACAGGTGTAGTTGGAGTGATTGCAACAACAGCAACATTCCAGGGCGAATTGTTTGCTTCTGTTGTTGAACGATTCGCGAACAACGTAAAAGTGCTTCGTCAGCCTTGTCCCGGATTGGTACAGCAAATTGAAGCGGGTGAACTTGCTACTGATAAAACAAAATCCATGCTTCATCAATGGCTGGATCCAATGAAAGAGCAGAACATCGATCGTTTGGTTCTCGGTTGTACGCATTATCCATTCGTGGCGGAAACCATTCGCGGAATTTTAGGTGACGGTGTGCAGATCATTGATCCTGCTCCTGCAATTGCGCGTCAAGTGAAACGTGTTTCCGATTATGAAAATTTGAAATCGGGCAGAGCAGGAGAGGTGCAGTTTTACACTTCAGGGAATCCGAATCAGTTCGGAAATGTGTTGACGCAATTGACCGGTTGGAGTGAAGTGATTCAGCAGTTGCATTGGAACAATAATGTCCTCACACGATGAGAAAACTTTTCGTGTTCCTGACGTTTGCTCTGATTTTCTCACTTACGAGTTGCGTTGTGCTGCATTATCACTATCTGCGTAATCTGAGCGAATCTCCTGTCAACGTTACTTTTATTTTCGATCAGGCTGCCGCGCCTTCATTGCCGGATTCCATGTTCATTCGCTACTCATCCACATCGCATCTGGTGAACGGAAAAACTCCCGCATACATGACCGATTCACTGAAAGTGAAGAAGTTCATGTTTACCAAAATGAAATTTGTTCTTCCTTCCGGCGGCATGATCATGCTGGATAAAATGACTTCCTCTAAAATCGGCTATCACGATCCGCTACGCATAGAAATTGCAGACACATCAGGCAAATTGTTGCAAACGGTTTACTTCAGCGAAGCTCCCGCCGCAAACGGAAAAGTGTTCAAATCAAAAGGACGCTTCGGCCAATATCATTGGCACGACATCTACTGATCTGAGTCCTCAATAATCATCCCTCGGTACGTCTCAATATTTCTTTTACGCGCCTCCGCCATTTTGTATTGCCACTCGATCTGACAAAACCCCGAAGGGTTGCAGTTATTATTGAACGACAGTTCAAGCAAAAAGCAATTCCTTGCTGCGCGCACGCGCCGGTCTAAAGTCCAACGTCTAACGTCTATTTAAACCATCCCGAATACATCACGTAATTATTCGCGATCCTTTCGATTTCTCCTTTAGATAGTTCCGGTGATATGGCCTTGATTTTTTTTGCAGGAATTCCGGCATAGATACTGTTTGCTTCACACTGCATCCCTTCCGTAACAACAGCGCCCGCTGCGATAATCGTGTTACTCCCGACAACTGCATGATCCATCACGATTGCGCCCATGCCAACAAGTACATCATCGTGCAACGTGCAACCGTGAACAATTGCACGATGCCCGATGGAAACATTATTACCGATTGTCGTTGCGGCTTTCTGATACGTACAATGAATCATTGCAAGATCCTGCACATTCACTTTGTTGCCCAGCACAATGGAATTCACATCTCCGCGTATCACCGCGTTGAACCAGAAACTGCATTGATCACCGCATTTCACATCACCAACAATTGTCGCATTCTCTGCAATAAAACAATCGTTACCGAATGCCGGTTTCTTTCCTTGTACCTCAAGTATTAATGCCATAATTTATCTGTGTACTGAACACTGATTACTATTCACTCTCTAAAGTCTAAAGTCAAAGGTCTAATGTCTATTTCACAGTATCGCATTTCCCGTTCCCGGCGCCCGGCTGACAACAATCCGGCAATTTCTTTTGTGCTCTGTTATTCGCCTTTACTTCATCTGCATCATAACCTGCATTCGAAATCACGGTTTTGATTTTGGCAACTGTTGTTTTCGAAGGATTATAAATCACCGTCAACTCACGCGTCGTAATATCCAATGTTGCTTTCTTTACGCCTTTGGTGAGACCCACTTCTTTTTCAATCTTAGCCTTGCACATATCACACTCGGCAGATGTTTTGATTTTTACCGTTTCCAGCTTTGCTTGAGCAGCTGCTGTAATTGAACCTGACACGATGAACGCCAATGTGAATATGATGGTTGAAATGTAATTTTTCATGGTTAGAGTTTTTATTACTGGTTTGAAGTTAAATTTTTAATCTGAATCCTGCATAAATAGTACGACCGTCCATTGGTGCGTATATTAAAGCAGCATCAAAATTCGATCCAAAAGGATTGTGCGCACCAATTATCGGATTGTGCTGCATAAGATTCGCTATATTCTCAACGCCTGCATATAAATCGTATCTGCGGAATTTACGTGTTAAATGCGTGTTGAATAGTGGATATCCGTAACTGAAACGCTCTGCTGTTAGTTGAGCAGGTTGACCCGCTTCTTCATTCATGTGCTCCGGAATTCTGACCGGACCGATCCATTTTGCGGTAAAATCAAACATCCATTTGTCGTATGGCAAAGCGTACGCGAAATTGATAAACGCGCGGTGGCGGGCTACCAAAGGACGGTTTTTCATTTCTCCGTTATACATGGCTTTCACGTCGTAAAACTTGTAAGCCATGCGAATGAAGAAGCGCTCAAGCGGCTCAATGGATAAATCTGCCTGAAAACTGTTTGCATATGATGTGTTACGCAGATTGTAAATCTTCAATTGCCCTGGTGTTTCAATGTCCATCAGAATCTGATTTACAAAATCAGTTCTGAAGAAATCGACCACAAAGATCGCCTCACGCTTGAAGAGCTTGAACTTCTGCTGCACGCTTCCGCCATAATTCCAGGCTATTTCTGCATCAAGATCGGGATTGATATGCACTTGTCGTGAACTTGCAAACATCACGCTGCTTTCCGTAAATACGTTTGCGTAACGAAATCCTCGTCCGCCGGAAATGCGAATTGCAGTTTTTTCAAACGGATCGTATTTGAGGTGCAAACGCGGGGTGACCTGCAGTCCGGCAAGATTGTGATAATCGGTTCGAATGCCGGCTACCATTGTGAATTTCTCGTGCAGATGTCCTGTATACTCCGCAAACCAACCCGGAACAATTTCCTCGCGATCATAAACGGAATCATTATACTTCTGCTGGTAATCATCATATATAATACTAACTCCGGTTTTGATGACATGATTTGTATTGCCAATCATATCCTGCCAGATCACATTACCGTACAAACTCTTCTGTGTTCCGTTGTAGGTGCGCAACCCGAAGAACATATCCTGTTCATGATAGCGCGCAGAGAACATGGTTCCTAAACTGCGTCCCGGTTTCTCAAATACAAATCCGGTTTTGTTGAACACTTCCGCTTGCTTGTTCAGGATGCCAATGCCGTAGAAATTAGCTGTGCCTTCATCGCGTGATTTGTCAAAGTTGAACTGTCCTCCGCGACGATCATCATAAATCATGCGGAATCCGAATTGTCCTTCTGCTTTGTCTTTGTGCTGCCAATACCAACGGTTCATCAGATTCAATTGGTTGTACGTTGGCTGATCCAGGAAGCCGTCGCGATTGTTGTCATTGCGTTGTTGCATTGTACTGGCATGTCCCAGCAGCGTTGTCCCGAAATTGGGTTTGAAGTTCTTGTTGTAGTGAACATTCATCTCATATCGCCCGAACAAATTAGCATAACCGTTAATGAACAACGGATCCTGGTCTTCTCCGGGTTTCAGAATATCAATGTTCAATTGTCCGGCAATGGATTCATAACCATTCACAACAGAACCTGTTCCTTTTGTGATTAATATACTCTTGATCCACGTTCCGGGAACATGCGACAATCCATATGATGATGACAATCCACGGATCAGCGGCAGATTCTCAAATAGTATTTGAGTGTAAACGCCATCGAGACCGAGCAACTGAATCTTTTTCGCTCCCGAAACGGCATCAGTCATTGCAGCATCAACGGAAGGATTCGTTTCAAAGCTCTCCGATAAATTGCAACATGCCGCTTTCAGCAATCCGCGCTGCGTGATTTTCTCCGCGTTGATAGGAGAGAACCACATGAACTCTGAGGCATTCTCCTTTTCAGTGATCACTACAGTATTCAAGGTATCACCTGCCGGTTGTAGTGTTACAAGAATTTCTTTCGGCGATCGCTCTTTGAATTCAATTTGTCTGCTTTTATAACCTGTAAAACGAATTTCCAACACCGCCGGAAAACTGTCGGGCCAATTAACACTGAATGTGCCATCCGGTTTAGTCGATGTTCCGGTTTTGGTTTTTATCCACATTACAGACGCCCCGGGAATGCCGGATTTATCGCCGTCAGCGGATTTAACCGTGCCCCGTAATTGTTCCGATTGCGCCATCGCAATATGAACGTATAACAGGAAAATTATCGAAATGATTTTTTTCATGATCTGATGATTAAGCTGTTTTCAAATTCGGTTAATCGAAATGAAAATGCTTATCAGATCTGAAAAGATTGAATGAGAATTCGCACCAACGGTCCGGATAAATCAGGATCTGCTTTGTGCGTGTTGAAATTGAAAAGGGAAGCTTTGCTGAAAGTGAAAAAATCAAAGTTGATCAGAAATGCAACAGGCAACCAATAATCTGTCTTGATGATCTGACTGGAATTGGAAGTGATGAAATTCTCCAGATCAACACTCATGTTGCTGATGTCGCAGCATTTTTCTTCAATTGTAACCGGAGCATGTTCGTGATCATGCGCACAGCACTCGTCAGGCGTATTCAGTGAGATTTCAGTATAACCTGATTTCAGACAAACCATTTTGGCAAGGGAAATGCCGGAACCGCCGAGCAGAATCAATGTGCTCAGTAGAATAGTAACAACCCCTTTCAGCCAACGGTTCATACAGCAAAAATAGGGAAACTGAACTTTCGCTCAACACGGATTACAATGTTTAACAGATTCAATTTGCTTGAAAATGCGCTAAAATGCGATTCAGGCGACGCAGGATTTCCGGAGATTATTCCCAACGGAATCTATAGATCGTTAGTTGTATGGATTCGTAATGCCGCACTTCTGATGGCAGCCCGTCCTTGTTCCTTTGAATTGAAAAGACTCGTTTGCTGCCGTAAGAATCAACATACGTATAACCGGTCAAACGCCCTGCGTCATCATAACTGTAATTCCAGATTAACTTAATCCCGGTTTTTATTGAAATATGTTCTCTTCTAACCACTTGCTTACGTTTGTTGAATGTGATGATCCTGCGCGAATAAGTTGTGTCTCCTTCGCTGTCGTGCCAGCGGTATTGAATACTCATGTACGTTCTTTCTTCCACTGAATCATTAACAGCATTCAGTTTTGTTAAGGTTTGAATGACAGTGCCTGAACGTGTACTGTACGTTTTTATACATGAATCTCTGCCGGAGATGTTTCTGTAGAAACAAATTCTCGAATCAGGTCGTTTCGAAGTGTCCGCCTGATACCAGATGATCTCTTCACGGTAACGGCCGCCAGGACTCTTGATTTCCCGGTAAACATTTGTTCTCGCTGAGTCGGCACCCAGAATATGAGTAGAGTAAAATTCATTGTTCTGATAGTTTATTGAGATCAACGCGCAACTGACACGCTCCACGTCCTGCATCGCATGTGATAACAGAACCGGTCGGCCTTCCTTGTCAAAATTAACTTCGATAGTCTCAGGCTTTCCTGTCGTAAATACACTGTCCGAAATCGTAATGACGCATTTCTTATGCGGAAGAAATGACTGTGTTCTGAAACACGAATCAAACAATAACTGATGTGAATGATCAAAAGGTTCAAGCCCGGTTCCGCAAGGGTCCACGAATCCTTGACCGAAAAACAGTTTCGGCAGAAAAATGATCAGACCAATGATAATATTCTTCAATTGAAACTAATTTTTCGCAGGATAATCCGCAGTGTAATGAAGTCCGACACTTTCCTTTCTTTCCTTAGCATGCTTGATAATAATATACGCCACATTGATAATATTACGCAATTCACACACTTTCTGTGAAACGGTAATCTTCTTATACAGCGCTTCGTTCTCCAGCCACAGGATTTCCAAACGATCCATTGCACGCTTCAAACGCAGGTCAGATCGTACAATGCCCACATAATTACTCATGATCTGTTGCACTTCGCGCAAACTCTGTACAATCAAAACCATTTCTTCAGGAGCATCCGTTCCTTCCGCGTTCCAATCGGGAATGCCTTCCTGATGTTGAATTGTATCAACCACCTTAAGCGAATCTTCACTCGCGGTATGCGCATATACAACGGCTTCAAGCAGTGAATTCGATGCAAGTCGATTCGCACCATGCAATCCTGTACAGGAACATTCACCCACGGCATACAAGCGCTCAATGCTGCTTCTGCCTTTCATGTCCACTTTAATTCCCCCGCACAAATAATGCGCAGCGGGAACAACAGGAATCATTTGCTTCGTGATGTCAATGTCAATCGACAAACATTTCTCGTAGATATTCGGAAAGTGTGATTTCAGATCTTCTGCGTCAAGATGTGTGCAATCCAGATATACAAAATCTTCACCTCGTATCTTCATTTCATTGTCAATCGCACGAGCTACAATATCACGAGGCGCAAGCGACTTACGCGAATCATACTTGTGCATGAATTCTTTTCCGTCCTGCGTTTTCAGTATTCCTCCGTGACCACGCATCGCTTCTGTGATAAGGAACGACGGGTGTTCTCCCGGATTGTACAGTGAAGTAGGGTGGAACTGCATAAACTCCATGTTCTCCACACGCCCTTTCGCGCGGTACACCATCGCAATTCCATCTCCCGTTGCAATTACAGGATTAGTCGTGGTTGCATACACATGTCCCGCTCCGCCGGTTGCCATCAACGTAATCTTCGACAGAACGGTGTCCACTTCTCCTGTACTTGTATTCAAAACATAAGCACCGTAACATTTAATATCCGGCGTTCTGCTGTTCACTTCCACACCCAGATGGTGTTGCGTTATAATATCAATCGCAAAATGATGATCGTAGATCGTGATCGAAGGATGTTTGTGCACTTCTTCCAGCAACGCACGCTCAATTTCAAATCCTGTATTGTCTTTGTGGTGTAAAATCCGTTTTTCTGAGTGACCGCCTTCTTTGGCAAGTTCATAAGCTCCGTCAGGCTTACGGTCGAATTGCGCTCCCCATGCTGCAAGTTCTTCCACGCGCGCAGTTGATTCGGTAATCACCATGCGTACCACTTCTTCATCGCACAATCCGTCTCCGCAAATCAATGTATCCTGAATGTGCTTTTCGTACGAATCCGGACTGTACATCACGGCGGCAATTCCGCCTTGTGCGTATTTCGTGTTCGATTCGTCTTTATCAGACTTGGTGATGAGAATGACTTTCCCCTTCGCCGCAACTTTCAGCGCGTAAGTCAATCCGGCAATTCCTGACCCGATAATCAGAAAATCGGTTTTTACCTGTTTGCTCATTAACACAAAATTACGGATTATGAATTGCGAATTACGGATTACGGATTCCGAATTACGGATTCCGAATTCCGAATTACTCAGTTCTAACGTCTAAATCCTACCGTCTGCAAAGCCCCATCGGGGCGAAATCTCCTTAGAACCTCAGTTCGGTTAATCAAAACATTTCCATGCTGCCGCAGGCGATATATTTCGTATTTCCGGTTGCGGATTAAGAATTACGGATTCCGAATTCCGGATTGCGAATTCCGAATAAAGTCTAACGTCTTACCTTATCTTTGCACCATGACACAGACAATACCGGTTGTTCTCTACGCAGAAAGCACGCCGAATCCGGCGACAATGAAATTCGTTGCAAATCGCATGTTGATTGAAGACGGAGCCACTGCTCAGTACACTTCCGCAGATGATGCTTCAGGAGCACCGTTGCCTGCAACTTTGCTTCGTTTCCCATTCGTGAAAGCAGTGTTTATCTCTGCTAATTATATCACCGTTACGAAATCCGATACATTAACCTGGGACGATATCATTCTTGAGCTTCGTGAATTCATTCGCGATTATCTCTCAAAGGGAAATCCTGTAATCACGGAGCTGCCGAAACAGGAAGTGCATACCGACTCCACATTCAAGAAAACCACCACGGTTTATACTGAGCATTCGGCACCACAATCAGAATCGGAACATAAAATTGTTGAAGTTCTGGAGCAATATATCCGCCCTGCGGTAGAACAGGATGGAGGAGCAATTACTTTTCGCTCTTACAAAGACGGAATTGTAACAGTACAAATGCGTGGTTCTTGCCAAGGATGTCCTTCCGCAAACGTAACTCTGAAAGCTGGTATTGAAGCGCTGTTGAAGCGAATGGTTCCGGGTGTACAGGAAGTAGTAGCGGAATCGTAGTAAGCGTACTCCTCAATCCTAACTCCTCACTCCTCACTCCTCACTCCTCTCTATTCCCTAACGAATAAGGCTGACGTGCCCAAGCATCTTGTGCTTCTTGTTCTGAGCATCTGTCCAGATGATACGCCATACGTAAACGTCTTCCTGGCAAGGATTGTTCTTGTATGTTCCGTCCCAACCCTTGGTGATGTCGGTGCTTGAATAGATCAGATTTCCCCAGCGATCGAACACGTACATCTGAAAATCTTTTACGTTAGTTCCGTAAGCGAAAAACTGATCGTTATTGCCGGATGAATTCGGCGTGAAAGCATTCGGAACGTAGAGTGTGGTTTGTTCTTCAACTGTGATCGTGATGTACATCGTATCTGAACAGCCGTCAACGTTCGTAACAATGTAAGTTGCGGTGTAAACTCCCGGACCAGGATAAACATGAGAAAGACTTCCGAAATTACAATTGGTAGTTGAGTCGCCGTCACCAAAGTAAAACACACAGTCAGTTCCGCCCGTTGCGAGATCGGTGAAAGTAACTTCAGGATAAACTTCGCTCACTGTCTCAGGAACTGCAGCTGCATTGGCAACAGGTTGTGCAGATACAACTACCGCTCCGGTAGTGACAATAGTGTCCGAACATCCTCCTGCATTGGTTACAATCAGAGTAACATCATATGTTCCTGCTGTCAGATAAATGTGACCCGGATTCTGTTGAGTTGATGTATTTCCGGTTGGAGAATTCGGATCTCCGAAATCCCATGAATATGACGTTGCTCCTGTTGAATTATCAGTGAATGTTACTGCAGCCGGTGCGCAATCTCCGGGGCCGGAAGTGAACGCGGCGGTAGGAGCAGGAACAACGTTTACTGTGAAACTTTGCACGGTGTTACATCCGTTCGCATCAGTAACCGTTGCGTTGTATGTTGTCGTAGTTGTCGGTGATACACTTTGTGTCAAACCATTTGGCAAACTGTTATCCCAACTTACTGTATAAGGACCTGTGCCTCCGGATGGAGTTGCGGTAATTGTGGTGGTTCCGTTTGCGCAAATCGTGTTGTTGCCCGATAGTGCTATTGCAACTGCTGTAGGTTCTGTAATCGTGTAGGTATTCGTTACACTGCAACCTCCCGCATCACTGATCGTCACAACGTATTGACCATCGCACAATCCGTTTGCCGTGTTCGTAGCAGATACGTTTGGCGTCCAGCTGTAAGTAAATGGAGGAGTTCCTGTTGATGGCGTAACAGTCAATGAGCCGTTACAATCACCGAAGCAAGTAGCATCTGTCTGCGCAACTGTAGTTGCAACACTTCCGTTTGCTCCCACCGTAACGACAACCGTATCAGGTATACCGCAACTGTTTTGATCCGTAACCAGACACGAGTAAGTTCCTGCACAAAGTCCCGTTGCTGTTGCCGCGTTGCCTCCTGAAGGAAGCCATTGGTAAGTGTACGGTCCTTGTCCTCCGTTGATATTCACCGTAGCAGTTCCGTTGCAGGAGCTGCATACATCAGGTGTACTGTTGGATGTAGTCGTGAACCCTGTTGCGCACGAAAGAAAATCAATGAATACTCCTGAATCAAGTGCGCAGTCACTCGCATCTGCAATGGCAATCTTGAAGTGATACGTCTGACAAGGAACCATCGGAATTCCGGAGGTAATCACCACTGTCATGCCATCATACTGTACTGTTGTGCCGTTCGAATTGTCAATGTAATAGGCGCAATTCATGCACGGACCTGTATTCGTATTTCCGTTGTTGATGTTATTGATAGTTACAGGAATATTTCCCGGAATAACAGCGAAATTCTGACTCACATAAGCAGGCCCGGCCGGATTTGGTCCTGTGACAAAGAATCCGAACAAATCATTAATTGAGCCGACGAAATTCGGGTACTCTTCTGATCCGAAAACGAAACGAATCGTGAGTGAATCGCATTTCGGAATCAGATCGAATTCGAGAATGCATACATCGTTATTGGCAGTAGGATCAATCGCAGTCAGGTCCGGGTCGTTGAGGATTGTGCCAACACAAATACTTACATCAAAACCGGAGGTTGCATTCGCACTGCCAACAGTATCTGCAGAACCGGTGGTAAGAACGATTCCGTTGTTGATTCCCAGATTTGTAGAAGCCCCGTTATTGAATGTTCCGTACGCTCCTGCAGCGCAATTCAGTGTTACGTTGGAAACTGCTATTCCCTGACCAACCAATGATTGAATCATTTGGTTCGCCGTAACACTGCTGTTCACCGTCATCTGTGCATTAGCCGACTGAAATGCAATCAATGCCAGAAATGCGAAGAGAATGCGATGTAAACTCGTTTTCATAGCGTGAAATTACGGAATAATCGCTCTTATTGGCTGGACATTAACATTCACCGCAATTTTGGACATTATCAGTCAATAGAACCGCATAAAATGCAAAGGCGATGGTCGCAAACTGACCACCGCCTCGCCCCTTCAGGCACCGCTCACGTTATAGGATTGTGTATGTTACATCTGCGCATTTAACCTGAACACCATCTGCCCCAACTGCTTTAATATTGGTGAACATGACTTTAGTGCCACGCCTCGAAGCGCATATTGCAGTTTTTCCGCCTGCAGGAATTTGATTTCCACGAATATTTTCGCCGCCGAATTTCAACCCTGAGTTGTCCATCACCGTGAGATCGTATGAGACAACATTAGCCCTTGCGTTGAATAGAAATTCAGGACCGTAAGTGCAAACCAATCCTAATGAGTTACAAAGTGGAGCAGCTGCCGTGCGTGGCCCTGTTACGCCTGACGGATATACTATTGGTGCCGGAAGATTTCTGACACGGAATTCCATAGTTCCCATAGGGCGCGCAGCTCCGCTATCTGTTACCGCAGAAACATTTACATGGCACATTCCTGCTTTCGGATTTGTAACTATATATTTTCCGTCTCCGCTCGGACGAATTGTTCCATTGTCACACGTAACTCTTACATTTTCGTTTGCAACACCTGGACATGAAACCGTAATCGGATTCTCCAGACCGGCGTACATCACATTCATTTTGTCTGCACTTACTGTTGCTGAAGGTCGAGCAACGATATACTGCGACTCAAACGGAAACTGTTTGTAAGTTCCCTTCGGTGTTTTCATATTAATCACTCCGCTGTAAGTCATGATTCCTTCTTTGTCCGTTTTCAGAGTGTATTTGCCCAGACCATCATGAACCGGTAAACTGTCGTATGCACCAATCATTTTTCCTGTTGCAGAATCGAACTGACCGATTAATACCTGAGGAATCAATGTCCTGTTAAATGCCGCAAGGAAAATATCTGCATTGTATTCTTCTCCTAACAAAACGTAATTGGTCGGTGCAATTACTCTGGCCGCTACAGTGTCAAACGGAATAATATCTGCATCTGTCGCCTTAAGCAATTCGTTCACAACATCTGCTTCCGCACTCTTAATGTCATCCTGAATTTTTGAAAGAATCGTAACACTGGCTGCCAAAGGTGCATGGTAGAAGTTGCGCATCTCCCATGTCTTGGTTTCTCCTCCGTCATTCGGGTCCTTCGTATCAATACTCAGATGCATTTGTTTCGCAGTATTTTCAGGAAGCAACGCAAGCAGATTCTTTTCATACGCGTTTAGTTTGTCACGAAGTATGCGTGCTTCTCCATCCGAGCCGTCTTCACTTTGTCCGCACAGAATATTCGTCGGAATATCATAATTGTCTTTGCCTTCAATGTATTTCAGACGAGCTGTATCCTCTTCGTGATTCACGTATCCTTCGGTTTCACGGATCAGTCTTTTCTTCAGAATGTCTATGTACTGATTCATTTCTACCGACATTTTTTTTGCTTCCTGAGCTTTCTCCCAGTTGGCAGAAACACGTATCGGATCAATACTTTTCTTCTCATCAAATCGGGCGTATAGAGCAGCGAGATCAGCGTCGAAACTTCTTCCTGTATTCTCCAGTCCTGTGTTGATAGTTACAAATGCATCCAGAATTTCCTTAGATACATTCAATGCAAGAAGCGCGGTGAGTACGAGGTACATCATCCCGATCATCTTCTGTCTTGGTGAAAGTTTACCGCCTGCCATAACGTGAAATTTTAGGTTCGACTTCGTGTTGTTTAGCCGTCCTAATGCCACGCGCCGGAAAAAGATACAGCCCCGATAAATAATATCGAGGCTGCCCTTCTTTGACTTAAATAACACTTACTGTTTTACCACTTTGGCAGTAGCAGTGCTGTTTTCACCTGAAATAGTAATAAAATAGATTCCGTTCGCCAACTCAGAGAAACCTGCAATCTGAACAATTTGGTGACCACTGCTTGCGTTATACTGCGATGTCTGAACCTGAGCTCCGGTAACATCAGTGATTCTGATTGTGTATGTTGTAGTAATCTCCGGATTCAATTCAATAAATAATTCTTCATGCGCCGGATTCGGATAGGCATTCATTGTCGCAACCGAGTTTACATCTGTAATGCCGGAAACATCTACCGTCGATTTCAGTACAACTCCCGAATCTCCGCAGATGTACGCAACGGAATCAGAAGCAAATGCCAAGTCATAATAATCAACGCTACGCGGAACAACATCGGTTGCCCATGTGGTTCCTGCATTCGAACTTCTGGATACAAAACCGTCAGCACCGCACATGATGCCACCATTTACTGTACCGAATCGGATGCACTCAATTTCGTTACCGGTGTTCGTACTGAATTGAAACCATGATGTGCCTCCATCAGTCGAATACATTCCTGCTCCGCTGGTACCAACAACATAAGGATTCAATCCTGTAGTTCCTTGATAACTCAATGAATTCAAATCACGGAATCCCCAGAAAGGTTGATTCGCAAATGTCCACGTGTTCCCGCTATCAGTAGTCATCGCTAGATATCCGCCGTCAGCAACAACCCATCCTTGGGCAGTGGTGGTGAAATAAATGTCATTGATATTCTCCAGCGTTCCGGAATTCAAGGTGTCCCAATGATAGCCGCCGTCTAATGTTCTGAATAATGAACCATTTTCTCCTGCGCAGTAAAATGTTAAACTATCCGGGGATGTTCCGCAAAGAAGAGAAAGGCCTGTAATGTTTTGATAGATGTAGAAGTTATTCAGCAAATCAAATCTGAATACAAGACCGCTGTCACCTGTGACCCAAATATTGTCAGATCCTGCTTTTACAACATCATTGAATCTATGGTTAATTGAAGATGCATTCATCGACCACGATTGCCCGCCGTCAGTTGTTTTCCAGATTTTTCCGTAATAGCCGGAATCGGGAGGTGTGCTGTATCCGCAAACATATCCTTCAGTTGAACTGAAAAATGCAGCGCCGCGCAAATGAACGTTCTCAGGTAAATTGACTTCAGTCCATTGTGCACTGAGATTTGTCGCACTGATGAAGAGTAGCAGAAGATAACAGAATCTGATTTTCATAATTAGTTTTTAAATATCGCGGGAACTGTAAGTTGATCACTTTCGGTTTGAATCGAGATGTAATAAATCCCATCCGCAAGTCCGAGTTGATTTCTGTTTATTGTGAAATTGTAATTGCCTGCTGGCTGATCAGCATTGTAAAGTTCCGTTTCTTGACCAAGCGCATCGTAGATGATGATGCTGACTTTGGAATCTGACGCAACTGAATAATGTAGAACAACATTCTCATTCGCAGGAGTAGGACTTACTGCTGCTGAAATGGACTGACTTTGTGTGGTGAAAACCCCGGTTGTTAAATCAACTAATACTCCATCACTCGAGTAACATGAAGTAAGCAATCCCGCTCCGTTTTCGGCTCGCACCGAGAAATAATACATCTGTCCGGTTGACAATGTAAGATTGCCAACATGTGCAGTGTCGTAGCCCCAATTGTTCGTCCAGTTCACAACGTTACTGTCACACGGTGCAGTACCGATGGCATACCAGTATCTCGCAAGTCCCGAATTTGTGTCGGAAGTAGGTGACCAATCACCCCACAGATCAGTGTTGATGGTCAGTAAATCTATATCGCTGCCTAAACTATCGTCCACTGTAACAATTGGAGCAGGAGCTGTCCAATCTACATTAACGTCTTGATAAGAAATAGCAGAGAGGTTCCCTGCCGTATCAGCAACAATACTTTTTACTCTTCCTGCCGGTGTCGCAGGATTGGTATTCTGATATCTCAGATCACAACTTGGGCAGTTACCAACTGTTATCGTTGTCGATTGATTTGAAAATCTGGATCGATAAACTTTAAAGTTATTGATCTGCCAGTTACTGTTTCCGCTTCGGAACGACACGTGCGTACCTGTTGCAAGTGGTGATGTGTCCGTCCAGCTTCCAATGAAAACGTTATCCTGATAAACGCTCATCTTTCCGCTGATACGATCATAGATTACTTTCCAATCGTACCACTGGTTCGCATTAACAGTCATGGCAGCAGAATTCCGCAAGTAGAAAGTATCATTGATTACTTCGTAAAATTCACATACACTTTGATCCACACGGAACCACACGAAATAGGAATTTCCACGGTTGGTCAACGATGGATTATCACAGAAGAAATGGAATCCGGCACGACGATTATTCCCTGTGCCATCTATTTTTCCTGCCCAATGATAGAGATACCTGTTTGATAGGTTTTGTGTAAGCGGAGCGTAAATGTTTGTGTTGGTGAGATTCTCATCACTCTGTTCCAGAACTGAATTGTTAATTGCCCATGTACCGGTTGCGGTTGTCCAGTCCGGATGAATTGCTGTTTGATCAAAATTATCACTGAAGAAACCTCTTGAATTGTTCGCACGCCAATCAGTTCCGTCGAAATCGATAACCTGATAATAAGATTTCTCCAATCCGCTGCCGCCAACATTATCGCTTTCTGCGAAAGTCGCAGAGAAATTCTGTGTTTGCCAGATTCCGTTAATGCTTACTTGCGTGGTTGGTGCTGTAACATCGGCTTGCGTGTTATTGATAGTGCTGGTCCAGCTCGCATTCCAACCTGTTGCTGTCGTTGCGCAATCCGAACGCCACTCAAACGTCAGAGATCCTCCGCTTGACGTAATTGTGCCGGGACTATTCGTTCCGGTATAATAACCGATCAATGGCGCATTAATAGAATTACCGTCGTAGATATAAAGATAATCCCACGTATTTTCTGCGCTGAATGAACTGAAATTGACGGTTACTGATGTTGCGTTCGCAGGAGCAATCGTCCAGATTAATCTTTCGTCATCTGAGTAATTAGCAGAGGCTCCGCCACTGTCATAAAATGTTCCTGATGCTGTAGTATAAACTGTTGCTCCCGGTGCTGTATTTATTAATTGATAATAGTAGTTCCAGTTCCAATTCACACCCGGATCACTATGCGTTTGATTCGGATAGTGCTGATGTCCTTTCACACGTGTACACGCACCCGGAATCGAAGATTGGTTGTAATAAGTTGTTGGCAACCACGGCCACCAACCTGTTCGCAAAGGATCAATGTTATTGTCAGCACAGATATTGGCAACCAAGGCTGCTGAGCTGGTGTACATCGCTGTTGTGTACCATGCCGGATTGCTCACATAGCCCTCATGTTCTAAACCAATTGTATATGGATTCTCCGAACCTACATGCCACGCTTTCTGCGATTCATAAACCATTTGTGTTACCTGACCATCACTCGAACGCAGAACATAATGTGCGGATACGCTTGCCGCACAATTCTGAAACCAGGAAATACATCCTGCATAAGTACCCTGCACAGTATGAATTGTTACTGCACTGATCAATACTCCGTTTCTCGAACTGTAATTGCAACTCGCCGCCTGGTTCCATAGAGCAGGACCATAATCCGGTGAGAGCAAATTAAGATCATCATTCCCGGAACGAAATTGATTTCCGTTGCGATCAGTTACGCGCTCACGTGAAATCTGAACGGAAGGAGCAGAGAGTATTGCATAGTTTTCCTCACCGAATAATTCCTTCAGATTAAAATTTCGTTGAGCAAAGCCATATTGCGCCGCCATCGATTCATCATTCATAAATTGTAGAACCGAGTACACGAAACTGTTCATCGCGTAAACGTTACCGGGCTCATTGCTGATCGGAAGTTCGCTCAGCATTTTCAAAGTATAAGCAATAGCAGTAACCTCAGTCTTCGTTGCTCCTGATTTACTCTCGGCAGAAATCGCTCGTCCATAAGTCAACTCAAATGCTCTCGCATAAGCATTGATTGCATATTGAGGATCGGCGATTATTTTTTCTTCTTCAATTTTAGAAAGTTGCGCAACCGTGCTGATGTTGTTTCTGAACCAGCCTTGTCCGTTTTGCATCATGCCCATTACAGTGAGTGCTTGTGGCATTCCTGTACAGGATGTGGCTTCATCCGTGGTGAGATGCGAGAAACGTGTATTGGTATATGATACGGCCTCAAGCACACCTCCCGGAACGGAGGGATGCAATTGGTACGCAGAATTGAATTGCGATTGATACGGATTGGAAATCGGGGTTGCATTACTGATAAGGGAAAACAGCAACGCAATGGGGAAAAGTAGAAGTCTGCTCATGACTTGTAATTTAGAATGCGAATGTAAATTATTCTGCCGTGCCGCCTAACATAAAACCTACGCGGATTACCGGGTTAACGTAAGGAGAGAACGCTTCCTGATTAACTGCAAACAGCACCATAATGTAACTGGAACTGCCATTCATTTCCTGACTATATCCTGCCCCGACAAATGTTGTAAAAATGTTACTGCGTATTCCGGGTCTGTAGAAAGGATCCCATTCTCCATTGAGTAATTCATATTCTGCATACCCGAAAACCATCGGAACAGGATAAACACGCATCCACGCGCTGGCTCCGTATAAGTTTACACCCTGCGGCGGGAATCCAAACATTCTGTATTTGATGTACCGATAGGAAACTCCGACACCTGGCATGAGAAACGGAGAAACACGATAGCCGAGAATTGGCGATACTTCAATGTATGTCGGATTCCCGATTCGCAAACCTAGATTCCCGCCAATACCAATTCTTTCTCTGAATGTCGGAACATCAGACGAAGGTCTTTGCTGCGACATGACTTCACAACTCAAATGCAGCAACAGTATCACAAAGACATACTTCAGAAATCGCATGTCGTAAATTTACGCCGATATGTGTTCCTTTCAACACATTGAGAATTGTATACATTTACCGACATGAAAACAATAGTGATAACGGGAGCTTCCAGAGGTATCGGGTTTGATGCTGCGCTGAAGTTGTGTAAAGAAGGGCATCGTGTGATTGCGGTTGCCCGCAGTGAGCGCGGTCTGGAAAAACTCTACAACGAATTGTCTCGTTTCGGTAAAGCAGATTTACTGATTCCGGTACAGGGAGATCTGGAGAAAGAAAGTTCAATTAATCAAATTGCTGACCGTATAAGTACAATCACGAATAGCATTGATGTGCTGATAAATAACGCCGGCACATTGGTAAATAAACCTTTTATTGAAATCAGCAGAGAGGAGCTTGAACATGTGTATGCAGTTAATGTGTTTGCTGTATTCGGGTTCACGCAAAAGCTGTTGCCATTATTGCAGACTAGCCAACAGGCCCACATTATAAATATTACCAGCGTTGGAGGATTGACAGGAACCGCCAAGTTTTCTGGTTTGTCTGCATATAGTAGCAGCAAAGCAGCATTATCCGTTTTTACGGAAGTTCTGGCTGAAGAATTGAAAGATTCACGTATCCGTGTAAATGGTTTGGCTTTGGGTGCGGTTCAAACGGAGATGCTTTCAGCTGCATTCCCTGGCTATCAGGCTCCGATTACTTCGGAAGGAATGGCTGGATTTGTCACTTGGTTTGCCCTCAATGGCGGCAATTACTTCCATGGCAAGCTGCTTCCGGTGGCGTTAACAACCCCTTAAATCCAGTTATTTCAGGAAATTTGAGCGATTCGTGTAAATTAATCTTATTGCGAATCAGGCTTTTAGCTCAATTTCAGTAAAGTATTTGCATTTGGGTGTTGCGAATAACAAAGTCCATGGTACATTTGCAGCCCCGTAAACGACGGGAAGTTCTGTGAAAAGGTAGAAAGTTCGATTTCCGAAAAAAATCGAGAAAAAATTTGGAAGTAAAGATTATGTCAACATATCTTTGCAGCCCGTTTCAAAAAACAAGTTCTTTTCAAAAACGGGTTTTTGAAAAATTTTTTCGAAAATGTTTGGAGATATGAAAACGAGTTGTACTTTTGCAGCCCGTTTCACACAAACGGACGTTCTATTACGAATGACTGATTCCGCCTGATCTCGCAAGAGGGAAGGAAATAATATAGATCAGAAAGTTCTTTGAAAGATTGGGAAAGGCCAAAGAAACAAATATCTCAGACAGACGAGGTCTGTTCTGAGTGACAAGCTTAGTAAAATTGTCCCAACCCCGTTGGGACGCCAGATCAACTTACAATGGAGAGTTTGATCCTGGCTCAGGATGAACGCTAGCGGCAGGCCTAATACATGCAAGTCGAGGGGCAGCGGGAGTAGCAATACTTGCCGGCGACCGGCGCACGGGTGCGTAACACGTATGTAATCTACCCTTTACTGGAGAATAGCCCGAAGAAATTCGGATTAATGCTCCATAATATCATTGGAAGGCATCTTTTGATGATTAAAGTTCCGACGGTAAAGGATGAGCATGCGCGATATTAGCTAGTTGGTGAGGTAACGGCTCACCAAGGCGACGATATCTAGGGGTACTGAGAGGTTACACCCCCACACTGGTACTGAGACACGGACCAGACTCCTACGGGAGGCAGCAGTAAGGAATATTGGACAATGGTCGCAAGACTGATCCAGCCATGCCGCGTGCAGGATGAATGCCCTATGGGTTGTAAACTGCTTTTATACGGGAATAAACCCGGGTACGTGTACCCGGCTGAATGTACCGTAAGAA
This sequence comes from Bacteroidia bacterium, assembly GCA_023151315.1. Taxonomy (GTDB): domain Bacteria; phylum Bacteroidota; class Bacteroidia; order Palsa-965; family Palsa-965. Next base: position 31,145 of record JAKLJE010000018.1, read on the forward strand.
TAAGGGTCGGCTAACTTCGTGCCAGCAGCCGCGGTAAGACGAAGGACCCAAGCGTTATCCGGATTCATTGGGTTTAAAGGGTGCGTAGGCGGGTTGATAAGTCAGTGGTGAAAGCCCAACGCTTAACGTTGGAACTGCCATTGATACTGTCGATCTTGAATGTGTTTGATGTGGGCGGAATATGACATGTAGCGGTGAAATGCTTAGATATGTCATAGAACACCGATTGCGAAGGCAGCTCACAAAACCACTATTGACGCTGAGGCACGAAAGCGTGGGGATCAAACAGGATTAGATACCCTGGTAGTCCACGCCGTAAACTTTGATCACTCGCTGTTGGCGATACACTGTCAGCGGCTAAGCGAAAGCGTTAAGTGATCCACCTGGGGAGTACGATCGCAAGATTGAAACTCAAAGGAATTGACGGGGGCCCGCACAAGCGGTGGAGCATGTGGTTTAATTCGATGATACGCGAGGAACCTTACCAGGGCTTGAAAGTTAGTGACTTACCGTGAAAGCGGTAATCTCTTCGGAGCACGAAACTAGGTGCTGCATGGCTGTCGTCAGCTCGTGCCGTGAGGTGTTGGGTTAAGTCCCGCAACGAGCGCAACCCCTACTTCTAGTTGCCAACAGGTAATGCTGGGGACTCTAGAGGAACTGCCCGCGCAAGCGGTGAGGAAGGTGGGGATGACGTCAAGTCATCACGGCCCTTACGTCCTGGGCTACACACGTGCTACAATGGTCGGTACAAAGGGCAGCTACACCGCGAGGTGATGCTAATCTCTAAAACCGATCTCAGTTCGGATTGAAGTCTGCAACTCGACTTCATGAAGCTGGAATCGCTAGTAATCGCGTATCAGCAATGACGCGGTGAATACGTTCCCGGGCCTTGTACACACCGCCCGTCAAACCATGGGAGTCGAGGGTACCTAAAGTCGATATCTGCAAGGAGTCGCCTAGGGTAAAATCGATGACTGGGGTTAAGTCGTAACAAGGTAGCCGTACCGGAAGGTGCGGCTGGAATACCTCCTTTCTAGAGAAGCTTGAACACACCGGTTTACCGGACGATGTTTGTTTCCTCCTTTCCCTTTCTTTTCTTTTTACTTATTGCGAGATACCCTCAACGAGTTCTCAGTTCGGCGATCCCAAACTATGGGGCCGCGGAAAACTATTTTTCAGTCCCGTAGCTCAGTTGGTTAGAGCGCTACACTGATAATGTAGAGGTCAGCGGTTCAACTCCGCTCGGGACTACTACGATCGTTTTGGGGAATTAGCTCAGCTGGCCAGAGCACCTGCCTTGCACGCAGGGGGTCATCGGTTCGACTCCGATATTCTCCACACTTTCCTCGCAATGGAAAAAAGTTCTTTGACATATTGGATAGAGAATACAACAGAAGTTTATAATACAAAGAAAGTAAGCAAGGGCGCATGGAGGATGCCTTGGCTCTCAGAGGCGATGAAGGACGTGATTACCTGCGATAAGCTGCGAGTAGGTGGAAATAACCATTAATCCGCAGATTTCCGAATGGGGCAACCCGATTGTCTGAAGGACAATCTTCGAAAGAAGCCAACCCGGAGAACTGAAACATCTAAGTACCCGGAGGAAAAGAAAACAACAGTGATTCCCCAAGTAGTGGCGAGCGAACGGGGAGAAGCCTAAACCGATAATGTTTCGGCATTGTCGGGGTCGTAGGACTGCGACGTGTGTGTATATCAAAAGTGGAATTTTTCTGGAAAGTTAAACCATAGAGGGTGATAGTCCCTTACACGTAATGATATGCATGCTAGCAGTATCCTGAGTACCGCGGGGTCGGAGACGCCCTGTGGGAATCTACCAGCACCATCTGGTAAGGCTAAATACTCCTGAGAGACCGATAGTGAACAAGTACTGTGAAGGAAAGGTGAAAAGAACCGTGAACAACGGAGTGAAATAGAACCTGAAACCGTGCGCTTACAAGCGGTCGGAGTTCCCTATATGGGAATGACGGCGTGCCTTTTGCATAATGAACCTACGAGTTACTCCTCACTGGCAAGGTTAAGTGATTAAGTCACGCAGCCGAAGCGAAAGCAAGTCTGAATAGGGCGATCAGTCAGTGGGGGTAGACGCGAAACCTTGTGATCTACCCTTGGCCAGGTTGAAGTTTCGGTAACACGGAACGGAGGACCGAACTGGTAAACGTTGAAAAGTTTTCGGATGAGCTGAGGGTAGGGGTGAAAGGCTAATCAAACTGGGAAATAGCTCGTACTCCCCGAAATGTTTTTAGGAACAGCCTCGAGGTTGAGTATCATAGAGGTAGAGCTACCGATTGGGCTAGGGGGCTTCACCGCCTACCAAACCCTGACGAACTCCGAATGCTATGATATATACTCGGGAGTGAGCCTGCGGGTGCTAAGGTCCGTGGGCGAGAGGGAAAGAACCCAGACCATCCGCTAAGAGCCCCAAAATCTATGTTAAGTTGTTAAAACGTGGTCCGACTGCTGTGACAGCCAGGATGTTTGCTTGGAAGCAGCCATTCATTTAAAGAGTGCGTAACAGCTCACTGGTCGAGCGGTTGGGCGTGGATAATAACCGGGCATTAAACATAGTGCCGAAGCGATGGACTCGAAAGAGTGGTAGGGGAGCATTCTAACAGCGCTGAAGGTGAAGCGTGAGCTTTGCTGGAGCGGTTAGAAAAGCAAATGTAGGTATAAGTAACGATAAGGCAGGTGAGAGACCTGCCCGCCGATAGTCTAAGGTTTCCTGATCAACGTTAATCGGATCAGGGTTAGTCGGGACCTAAGTCGAAGCCGAACGGCGTAGACGATGGCCAATTGGTTAATATTCCAATACTAGCATACAGTGCTATGGGGTGACAGAGTAGTGAAAGATCCGCGTACTGACGGAAGTACGTTAAAGACCGTAGATATAGGATGCGTAGGTAAATCCGCGTGACCTGTCGAAAGTCGATAGTACCTTGAGTCTTCGGACAAGGGGATAGTGATCCTAATCAGACTCTCAAGAAAAACCTCTATGCTTCAGCTGTGTGCTACCCGTACCGTAAACCGACACAGGTAGACAAGTAGAGTATACTAAGGCGCTAGGGTGAGCCGTGGCTAAGGAACTAGGCAAATTAACCCCGTAACTTCGGGAAAAGGGGTGCCCTCTTCGGAGGGCCGCAGAGAAATGGGAGCGGCGACTGTTTATCAAAAACACATGGCTTTGCAAAATCGAAAGATGAAGTATAAGGCCTGACACCTGCCCGGTGCTGGAAGGTTAAGAGGAGAGGTTAATCGCAAGATGAAGCTTTGAATCGAAGCCCCAGTAAACGGCGGCCGTAACTATAACGGTCCTAAGGTAGCGAAATTCCTTGTCGGGTAAGTTCCGACCTGCACGAATGGTGTAACGATCGCTCCACTGTCTCAGCCACGAGCCCTGTGAAATTGGAGTAACGGTGAAGATACCGTTTACCCGCAACGGGACGGAAAGACCCCGTGCACCTTTACTATAGCTTTGCATTGAACTTGGGTAAATAATGTGTAGGATAGGTGGGAGACTTTGAAGTGGTGTCGCCAGGCATCATGGAGTCAACGTTGAAATACCACCCTTTGTTTACTTGAGTTCTAACTCGTCTCAGACGAGGACATTGCATGGTGGGTAGTTTGACTGGGGTGGTCGCCTCCAAAAGAGTATCGGAGGCTTTCAAAGGTACACTCAACACGCTTGGTAACCGTGTGTAGAGCGCATTAGCATAAGTGTGCTTGACTGTGAGGCCGACAAGCCGAGCAGGTACGAAAGTAGGATAAAGTGATCCGGTGGTTCCGCATGGAAGGGCCATCGCTCATAGGATAAAAGGTACGCCGGGGATAACAGGCTGATCACTCCCAAGAGCTCACATCGACGGAGTGGTTTGGCACCTCGATGTCGGCTCGTCACATCCTGGGGCTGGAGAAGGTCCCAAGGGTTCGGCTGTTCGCCGATTAAAGTGGCACGCGAGCTGGGTTCAGAACGTCGTGAGACAGTTCGGTCCCTATCTGTTGTGGGCGTTGGAGATTTGAGGGGACCTAACTCTAGTACGAGAGGACCGAGTTGGACATACCGCTAGTGTGCCTGTTGTGCCGCCTAGGTGCAGCGCAGGGTAGCTATGTATGGATGAGATAAGCGCTGAAAGCATATAAGTGCGAAGCTCGCCTCAAGATGAGATCTCCCTTAAGAGCCGTAACAGACTATTACGTTGATAGGCTACAGGTGTAAAGGCAGTAATGTCAAAGCTGAGTAGTACTAATTGCTCGATTGCCTTTCTTTGCAAAGAAATTTCTGATGTATTCTCTCCCAATATGTTTTTTGTCATTAACGATTTTTGGTGGCTATAGCAACGGGGATCACCTCTTCCCATTTCGAACAGAGAAGTTAAGCCCGTTTGCGCAGATGGTACTACCCTACAAGGTGGGAGAGTATGTCGCTGCCAGTTTTATGAAAACCCGACCTAACAGTCGGGTTTTCTCTTTTTATACCCCTAAGGTTTCTGATTACATTTGTGTTCTCCTATGGAATTCAGACTTCCACTTTTTTTATTCATTGCAACTACGCTGTTATTGGTGGAAGCTCGCGCGCAATCACACGCGCATGAATCAGAAAGTGATTCAATTCCTAATGTTATTCATTCATTCGCCGAAAGCAATCCCCAATTCGGAAATGAAATTCAAAAAGACTCTCTCCGATATTCCCTGGACAGTTTTCCTCAAGTTCATTCATTCAGATTGTCAACCGGAAATTTGGGTGCACCATCACAGGAATTAAATTTTCGTCTGGCAGCATTCGAACCATTCAGTGTTCGGAAGGATCCGTTTGCTTACTTCGGATTCAATCGCTATCAAAGGCAATTTTATTTCTCGAACAAACCGTATAACCGACTGAGTTACTTTGTCGGGCAAAGAAGAGAGCAATATGTCGATGTGCTACATACAAGAAACTTCGGCGACAATCTCAACTTCTCGTTTCACTTCAAGCGAATTCGTTCAGAAGGGTTTTATTTGCGACAGAATACGAGCAACACTTCCATACGATCCAACATTTGGTACAAATCTCCGGGGAAACGATATGCATTTATGGCCGATGTTTACTGGACAGGCGCTAACGTTGCGGAGAACGGAGGCTTGGTGAATGATTCTGTTTTTGAATTCGGTGAATCTGTGAACCGTCAAGTTCATGCTGTGAATCTTTCACAGGCCGGAAACATTCAGCGCAACAGAGGTGTGTGGACCAAACACATCTTCGGATTCGGTAAGATCACAGACTCAATACAACTGGACAGTATCACGAAGCGGGCCGTAATTACCCCGGCTTGGGGAATTTCTGTGATCAATGAAATCGGTGATGAAATGTATCAATACAAAGATCTCGATCCAATCTCAGGATTTTATTCTGTAATATATCGCGACTCCACCGAAACAAATGATTCGACTTACTTGTGGCGACTGAATAATGCAGTGCATCTGGAGTTATTCAACCAGTATGGCGCGAGAAAAATTTCGGGCAATGCCGGTGTAAGACACGAAGCCGGCGAGTATTATCAGGATACAATTTATAAGCACTTTCAAAATTTATACGTAGAGAGCGAATTAAATTGGAATGTTGATAGCGCCGTTCGAATTAAGTTTTCCGGAAATTACATTGTAAAGGGTGCGAATCAAGGAAATTACCACTGTGGGATTCAAGTGAAAGCAGGCCCATTTACATCGAACTGGACCAAGATTAAAGGACTAAACATTTTCGTGGCTTTCGAATCCCAGTTGCGGACGCCGGAAATATTTTACATGAACTACTCCGGGAATCATCAGCGTTGGCTTAATTCTTTTGTACCGGTAGCTGAGAATTCATTGGCAGGAGGAATTAGTTACAAGGGTAAACAATGGCTTAAGACACTTGCATATTCTGTTGGAGTTATGACGATAGACAATTACATTTATTTGGATTCAAATTTACTTCCTCGGCAAATAGACGATAGCTTAAGTGTCAATTCGTTGAAGTTGTGGGCAGTTACACAATTCGGCTGGTTCAATGCTAATTTGCGTTATACGATCAATCTTACAAGCAATACCGAATTGATCCGTATTCCGGAGCATGTAGTTGTGAGTTCGCTGTTTGCAGATTTTTATCTTTTTAAACACAAACTCCAGATGCAAATCGGTACAGATGTAACTTGGTTTTCTCAATTCACAGGCGAAGGATACTTGCCATCGATAGCGCAGTTTCACTTGCAGAATTCAAGAAGTGTGGGGAACTACATTTACATTGATCCTTGGGTGAGCATTCGCATTAAACCGGTTCGTGTTTTTGTGAAGGCGGAACACGTGAATGCAGGATTAATGGGACGCAATTATTTCATGCTGGCGAATTATCCACACAATGATTTCGCATTGAAATTCGGAGTGTCGTGGTTGTTCAATGACTAAGCAAGAATAACAGAAAGTATTTTTTCTGTTGCGCCGGTATTCACATTGACATAGTTGCCTGCTTTCGTTCCGGATTCGCCGCGTAAATTTTCATCACCGAGAATCTGATTCAAAACGGTTTTCAATTCTGCCGGGGAATTTACTCCGTAACCGCCCCCGCATTCAATCAACTGAATCGCTTCGTTGAATTTTCCGAATGCAGGCCCGAAAATCACAGGAACTGCATACACTGCGGCTTCCAGCGTATTGTGAATGCTCTTGCCGAATCCACCGCCGATGTAAGCAACCGAACCGTATCTGTAAAGTGAAGAAAGCATTCCGATATTGTCAATGATCAGCACTTTTGCGTTGTGAATAGTATTCTCGGTCGCTTCCGAGTATCGAACGATTTCACTGCGCTGAATTTTCAGATTCTCCAGACTGCGAATAATCTCATTCACCCTCGCCATACCGATTTCATGCGGTGCGATAATCATTTTCCATCCTGCAGAAATGTGCGGAACAAAAGCAGGGAAAAGATGTTCTTCATCACTGCTCCATGTGCTGCCGGCAACTAAAACTTTGCGACTTTCTCCAATGAAAGCAGCCGCCAATTCAATGGACTTGGCTTGTGAAGCGATTTCCTTCACACGATCAAAGCGCGTATCTCCCGCAGCTGTTACGTGTTTGACTCCAACACTTTTTACGAGTTTCTCAGACTCTGAATTCTGAGTGAAAATATGCGTGTAGTTGTGAAGACATTGACGGAAAATTCCTCCCCGATTTTTAAAGAAAATCTGATCCTCTCTGAAAATTGCAGCAACCAGATAATGCGGAATCTTACGCGCGGATAATTCAGCAAGATGATTCAACCAGAATTCATATTTCACAAAAACCACAAGTGACGGCTTTACAATTTCCACGAAGCGTTTTGCTTTCGATTTAGTGTCCAAAGGAATGTAAGTGACAATATCCGCACCGTTGTAGTTCTTTCTTACTTCATATCCTGAAGGAGAAAAGAACGTAAGCAGAATTCTGTGATCCGGTTTTTGGACTCTAATTTTTTCAATGAGAGGTCTGCCTTGTTCGAATTCTCCCAATGAAGCACAGTGAAACCAAATGACAGGACTGGTGCTGTTAGATATTTCGCGGTTCAGATTTTCAAAAAGATTGCGTCTGCCGTTCACCCACAATTTTGCTTTACTGTTGAAAAGCGAAGCAATGCGGATAGCGAGGCCGTAACTGAAAATGCCGAGTGTGTACAGAAACTTCATCTCAGATATATTCTCCGCGACCTCTTCTGTAAATAGGAATTACAAAGCCTACGCGAGCGCCGTAAAGCAGATCTGTACGAGTACGCGTATCCGCTCTCATCAGATCATAATCCCATGATCGACGGCTTTTTGTTATTCCCTGATACGCTTCGAATCCGAAGTAAGCATTTAAGTAGCGGGAATTACTCATGTACCAGTATCCAATGAATTGAGAAAATGAAACACCTGAAGTGAGACGATCATAACCTTTCAGATATTCTCCTCTCAACTGAGGACTGCGTCCTCCGTTATCGTAAATTCTGATTTTATGTTGTAACATTCCAACGCCGCACGTTACGAGAATCCCTGAGTTTTTGTTAGGAGAAATTCCTTTGATCGGGAAAAGATGTCCGAACTGAACATGCGCGGTAAATCCACGTTCAAAAATGCGCAAGTCTGCGATTTTACCTTCCTGATCAATTACAAATCCTCCACTGGTTTTGATGCTGTCAAGGATTCCGTCCTCCTTCACTTTGTAACCGAAAATGTAATTCCATTCGGCAGCGAAGAAGTTATTGCGCTTTGATTTATAACCTCCAAATGCTCCAATCGTAGAATTATCTCCGAAACGATCTGCCAAATCGCCTCCCGGAATGAAAAATCCGTAGGTGGCGGCAATGAATCCGGTTGTTATAACGGAGTCTTTTACATTTCTGGATTGCGCACGCATACTATTTGCAGAAACCAGCATAAGCAGGCTTAGAAAAAGTGCTGAAAATCCATGTTTTCTGAACATGGGTTAAAGATAGCCAAAAGCACGGAGGCAATCGCCTAAACAGAGGTAAAACGGGCTATTTTGTCTATCTTCGCACGATTGTAATTGAACCTATTGATGACGACAATTGCCAGAAAAATTCAGATGGTTGACCTGATCGGTCAATATCAGAAAATACAGAAAGAAGTTGATGATGCTGTACTGAATGTAATCCGATCTTCGGCTTACATCAACGGCCCTGAGGTTAAATCATTCAAAGCGGAGCTTGAAGCTTATTTGAAAGTGAAGCACGTTATTCCTTGTGCTAACGGAACGGACGCCTTACAGATTGCAATGATGGCTTTAGGATTGAAACCCGGAGATGAAGTTATCACTGCAGATTTTACTTATGTGGCAACAGCGGAAGTTATCGCACTTCTGGGATTGAAACCTGTTTTGGTTGATGTCTATCCGGACACTTTCGACATCAATGTAGAGGCAATTGAAAAAGCGATTACACCAAATACCAAAGCTATAGTTCCTGTTCACTTGTTCGGCCAATGTGCAGACATGGAGCGTATTCTTGCCGTTGCGAAAAAGCACAATCTTTTCGTGATTGAAGATACCGCACAGGCTATCGGTGCAGATTACACTTTCAGTGACGGTCGCGTTGCGAAAGCAGGAACAATGGGTGATGTAGGCTGTACCTCATTCTTCCCTTCGAAGAATCTCGGTTGTTTCGGTGATGGCGGAGCGATGTACACTAACAGTGACGATCTCGCAGCGAAGATGCAGATGATTGCGAATCATGGTCAGAGTGTACAGTACTACCACGACAGCATTGGAGTGAACTCGCGACTTGACAGTATTCAGGCAGCTATTCTCCGCATTAAACTACGTCATCTTGATAATTATGCAGCAGCACGAAACAAAGCGGCTGATTACTACGACAAGGCATTTGCGGGTCATCCAAAATTGAAGACTCCGAAGCGTGCGAAGAATACCAATCACGTTTTTCATCAGTACACCCTGCAGTTGAGCGGAGCTGATCGCAGTGCATTGAAAGATTTCCTCGCTAAGAAGGAAATTCCAATGATGATTTACTACCCGGTTCCATTGCATCTGCAGAAAGCCTATCTCGATCCACGTTACAAGCAAGGCGATTTCCCTGTAACAGAGCAATTGTGTTCAAGTGTGTTTTCATTGCCAATGCACACGGAGCTGGACGAAGAAACTTTGAAGTACATAACCGACTCTGTTAAGGAGTTTTTAAAATAAACTGACTTTATGAATATTGCAGTTGTAGGAACAGGGTATGTTGGCCTCGTTACCGGAACATGTCTTGCGGAAACCGGCAATCACGTTATCTGCGTGGATATTGACGAAATGAAAGTTGAAAAGATGCGAAGCGGGATCATTCCGATTTATGAGCCGCATCTCGATGTTCTTTTCGAACGGAATATCAAGCAGGGAAGATTGAAGTTTACAACCAATCTTTCAGAAGCAGTTGAGAAAGCAACATTGATTTTCCTCGCACTGCCGACACCTCCCGGAGAAGACGGATCAGCTGATCTTTCTTATGTGCTTGGAGTGGCCGAGAATCTGGGTAAAATCATTACAGATTACAAAGTAATCATTGATAAGTCAACAGTTCCGGTTGGAACTGCAGACAAGGTTCATGCTGCTGTTGCGAAGAATGCGAAAGTGGAATTTGATGTTGTTTCGAATCCCGAGTTTCTGCGTGAAGGATTTGCTGTTGATGACTTCCTGAAGCCTGATCGCGTTGTGATCGGAACCTCCAGTGAACGTGCCCGCAAGTTAATGGAAGAACTGTACAAGCCTTATGTACGTCAAGGGAATCCGATAATTTTCATGGATGAGAAATCAGCTGAGTTGACGAAGTACGCTGCCAATGCGTTCCTCGCAACTAAGATTACATTCATGAATGAAATTGCAAATCTCTGTGAGAAAGTCGGAGCTGATGTTGACAAGGTGCGAATCGGAATCGGTAGTGATGACCGTATCGGGAAGCGATTCCTGTTTCCTGGCATCGGTTACGGCGGAAGTTGTTTTCCGAAAGACGTGCAAGCACTCGCCAAATCCGCTTCTGAAGTTAATTCGGACATGAAGATTTTGAAGTCAGTAATGGAAGTGAATGAATCGCAGAAAACCATTATTGTTCCGAAAGTTCGTGCTTACTTCAACAACAATCTGGAAGGAAAGAAAATTGCGATTTGGGGATTGGCATTCAAGCCGGATACAGATGATATTCGTGAGGCTCCCGCGCTCTACATTATCAAAGAACTGCAGGCAGCCGGAGCAAGTGTAGCTGCTTACGATCCGGAAGCGATGAATAACGTAGCCAAAATCTATTCTGACGGTTCAGTATCATTCGGAATTGACGAGTACGCTGTTCTGGAAAATGCTGACGCATTGATTATTTGCACAGAATGGAGTTTATTCCGTACGCCGGATTTTGCAAAAATGAAAAAGTTGTTGCGTCGCCCTGCAATATTTGATGGCCGTAACCTTTACGGTTTGGATCAGATGCAGGAAAACGGATTTTATTATGTGAGTATAGGCCGAGCGGTGGTTGAAAATTAAATGCTGATATGAAATCGAAGAAGCGTGTATTGATTACCGGTGCTGCCGGATTTTTAGGTTCACATCTGTGTGATCGTTTCATTGCAGAGGGTTGTCATGTGATTGGCATGGACAATCTCATTACCGGAGATCTGAAAAATATTGAACACCTGATGAAGCTTGAGAACTTCGAGTTTTACCATCACGATGTGTCCAAATTTGTTTTCGTTCCCGGCGAGTTGGATTACATTCTGCATTTCGCGTCTCCTGCATCACCGATTGACTATCTGAAGATTCCGATTCAGACGTTGAAAGTTTCTTCATTGGGAACGCACAATCTTTTGGGTCTTGCGAGGGTGAAGAAGGCGCGAATTCTTGTTGCCTCTACTTCTGAAGTATACGGAGATCCGACGGTTCATCCGCAGAAGGAATCGTATTGGGGAAATGTGAATCCGATCGGACCACGCGGTGTTTATGATGAAGCGAAACGATTCATGGAAGCAATAACCATGGCGTATCACACATATCACGGAGTGGAAACACGAATTGTCAGAATTTTCAATACATATGGCCCGCGCATGCGACTCAATGATGGCCGAGTACTTCCTGCATTCATAGGACAGGCACTGCGTGGAGAAGATCTCACGATTTTCGGAGACGGATCGCAGACTCGTTCATTCTGTTACGTGGATGATCTGGTAGAAGGAATTTATCGCTTGCTTATGAGCGATTATGCCGGACCTGTGAACGTGGGAAATCCTCAGGAAATTACAATTAAAGATTTCGCTGAAGAGATTATTAAGTTGACCGGAACGAAGCAGAAAGTTGTTTACCACGAGTTGCCTGTTGATGATCCTAAGCAGCGACAACCTGATATTACATTGGCGAAAGAAATCCTGAAGTGGGAACCTAAAATTGATCGTGCGGAAGGGTTGAAGCGTACTTATGCATACTTCAAAACTTTGAGTTCTGAAGAATTGAATAAAAAAGAACATCGCGAATTCACCAAGCAATGAGCTCCTTTCCTGAGCATTTCGAGTTGAAGTTTCCGCTGGCAACGATCACGCTGGCAGGAGATATTGTTACGATCGCAATGCAACCCGGAGAGAAGATCACACTCGATGCGGTGAAGGATATGTACCGCAAATCCAATGAAGAATTGCGTGGTAAGCGAGTGGCTGTGATTCTTGATGCCAGAAAGACACCGCTGATTTCCTATCCGGAATCCGTTCTCAAATACGCCGCTGATAATGAACATTCGCACAAAGAGGCCGCATACGCGATTCTCATTGACGGAGTGGGTCAGAAGCTGATGGCTGGATTCTATCTGAATCTGAACAAACCTAAAACACCAACAAGGGTATTTACAGATATGGAAGAAGCTTTATCCTGGCTCAGGGAAATGCTTGGTTCCAAGACCTGATTCCTTCACCTCTTTAACGGAGTTTTGCAGTGTCACTGACCTTCAGTTCAGGGCGAATTGGCTATCTTCGTCCTCTGAAATAGTACCGTATGAACAACTCATATTTTGTGCATCCTTCGGCAATTGTTGATGAAGGTTGTAATATCGGATCAGGAACCAAAATCTGGCATTTCTCCCACATTATGACAGGCTGTGTTATTGGCGAGAATTGTAATATTGGACAGAATGTTGTGATTTCGCCTGAAGTTGTTCTCGGACGCAATGTTAAGATTCAGAACAACGTATCGCTGTATACAGGTGTAACCTGCGGCGATGATGTATTCCTCGGACCTTCCTGTGTTTTTACGAACGTAACCAATCCACGCAGTGCAGTGAACCGTCGGGGACAATATTCTAAAACACATGTTGGAAACGGAGCGAGTATCGGTGCCAATGCCACGATTGTATGCGGACATGATATCGGAGAGTTCGCTTTTATCGGCGCAGGGGCAGTTGTAACGAAGAATGTACCGCCATACGCTTTGCTCGTTGGTAATCCTGCGAAACAGATCGGATGGATGAGTGAATTCGGGCATCGATTGACATTCGATAAGGATGGCATTGCTGTTTGTCCTGAATCAAAACAGAAATACAAATTAGAAAACGGAGCCGTAACTAAAATCGGCTAAGGAATATGAGTATCAAGTTCGCAGTTATCGGTCAGGGACATATCGGGAAACGACATGCAGAAATGGTTCGTCGCAGTTCAGGCGGGCAGCTTGTTGCAGTTTGTGATGTTCTTCCCAAGGAAAAGACCGGAAATGAAAACATTACTGAAACGTATTACACTTCCGCTGAAGAAATGTTGAAGTCTCATCCTGAGATCGAAGTGGTGAATGTCTGCACTCCGAACGGATTGCATGCGAGTCAATCATTAATGTCGTTGTCAGCCGGAAAGCACGTTGTGGTAGAAAAGCCAATGGCATTGCGCCGTCAGGATTGCGAACAGATTGTGTACAAAGCATTGCAGATGCAGAAACAGATTTTCTGCGTTATGCAGAATCGATATTCACCTCCTTCCGTATGGTTGAAGAAAATTGTGGAAGAGAAAATCATCGGAGATGTTTACATGGTACAGTTGAATTGCTACTGGAACCGCGACGGACGTTATTACAAGTCCGGAGGGTGGAAGGGAACGCAGGAACTTGACGGAGGAACATTGTTCACGCAATTCTCACATTGGGTGGATTTGCTTTACTGGATATTCGGAGACATCACTGATATACAGGCGAAGTTTGCGGATTTCAATCACGCTGCAATGACTGAGTTTGAAGATTCCGGCTTTGTGAATTTTCGTTTTGTAAACGGAGGTATGGGAAGTATCAATTACTCCACAGCAGTTTGGGATAAGAATCTCGAAAGCAGTATTTCCGTTATCGGCAGCAAAGGCAGTGTGAAGGTTGGCGGTCAGTACATGGATCAGGTAGAGCATTGTCATATTCAGAATTACACAATGCCTGAGTTGGAAGAAACGGCGCCTGCTAATGACTACGGCGCGTATAAAGGTTCTGCCAACAATCATCATTTCATGATTCAGAATGTGATTGATGTGTTGAGCGGTAAGAATTCAATTACAACTAACGCACTTGAAGGAATGAAAGTGGTTGATATTATCGAACGCATATATTCGTTCAGAAAAGAAAATCGTAAATCCTAATTATCAATAGAACAGCATCAATCAGGATGGGCATTTATAAAGATATTCTCAATAAGAAAGCTCCGATAGCCGTAATCGGTCTCGGGTATGTTGGATTGCCAATTGCACTCGCATTTGCACGTAAGGTGAAAGTCATTGGCTTTGACATCAATGAAAAGCGCGTTGCAATGATGAAGAAGGGCATTGACCCTAGTCAGGAACTGACCAAATCAGATTTCAAGGATTGTGACATTACGTTCACGGCTTCGCTTGCCGAATTGAAGAAGGCGAAGTTCTTTATCGTAGCTGTTCCGACTCCGATTGATGAGCACAATCTGCCTGATCTGAAACCTTTGATCGGCGCATCTACAACAGTTGGTAAATGCCTGAAGAAAGGCGATTACGTTGTATTTGAATCGACAGTTTATCCGGGTTGCACTGAGGAGGATTGTATTCCTGTTCTTGAGCGTGAATCAGGATTGAAGTTTGTGAAAGATTTTAAAGTAGGATATTCTCCTGAGCGCATCAATCCGGGAGATAAAGAACATACAATCACCAAGATTCTGAAAGTGGTTTCCGGTTGTGATGCTGAAAGCCTGGAGGAGATTGCAAAAACATACGAGATTATTGTTGAGCCGGGAACGCATCGTGCTTCTTCGATCAAAGTAGCAGAAGCTGCAAAGATTATTGAGAACACGCAGCGTGATGTGAACATTGCATTGATGAATGAACTGTCCATTATATTCAATAAGATGGGCATTAATACATACGATGTTCTGGCTGCGGCTGGAACGAAGTGGAACTTTCTGAAGTTTTCTCCCGGACTTGTTGGAGGACATTGCATCGGTGTGGATCCGTATTACCTGACACATAAGGCTGAGTCGTTGGGATATCATGCCCGCGTTATCAATTCAGGACGCTATGTGAACGACTCAATGGGATTCTATGTTGCCAAAACTACCGTGAAGAAGATCATTGCTGCCGGAAGAAATATTTCGAAGTCGAAAGTATTGGTGATGGGAGCAACTTTCAAAGAGAATGTAAGCGACATCCGTAATTCAAAAGTTGCAGACATTGTGAAGGAGTTGAAATCATTCGGAGTAGACGTTCATGTAGCTGACCCGCATGCTGATAGTGAAGAATTGAAGCATGAGTATGGTTTCGGTTTGAACAAAATCGGAAAGGGATACAACGGAGTGATTGTTGCGGTGAACCATAAAGAGTACCTCGGACTTGATGAGAAGTATTTCACTTCTATTCTGGATAAGAAAGGTGTTCTGGTTGACGTAAAAGGAATTTACAAGAACAGTATTAAAAAGCTTCAGTATTGGAGTTTGTAATCGTATGAGCGGATTTCAACTGCGCGAGGGAGAACGACTGCTGATTAATGCGCCATATTCGTTGTGGTGCATGACGGAAATGAAAAAAGTTCCGGGAACTCTGAAGGTGACGGGAGAACGCGTAGTGTTTGAGAAACCTGAGCACGTTTACTTCAGTTTTCTGAAAGGACTTATTAAAGGACTTGGTTCAGTAGTGATTTTTGAAATCAAACGATCAGAGATCACGAACGCAGAGAAAATTGAAGTCGGCAAATCGAAGCGTTTGAAAATAGAAACGAAGTTTGAGCGACCCAAGATGTTTGAAAGTGTGAAAACGGAGAATATCATCGGTGAGCTCAGCAGAACAATAGTAAAACCAAAATAGGATGATAAAAGTCCTGATTACCGGTGGCGCCGGCTTTATTGGTTCGCATGTGGTACGCCGGATGGTTAATTCCTATCCCCAGTATCATATTTTCAATCTGGATGCATTAACATATGCAGGTAATCTCGAAAACCTGAAGGATGTTGCATCGGCTGCGAATTACACTTTTGTAAAAGGAGATATTACAGATGCAGCTTTCGTGCAGAATCTTTTTGCTCAGCATGATTTTACCTATGTAATTCATCTTGCGGCTGAGTCGCATGTCGATCGTTCGATTTCTAATCCGATTGCTTTTGTGATGACGAATGTAGTTGGGACGGTGAATCTGTTGAATGCGGCAAAGCATGTGTGGAGTGGTAGTTTTGAGGGGCGTCGTTTTTATCATGTTTCTACTGATGAAGTTTACGGAGCGCTTGGTGAAACAGGTATGTTCACCGAAGAAACGAAGTACGATCCGCATTCACCTTATTCGGCATCTAAGGCAAGTTCGGATCACTTTGTGCGTGCTTATCACGATACATACGGATTGCCGGTTGTGATTTCGAATTGCTCCAACAATTACGGTTCGCATCATTTTCCGGAGAAGTTAATTCCGCTTGCGATACATAACATTAAGAACAATAAACCTATTCCGGTTTACGGGAAAGGAGAGAATGTTCGTGACTGGTTATGGGTGGAAGATCACGCGCGTGCGATTGATGTTATTCTGCACAAGGGGAAGAACGGAGAAACCTACAACATCGGCGGACACAATGAGTGGAAGAATATTGACTTGATTCATTTGCTTTGCAAGATCATGGATAAGAAACTCGGACGTGCTCAAGGTGAATCTGCAAAGCTGATCACATTCGTAAAAGATCGTGCGGGTCACGACATGCGCTATGCAATTGATGCTACGAAACTGAAGAGCGATCTCGGTTGGGTTCCTTCATTGCAATTTGAAGAAGGATTGGAGAAAACAGTTGATTGGTATCTGAGCAATCAGGAATGGTTGGATCATGTAACAAGCGGCGAATACAAGAAATATTATACGGATCAATACGAGAAACGCTGACCCGAGCGTTGCATTTCGGCTCCGCTCAGTCTTACGTTTACCTGAATACAAATCTGCATGTACGAAACTCCCTGGCACAAAAAAGATATTTCCTCGAAACGGTTTCTCGTTACAGGTGGTGCTGGATTTATCGGGTCGCATTTAGTGGAATATTTACTCAAGCACAATGCTTCGGAAGTGCGTGTGTTGGATGATTTATCTACAGGATTTATATCCAACATTAGTCTGTTCTCAGAGAATTCCAGGTTCAATTTCATTATGGGTTCCATTGTAGATCTCGATGAGTGCCGCAAAGCGTGTGAAGGTGTCGATTTCGTTCTTCATCACGCAGCGCTCGGTTCCGTGCCGCGTTCTATTGATAATCCGATTGCAACTCACGAGGTTAATGCAAACGGATTTCTGAATATGCTCGTTGCTGCGCGCGATGCAAAAGTTGATCGCTTTATTTATGCCAGTTCTTCCTCTGTGTACGGCGATAATACCGATTCGCCAAAGAAGGAGGAGAATGTCGGCCGTGCGCTTTCTCCTTACGCAGTGACAAAGAAGTTGAACGAGCAATACGCCGCGGTGTTTGCAGATCTTTATGGAATGAATGTTATCGGTTTCCGATATTTCAACATCTTCGGACCTCGTCAAAGTCCGAATGGTGCTTATGCTGCGGCTATCCCGCTTTTCATTGAAGGATTGCTCAATAACAAGCCTGTGTATATTAACGGAGACGGATTGCAATCGCGCGATTTCACTTTTGTAAGCAACGTCGTTAAGGCCAATATGCTTGCGCTTTCTGCTCCTGCTGATACGGTGCGCGGACAAGTATTCAATATTGCGGCAGGCGGTTCGACTTCTGTAATTGATATTTTCAATTCTTTGAAGAAATTTTCAGGTTCATCTCTTGCGCCAACTTTCAGAGAGGAACGTAAAGGAGAAATTCGGAATTCATGCGCGGATGTATCGAAAGCGAAGAATGCTATTGGTTATTCTGCAGAAGTTGAGTCAAAAAAAGGACTTGAATTGACCGTTGAATGGTTCAAATCAACGATTTAAATTTTATCCACATCCGTTCATAATTTCTCCTTCTGTTTCAGACTCATTTTCGCTGTATGCTGGCTATTTTTAAGCCTCATTACAAATCGAAATTATGTCGTCTGCAGTTGAAAGAATGAATCTTCGGAAAGTCGCGATTGAACTCGGGCTTGATTCCAAAAATGTTAGTGCTGTTGTTGAGTTGCTTGATGAAGGTGCAACCATTCCGTTTATTTCCCGGTATCGTAAAGAGATGACCGGATCGATGGATGAAGTGCAGATTGCGAATGTGCGCGATCGCATGGAACAGTTGCGCTCATTGGAGCAACGTCGCGAATTCATTCTGAATACAATTGAAGAGCAAGGCAAATTGACGGAGGAGCTGCGTGGTAAAATTGAAGCTGCGGAGAATATCAATCAGCTCGAAGATTTGTATCTGCCGTACAAACCTAAACGGAAAACACGTGCAACGATTGCTAGGGAGAAAGGTTTAGAGCCGCTTGCATTGTTCCTGATGGAACAAAAGGGAAATGATGTAACTGCAGAGGCGGAGAAATACGTGAGCAAAGAAAAAGATGTTGAGGATGCACATGCCGCGTTGGACGGAGCTCGCGATATTATAGCGGAGATGGTGAGTGAAGATGCCGGAGCGCGCGAAGGTTTACGTAAGTTGTTCAGTGAGTCTGCACTCGTGCGCAGTCGCGTGATTCCGGGCAAGGAAGTTGAAGGTGAGAAGTTCCGCGACTACTTTGAGTGGGATGAAGAACTGATGAAATGTCCTTCACACCGTATGCTCGCCATGCGTCGCGGGGAGAACGAAGGCGTTTTAATGCTTGATATTGCACCTGATGCGGATGACGCTCTTGATTTTCTCAATAGAAAATTCATCAAGGCAAAGAATCAATGTGCAGAGCAGGTGGAAGCGGCGATTGCAGGAGCGTACAAAAGATTGTTGCAACCTTCTTTGGAAAATGAATTCCGTCAACTGACGAAAGATCTTGCAGACGTTAAGGCGATTGAAGTGTTCGCGCAGAATCTTCGCGAGTTGCTTTTGGCTTCTCCGCTCGGACAGAAAGTAGTTCTTGCGCTGGATCCCGGATTCAAATCGGGTTGCAAAGTTGTTGTGTTGGATAAGCAAGGAAAATTGCTTGAACATACTGTGGTATATCCGCATTTGCCTCAACGCGAAGTGCGTCAGGCGGAAGATATTTTGTATCGCTTGATTGCGAAGCATCAGGTGGAAGCCATTTCCATTGGTAACGGAACTGCGAGTCGCGAAACGGAGGAGTTTGTTCGTAAGATGACAGAGATTCCGAAAGAAGTGATCATCGTAATGGTAAATGAAAGCGGAGCATCTGTGTATTCTGCTTCAGAAGCTGCGCGTGAAGAATTTCCGGATTATGATGTTACGGTGCGAGGCGCGGTTTCCATCGGACGTCGATTAACTGATCCTTTGGCTGAGCTGGTGAAGATTGATCCGAAATCAATCGGTGTAGGACAATATCAGCACGATGTTGATCAGACTTTACTAAAGAAGAAACTGGATGAAGTTGTTGAGTCGTGCGTGAACGCTGTCGGTGTTGAGTTGAATACTGCGAGTAAGCAATTGCTTTCCTATGTATCCGGAATCGGACCGTCATTGGCGAAAGCGATTGTGGAATACAGAAATGAAAACGGCCCTTTCAAGTCGCGTCGTGATCTTTCTGAAGTACCGCGTTTGGGCAGCAAAGCATTTGAGCAGGCGGCAGGATTTTTACGTGTGCGCAACAGCAGCAATCCGCTTGATCGAAGTGCTGTGCATCCGGAATCATATCCGATTGTAGAGAAGATGGCGAAAGATGTGGGCGCAACAATTGAAGAGTTGATTTCTGATAAGGAAAAGCGTAAGCAGATTGATCCGAAAAAATATGTAACGGACACCGTTGGATTGCCAACGTTGAATGACATTCTGAAAGAATTGGATAAGCCGGGGCGAGATCCGCGTAAGGAGTTCGAAGCTTTCAGCTTTCAGGAAGGCGTGAATGAAATCAAAGATCTTCGTGAAGGAATGCGTTTGCCTGGAATCGTAACGAACGTAACAAACTTCGGTGCATTTGTTGACATCGGAGTGCATCAGGACGGACTCGTTCACATTTCACAGCTTGCGGATACATTTGTTGATGATCCGAATAAGATCGTGAAAGTGGGTCAGAAAGTTATGGTTACGGTTACTGAAGTTGATGCGCCACGTAAGCGAATCGCGTTATCAATGAAAGGCGAGAAGGTGGCTCCTAAGAATCAAGCCGGTAAAACCAATACCCCGAAAATTCCGATTCCAAAAGGAGGCGGTTCAACAGATTCAAAAAAGAAATCAGGAGGAAATGATTGGCAGGATCAACTCGCTGCTTTGAAAGGGAAATTGGGTGGTTGATTGAGTTAAGGCTTATTCCATTGCTTTCGCAATAGCTGAAACGAATACTTCATCCGGTTGTGCACCTGATACAGCAAACTTCCGGTCGAAGACGAAAAACGGAACACCTCTGATGCCCAGTTGCTGCGCTTCAAGAATATCCTGTTTTACCTCAGACAGGAGTTGTTCGTTTGTCAACGCATCGGTGACTTCCTGTTCAGTGACGCCTATTGATGCTGCCAGAGTAACAAGTTCCGATTTACTGCTGATGTTTATTCCGTCTGTGAAATAAGCCCGAAATAGTTTTTCTTTTATCTCGTTGCCGGCATTACGTTGTTGGGCAAGGTGTATCAGGATGTGCCCGTATATTGTGTTAGCCGGTAATCCTTTGTCGAAGCGGAATTCGAGGCCGTATTTCTTACCCATATTTTTCACTTGTGCAAAAGCAGACTCAGTTTGTTCCTCGCTCCAGCCTTTGCGTGACGACAGAGACTTTATCATAGTAACACCTTCCTGATACTCAATCTCCGGATCAAGTTGGAAGCTTTTCCATGTGATTTCAAACTTATCGTGTGCTCCTGTATCAACAAGAGCCTTCTCCAGTTTCTTTTTGCCAATGTAGCAGAACGGACAGGCAATGTCCGACCAGATTTCTATTGTGTGCTTGTTCATCTGACACAAAGTTAAATGTATTTTGTGGCGGAGAATGACGTCTGGTCATTACCTTAGTGCTTCGCTATGGGACTTTTCTCAGGATTATTTCGCAAGCCGGAAAAAATTGAACCGATAGATCTTGGTTTAATCGGTGTTGATATGCATTCGCATTTCATCCCCGGAATCGATGATGGCGCAAAGACGTTGAATGATTCTCTTGAAATGCTCCGCACGATGCAGGAGCTCGGTTACCGGAAGGTGATTACGACTCCGCATATCATGGGAGACTTTTACAGAAACACGCCTGAAATTATAAATAGCGGTTTGGATAAGCTGAAAGAAGCTGCTGCGGCGTCCGGAATTACCATCGGCATTGAAGCTGCTGCAGAATATTATTTCGATTACGAACTTGAGGATAAGATTGACAAGGGAAATATGCTCACTTTCGGAAAGAACTATCTGCTGTTCGAAGTATCGTACATGAATGCTCCTGATGGACTTGACGGAATAATTTTCAAGTTGCAGACGCACGGCTACATTCCTGTGTTGGCGCATCCCGAACGTTATCCGTACTGGTTCCGCGACATGTCGAATTTTGAAAAACTCAAGGACAAAGGAGTTTTATTTCAATTGAATATTAATTCGCTTACGGGATATTATTCTCCTGCAACTTTGAAAATTGCGGAGCAGATGATTGATAAAGGCTGGTATGAATTTGCAGGAACCGATTGCCATCATTCCGGTCATCTCGGATTGCTCCAGAAAGCGAGAACATCAGTTCATCTTAAGAAGCTGATTGAGTCAGGGAAGTTGCTCAACTCAGCTTGCTGATTAATTTACTCCCGTCATTTCTCCTTTGGCCGGATCCCAGATTTTCAGTTTGAAGCAGGCTATGATATCTCTAGGTCGCAGCGAAGTTGTTTTGGCTTCTCTGAATTCTTTGACTTTGTTGTAGGCTTCCGGCAATCTGTAAAACGGAATTTTCGCATTCAGATGATGAATGTGGTGATAACCGATATTGGCGCAAACCCAGGCCATGAATGGATTCATCTTCATGTAACTTGAAGATTCCATTGCTGCGCCTTCGTACGTCCAGCCGTTTTTATCTGTGAATTCCACACCCGGAAAATTATGTTGTGCATAGAATAGATATGCTCCTATCGCGTAAGTAATAATAGAAGGAATCAGGACGCCGCACAGCATGGCCAACCATCCTAATGTCAGAAATACAATTACGTAAACAGCAAGATGTAAAACTATTGCCACCAGTGAATCCCAGTGGCGAGAAGGACTGCTGCGAAAAGAGTTGACACACATTCCAATCAGAAACATGGAGAAATATCCTAAAGCAATTGTCAGCGGATGTCGGGTTCGCAGATACGCTTTCTTTTCAGATGTGCTGAGTTGTTCAAACTTTGTCCTGGAAACAATCGGGTATGAACCGATGCTCGCGGTGTAGAGTTTCGAATTGTGGGTGTGATGATAATCGTGCGAACGTTTCCAAATGCTGCTTGGAGCCAGAGAAAAAAGTCCATAGATCCAAAACAAAGCAGATGCAAAACTGTCGTTGCGATGAATCGCCCCATGCTGCTGGTCATGATAGATGACGAACATCCGAACGTTTATCAGTCCTGCGAATATTCCCGAAACAAGCTGTATTGCAGCGTGAGTTGGCACTATGGCGAAAACAAATGCGGTGCACAGCAGAATCATTGTGGAGATGGTATGAAACCAGCTCAACATTCTGTGTTCAACTGCGAATGTCTTTGTGGCGAGAATCAGCGCCTTGTTTTTCTGCGATGCAACTCCGGAGATCATGCTCTGCAAAGTTAATCATTCGATAGCGTCCTTCAAGAGGGTCTTTTATGCTTCCAGCGTCTATGACTCCATAGCCAGTATTCCGGTTGAGTCCGAATCTGATCTTCGAGTAAGCGAGTTGATTGCTCCGTGATAAATCCGTAAGGCTCCGCGGCGGGATTAGTTGTAACTACTTCGAATTTCAGTTTGTACTGGTGTTTGCTGATCGGAATAATGCGCGCGAAGTAAACGGGCAGATTATATTCTTTAGCGTACTTCTCTGCTCCGAAATGGACTGCTGTTTCCTGGTTCAGAAACGGCATCCAATAACACCTTTCGGGTGAGGCCGGTGATTGATCAATTGCAAAAGCAATTGCGCATGGATCTTTCATTTCATTCCTGAAAAATTCCTTCACACCTTTAGTCGGAATCATGATTGTCCGGAAATCACTTCTTACTTCGCGGAGTTTTCGATCGAGGAATTCATCTGATAACGGCTGATAAATCACAGCAGCACGATGACGGATGAACAGATTGATGCCGGCAAGAAAAAGTTCCCATGAGCTGTAATGACCGACTGTGATGATCACGCATTTCCCTTCATCATAGTGCTTTCTAAGAATTTCAGGATTCTCACACACCAGATTTTCACGCAGTTCGTCTTTGGAAATGGAAAACGACTTGACTCCGTCAATGAAAACGGTTGCCAGATGACGGTAGAAGCGCTTGGCAATCACTTGAATTTCCGCTTCAGTTTTGTCAGGGAAAGAATTGCGCAGGTTGGAAAAGATTACCTTCTTACGGTAGCCCACGATGAAATACAATCCGAAGTAAAGTACGGCACCTAAAGTGTCAATAATAAAATCCGGGCACCTTGAGAGGGGCAGAATGATGAGATAGTATAGGAGGCGGCCTTTCAAAATGCTAACTGGCTTTCGATTCGGAATTAATATCACTACCTGCACGCTTGTGTTTCCATCTTCTATGTGACCACAGCCAGATTTCGGGAATCTTCAGAATATCTGATTCCAGTTTAGCCGTGTGCTTCTGTGTTATTTCATAATCTGCTGTTTCTTTCGGATTCTCACTTAGCAGTTCAGCATCCAGAACATAATGTCCGCGTTTGATTCTGTTTACTGAAACGTAAATCACCGGATAGTCGAGCTTACGGGCAAATTTTTCAGTGCCCATGAAAACAGGTGTGTCCTGATTCATAAATCGCAACCAGTATGCTTTATCCGGATGCGGTGTCTGATCGGAAATAAAAGCCGTTGCCGAAGTTTTGCCATTCTTGTTTTCAAGCATATACTTGAGCGTTTCACGCATAGGAATCAATTTTGTTCCAAATCGCGTGCGCATACGGTAAACGAGCCCGTCAAACCACTTGTTCTTAAGCGGATGATAGATCACGTAAAGTTGTGTTTTACGTGTAAGACTGAATGTGTTTCCTGCCCATTCCCAATTACCAAAATGCCCCATCACAATAATTGTGTGGCGCCGTTGGCTCTCGTAATGATCAAACAACTGTGCAGCGTGATCTGAGATTTTGCAATGCTTAAGCATTACTGTAGGGCGCACGGTAAGAGTTTTGAATGTTTCAAGAAACAGATCGCAGAGATAATGTTCAAATCTTCGCGCCAATTGTTCAATTTCTTCGCTGCTTTTTTCCGGAAAAGAATTGCGCAGGTTCATGCGGATAACATCCCGGCGATATCTGAAAACGCCGAATAGAATGATCCAAACAAAATCTGAGAAAAGATAAAGTATGGGGAACGGCAGAACCGAAATGAGATAAATTAAAGGAAGTGAAATAAAGTAAATGATGGCTCCCATTGCATTGCAAAAGTAAGAACTTCGTAAAAGCGGGCGTATGAAGCGGTGTCAGGTTTAATTACTACCTTTACGCCAGGCGTTTCGCTTGACAGAAATGCTGTATCCTGAAAAAATATGGAGCAAAGAAATGTAACCCCGACGGGTATGGAATATAATACCGAACAGCCGGTCATGACGATTGCTGAATACGGTAGAAATGTGCACAGAATGATAGCGTACTGCCTTACTATCGCAGACAAGGCCGAGCGCACCCGTTGTGCGAAGTCCATTGTACGTGTAATGGCGATTCTAAACCCGACGCTGAAAGAATATTCCGATTACGAACATAAATTGTGGGATCACCTTCACATCATAGCGGATTATAAGCTGGATGTTGATTCCCCGTTTCCGAAGCCGGAGCGTGAAAAACTGGATCAGAAGCCGGAGCCGGTAAAGTATCCGCAAACGGATATCCGATTTAAACATTACGGTAAAATTCTCGAAGACCTCATTCAGAAAGCGATGAAAGAGGAAGATCCTAAGAATCGTGAAATATTTACCGAGCAGCTTGCTCAACTGATGAAACGCCAGTACCTCAACTGGAATCGTGACTCCGTAAACGATCAATTGATTACAGAACAACTGGAGTCGCTATCCGGTGGTAAGCTGAAGGTAAGCGAGAACTTCCGCTTTCTGCATACAAGCGAAATTCTTCCTCGAAATGCGATTCCTCAGAATCAGATGCATCATCGCGAGAACAACAAGAAGAAGAAAAAGAAAAAACGCTAGTGAATAAGGAGCTTTTCTTCCCTGCTCTTCCTTTCAGGTTTTAATCAAACTTTTACCGTTAATAAGTTTCTATCCGGGCTTATATACCGCTGGGTCGCGCCTTTTAATTTTAGGCAAATAATACGATCCTGATGGGTTCATTTGAAATTATCGGAGGAAAGCAGCTCAAAGGCGAACTGATTCCTCAAGGCGCAAAGAACGAAGCATTGCAGATTCTGTCTGCCGTTCTGCTCACTCCTGAGAAAATGACAATCCGCAACGTGCCGGATATTGTTGACGTGAACAAGCTTATTGACTTGCTGCGTGATCTCGGTGTGAAGGTGGAAAAAATCGGTCCGGAGGAATATACTTTCCAGGCGGATAACGTTGATATCGACTATATCAATTCCGATAAGTTCAAGAACAAAGGCGGCGCACTGCGCGGTTCCATCATGATTGTGGGGCCGTTGCTTACACGTTTCGGTAAAGGATATATTCCGAAACCGGGCGGAGACAAAATCGGTCGCCGTCGTCTGGATACGCACTTCATCGGTTTTGAAAATCTGGGTGCGAAGTTCGAATATGATCACACGAACGAGTTTTATCGTGTGGAAGCGAAACGTTTGAAAGGAGCATATATGCTTCTGGATGAAGCTTCAGTTACCGGTACGGCGAACATCGTTATGGCCGCTACAATGGCAGAAGGCACAACCACAATTTACAACGCGGCTTGTGAACCTTATCTGCAACAGCTTTGCAAAATGCTGAATCGAATGGGCGCGAAGATCAGCGGAATCGGATCCAACTTGCTGACGATTGAAGGCGTTGAATATCTTGGCGGAACAGAACATGCAATGCTGCCGGATATGATTGAGGTGGGAAGCTTTATCGGTCTTGCCGCAATGACGCAGTCGGAAATCACAATTAAAAATGCGGGATACGAACATCTGGGAATCATCCCGGATACATTCCGTAGACTTGGAATAAAACTCGAACGTCGCGGAGAGGATATTTACATTCCTCAGCAGGATTATTACGAGATCGACACTTTCATTGACGGATCAATTCTGACGATTGCAGATGCACCTTGGCCTGGATTCACTCCCGATCTGCTATCCATCGTTCTGGTTGTTGCAACACAAGCCAAAGGAAGTGTACTGATCCATCAGAAAATGTTCGAAAGCCGCCTGTTCTTCGTAGATAAACTCATCGATATGGGTGCGCAGATCATACTCTGTGATCCGCATCGTGCAACGGTAATCGGACTCGGTCGTCAGCATTCATTGCGTGGTGTTACTATGACATCACCGGATATCCGCGCAGGTGTTTCTCTGCTGATTGCAGCTTTGTCTGCTAAAGGAAAGAGCACCATTCACAACATTGAACAGATTGATCGCGGCTACCAGAATATCGACACCCGTTTGCGTGCTTTGGGTGCCGAAATCATCAGAAAATAAAGCGATTGTTGTGCACTGTGAAGAATTGTGAAGGTCGGCCTGCATGTGGCACGGTATTCGCAGTTTTAAGCTAAATTTACGCTATGAAAAAGCTTCTTTTTGCCTTATTGTTTTTGCCTTTGACTTCGTTTGCGCAAACCGGGAATGTGATCGGTTTGAACGTGGGCAACATCGCGCCGGAAATCTCCATGAAGAATCCGAATGATTCAGTAATCACATTGTCTTCGCTTCGCGGACAAATGGTGCTGATCGATTTCTGGGCATCGTGGTGCGGACCGTGTCGCGTGGAGAATCCTCACGTAGTGAGAGCGTACAAACAATTCAAAGATGAAGTTTTTGTGAGCGGAACCGGCTTCACAGTATTCTCAGTATCTCTTGATCGTCCGGGTGGAAAAGATGCATGGAAGAATGCTATCAAGAAAGACAGCCTGATTTGGCCTTATCACGTAAGCGATCTGCAGTGGTGGAACAATGCGGCTGCTCAAGCATATGGAATCAACTCAATTCCTTCCAATGTTCTTATCGATGGGAACGGAGTAATTATTGCTAAAAACCTTCGTGGTGAGAATCTGATCAAAGCGCTGGAAACTCAGGTTGAAAAAGATCCGAAGAAATTGAAGGAGAAGCGCAAAGAAAAAGACAAGAAAAAGGATAAGTCGAAGGATAAAAACTACCTGCCATCGCGTCGCGACGGTATTCTGGAAGACTAACGTGGTGAAACGAAACTTTATAGAAGGATCATTGAAATAATGATCCTTTTTCATTTTCTGACAGTTTGGCGTAACTATCTTTGCTGGCGCAGAATTTGAACCCAATACTGCAGACCGCAAAACGGTCTTATTTGCATTTACAGTAGAGTTAAAACTGACATCCTGACAAGTATGAGCGAGGAGAATAAAAAAATGCCGGAATCCGGCGATCAGAACACCGAAACCAACAATACCCAGGAATTGCCTGAAGTTCCGGTTAACGATGCCGAAAAGAAAATTGCAGAACTGGAAGAGCAGGTGGCTCAATTGAATGATAAGTACCTGCGTATTTATTCCGAGTTCGATAATTTCCGCAGACGTACCGCAAAGGAGCGCGTTGAGATTCTGAACACAGCAGGTGAGGAGATTATTAAAAATCTGCTGCCGGTCGTTGACAACTTTGAACGTGCGTTGAAGACGAACGAAAGTGCAACCGATGTTAAAGCAGTAAATGAAGGTGTCAACCTCATCGCTCAAATGTTCAGAAATATTCTCCAGCAAAAAGGTTTGCAGGCGATGACTTCCATCGGTGAACCATTCAATACGGATGTGCATGAAGCCATTACGGAAATTCCGGCACCAACACCTGAATTGAAAGGGAAAGTTGTGGATGAAGTAGAGAAAGGATATACATTGAACGGGAAAGTGATTCGCTTCGCCAAAGTGGTTGTTGGAGCTTAATCCGAATTATTTACGCTATGTCGAAAAGAGATTATTACGAAGTACTTGAAGTTTCCAAGAGCGCATCTGCTGATGAGTTGAAGAAGGCGTATCGCAAGATGGCCATCAAATATCATCCTGATAAGAATCCGGGAGACAAAGCTGCAGAGGAGAAGTTCAAAGAAGCTGCAGAGGCTTACGAAGTGCTGAGTGATCCGCAGAAGAAAGCCCGCTACGATCAGTTCGGTCACGCAGGAATGGCCGGAAGTCATGCCGGTGGCGGACACGGTGGTGGTTATTCAATGGATGATATTTTCTCGCAGTTCGGAGATATTTTCGGGGGAGCATTCGGCGGAGGCGGTTTTGGTGGAGGCGGTCGTGGCGGCAGACGTGTTGCGCGTGGTTCCAATCTGCGCATCAAAGTAAAATTGACGCTGGAAGAAATTGCAACCGGAGTTGAGAAGAAACTTAAAGTTGCAAAGTATGTTTCCTGCGATAAGTGTAACGGTTCCGGCGCACACAACGCGGGCTCAATGTCAACATGCGGTACTTGTCGCGGAAGCGGGCAGGTACATCGCATCATGAATACAATGCTCGGGCAAATGCAGACCACTGCAACGTGTCCGCAGTGTAACGGAGAAGGACAAATCATTACAGATAAATGCAAATCGTGTCACGGCGATGGAATTGTGCGTGGAGAAGACGTGGTTACGGTTAAAATTCCTGCAGGAGTACATGAAGGAATTCAATTGAGCGTAAACGGCAAAGGAAATGCTGCTCCTCGTGGCGGAATTCCGGGTGATCTGATCGTTGTGATCGAAGAAGCCGAACACGAACATTTCATGCGTGAAGGAAACAATCTTTTCTTCGAACAGCACATCAGTATTATTGATGCTGCTATGGGAACGCAGGTTGATGTTCCTACTTTGGATGGCAAAGCCAGAATCAAAGTGGATGCCGGTACACAATCCGGTAAAGTACTTCGTTTGAAAGGCAAAGGAGTTCCGGATATCAATGGATACGGTAAAGGAGATTTGCTCGTAAGCATTCAGGTTTGGACACCGAAACATCTGTCTTCCGATGAGAAGAAACTTCTCGAGAAACTGCGTGAATCGGAAAACTTCAAACCGAAACCGGGAACAAAAGACAAGAGCTTCTTCGATAGGATGAAGGAGTATTTTGATTGATTATTCGGATTGAAATTTACCGTCCGTGATCTCTGATTCGTAATGACCATTAAGTTCCCGGTCTTTCATAATCAACCCAATTTTTCAGGATTTTACGCGCATGAATCGTTGACAATTTTAACGATTCATTGCCGTTTTTATGTGTCAGGTAAGAAATAGAAAAATTACCTTCGTCTTCTATGGGAATTCTCCTTTCCGCACAACATGTTTCAAAGAAATACTCTAACCATCTTGCATTGGATGATGTGAGTATTGATGTACCGGAAGGCTGCATTTACGGACTGTTGGGTCCGAACGGCGCCGGCAAAACCACGTTGATTCGTATCATCAATCAGATCACCGGACCGGATACCGGAAAGGTGTTGTTTGAAAACCGTCTGCTTGATGCCGAACATGTGCAACAGATCGGTTACCTGCCGGAAGAGCGCGGGCTCTATCGCAAGATGGAAGTTGGCGAGCAGGCTATTTATCTCGCACGACTCAAAGGTCTTTCCAAGAAGGAAGCAAAGAAGCGCGTGCAGGAATGGTTTGAACGTTTCGAGATGCAAGGTTGGTGGAAGAAAAAAGTGGAAGAACTTTCCAAAGGAATGCAGCAGAAGGTGCAGTTCATTGTAACGGTGTTGCATCAGCCGCGTCTACTCATTCTGGATGAGCCGTTCAGCGGATTCGATCCGATCAATGCGGCAATCATCAAAGACGAAATTCTGAATCTGAAAAAGCAAGGATCAACAATTATTCTTTCGACACACAACATGGGCTCGGTGGAAGAATTGTGCGACAATATTGCTTTGATCAACCGCTCGAAGAAAATTCTTGACGGTAACGTGAAAGAAATCCGCCGCGCTTACGCATCGCGTACATACGATGTGATATTCAAAGGAAGCATGATAGCATTCACTAATTCCATGTGGACCGGAGGAGAACTGATTTCTCAGTCTACGGATGCTGAAGGAATGAACCATGTGCGAATCAAGCTTCTTGGTAATTCCACTCCGAACATGTTGTTGGAAGCGGTAATGCGTTCATCGGAAATTCACGGACTGAATGAAGTTTTACCTACGATGAATGACATTTTCATCATGAAAGTTCAGGAAGGAAACGGAGAAAGTGTTTTAGGAACCCGCAGTAATTATACCGAATAAGCTATGGGAAAGATCTGGATAATCATTCAGCGCGAATTCATAATGGGCGTACGCAATAGAACGTTCATTATCATGTCGCTTGCTGCTCCTTTGTTTTTTGTCGGTATTATTCTCGTTCCGATGTTTATCGCGTCTCAGCCGGGATCGCAGAAAACCGTAGTGGTTTGCGACAACAGCGGATGCCCTGATACAGTTGGTTACGCCTACGTGTTTAAGGACACGATGAACATAAAGTTCGACTACCACATGGTGTACAAGCCGATCGGAGAAGTGAAGAAAATGTATCGCGATTCGGATAATTACTTTGTCTTGTACATTCCTGAGAATTTCATGGGTGGCTGCGATACTGTTAACGAACATAGCGTTGCACTTTCCTGCATTCTCTATTCGAAAGGTGAACCGGGATTCAATCTCATCAATCACCTTCAGTCGGTGTTAACGACCGAAGTGCAGCAGGATATTCTTGGCTCTAACGGAATTTCCCGTGAAGTGATGGAACTCTCGCGCAGAAAAGTTTCCGTAACCAGCGAAGTGAAAGGACAAATGAGCGACACGGAAATCAAGTTTCTGGCAGGATTGATTTTCGGTATGGCCGTTTACATCTACATTCTGATGTTTGGTGTGCGCGTAATGAAGAGTGTGCAGGAAGAAAAAGCGACGCGTATTGTGGAAGTTATCGTTTCTTCCGTGCGTCCTTTCCAGTTGATGATCGGAAAGATCATTGCTGTGGCG
The DNA here is from genome assembly GCA_023151315.1 of Bacteroidia bacterium. Classification (GTDB taxonomy): domain Bacteria; phylum Bacteroidota; class Bacteroidia; order Palsa-965; family Palsa-965. Next base: position 62,372 of record JAKLJE010000018.1, read on the forward strand.
CTCGTTGCTCTCACGCAGTTCACGGTATGGATTATTCTGTCTATGCTTATTGTTGTTCCTATCCTGAACACAATTGATGATGCACGTCTTGATCATATGAAACTTCAGAATGCCAATGCAGGAACGGCGGTTGCGGTAACCGGAAGCAACGGCGGAGCGCTTCAGGATATTGCCTTGAATGAAAACATACAGGAAACCATGGAGAAACTCATGAGTGTTCCGTGGGGAAATCTAATTCCGGCATTCGTGTTCTTCTTCATCTTCGGATATCTCATGTATGCATCGATTTTTGCCGCATTGGGTTCAGCGGCGGATACAGAATCAGATACGGCTCAATTTTCTGTTCCTGTTACCATTCCGCTCATCATCTCAATGGCATCATTCGCAGTAATTGTAAACGATCCGGATGGTACAATTGCCAAATGGTTATCCATGATTCCATTTACTTCTCCAATTGTAATGCTGATGCGTATTCCGTTCGGAGGTGTGCACATAACAGAATTGTTGCTGTCAATGGGAATACTCATGGTTTCGTTCTTCTTCATGACCTGGCTCGCCGGAAGAATTTACCGTGTTGGAATTCTCATGTACGGTAAGAAAGTTTCGTGGCGCGAATTGGGTAAATGGTTGTTCTATAAAGGCTGATAAATTCTGCTTCATGCGAATCGCTGTCATAGATCTCGGAACTAACACTTTCAATCTGCTCATTGCGGAATCGGATGGTGACGGCGGATTTCAATCGCTGTACAACGAGAAACTTCCTGTGCGACTCGGCGAAGGAGGTATCAATAGCGGAATCATTACCGAAGCAGCTTATCAGCGCGGATTGGAAGCGATGGATACGTATGCTGAATCCATCAGACAATGGAATGCAACAGAAAGTATGGCATTCGCCACTTCCGCAATGCGGAATGCTTCCAACGGAATGCAGTTTGTTGCTGATGTGAAAGAGCGAACCGGAATTGAAATCAATGTCATCAGCGGAGAAGAAGAAGCCGGATATATATACGAAGGCGTAAAAGGCGCATTGAACTTCAATGATTCCAATTCTCTGATTATTGATATCGGCGGAGGAAGCACCGAGTTCATTATTGCCAATAAGAATGGATTGAAATGGAAGCAAAGCTTCGAAGTGGGGGCTTCGCGTTTGCTGCAGAAGTTCAAACCATCCGATCCGATTACAACAGATGAAGTTCACGCCATTTGCTGGTTTCTGAATGAATCACTGTTGCCATTGCGAAATGCCATTGCTGAGCATGGTGTGGAAGAGCTGATTGGTGCTTCGGGATCTTTTGAATCGCTAGCGGAAATGGTGATTGCACGTTACGGAAAGGGACAACCCCAAAGCGCTACAGAGTTTACATTCGATCTGGAGCAGTGTGAAATCATTCACCGTGAACTTCTCGCTTCAACTCGGGAACAACGTCTGCACATTCGCGGACTTGTAGCTATGCGTGTGGATATGATCGTGATTTCCGCAATACTCGTAGAGTGGGTGATACGCGAATTCGGAATTCCGAAAATGCGTATGTCCGCCTACGCTCTGAAAGAGGGCGTGCTGCGACGGTTTTTGAATGCCCATTGAGTTGCATATCGTTACAACAAGGCGTTTCTTCTCGCATAACCCGTCGAAATTTGTACTTTTACTTTCCATCTAAAATAAGCCGGATCAATGCCACGCATTCTGATTATTGATGACGAGAAAAGCATTCGTCGCACATTACGTGAAATTCTTGAATACGAAAACTTCAAAGTTGATGAAGCTCAGGACGGACTTGAAGGTCTGACTATGGCGCAGAAAGAGAAGTTTGACATTATTCTCTGCGACATCAAGATGCCGAAAATGGATGGCATGGAAGCGCTGGAGAAACTGATGGATGCGGCGGTTGATGCTCCTGTGGTAATGATTTCCGGACACGGAAATATTGAAACCGCTGTTGAAGCTGTGAAGAAAGGTGCTTACGATTTTATTCAGAAGCCACTTGATCTGAATCGACTGCTCGTTACCATCCGCAACGCGATGGACAAATCGAATCTGGTTACGGAGACGCGCACGCTGAAGAAAAAAATCAGCAAAACATACGATATGATCGGAGATTCACCTGCGATTTCGAAGATCAAGGAAATGATTGACAAAGTTGCTCCGACAGACGCACGTGTTTTAATCACCGGTGAAAACGGAACAGGAAAGGAACTCGTTGCACGTTGGTTGCATGAGAAGTCACCGCGTTCCGGTTCTGCATTGATAGAAGTAAACTGTGCAGCAATTCCATCTGAGTTGATTGAATCAGAATTATTCGGTCACGAGAAGGGCGCATTTACTTCAGCTGTTGCACAACGCAAAGGCAAATTTGAATTAGCGGAAGGCGGAACAATTTTCCTGGATGAGATCGGTGATATGAGTCTTTCTGCGCAGGCGAAAGTGTTGCGTGCGCTGCAGGAAAATAAAATCACACGTGTTGGCGGCGATAAAGAAATCAAGGTGAATGTGCGTGTACTTGCTGCTACGAACAAAGATCTGAAGAAGGAAATTCTGAAAGGAAATTTCCGTGAGGATTTGTATCACCGTCTGAGCGTAATTCTCATTCACGTTCCTTCGCTCAACGATCGTAAGGAAGATATTCCTTTGCTCGCTGAACACTTCCTGAAATCCATTGCTGATGAAAGCGGCAATCCGAAGAAGGAAATAACGAAAGACGGCATCAAGGAATTGCAGAAAATCAACTGGACAGGGAATATCCGCGAGTTCAGAAACGTAATTGAGCGTCTTGTGATTTTGGGCGAGAAAACGATTACGGAGAAAGATGTTCTCGCTTACGCGACGCGGAAAGATTGATTTTTCTTTTCATTTTGCTCATTCGTTGATCAAATTCGTTTTCTTAAGACATTTTAAGAATACTTACGGCACACTTTTCGTATAAATAACGTCTAAGATTCAGACGATGAATTTGCGCGCATTTGCCATATACGTTATTCTGCTGTTATTACTTGATTTCAGCACAGGACTTCGCGCGCAGGAATTGAGAAACGCTGCTTCTCAACCGGTACAGAATCCATTTGCTTCTTACTGGAAGGCCAAACGCCTGAAAAAACTTCGTAAGCTTTCAATTCCTGAACGCGTACTTATTCTCGATTCGGCACGTGCACAGGCAAAGAGAGATACGGTGTGGCCGTACATTCAGGATCCTGCAATCCGCAACAGAATGATTATGGATGTGGTGGTGAAAACGCCGGCACGTGACGTTCCTGAATTGCTGGATTCCATGCACACGAACGTTACGCAGTTCACGAGTTCACTTCAATTTCTTTCATCTCGTGAAATGAGAAGGGTAACGCGCCACCTGAACGCATCCGTTGGAATTCCGGATTCGAACTCAAGAGTATTTACATCCATTTCTTATCAGGCATTTCAATCGCAGTTACGACTGAATCTGCGTAATCGCGGCGACAGTTTGTTTCAGTCGCACTCTACCAACTTCTGCGGAAAGATTGCTTTAGCGCGATTGTGGATTCAGAGGGATTCCAGCGAATACAAGCGCTTCATGACAGAGTTGTACTATAATGGTCGGGCAGAATGGAACGGAACAGAGTTCGTTACTCCGCCCGAGGTAATTGCTGCGGTGAATGAAGATAAAATCAAATGGGATCCTGATCAGAAAGTGCAATTCAGTAACGAAGAAATGCCGCAAGGGATGGACATGGTGTTTTATCTTACGCTTACTTCAGTAACGCGATCCTTTCCTTATACGTTTACTCCTTACGATCCTGATTTGCATCACGAGAACGGTATGTGGGCTGCTACGGCCATCAATCCGCAATTACGTCTTTTCAGAAGTATGGGTTTTGAAGCAGAAAAGGTAGGTAATAACGTACGCGGAATTACTGATCGGCAATTTGAGAAATTCAAGTCGGCTTCCGACTCGTCCACAGGTAAAACGGTTTTTCTATTGGTAAACAGCAGTATTCTGGATACACTTTCCGGTGCTGATTCTGAGTACGTAAGCCCGCGAGGATTAGAACACACTTTCTGGGGAACACATTGGATTACCGTTGAAGCCTTCGATGAACAGCAAGACAGATTCATATTCTGGGAATATGGTCGTCGCAGAGAAGTTCAAGGTATAGCGCAACTGAAAAATATTATTGCTGGTGGTATAATCGTGAATGATTATGATCCGCAATAATTGAGCTTGTATTGTCATTGCTTTATCTCTAAGGTCTAAATTCCGTCGCTTATTTACTCAATTTAGAGAGGGACGTTGATTTCTGCCACGTTTGAGTGCTTCAACCAATGCAGTTGTCAATTTAGTTGTGCATTCACCGCGATTTTACTTACATTTAGTGCAAATTGTCTGGCAAGACAATACCCTAAAGCTATAAACTATCCCTATGTCGGGGATAAAACACAAACACATGAAGCAAACCTTTACTCAACAATCGAGATTGCGCTTTGGAAATGTCATGAAATCATTGACTGCATCCGCGCTGTTACTTACAGCGGGACTGAATGCGCAAACAACATTTAACTACACGGGCTCGTTGCAGACCTATACTGTTCCTGTAGGAGTCACATCTATTCATATTGAAGCCCGCGGTGCGTCAGGCGGATCAGTAACCACAACTTGTGCTGCAACTGGTGGACGTGGTGCGATGATGTCGGGTGATTTTTCGGTTACTCCCGGAGAAGTTCTTACAATAATGGTTGGGCAACAAGGATTAACAAATGGTTCTGATGCCGGTGGCGGTGGCGGAACATTTGTTGCGCGAACAGGGAACGTTCCGTTGATTTGCGCCGGCGGCGGCGGTGGCGCAACGAATAATATCGGTCAATGCGGAAGCAACCGTGATGGAATTGACGCTACAATTACTACGTCCGGAACTGCATCGGCAAATGGAGTTGTTGCAGGAGGAACTAACGGAAATGGTGGTGGTGCGAGCACCGGTTCCGGCGGCGGCGGCGGCGGATTTTACACCGATGGTGTTGCAGGAACAGGATTAGCCAATAACAATGGTAAAGCATTTGTGAATGGCGGTGCAGGCGGAACAGGAAATAACAATGACTTCGGTGGTTATGGAGGTGGTGGTGCAGGATGGTTCACGGGTGGTAACGGTGGCGGCGGCGGCGGTTATTCCGGTGGTGGTACCAGCGGATCGCAACCATATTCCGGTGGCGGTGGTGGTGGTTCATACAATGGCGGGACCAACCAGGTAAACACTGCAGGTGTGCAAACAGGAAACGGAATTGTAATAATTACTGTGCCCTTTAATGCGATTGTATCACTTACACAACCGATTTCCTGCAATGGTGCTAACGATGGATCATTGACCGCTACAGTTAGTGGAGGCACTTCGCCTTATACTTATTCATGGTCACCTTCAGGCGGGACTAACGCAACGGCCAGCGGATTAGCTCCGGGAACTTACACTGTAACCGTAACTGATGCGACCTTTTCGACATTAACCCAAACGTTTTCGATCACCGAACCTGCAGCATTGTCGGGTACAATTACATCCACTAACGTTTTATGTAATGGAGGTGGCAACGGAAGTGTCGGGGTTACTGTAAGCGGAGGTACACCTGGTTACACCTACATGTGGAGTAACGGAGGAGTAACGGCAACGATTCCAAACCTTACAGCCGGAGTTTACACTTATACCGTTACTGACGTTAACGGTTGTACGCTTACGAATTCTACCACGGTAACCGAACCGGCTCAATTGGTGGCTTCGACTGGATATGCACCTATTTTGTGTAACGGTGGTAATACAACCCTCACTGTAGGTGCGACTGGTGGTACAAGTCCATACAGCGGAGACGGCTCGTTCACTGTAAGCGCAGGAACGTATTCATATACTATCACAGATAATAACGGTTGCACTTCAACAACGTCAGCCACTGTGACTGAACCAGCAGCAATTAACGTGAGCGTGGTTTCTGTTGATGTGAGTTGCTTCGGGGATTCATCAGGTTCAATTGATCTTTCTGTTGCGGGCGGAACAGCTCCATTTACTTTCAACTGGAACAGCGGTGCCTTTACAACGGAAGATTTGACTAATATTCCTGCAGGTTCGTACAGCGGAATTCTTACAGATGCCAACGGATGCCAGGATAGCGGAATTGTTGTTATTTCGCAACCGCTTGCTGCGTTGGCAATAAGTATAACTAGTTCGAACCCTACAACTTGTTCCGGTACAAACGGTATGATTGATGCAACGATAAGCGGTGGAACTCCGGCTTATACTTATGTATGGAGCAATGGCCCTTCAACAGAAGATAACAACAGCGTCGCTGCTGGTTCATATACTCTGACTGTTACAGATACTGCAGGTTGCACTCAAACAGCATCAGTTACTCTTGTTGATCCTGCTGCTCCGACTGTAACGGTTGCATTCAGCATTGATACAGTTTGTACTCTTGACGCACCTGTAACACTTTCAGGTGGATCACCGGCGGGCGGAACATATTCCGGAACTGCGGTGAGCGGTGGAATTTTCACACCTGCAAGTGCTACAGTTGGTGCTAATACAATTACGTACACTTATACAGACGGTGTAACAGGTTGCACCGGCTCTTCGACTGATGTGATTTATGTTGATCCTTGTACTGGTGTTGCGGAAAACAATATTTCTGCTGTATCATTCAATGTATATCCGAATCCGAACAACGGAACATTCACAATTCTGAACAGTTCAATGAATGCAGGAGATATCTCAGTGTTTGATGCACAGGGCAGAGTAGTACAAACAGTACGACTCAATGGCGGTGCGCAATCACAGATCACAATTGATGTTGCCGGAATTTACATGATCCGCATGATTGATGCGAATGGAAATTCAGGTGTGCAGCAAGTGATTGTTGAATAACATTACCTACGAAATGAAAAGAGGCTGCAAAATTTTGCAGCCTCTTTTTTTATTGCTCGTAGTTTATTCTGCAACGTTCTTCTTCTCAAACAACTTATGAAGTTTCGGATTCAGCATCAACGCCGCACTTCCGTACCACGGATGTAATTCCATCTCGAGCCGACCGGCTTTAATTGCAGGATCTGTTTCCGTAAGCGCTTTTGCTTCTTCAACCGTTGCAACATTGAAAACGTAAATGCCCCGCACGTCTCCATCGTCCATAAACGGACCGGCAACAATCAACTTCCCTTCTTCCGCCATACGATTGATGTTTTCAAGATGCGCCTTTTGTAATTCTGCCGCAGTTGCTGAATCCTGATCGCGTTTCGGACCGCGCTTCAGATACGCCATCACATATTGTTTCATGCCGTATTCGTCAGCACCGAGTTTGGTGGCGAGTTCTGCATTGTACGAAAGGCTGTCGCTAGTGAGCCAGTCTGCAGGTGCATCTTTTTTCACGACAGAATCGATGGTTATTACCGGTTCCCCTGAGTGATTGTTGCAGGATGTAGAGAGCAATACAATTGATGTTGCCGTTAGTAGAGTGTGAAAAGTATATTTCATAATATGAAAATAGTATTTTCCATTGAACCGGAAAGTGCTCCTACCTCCTCTGCACCGCACCAACCGATCTCGTTTTCTTTCGCACCGGAGTGATGCCCACCGCTTCCATCCGTACTTTCTGCAATCCTTTCGAATAGAATCCGAGTTTCTTTGCTGCAACCGGCGTCAAGTCAATGGAGCGGGATGACTTCTTCGGAAGTCGATCCGTAATACGAACGTAAATGACTGAATCATTCGATACATTCGTCACTTTCACAATAGTTCCGAAAGGAAGCGTTTTGTGAGCTGCGGTCATGCTGTCCGGATCAAAGTATTCTCCGCTTGCAGTCAGCCTGCCTTTCCATTTCGGTCCGTACCAACTCGCGATCCCTGAATCCACATAAACCGGAAAGTACGGCTTCAGACTGTCTGTTGAGACAACTTTCGGAGCATTTTGCGTCTGAGTACTGTCAGTCCTGATAGAATCCGTCTGACCTGAAACAGGATGCAAAAACGCAAGACTTATCACCACTATCATCAACTGTTTCATACTGTAATTTAATGAAACTTTTTGACACTTTCGACATTATACTTTCAGCAATTATGCCAAAATACCTCAATAGCATTGTAAGATTTAACCGTCAAACCTATCTTCGTTGACTCAAACAGATCAAGTGTCCGACAAAATCGTCATAATTCCAACGTATAATGAGAAGGAGAACATCGAAAAGATGGTCCGGAAAGTTATGTCGTTGGAAGGAGGATTCCATCTTTTGATTGTGGATGACGGCTCTCCGGATGGTACTGCAGACATAGTAAAACGCTTGCAAAGCGAGTTTGCTGATCGACTGTTCATTGAAGAGCGCAAAGGGAAACTCGGACTCGGTACAGCATACATTCACGGTTTTAAATGGTCGCTTGCGCGCAATTACAATTTCATTTTCGAAATGGATTGCGACTTCTCTCATAATCCTGATGATCTGATTCGCTTGTGGGATGCTTGTGCCAACAGAAAAGCAGACGTGTCAGTCGGATCTCGTTATGTGAAAGGCGGAAAAGTAGCAAACTGGCCAATGGGTCGCTTGCTGATGTCGTACTTCGCTTCATTGTACGTTCGCATAGTTTTGTGGATGAACGTGAAGGATACCACAGCTGGATTCAAGTGTTACACGCGCCGCGTACTGGAGAAGATTGATCTCGACAATATCCGCTTTGTGGGTTACGCGTTTCAGATTGAGATGAAGTATACTGCACACCGACTCGGATTTAAAGTTGTGGAAGTGCCGATCACATTCATAGATCGCGTGGAAGGCGTTTCCAAAATGAGCACTAAAATTTTCAAAGAAGCCTTCTGGGGAGTACTGCAAATGCGATTCAAGAAAATCGCGCCTCGCAAAGCGTAGTTCTACTACTGACTTTGGTCAGCGCTGACAGATTTCAGACAATTCCGCTCCGCCGCAAGGGTATTTTTGCGGCATGAAATCCATCCTCTCTTTAGCTCTGATTTTTACCGCATTTTTCTTTTCAATTTCTGCTGGAAAAAAGAAACCTTCAATCGACAATCCACAGGAAAAACATTTGGTGAATTTACGTCAGTTGACTTTCGGAGGGAACAACGCGGAAGCTTATTGGAGTTTCGACAGCAAGATGCTCACTTTTCAGAGTGATTTTTCCAAGTGGGGAAATTCTTGCGATCAGATTTATGTGATGGATTTGAAAAAGGCGAAAGATTCTCTTTACGTTCCTTCACGCGTTAGCACAGGAGACGGACGCACGACATGCTCGTACTTCATGCCTGATAACAAGCATGTGTTGTTTGCATCTACGCATGTAGGTGGTAAAATGTGTCCGCCTGCCGACAATCTCCGTCAGAATGGAAAATACCTTTGGCCGATTTACGATACATACGACATTTTCGTTTCTGATCTTAAAGGAAACATCACAAAACAATTGACGAATTCTCCCGGTTATGATGCCGAAGCTGTTGTATCTCCTAAAGGCGATAAAATTCTTTTCACTTCAACACGCGGAGGCGATCTTGATCTGTGGATCATGAACATCGACGGAACCAATCCTGTGCAATTGACCAACGAATTGGGTTACGACGGTGGCGCTTTCTTCTCTCCTGACGGCAAGAAGATCGTTTTCCGTGCTTCACGTCCGAAGACAGAACAGGAAGTGAAAGAGTACAAAGATTTGCTCGCTCAGAATCTGGTTGCACCAACAAACATGGAAATCTTCACCATTAACGCTGATGGTACGGATATGAAACAGATCACCAAATTGGGCAAAGCAAACTGGGCGCCTTATTTTACACCTTCTGGAAATAAAATCATCTTCTCTTCTAATCATGCCGCAGAGAAAGGCTTCAATTTTCAGTTGTTTCTGATCAATCTGGACGGTACAGGATTGGAACAAGTAACTTACGAAAGCGTGTTCAACTCATTCCCGATGTTTTCTCCGGACGGGAAGAAGATCGCATTCTCCTCTAACCGCCGCAATTGGGGCACACGCGATACCAACGTGTTTGTTGCCGACTGGAAGGAATAAGATTTCCTCTTGCTGCCACAGGCAGATTAATGTGGTCATTCCGGTTTGCGGTGCGTATCTTTGCAGACCAGAATAATACCATGAGAAAATCGTTTCTATTAGCGCTCGGATTTGTATTCGCAGCGTTTACAATTTCGGCGCAGGAAATCAGTGCTGAGCGAATCCGCAAAGACGTTACTTATCTGGCTTCAGATAAACTTGAAGGTCGCGGAACATCATCCAAAGGCGAGAAGAAAGCAGCTGCTTACATCGCAGGTGAATTCAAGAAATGCGGTTTATCTCCGAAGGGAACAGAAGGATTTTACCAGCCTTTCACATTCAAGTCGAATCCGAATCCGCACGATACGTCTACAGCGAATCTCAAAGAGCGCACAGGCAAAAACGTCATCGGCTACCTTGATAACGGTGCGGAATACACTGTAGTAATCGGCGGACATTACGATCATCTCGGAACAGGTCACGATAAAAATTCACTGGACGTGAATCCGGAAGGGAAAGTACACAACGGTGCAGACGATAACGCTTCGGGAACTTCAGGTGTAATTGAATTGGCACGTTACTACACTTCCAACGGACGTAAAGAGGCATTCAACTTCTTGTTCATCTGTTTTTCCGGAGAAGAATTGGGATTGATGGGCTCGAAACGTTTCTGTGAGAATCCGACTATTGATCTCACGAAAGTGAATTACATGATCAATATGGACATGATCGGTCGCTTGAATGATTCGACCAAAGCGTTGATGATTTATGGTGTAGGGACAGCGCCGGATTGGGTTCCGATGATCAACGGAACAAATACTGTTTTCAAGATCAAACAGGACAGCGCGGGAATAGGGCCTTCGGATCAGACTTCATTCTATCTGAAAAATATTCCTGTTCTGCACTTCTTCACTGGTCAGCATTCCGATTACCATAAACCCGGTGATGATGCAGAGAAAGTGAATTACGCCGGAGAAAAACTCGTTCTCGAATTCATTATTCAGCTCATCGATCAAACAGAGAAACTCCCGAAACTGAAATTCCAGCAGACGAAGAATCCTGACATGGGTCGCTCGAAATTCAAAGTAACCTTGGGCATTATGCCGGATTATACTTTTGAAGGACCGGGATTGAAAATCGATGGTGTTACTGAAGGAAAACCTGCTGCTGCTGCCGGAGTGAAAACCGGTGATGTGCTGATTGAAATGGGTGGCGTTGAAATCAAGAAGATGGGCGATTATATGGCGCAGTTGCAGAAATTTTCGAAAGGCGAGACTACTACGATTAAAGTTCAACGCGGAGGCGAAGTGCTGACGCTTAATGTTACATTCTGATGAATTACCTGATCCGCAACGCCAACATCGTTAACGAAGGCAAAATCACTGCCGGCGATGTTCTCATTTCAGAAGGAAAGATTGCTGCAATCGGTTCCGGAATTGAATCGATCGATGCGGAGGTAATTGACGCTACAGGATTGTGGCTCATGCCGGGTGTGATTGATGATCAGGTTCATTTTCGCGAACCGGGACTGACACATAAAGGCGAGATTTATACGGAAGCGAAAGCTGCGGTTGCAGGAGGTGTTACATCTTTCATGGAGCAACCGAACACAGCACCGCCTGCTACAACGGTAGAACGACTTGAGGAAAAATACGCGCGCGCGGCTGAAGTTTCTCTTGCGAATTTTTCGTTTTTCATCGGAACAACGAATAACAATCTGGACGAGTTGCTGAAGATTAATCCGCGTAATGTTGCGGGTGTGAAAATATTTCTCGGATCATCAACAGGCGACATGCTTGTGGATAATGAAGAGCAACTGGATAATGTTTTTGCGAAAGTGAAAACATTGATTGCCGTTCATGCGGAAGACGATCCGATGATCAAACGCAATGTGGAAGAATACCGCGCGAAATACGGCGATGATATGCCTGCTGATTATCACGGGTTGATCAGAAGTCGCGAAGCGTGTTATGCTTCTTCATCAAAAGCCATTGCGCGTGCGAAGAAATTCGGAACGCGTTTGCATGTGTTTCATATTTCCACTGCAGATGAATTGGAGTTGTTTGATAATTCCGTTCCGCTGCGTGAGAAGAAGATTACTGCGGAAGTCTGCATTCACCATTTGTGGTTTTCGGATGCGGATTACAAAACGAAAGGAAATTTCATCAAGTGGAATCCTTCCGTGAAAACTGCAAACGATCGCGAAGCGCTTTGGAAGGCATTGCTTGATAACAGAATCGATGTGATTGCCACAGATCACGCGCCGCATACGATAGAGGAGAAGCAGCAATCTTATCTGAAAGCTCCATCGGGCGGACCGCTGGTGCAGCATTCATTGGTAGCGATGCTGGAGAAAGCGCGTGAAGGAAAAATTTCCGTGGAGCGCGTGGTGGAGAAGATGTGTCACGCTCCTGCAGATTTGTTCCGCATCGACAAACGAGGATACATCCGCGAAGGTTATTGGGCGGATCTCGTACTCGTGCATCCGCAACAACATTGGACAGTAGCGAAAGACAATCTGCTTTACAAATGCGGTTGGTCTCCTTTGGAAGGAACTGTATTCCATTCTCGCGTGGTGAGCACTTTTGTAAACGGAAATCTGGTTTACAATAACGGCGCTATTAACGAGCTGTACAAAGGCATGCGATTGGAGTTCAATGTTTAGTTGAAGTTCTCACACATCGGGAAGGGATTGAAGCAAAGTGCCGCGCACTGCGGAAATTCCGGTGATATGGAAGCGTCAAATACTCAATGACTACTCTTAAATTGCGCTCAATAATTTGATTGATTAACTTTGAATAAAAACGGAATGGATTTCTCAATCGATAGGTATCAGCGAACCCTCACAAAGGCCATTAATCATTTTTGGAATACAAGGAATAAGCAAACAATCGGGAGATCTAAATCTGATCAAGGAAATAGAAGCGCTGTTACCGGAGGTAAGCAACTTGACGGATTCATTGAGTTAATGACAAAGGTTGCTGTAGATATTGGGATTCCGAAAAACTGTATTTACACTAACGGTAATAAAATTCCAGGATTCTTTAGACCAACCAAAGACTGGGATATCCTTATTATTTCCCCTAATGGTAAGTTAATTTCAGTTGTTGAATTTAAATCGCAGGTTGGCTCATTTGGAAATAATTTCAACAATCGAACAGAAGAAGCCATAGGAAGTGCTGTTGACCTTTGGACTGCATTCAAAGAAAATGGTTATCCTCAATCTCAACCGCCATGGGTTGGTTACTTGATGTTGGTTGAACGATCAAAAAAATCTACGGCAACAGTTAAAGTTCAAGAGCCGCACTTCAAAGTCAGAAAAGAATTTAACGACACTAGCTATTTAGATCGCTATTGCATTTTTTGCAAGAAACTAATGCAAGAAAGACATTACTCATGCACTTGTTTAATCTGGACTGATTCGAAAAAAAACTTTGGAATGGTCGATGAGGAATTGTCATTAAATAGTTTTTTATTATCTTATATGGGTTTTCTCAAGGGCAGGCTTAACGAATTCAAATAATGTACGGAACAAGGTCAAACGGGAATCAACATGGAATTGTCCTAACTAAACCAAGTATAGTTAGGGATATGCTCAATTCTGTTAATTATGTTCCTTCTGAGAATCTTGCAAACATTACAATAACAGAACCCGCAGCTGGTGATGGTGCTTTTGCAATTGAGATTATCCAGAGGCTCTACAATTCTGCAAAGAATTTTGGATTTGAATTTAATCGATCTCTATCCAATTTGGCGTTCTACGAAATTGATACTGTTAAAGTTCTAGAATTACGAAAAAACATAATTAACTTCTTAAGCTCAATTGGTGTGTCCGATCCTCCAAATATTATTTTTGAAGAAGATTTTCTATTATCCACGCCTGCTAAAAGCGATATAGTTATCGGTAATCCTCCGTATGTAAGGCATGAAAAAATTCCAGTTGATTTAAAGTTTGCTTATAAGAAGAAGTTCGGAACCTTTAAACATCGCAGTGATCTATATATTCCTTTTTTCGAGAAGGGGTTGCAAATTCTAAAAACGAATGGAACACTTTGCTTTATATGTTCGAATAGATGGTTGAAAAATCAATATGGTGAATCTCTGCGATCCCTTATTAGCAAAAAGTATTCAGTCGATTGGATTATTAACATGGAAAATGTCGATGCTTTTCAGGAGTCAGTTATAGCTTACCCTTCGATTATTAAAATCGATTATAAAGTAGGTAAACCCCAAACATACCTATACGAATCCAAGAGCATTGAAGAACTTGCCTTAATAATTCAAGGCAATGTGCGCGCTCGACAAGAGTTATCAATAAACTCTTCCAACTGGTTCGTTAATCAACCCTTAAATGGGAAAAGCGACACAAATTTGGATTTAATAGAAAATCAAAATTTTAAAATTGGAATTGGTGTCGCTACTGGATGTGATAAGGTTTATATAAGCGATGAATTTCCCGGGAAAATCGAAAATGAGCTTTTGTTGCCAATTTTAATGTCCAAAGATTTGAAAAATGACACTTTCCGATGGCGCGGAAATTACATTATTAACCCCTTCGATTTTAAAGGTGATATTATTTCACTGGAACATTTCCCTAAGGCTAAAAAGTATTTCAGTGAGCACGAAAAAGTCCTTAAGCAGCGACATGTTGCAAAAGTAAATCCGCAGAATTGGATTAAGACAATTGATAAAATAAAGTCCGAACTTGCTGCTAAACCGAAAATAATTCTACCTGACATTTCTGGGAATACACGTATTTTTATTGATGAAGGAAATTATTATCCTCACCATAATCTATACTATATCACTGGCCCCAGCCTTTTCCATCTGAAGGTTCTTGCGTCAATCTTGATGTCGGATTTCGTTCGGCTCCAGCTTTCTGAAATTAGTAACAAAATGAACGGCGGATATCCACGATGGCAAAGTCAGTATTTGAAAAAAGTAAGAATCCCACGCATTAATTCCTTTCCTGAAAAATTCCTTGAGGAGTTGGTTATAGCTTATGATCAATTTAATCTTAAAAAAATAAATTCTTTGATTCAGGCACGGAACATTGAAAAGTACGATATTGTTGATGGGCAATTGGCCATGTTTGAGCCTAAATTTAAATATGAATCAACCAGAATGTAACATGCGTTAAATCTAAAAGCATTAAATTCTAGTGTTAGCAGAAGCGTTTGGCACTGGAGTGATGCGCAGCAGCAGCCCGTCAACTAATCAATCACAAAACTCTTCACTCCGGAATAGCTCGTGCCGCGAATGTGTGCGTAGTAAATTCCCGGTGCGCCTTCGAATGTTACGTTGTGTGTACCTGCGCCATTCAGATTCTGCGTATGTACCACTTTGCCCATTACATCAATTACTTCGAGCGTGTAATTTCCGTTGCTGTTTTCAGCAGCGATGTTGATGCTGAACGAACCGTTATTCGGTGAAGGATACAGATTGATCTGCGGTTGTGTTTGTTCCACAGTTGGTGCTGATGTAAATACATCGAGATCTGTTGCCCATATACCGCGACCGAAAGTGCTCACGTAAATTTTATTGAGCGGCACGTTGAAATCAATGTCACTCACAATTACGTTCGGTAATCCTGCGCTTTGATTTACCCAGGCAGAAGCCGTTGCATTGAGAACGTAAACACCGATGTCCGTTCCGATCATCACATCTCCGCTTCCTCCCGGAATGTACTTGATGCAATTGACAGGAATGTTCGGAAGATTGAAAGAAATGTTCTGCCATGTTGTTCCTCCGTCTGTAGTACGGAATACTTTATTGCCGCCTGAGAATCCGGCACACGTAACATAAAATGTGTTGGCGTTGTTCTCTGAAATCTCAACTGAAGTGAAGTAAAGCGAGTCCGGCAAACCTGATGTGATGTTCGTCCACGATCCGCCTCCGTTTGTTGTTTTGTACAGACGTGATGGTTCGTTCAGCTCATAGCGGATTCGTTTGGCCGCAAGCAATGTATTGCTGTTTGAGTTTGAAACTGCCAAAGCTGAAAGTTCAACTGAGGAATTCACGAAAGGGAAATTCGAAATTGCATTCCATGTATTTCCGTTGTCAGTTGATTGCATGACGTTTTCAAAGCCGATGTAAATCGTTCCGGGGTTGTTGTAATCTGCAACAATCGGAGATGTCCATTCTCCGGCTTCGCTATTGACATTCGCGGAGATTCCCCACGCGCTTACGCCATCGTCAGTTGATTGATAGAAGTTGCCGTATTGGCTCGATCCGAAAATCATATTGTTGTCCAGCGGATCGAGATAGCAATCCATTCCGTCGCCACCGAAAATTGTGCTCCAGCTTGCGTTGTCGTAATAGAAAGTTGCGTTGTCTTGCGCACCGGCAACCAGTCGTCCGTCACTCATGCGAGAACTGGACAAACGATAAAACGATGTTACCTGAATTCCGTTGCTGAGATTGGTCCATTGCGTTTGCCAAGGATTTCCTCCGTTGGCTGACGACCATGATTGGGTAACAATTGCGTTTGTCTTATACACACCTCCATCACTGCACATGAAATATTGATTGGAGACCGGCTGAACTGCGAGATAGTGAATATCGCCATGTGCTGTTGGACCGTAATTCAGTGTCCAGTGTGATGCGGGTTGAAAACTTGTTCCTCCGTTGGAAGATCCGTACAAGTTAACGCCACCAATGAAAATCTGGTCGCGATTGGTTGGAGAAACACACGCACCAATATCGTATGTTCCTTGTCCGCCTGAACTTGATCCGTCGCCTCCATCCAACACATTGGGATTCGGACTGAGGTAATTCCAGTTGTTACCGGCGTTGGTGGTTTTGTAAATTCCGTACAATCCGCTTTGAAGATTTACAGTGATTGCGTAGATGTAATTCACATCAGACGGAGCCATCATCAATTTCACGCGTTGTACTGTTCCTGTTGCAGGAATTCCTGTTGTAAGCAATGACCAGGTTTGTCCGAAGTTAGTTGACTTCCAAACTCCCGCACTTCCCATGTTGCTTGTAGCTACCCAACCTGTTGCCGCGTAAATTGTGTTTGGTGATCCGGGAACAGGAATCATGTCCCAGAACAATCCGGAATTCATGTTGGTCCACGTTGCGCCGGCATCGGTTGAACGATACATACCGCTTACGCCGCAGGCAAGAACTTCATTGCTGTTAGATGGATTCACGATGATTTTACAAATGAGTGAAGCATCTTCATCGGTCATGTTGAATGTAAGTCCTGTAGATTGCCACGTTTGACCTGCATCTGTTGTTTTGTAAACACCAACGCCGTAGTGTGTGTTGCGTTTGCGTCCGTTGAGGAACAAGCCGAACCCAATGTATTCGAAATCGCAAACAGAAATGTACATTGTGCTGTCCGGATCATTCGGGTCAATGGCAATATCGCTGATGCGCGTTATCGGCAACTGATCTGTCATTGGTGTCCATGTAGCTCCGTTGTTTGTTGTCTTCCACATTCCGCCTTGCGCAACACCGATGTAATACGTGTTTACATCTGTTGGATGAAACGCAATACAGTTGATGCGCCCGATTCCGTTTTCCATGTAGCCCGTAAGGTTTGCAGGAATATAATCGGGACCAACAGGATACCATGCGTTGAACGCTACTTGATTGGGATCTGAGGGCTGACGCTGACGGGCAGATTCTGTTGCTGCGGTGAAATATTCGCTTGCATCTCCGGGTTCACCGGAACCGTCGGTGTGCATTGCCACTTCCATTTCCCAACGCTTGAATGCTTTCCAACCTTTGGTGTGCTGCAGATCTGCGGTGTCTTTCCATTGCGCATATTGCGATTGAACTTCGCGGAACGTTAAAGCGCGACCGGAATGGGTTGTAATGAATTGCTGGGCAGGCAAAGTGAGCGCACAGAAAAGTGCAGCGCCGAGGAGTATATTTTTCATTTGGTCAGATACGTTATTCAAATATAGTTCAATGCGGAGGCGGGAACAAGTAAACTGCAGTCTAATCTTACTGATTCAGCGCCTTTACGCGGGCATTTAGTAAATTTGCGCTTATGCGTTTTCTGGGCACGGTCTTCTATTGGTATTTGTGGTATTCATTCGGCATCTGGATGGGATACTTCTATCGATTCAATCGAAAGAAAAATATCACCGGAATAGAACGTATACCATCAGATCGCCCGGTAATTTTCTGCTCCAATCACCCGAATGCGTTTATGGATGCGATTATGGTGGGGAGCGCATTGCCGCGTCGCAATTGGTTTCTGGCGCGCTCAGATGTTTTCCGGAAAAAGGCGCTTGCGAAGTTTCTCGGCTTTGTCGGAATCATTCCGATTTATCGCGCATTGGAAGGAACGGAAAATCTTGCCAAGAATGATGAAACATTCGATAAGTGCACCGCGATGCTGGAAGACAACAAGTGTATTCTGATTTTTTCAGAAGGACTTTGCATTCAGGAACGTCGTTTGCGTAAACTCAAGAAGGGGACAGCGCGTATTGCATTCGGAGCTGAAGAGAAGAATGACTTCAAACTGAATCTGACTATTGTGCCGGTGGGAATCAACTACGATTCTTCTCCATGGAAGTTCAGATCACGTGTTTACATTGAGTGCGGAGAACCTTTCGCGATGAAAGATTACGAAGCTTTGTACCGTCAGGATAAAGCCCGCGCGATGAATCAGTTTACGCGGGATCTTGAGAAGAAAATGGCGGAATGTCTCGTGATCATTGAGGACAAGGCAAATGACAAACTCGTCAACGGACTGGAAGATATTTTGCTGGATGAATGGACGGAAGCTCAAGGTCTGGATCCGGAAAATCAAAATGACAGACATATTGTTTCAAAGCAGATCGCAGGCGCTGTAAATGAGTTGACCAATACGAATGCAGAACTTGTGCTGAGCTTGCGTGAGAAAGTGGATACGTATCTGCTAGGATTAAAAGATATCGGCGTGCGTGATTGGCTGATGCGTCCGAAAGGAGTGGAGTCGATCGGCGGAACCGGATTGTTGTGGGACTTTTTATATTTCGTGTTGCTTTTTCCGCTTTGGCTTTTCGGAACGATTACGAACTACGTGCCGTACAAAGTTCCGTATGCGTTAGCGCAGAAAATTGTGAAGCACATGGAATGGCATTCATCCATCAGCGGAACCGTTGGAACATTTTTATGGCAGATATGGTACGGACTTACTTCGCTTGCAGTTGCATTGATTTTTCGCAACTGGTACATTCTCGGAGCCTACATGATTGCAATGCCGATCTGCGGTTATATCGCTCAGGAATATTGGGCAAGAATGAAAAAAGCAAAAGGGAAATCCGCTTTGCTCTCGGCGTTCCGTTCTGATAAGTCACAAGTGGAAAAACTCGTAACGCTCAGAGCAGAAATCGTTGCTGAAATGAATGCATTGCGCAAGAACTAGTTTCGCTCTCCATCCTTCTCCTTCCTCTCTCCTCACTAATCTTTCACACGATTCAATCCCATACTTTTCACCATCCAATCCGGAAGTGGTTTTTCAGCAGGGCGATTTTTTAAGTTCAGATACCAGCCGAGTTTTTTAAGCACAGGAACTTTGTGCGTCTCTACGAATTCAATCAGCGTGCCATCAGGATCCTCAATGTAACTGAAATGTCCAGCAGCTTCTCCCATGTCAAAACTGTTGGCGCTGTCTACTGTGAACGGATGTCCGTTTTTCTCGCACAGCTCTTTCAGTTCTTTCATTCCCACGATGTCAAAGCACAAGTGAATGAATCCGCGATCGCCCCACCAGCGTCCTTCGAAAATTTTGCGTGGTGTTTTGTTCAGCACCTGAACCAATTCTATCTGACTCGATCCGAGCAAACGAGAGAACGCTCCTGCGCGTGGCTTGGAATGTTTCAGAAGCACACGACGTACTTCGACGTTTCCTCCGGGAAGATTTTTCAGATCATCAAACACGCCGGTTTTATCATAGACAACAGTGTCGTAACCCAGAATGTTGCCGTAAAATGTTTTGGACTTCTCAATATCAGTCACACCGAGCAATGCACCTGCAGGTCCGCCTGTGTGTTGTTTTCCTTTACCGAACCAATCGTTGCCCGGAACGATTTCGAAAATATTTCCCCACGGATCGCGCACGAAGAAATTCGGTTGTCCGTCCGGTGAAGTTGTCAAACCACCAAGCAAATCTGCGTTACGGCTTTTCAGAAACTCGTAAGACGCTTTCACATCGTCCGACTTCATGCGTGTAACGAAGTGTCCGATATCGCCCAGTTGAATTTCAAATGATACAGGAACAGGAGTACGGCTGGTGTATTGCCAGATTTCGAAACCACCTCCGCCTTTCATATTCACAGCAAGAATCGCATGTCGGCTGTGTCCTTTCCCGCCTGTGTACGGCAACATCAGGTTTGCTTCCGCTGCTTCTTCGAAAACCGGAACATCCATTCCGAAATTCTGACGATACCATTTGAATGCGGCGTGTACATCCGGAATTCCTATTCCTACTTGCTGTATGCCGGAGATGATTGGCTTGCTCATGAATGTGAAATTAGCTGCGCGAAATTACGATAAAACAGTATTATGGAGAAAGCGACTATATTTGAATATATGTCGCTGCGCCGTAAAGGACTTGAACTGGCTAAAATGATTGCCGGAACGCATTTTACAGATACCTCGGATGAATTCATCAACTGGTTGCTTGTAAGTAATGCCGGTATGCAACATCGTGGGAATGTGGCGTGTTTTGAGCATGCGATTAAAAATCTTCCGAATGATTATCCAATACTGGAAATCGGTGCTCACGCGGGTCAATCTGCCAACATCATTTGTTATCTGCTGAGGAAATTTGGTAAATCGAACCAGGTTGTCTCAGTTGATCCCTGGATTGTTCGCGGGTACAAGGATGAACAAACGTCGGACGCGACGTATCTTGAAAATCTGGCTGGTGATCCCGAAGTGAATCGTGTGGATTTCGCAGATTTCATCAAAGACTCCTATCTCAGAAATACTGAATTCTTCAGTAAGTCTAATCTGCCTTATGTTTTCCGCAATACGTCCGATGAGTTCTTCTCACTATTGAAATCCGGCGATGGAATTATGGATCTGCGCAACAGAGAATTAAAAACGGATTTGCGTTTCTCCATGGTTTATATTGACGGAAATCACGATTACGATTTTGCAAAACGTGATTTTGAGAACGCGCATGAACGACTGGCAGAAGGCGGATTTATTTTATTTGATGATTCCGAAGATCACAGCAACTTCGGTTGTGCGCAGTTGGCAAGAGAAATTGAAAGTCATTCCGATTACACATTGGTGATGAAAAATCCGAACAGATTGTTGCGTAAGAACAAAAGTTAATTGCAGCACCAGTTGCGTTGATTTTATCGTGTTTACTCAGTTTGTTCACTGATCTCCGTGGATTTGTAGCTTTGTATTTCAAACCCATCATGAGAGTTACTACGGCTTTATTCACATTCATTTTTCTGTTACTCGGAAAATCACTTTCTGCTCAACAGGTGCCCGCTCGATTTTCTGCGCAGGTAAGAGGTTTGCAGCCTTTCAGACAAGTTGAAGTTTTGGATTCACTGGCGCGTGAGTACTATAAATCCGAGCCTGTATTATGTGTTGATTTGCTTAAAGCCGCAATTTATATAAGCAACACAAATCAATTGGATACTGTCGAGATCCAGGAGCGCATGAATCTCAACAGACAATACAGATATCACGGAAAAAATGATTCGGCAATGTTTCAGATTGATACCGCGTTGCTGGTGGCGCACAACGGAAAGTATGTAGAATGGGAAGAAGAAATTCTAAGTGCGCGGGGCGTTCTTTTCATGCGCATGGGGCTTTACGAAGAAGCGACTGCCAGTTTTGTCGAAGGAATGGATCTGGCAAGAGCGAATAATGACGCTGAGCAATTGGCGATTCTGAACAGGAATTGGGGCTCTCTTTATTTCTATACAACGGATTTCGAAGCGGCAATTGAGCGTACTCAGGAAGCGCTCAGGATATTTACAGAATTGAAAGACACAGTGAGTATCGCGGCCTGCGTGGATAATATCGGATTGTATTTCTCCAATATGAGTAAATGGGACTCTGCTTATACTTACCAATTGAAGGCATTGAAGATTTTTGAAGCACAGAGTGATTCCGGTCACCTTATGGTTTGTTACAATAATCTCGGCAGTACATTGCTGCAGATGAAGAGTTATGGATTGGCGAAATCCTATCTTCTGAAATCGTTGGGCATGGCAGAGCGCCGCGGTTTGGATTATGAATGCATGACCACCCTCACCACAATGGCAGAGTTGTATCAGGCTACCGGAGAGATTAAGGCCGGGCAGACTGCCGCATTGAGAGCTTACGAGCTTGCATTAAAGCAGGAGAATAGTTTCTACGCCCTTCAGTCTACAGAAATGCTGGCGATGTCTTATTATCGAGAAAAGAATTTCGAACGATCCGCTTATTATTTCCTTATCACAGATTCGTTGAGACAGGAAGTATTCGATACAGAAACCACAAAAGCATCTGAGGAAGCACAGAAAAAGTACAAAGCACAGGAGCAGAAACAGAAGATTGCGTTGCTGGAATCTGAAAACGTTGCACGCACAGTACAGAACGAAAGGGATGTAATCATCAAATGGGCAGCAGCCGGCATAGGAATGCTGTTGTTGATTTTCTCTGTTGTGGTTTTTCGAAATTACAACAGGAAGAAACGAGATAACGATCTTTTGCAGCTGAAGAATGCTGCGATTGAAGAACAGAAGGCAATCATTGAAGTCAAGAATCAGGAGATTACGGATTCCATTAACTACGCTACAAGAATCCAGAACGCGGTTTTGCCGGCAGCAGATAAGTTGAACGCATTGTTCCCGAACAACTTCATTTATTTCCGTCCACGTGATATTATCAGTGGCGACTTTTATTGGGCCGCAGAAGGCAGAAATGGTGTGAGATATGTTGCGGTTGCTGACTGCACAGGTCATGGAGTGCCAGGAGCAATGATGAGCATGCTGGGTGCCGCAATTCTCAACAGAGTTATTGTCAAGAAGAATGTGACAACTCCGGGTAAAATTCTTGATACACTTCATGAAGAACTGCTTTCAACATTGAATGCGAAGGGAGAGAATCGTCAGGTTAATGATGGAATGGATATCGCTCTTATGATGTTTGATGTTCAGCAAAGAAAACTGATCATTGCATCTGCCGACAGACCTGTGTATTTTGTTCGTAATGGTTCACTGGAAACGATTGCGGCGGATAAAATATCCATAGGTTCTTCTTTGTCGAAATCCAATCCCTATTCGGAGCACACTATCGAACTGGATACCGACATCAGCGTTTTTCTGTTCTCCGATGGAATCGTGGATCAGTTCGGCGGACCGGATAGAAAGAAGTTCATGTCGAAACGACTGAAAGATCTTGTGACAACAACACAAGCGCTTCCCATTTCGGAAAGAGCTCAGGAGTTCGCAACTGTATTCGATCAGTGGAAGGATGGAATGGAGCAAACCGATGATATGACATTAATAAATATTGAAATCAGAAAAAATGATGTTTAAAGACAAAACAGTGTTCATCACCGGCGGCAGCCGCGGTATTGGAAAAGCAATAGGTTTGAAGCTCGCATCAATGGGAGCCAATATTGTTATTGCAGCAAAGACAACAGAGCCGCATCCTAAATTGGAAGGAACAATTTTCTCCGCCGCTGAAGAAATGGAAAAGGCAGGAGGAAAGGCGCTCGCGGTTAAATGTGATATCCGCGAAGAAGGAGATGTTACTGCGGCAATTGCGGCAGCTGTGGAGAAATTCGGAGGTATTGATATTCTCATTAACAACGCCAGTGCTATCAATATTTCTCCGCCGTCTGCATTACCGTTGAAGCAATACGATCTCATGCAGGATATCAATGCGCGCGGAACATATCTCGTTACACGTCATTGTGTGCCGCATTTACGGAAATCTTCGCACGCACATATTCTCACCTTATCTCCGCCTTTGAGCCTGAATGCTGAATGGTTCAAACATTTTGCGCCATACACTTTGTCGAAGTTCGGAATGAGCATGATTACGCTCGGGTATTCTCACGAATTGAAGAAAGACAAAATCGCAGCGAATTGTTTGTGGCCGCGTACTACAATCGCAACAGCTGCTGTTCAGAATATTCTTGGCGGTGATGAACTGATGAAGCGTTCACGTAAGCCGGAAATCGTTGCAGATGCTGCTGCAGTTATTCTTGCAAAATCTCCGTCGGAGTTCACCGGAAATTTCTGCATCGATGATGAAATTCTGGCTTCCGCTGGAATCACAGACCTTGCGCATTACGCAGTAACACCGGGCGGCGATTTGCAGACGGATATTTTTCTTTGAGAAATTTATCAGGAAAGATACTTCCCCACAATCGGCATTCTTCTTCCCGAGCCGAACGCTTTCGGCGATACACGCAATACCGGCGCCATTTGCGCGCGCTTCCATTCGTTGGAGTTCACCAGCTTCAACACGCGATTCACTAACGCTTCATCAAATCCTGCGGCCTAAAGGATGATGGTGAACGTGCACACGATTTTTATTTTGTGAATTCGATTATATTATTTAAATTGGATGGAGATCTAATATGATTGCCAAGGACTATGAAACATAAATTATACATAAAAGAATTGCATGTAATTGTTTATATTCTAATGTTCCACGTTGCTGCCTTTGGCCAAGCCTCCAAACTTTGGTCAGAGAGTCTGGGAAGGAATACAATTGAATCTAAAACCTTTGTAGCTTCTGATCTTGTCGGTAACGTGTATTCAGCATGCGCGCATTATGCCAATAATGGAAAGCTGGAATGGACTATAAAAAGTTGGCGAACAGACAGCACGCTTCGCTGGTCATATAATTATAATAGTGGAACATCCGGAGATGATAAACCTGCTGCGATTTTAGTTGACAGTAGTTTTCGGGTATATGTTATTGGCAATATCGGTATTGGTAGTAGCAGCGATATTGGTGTACTCTGTTTGGATACGGGAGGCGTAATGATTTGGCAACGCACGTATTCAAGGTTCGGAAACTCAAGAGATTTCGCCGCCGCTGCAACTTCTAATAGAGACGGACTTGTTTTGGTAGGTTATTCAGACGGAACCGGAACAATGGATGGGACAATTTTGAAATATGACACCCTTGGATTGTTGCAATGGAGTAAACATATTTCGGTGGGGACTAATGGTAATGATTCTTGTTTGGCAGTTTTGTGCGACAGGAATGGTGATGTTTATGTAGCTGGAACTGGTGAAATGATAACTGGTGACGTTGATGCCGTTCTGATTAAGTTTAACGGCAGCGGAACTCAACAGTGGATTAAAAGTTACGGCTACAAATCTGGACAACCAGAGCGAGTTGGAGGTATGGCGTTTGGCTCGAATGGACACATAGCATTGGGAATCACATCTAACAGAAGTAGTAATAATGGCGACTTGGTGTTGCTTAAATATCTTCGTAGCAACGGAAATTTGAAGTGGAATGCACGTTACAATGGAGTTGCCAATCAGAACGATATTTTAACTGGTATTTGCGCAGATGATGATAATTCATTTTTTATTACCGGTCGTAGTCAAGGCGTGAGTACTGATTATGACTTCGTTACGATTCGATATCATCAGAACGGAAACGTTAAGTGGATGCAACGGTTTAATGGAACGCTAAATGGTGTCGATATGCCAAATGCAATTTTGGTAGATGGCGGCGATGTAGTTGTTGCAGGAGTAAGTATGGGTAATAAGAATTATGATGTTGTAACTATTAGTTATAACATTTCAAGTGGCAACATTAATTGGAGTAACCGATACAATAGTAACTATGGTGAAGCGGAGTTACTAACCTCAATTACTCGCGACCAAATGAGTAATATATTTATTGGTCTTGTGCAGCAAAATAATTTGACCGATTGGGGTGGTGAAGTACTATGCTATAATCAGCCTTCGAAGAATATTCTGCACATTGAAGAGTGCATGAAAGAACTGGTAGGGGGATTGCAGCATTTATCAAGTGATCAGAATTTTAAGCAATTGCTCTGGAATTACATTCTGCGTAATGAAAGCGATAGTATTTATTTATTAAGGTTTCAGGATATTATAGCTGGTTCATTAGAACAGAACCTTGATTTGGATAGTGAGTTGCAAGAATATTTCCCATTCGATTTTCAATCGCTTGGCGTTTCATGGGCTAAGATTATGGATGAAAGAATGTGGCTGGGAACGCTTCACATGAAGCCAATTTGCTCGATTCCATATTTACATTTGTGGGACTCTGCTTCATTCAGTGCTTCCAACTTTATTGTTATCTCAACTTATAATAGAATTTCACTGCCTATTACAGGTATTTCTTCTGACTTGATAGTTGACAGTGCAACGGTCTTCTCAACTCCGGTTATTGCCGTTTCATTCGACATCCCGGTTTTTGTAGTGAAGGTGGATAAACTAATTAAGCCAATTATTAATTGCTATTCTGGACAACCTCTTAATAGTCCACAACAGTATCGCTGTCAGGTTTGCATTCCTTTTACCTCCCAACCATACACTAATTTAAATTTGTCTGGTAATGCATTTCATGAAATAGGTATTTGGTTAGAACTTGACGAGTTGGAAGACTGTGGTGTAATGTTCGATGTTAATCTCTTCGATTCTGTTCCGTCTTCTGTTATGAGTTCTGATAGGTATGCTGTTTTAGTCGCGCGGTCAGGATTCTATTGGCGTAAGCAAGAAAGTGGAAGTTCTATTACTTTGGTTAAGTCTATTATGCCACACATAATAGATCGTTTAGGTCTATATCCAGGGCCGAACACATGGCAGCATGCGAACTCATTAACTCTTTGCGAAAACGACAACTTATTTCATGATGTTTACGAGAGTAGTGGAGGACAGAGGTACTGGTTGGATTTTGGAGGTATTTATGAAATTCATCGTCCGGGTGTAATAGGTTTGCCTAAAATGTATTTCTATTTTAGCCCTTTTGAGTATTTCAACTTTGTTGGAGGACCCGATATGAATTTAAATTATTTCGGTTCACCTAGTGGTAACATTTGCTCAAATGGGAAATTAGAATACATACCGCAACCTGCGATAAAAAGTTCTGTTTTTGCGACTACAACCGATGCAAGTTTCAATACTACTGGTTCCAAGGATCTATTTGCTAGTCCAGATTTAGTATCGTTGACGAACTATTGGTTTGATAACGTAATTGCAGTCGGAATGCATTCAGGAACTGGATCTAATTTGGCGGGGAATTACGTAGAATTCAATGCGTCTGTGACGCCGCAGAGCTGTACTCCTTCAAGTTTACCGGATATTGGACCGCTTGTGAGTTCATTGGGATGTATGGACGCATCGACTGTTAATGAAGGAGACCGGTATGAGACTTGCGAAGAATTTGACAATGGGATAACATATTTCCCGGGGCAACAATTAATTGTACATGTACAGGCCGTGTTTAATAACGGAGAGACAATAAATCAATGTCAATATATCACTTTAAACAGCAACCTGATTTTTTATGATCAGGTTGCGGTTATGATACGCGGGGATATTGCTGATTTTAATCCTAATATAATCTCTTACAAGATTGATGTATATGAAAAGATTTAGAAGTACGACGTTCATGTTGTTCTTGGGGGTTGTAATCATTCGCTGCCACTTGGGAGCTCAAATTCAGCCTGTCTGGATCGACACTGTCTGGCATGGCTCCAATGGTAACATTGAATCCATTCATGAAAGTCAGGGTAATAAATTATATGTTGCTATTGACACCCAAGATACGATCTGCGGTTACTCAATGGTAAGAGCAATGAGTTACTCCTCAGCGGGAACGTTGATGCTGGATACTGCTTTATTTAATGACGTCTCTTGCGTTCAGGAGAACTATAATAGTTGTTTTGTTGATGGAGGGGATTTGTGGCTGAACTACTATGATACGTTGCGCGTCGTAACTCAACTCAATTCTACCGGCCCCTTAATGAATTTTAGTTCGGGAGTAATTGTAGAATGTAAGCCAGATATTAATCATTTAATTGGTTATCAACCTCCGGTCAAAAAGAACGTCAAGCTAACTACCACAGGAATAATTACGAACGTGGATAGCTTACCTTATTCTGTTACTTGCTCCATTGCTGATATGCAATTAAGTTCGAATGTCTCATTGTATTCTATTTTCAATTTTATTGATTCGTCTGCGAATGATATGTTGGGTGTTGGGGTGCGTGTTTTGGATCAGCAGTTTAACTTTTTAGGTGATACTTTATTGAACGATCAATCGACCATTTACAATAGTGATTACTATATTGGTTCTGCGGTGACTGAAACCGATCATTTGCTTTTATTGAACGGCCCAGGTGCATATCTGTATAAAATTAATTTGTCGGGCAATGTTGTTGCAACATACGAAAGCGGATTGTTTCCGTGGGCGGTGGAGCAGTTGATGTACGATCCGGTTAGTCATCTGATTTATATAAGTGGCCGACTGACAACTGATAATGTAATTATGGTTTTGGATAGCAGTTTAAATTGTATTGATACTATTTTCAATAGCAGTCAATTGGCACGACCGTCTGAGATTGCAGTAACACCTGATGGCGACCTTTTACATCTGTGGTATTGGCGACAGGGAACGCAGAAGACGTTAAGGCTGGACGTGTACAACAACGCTCAAATAAGAATTGATTCATTTTTGTTCTGGGATTCTACATTGTACAGTTTTATGATGCCGGGTAGAATTGCTGCAGACTCCAACGGTTTAATCTATTTTACAACTGACGGTAACAATACTAGTAACATAGAATTTTCTATGGTATACTGTCTGGATAGGAATCTAAGCATTACAACACCATCAAGTTCGCAATCCATTCCTCTAACAGTATTTCCGAATCCGACCAATTCAATGGTTACGATCAACTTTGATACAGGAGTAGGAAGTAAGAGTGTTTCAATTTTCAGTTCATCAGGTCAGTTGATCAGTTCAACGATTACACGATTAGGAGTATTAACGATTGACGTCAGCGCTTTACCGCCAGGAGCATATATTGTTAAGGTTACTGATGATAATGAGAACGAAGGACGAAAACTATTTATTAAACAATGATTATGCACAAATATCTGGTTCTAATTCTTATCTGCTTCGGCGTTAATGTATTCGGTCAGGTGACTGATAGTTTGTATACACCATACGGCACATTTGTAGTTGAGTCCTTTGACTCGCTTTACCCTTCTGAAAACTATTCATACGACGGAAGCGCTACTGCGGCAGGAGGAACTGCGGAA